>JBILMS010000129.1:0-4383 GCA_044375415.1 Flavobacteriales bacterium
AAAAGGCTATTAGCAAAAGATACTTCATTTTGTTTGGACTAAATTATATTTCTTTGGTTTAATCTACTCAAAGATAAATTCACTTTCAGAACGCCGAAATATTTTTTGTCCAAATTCTTTTATACAAAGAATTCAAAGCCTCTTTAATTTTTTCTCCATCCATGTCACCATTGTACACTTCCGCTTTCCATGTATTCCCGTCCTTCACAATGTTGTAATGGAAGACTATGGCTTCTTCCGGTTTGGTTTTCGTAAAATCCATTCGTCCCCATTTGACGTTGTAAAAAGCCAGATTTTCTCCTTCCTGCACTAAAAAATATTTACCTTGAGCAAACCATCTAAGCACTTCTACTTCACGCTGTGCAGGATGTCTATCGCCCAACTCTGTGTGTCTTGGATAAACTATCCAATCTACTTCAGGTTCTTTCTGCAATAAACTATACTCACCCAAATAAATCGAATCCTGAGAAACTGCTATTCCAGACCATAGAAAATTATGAAACATATCAGGAGAAGTATATAATTCTACACCCTTAATTCCTTGGCGATCTAGTTCTTCCGCAAATTTATCGGTGACGATACTTTTATTTACAAATGTGAAAGCCATATAAAGAAGGGCATAACTCATCGCAATCCATGCCCATCTGAAACGCCATTTGTTGGTTCTTCGGAAAAACATGCATACTATCAACAAAAACATAAAAGGCAGTGTCCAAAAAATATCGATTACGGCTATGTTATTAAATCCAACCAGATAATTGGTAAACGGAAGGAATAACTGCGTTCCGTATGTTGTGCACGCATCGAGCATAACGTGCGTAAAAAACAAGAGATACCACGTCAAATACCAATATTTAAATGTAATCTCCTTTGTGAAAATACGGTGCGTAAGCCAAGCAAAGGGCAAAACTAAAAGTATGTGAACAAAAATGCTATGGCTATATCCCCTGTGTATTTGCAACTTGGTTATTTCATCGGAAAACAAGGGGTTCAGTAAAACATCCAAGTCGGGAATAGTCCCGCCAATGGCACCGATGAGAAGAGCTTTGTTCCCGATTTTTCTACCCAACAAAAGCTCACCTACGGCAGCTCCCAATACTATTTGTGATAATGAATCCACGTCTATGTTAATTGGGTGCCAAGATACTCGCCAATAATGGGCTGTCGATACTCTTAGGATGAATGGTAACAAATACAGGTTGAACTGTTTGTTGAAGCAGCAAGCGATTTTGTAATTTGGTCGAAAATACCCTCTTTATGAAGAAATATCTATTCATGGTCATTAGTGCTTTAGTACTTGTATCCTGCACCAATCGGACTTCCGAACCAACTTCTGCAATTGCCGACAACTCCTATTTTGAAAACCATGAAATAGGAATTAAAGATGGCGGTATTCAAATTATACCCATACAAACTTTAGGCAAAACCTTTAACGTTTGGACAAAACGTATAGGTAACAATCCGAAAGTGAAAGTGCTCTTATTAAACGGTGGTCCCGGTTGCACTCACGAGTATTTTGAATGCTTTGAGAGCTTCTTGCCCGCTGAAGGCATTGAGTTTATATACTACGACCAACTTGGCACCGGGCATTCCGATAATCCTAATGATACTGCCTATTGGGATCTGCAGAGATATGTCGACGAATTAGAACAAGTGAGAATTGCATTGGGACTTGATCATACCAATTGTTATCTCCTCGGTCATTCTTGGGGTGGAATATTGGCTTTGGAATACGCTCTTCAACATCAAGACAAACTCAAGGGACTTATCATTTCAAATATGATGTGCAGTTGTCCGGATTATGGGAAATATGCCGATGATGTTTTAGCAAAACAAATGGACCCACTCTTGCTCGACTCTATCCGCGCGATGGAAGCGGCCAACGATTTTTCCAATCCGCGTTATATGGGCATTCTGATGCCACATTTTTATCAGGAACATATTTGTCGCATTCCTATTGCAGAATGGCCCGAACCTGTGAACCGATCCTTCGCTCAAACCAATCAATCGCTTTATGTTACAATGCAAGGTCCCAGTGAATTTGGAATTGCAGGAAGACTCACCGAATGGGATAGAAAAGACCGTTTAAAAGAAATTAAGATCCCAACGCTTACCATCGGAGCAACGCACGACACCATGGATCCGGAACACATGAAATGGATGAGTACACAAGTTCAAAAAGGAACCTATGCTAACTGTCCAAACGGCTCTCACATGTGCTTTTATGATGATCAGGAGAATTATTTTAAGGGGCTTATCGGCTTCTTAAAGAATTATGAATGATGAATTATGAATTATGAATGAAGGATACGTAGATATTGACGACTGTTCTTCGAATGGTTATGGATGCTGGGTGATGGGTTCATGGGTTCATGGGTTCAGAGAAACATGAACAGGCGGATACGGCTATGCACTTGGCAAGTATTGGCGAAATCTTACTAGCCACGTAGTGGCGCCATCTTTGTAGAAACAACAACCAACGCACACCCAAAAGCCACGTAGTGGCGACATCTTATAATTCGTCAAACAACGCCTTTGCAGCTCGTTTGCATTGTTGCCGTGGTCTATGATATAATGAGCGAAGGGCACATACAGTTCGTAGTTCAGAGAAACAGGAACAGAGAGAAACATTAGGGTTTCCGGACACCCCACATTTTCAATTTTTCATTTTCCATTCTACCGAGTACTCAATCATCTCACATGTCTCGGAATCATTATCCGTTGCCATGTAGACTACTCTGTTTCCCTTGGTATCGTTGGAAATACTGATGGCTTCAACTTTCAACTTAAGAATATTCTCTTCTTCTTTTATCCATTCGGTAATTGGATTGATTTTATCTTCGGCTTGTTGTGAAGAAAAGTATCCGATACAACTGCCGAGTATTTCGCCATCATCAATCCAATTAGACGTCTTCTCAACAGAAGCAGTAAATAAGATCAACTCCTTCTCGGAATGATAGGTCGCTCCGGAAATACCACTTTTAAAACCATCGAGTTCCGGAAGAAGTAGTTCTTGATATCGAATATTTTTTACAAGTGGTCCACCTTTTACCATCTCGACAAACGCTGACAAATCTGTTCGGTACATACCATTCCTTCCTCGATTAAACAAAAACAATTCTTCTTCTGAATTGCATGCTCCTTCGAGATTAAAGTCTTCAATACCAATGCCTGCAATTTGTTGCAATTGTTTATAGAATGGGCCCGCTTCAAACAAAATACTATCTGTTTCTTCTGAGCCAAATTTTTTCAAATAAATAAACTCTCTGGTTGGACTTTTCGATCCCGATCCAATTAACACCAACCACGGATTATTACCAATTTGAATGGTGGTCATTGCCTCAAAATCTTTCTTTACATCTTTTGGGATAATTGGCAAACTGTCTAAAACACTCTTCTTTGGTAAACTCTGAACGCCCAATTCCGAGAAAAACGATGGTATCATTTTGTAGTGAATACCTGTTTGATTATCTGAAACAAAAACCATCATTCCACCGGAAATTTCCATACCCGATACCGATTTCACTCCCTCGAGGGGATAATGACGAATCAATTTAAATATCGGCTTTGCCTGCTCTGTCATACACGAATAGAAAGTTGAGAATAATGCTAGTAAGAATGCAATTCCTTTCATAGTACAAAAATAGCTGAAAGTATAGTGATCCATCAGACAAAACGATTATGACTGCGACTTCTTACATCCCGCAAGACTTCTTTCATAAAAAGTAAGTGAGGTGATGTCTCTGTGCTCTCTCTTAAAAATGTCTTTACACAATTGTCACCGGAAATAGGATTTTGTTCATGAGTACGACGAATCGTTCCCCACGACTCTTCAATGAATGCAGCTTGCGCTTCTCGATTCCAGTATCGCCAATTATCACTTTTTTCTTTTTCAGTGCTCCAATCATAAGCATTTCGGAGCGACCACTGAGCATAGAGCGCTTCAGATGCATACCTCGCTCCATATTGCTGATATTGCCACACATGTACGCATTCGTGTACCAAAACCGAGAGCCCCCTGTGCTGACTAACATCTTTCATGAAAATAAAATTACCCAGGACAAATGGTCGACCACTCACATGAAATATTCCGGATCTACCAGCTACAAGGCGAATATTATGCATCGCCAAAGAATCATCGAAAAGATCTTTCAATAAATCTGTTTCCTTTTCTGTGAATGACCGATCTGATTTCTGAATAAAAAAAAGCTTTTGAATGACAATAACAACATAACCCGAAAAAACTAATAGATGGCCGTTCAACGAATGAAAGGGTAACATAAATGTTCTAGCCAATAATCGCGTGTCTAGCCGGACTACACTTAATAATAGATTCCAAATCGTCGTAAAAACATCGCCGATCACAGAAAAAAAACCTTTCAC
>JBILMS010000159.1:0-4342 GCA_044375415.1 Flavobacteriales bacterium
TTGTATCTGAGCGTTAAATGATCATATTATCGCGTAAACGCGGATACGTTGAGACGCTTCCCGCGACCAAGCCTCCGAGGGTCACACCGCTGGCGACGCGACGGGGCGTACCGACGGACCATCCGCAGGCACAAGCGACAAGGAGGACGCTCATGAAGAAGTTCCTGATGGCCGCGCTGTTCGCGGCGCTATCCGGCATCGCCCGGGCGGTCGAGATCACCGTGCTCGCCTTGCCGGCCTTCTCGCCGACGAACACCCTGCCCGCGATCGCGGGCGCCTATGCGAACGCCGTGAAGGAGTTCGAGAAGGCCAACCCGGGCGTGACCGTCAAATATGAATACTTGCCGGCATATAACGAGGCGCTGCGCGCGATCCGCGCGCGCGTCGCGACCGGCAACCTGCCGGACGTCCTGGTGCTCGACGCGGGATGGTTGCCGATCATGCACGAGCTGCGCACGGTGAGGCCGCTCGACACGCTATGGACCCCGGAAGAGCGGTCCCGCCTGTTCCCCGATACCGTCAAGGGCGTGACCTTCGACGGCAAGCCCTATGGAGTCTGGATCTACAATTCCTATCGCGGCTTCTTCTATCGCCCGTCCGAGATGTCGGCACTCGGCTTCAAGCAGCCTCCGGAAACCTGGAACGACTTCATGAAGCTGGGCGAGGCGGCGAAGGCGAAGGGCAAGTTCCTCACGCTCCTGCCCGGCGGGCCGAAGGTCGAAACCGTGTCGCATATGCTCTCGGTCTTCTGGGGCCTGGGCGGCGAACTGGTCGACGATGGAGGCCGGCCGGTGCTGGGCGAAGGTCGGAACCGGGCGGCGCTCGAGCGCACCTACGCGCTCTACCGTGAACTCGTCGACCGGCAATTCATGCCGTCGATCGTCGCCAACTATGACGAGACGCCGACGCGGCCGTTCTTCTACTCCGGCGAGTCGCTGACTACCGGGCAGTCCACGTCCTTGCTGCAGCAGATGTTCGCTGACCAGCCAGCGCTCAAGGGCGATCTCGGCGTGTTCCCCTTCCCGCTGCCGGACGGGGCCCGGTCGGTCCCCGTGCTCAGCGGTTTCGTGTACAGCATCACGACGCGGCAGGACGCCAAGGTGGCGCCTGCCTGGAGCTTCATCCGGCACATGGTCGATCCGGCCGTTCTCGGGCCGGTCAACGCCGTGCAGGGACATATCCCGGTCCAGTTCCCGATCTGGAACCAGCCATTCTTCGCCAAAGATCCGCTCATGGTCCAGGTGAAGGAAGCCTGGGAGAAGGCCGGGCTGAAGATCGTTCCCAACGTTCCCTACTACCCCGAGATCGTCCGCATCATGTCCGAACAGATGCCGGGCGTCCTGACGGGCCGACTGACGCCGGCGAAGGCGGCGGAAAATGTCGGTGAGCAGGTCATGGCCGCCTATCGGCGGTCGACCGGGCGCTGACGATGGAGTCGCGCGGCGCCCCGGCTGGCCTTCCTGCCGGCCGCGCGGCGCCGCCGCGCGTCATTCAGCAGCCTGTCGTCGGACGGGTGCCGCGATGATCAGACTGAAAGAAAAGCAACAGTTCCTGCCCTTCATCCTGCCGGCGATCGCGTATCTGCTCGCCGTGAAGGCCTTTCCGACGCTGAACGGCATATATGTCAGCTTCACCGACCTGAACTTCCTGTACCCGGGCGTCTCGTTCGTGGGCTTCGAGAACTACCGCAAGTTCCTCGACCATCCGGACACGCCGCGCGTCGCCGTCAACACGATCCTGTTCATCGGAACGGTGACGCTCCTGCAGGTTTCGCTCGGTCTGGGCGCGGCGGTGCTCCTCAATCGGGGTCTTGCGGGGACGCGGCTGGTCCGGTCGATCGCGATCATGCCCTGGATCATTCCGCCCGTGATCATCGCGGTCATGTTCCAGCAGATGTTCAACGGCAGCAAGCTGGGGCTGATGAACTCGATCATCGCCCTGTTCGGGCAACCGCCGCATGCCTGGCTCTCCAGCCCCGGAGAGGCGATGGCGGTCATGATCCTGACGGTCGCGTGGCGCGGCCTTCCACTGTCGATCATCCTCCAGCTCGGCGCCCTGCAGACCGTATCGAAGGAACTCGTCGAGGCCGCGATCGTCGATGGCGCGGGCAGATGGCAGCGTTTCCGCCACGTCGTGCTGCCGACGATCCGGCCGATCCTGCTGATCAACGTCATCATGGTGACGTCGGGAACGCTGAACCATATTGACATTCCGCTGAAGCTGACCGGCGGCGGGCCCGACAAGGCGACGGAGGTCCTGGCGCTGACCATGTATCTGCAGGGCTTCGACGCGCTCGACGCCGGCTACGCCTCCACGCTCGCGACGCTGATCCTGCTGCTCAATCTCGGGCTGACCGCGGTCTATATCCGGATCCTCCGGTCGCGCCATTCCCAGGACGCCTAGGCGCTCGGCCCCCATGGCTAACATTCCCGTCACCGCCGCCGCGCGCATCGACAGAGCGGGCTCCTACGCGCTGATGGCCGTGCTCGCGACGATCGTCCTGCTGCCGCTCAGCTGGGTCTTCTTCGGCGCGTTCAAGCACGGATCCGAGATCTTCCAATATCCCATCACGCTGTGGCCGCGCAGGCCGACCCTCGACAACTTCACCGCCATGCTCGCGGGTACGCCGCTGCTGCGGAACATCCTCAACACCGCGATCGTGACGCTCGGTACGCTGGTCCTGACGCTGTCGCTCGGAACGCTCGCCGCCTACGGGTTCTCGCGGTGGAACTTCCGCGGCAAGGACGCCGTGCTGATCGGCATCCTGGTCCTGCAGCTGATTCCAAGCTCCGTGAACCTGATCCCCTACTACCTTCTCCTCAGGGCGGTCTCGCTGCTCAACAGCCACGCCGGTCTGATCGTCGTCTACACCGCCGTGAACCTCCCCTTCACGATATGGATCATGAAGGGGTTCCTCGACGGCTTGCCGCGCTCGCTGGACGAGGCCGGGGTGCTCGACGGGTGTTCGCGGCTGCGGGTCTTCTGGAGCATCCTGCTGCCCCTTAGCAAGCCGGGGCTCTCCGCGGCCGGCTTCCTCGTCTGCCTGGCGTGCTGGGGCGAACTGCTGATCCCGCTCTCGGTCGCCAACAGCAACGACGTCCATGTCGTCAGCGTCGGCATCTACTATTTCTTCGGTGCCGACAATTCCGACTACAATTTCGGCTTCGCCTCGTCGCTGATCGCCATCTGCCCGTTGCTCGCGCTGTATCTCTTCGCGCAGAGATACCTGATCGCCGGCATGACCGCCGGCGCGGAGAAATAGGCCGTCATGGATTTGCGTGGACGGTGCCGGCCTGCTTCCGGATCCGGCTTGCGGGAGACCCGATCGCCATGAACTGGACGCCGATCGCGGGCGACGTGGTGTCGCCCGAGGGTCCCGCTGCGCGCGCCGACGGCGCGCTCGCGCTGGTCAGCCGCTGGACCGGCCGCGTTCTTCTCGTGTCGCCGGGAGGGCCGGTCGAGGAGATCGTGCAGACCGGCGGCAAGCCACAATCCGTCGCCTGGACGGGCGCGGGCCGGTTGCTCCTCGCCGATGCCCGCAATCGCGCCCTGCAGGAGATCGACACCGCGTCCCGCACGATCCGGAGCGTCTCCGATACGGTTGGCGGCGAACCGTTCCTCGGGCCCAACGATCTGGCGATCGGCGCGGACGGCATCGTCTACCTGACCGATCCGGGGCTTTCCCTCGACGCGCCGGGGCGGATCCTGCGCATCGATCCCGCGACCGGACATGCGAGCGTCCTGGCTTCAGGCCTGAGCTTTCCCAACGGCATCACGATTTCCGACGACGGCCGATGGCTCGTGGTGGCGGAGAGCTTCGCCCATCGGATCCTGCGTTTCGAGTTGCGCGATGGCGGCAGGTCGCTTGGGCCACCGGATACGCTGCACCGCTTCGTCGACCATCTGCCGGACGGTATCGCCTATGATTCCGCCGGCAATCTTCTCGTCGCCCTGTTCGGGGGCGGCACGATAGAGGTCGTCGCGCCGAACGGACAAATCTCGGCTTCGATAGACACGGGCGGACGCCATCCCACCAACTGCGTGTTCGGCGGACCGGATTTCCGCACGCTGTTCGTGACCGAGGACGACCGGATGACGGTCTTGTCGGCGTCTTGGCCGGTGCCCGGTCAGCGTCGGTTCTCGCGGAGTTGGGTGGGAGCGCGGGCGACGACGCCGCCGGATCGGGGAGGAGCATAGCCCGTGATGACTGAGCCTCAATCCCAGGTACGTTACGCGATCGTCGGATGCGGGCGGTTCGGTCAGCATCTCGTCGAGGTGATCCGTCGATCGGTACCTGAACTTCGTCTGGCCGCCGCGGTCGCGCATCCGCGCGACGACGTCG
>JBILMS010000026.1:0-43660 GCA_044375415.1 Flavobacteriales bacterium
GAAGAATTCGTTTTCCTCATCTTCGTCATCGGAGCCTTCATAATCATCATTTTGATCGTCGAATTCTTCGTTATCCACCTCGGTCCCGAATAAATCCATTTCCTTACTGTCTTGCGATGGTGCATCGCCAAAGACTAGGGCAACTCGTGGATAAATTGTACTTGGTTTTTCTTTGGTCACTTCTACCAATTCGACGTAAAAACACCACATGCGCAAGAAGTCATAGACATATAGTAGTTTGTCGGAAGGCTTATCTACAAAATCGGAAAGAACGCTTCCGGTCATGCTCAAGCTGTCGGAACCCATATCCATAAGGGATATTTCCAGTCCTTTTTCCCAGTTGTCGTCGCTCATGTAAAACGAGGCCATTTCGCCATCTTCGAAATCGAAGGCATCGAGAATGGCTTTATGCAACGAGAAAAAAAGATCGTCGGTACTGATTTCAATATCGCGGAAGACATCTTCTTCAGCGTCAATAATGACACGGAATTTATAGATGTTGATGTGCTCTGTTTTTTGCTTAGCCATGGTGCGTCTCACTCTCGTGCATTTTTTGGTAAATGCAGGGTGCAAAGCTACCAAAAGAAATCATCACCGAGCCGCGATTTTCGATTGAAAATACCCGCAATAAATAACTCGACTCTATAATAAGATTCTTGTAAAACAGGGGAATAACCGATACCACCCAAGAACTCGAATTCCATGTTTCGTTTTCCCCTTCCGGTTTTAAAACCTCCTGCCATACTGAAATCACTAATCCAGCGATTGTTGCTTTGCACCTCAGCATTCTCCAAATCGTAACCCAAAGGACTTATAACGGCTCCGGTTATGCTGGTTTCCCGCACAAATCGAAGGCGATAGTTCGTTTCAATGAAAAAACCATGGGGTGAAGGTCGATTTTTGCGGAAAGGATAATATCGAAAATGCGGAGAAACTCCTGCACCCACAACCGTTCGGCTATCCATTTGCGAGGCACCGATTTCAAATTGACGCGATTCAAAATTTCCAAATTCTAATCCCAGTCCTACACTGAGAGCACAGCTGTCGGGAGTATATTCGATAGCAAAGCCACCTACTTGACGCAATCCGAGTATAAAACTGGTATTGAGTTTTAGAGCAGTTGTTTGGGAGCTTGCAGTTTGGCCAAAAAGCACCATAAACAAGGCACACAAATAGATGAGACCCCTCATGGAAACGAGTTGTAGGTAATTAAGTCCTACGAAGATAGGTTTTTTTCCAATACAGGACCTAGATTTGCAGCCCTTTTAGAATTGTATGATCAATAAAATAGATACCAGAATTGTAAAAATTGCCACTGCTGCAGCTTCCTTGGCTTGGGCCGTTTATCTTTTTGTAACCGGACATTGGATTTCAGGAATATTTGTGGTTTTGCTTACGGCGCTTCTGACGCTCATTATTTTCAGAAGTATGCGACTCATTTTAGCCTTCTTTCAAATCCGTCAACAAAAGATGGATGGGGCCAAAAAATGGCTTGAGCGAACCAATCCGGACTATTTGTGGAAAAGTCAAAAGGGTTACTATTACTTTTTATTGGGCTCGGTTGATATCCAGAAAAACAGCCTTGCACAAAGTGAAAAGTACTTTCGAAGAGCCCTCGATTTAGGCTTGAGAATGGATCATGATAAAGCTGCGGTATATCTGAATTTGGCTGTTATCATGGCAAACAAACGTAAAAAAAGAGAGGCCATGAATTTCCTTAATGAAGCCAAGAAATATGATACTCGCGGCCTTATGAAAAGCGAAATAAAGCAGATCGGAAAAATGCTTGCTTCGATTTAGAGATCCCTTACTAATGTAGAGGCGGAGGAATTATTCTCTATTGGAGGGCATTTTAGGCTGCTTTAACCTTTGGATACGGGATAGAAGTTCAAGACTTTTTCGTTGGGTGTTCTTAGAAATAGCCAAAAAGTGATTATGCAACTCAGGACTGCCTGTCCGGTGGTTATGTGCATCAATCTGCATAATCTGGAAATTTAATTCTTCTGTAGCCTCATGAATAACTCGGTTCAGCTCGTCACTTTCTTGTTGATGGGTTACAAGATGATGAAACCCTTGTTCAACTACATCATTCAATATAGAATGCACAGCCCTGCGGAGTTCTTCCCTGGAAGTGGTCATAGTACAAGGTTTAGTGGGTGAAAGACGAATGTAGTCATAAAGTCGTTCGCAAAAACGGATGGTTCAAAAAAAAGTATATGAATGGCGATAAATTGTTCTTGAATTTCGAACTTTAAGAATCGAGTGCTATTCTTGTCCCTTCATGCGAAAACAGGTCTTTTATTACCCTTTGCTGCTTTTGGTAGCTATAATGTTCGGACTGAGCTCCTGCAAAGAGGATAGGGAAGTGCCTATTGAGGAGTACCGGTTGGTTTGCAATCCCGACAGTCTAGCCTACATCATGGAAAACCCAAAAACAGACCATTTTATTCCGGTTGAAGTCACATTCAAAGGAAAAACGCATAAAGGTCGTTTGAGATTGAGGGGTGATACTTCGCGCGAATTTCCAAAAAAATCGTTGAAAATTCAATTGCTTGATGACAATGGACAAAAGACATCAACGATCAATCTAAATGCTGAATATTTAGATAAAAGTTACATCCATCAGCATCTCTCTTCACTCATAATACAAGAGAATGGACTGCCCTGTTTTTCAACTTCATTTTCTCCCGTTTATATGAACGATGAATATTATGGACTTTTCCTGCAGGTAGAAAACATGGATGAAGATTTTCTATCCAAGTACGGAATGAATCCGAAGGGTAATTTCTACAAGTCGGCACATGACGGGGCAAGCCTCACGAAATACGACAACTTACAAGAACATTGGGAGAAAAAGACCAATGAATCCGACAGCTGGTATGACTTGCAGGATTTGATCGATGAAGTTGATACGGTTAGTATTGCAGGTATTCAAGCGTTTGTTCGAAAGCATTTTCATTATGATCAATTGGTGAAACACATGGCTCTGAACGCCTACCTTTCAAATGGGAGTACGTATTACCATAACTATTATCTCTATCGAGATCAATTGGTAGATAGGCGCTGGACTATGATTCATTGGGATCTTGACAAGACACTTTCTAAATACGATTGGAGAAATTTGTTTGAGATGGGGAATGGGTGGCAGGCCGACAATGAACTTATTATGAAATTGTTTTCCGATAGCACCTTAAAGTCTGACCTATCAGAGGAGTTAACCCGAATTGATAAGGTGGTGAAAGGCATGAATCTGGAAGAGTACATTCAGCATATTGAAGAGAAGATGGCCACTTGGGTTGATATGGATTCTAGAGATGATGTCAAAGATTTGAATGAATGGAAGGAAAAACTAAAACGCGAAAAACAATATTTGAGTGAAACTCTTTCAAGACGACAATCCACACTGATCGGACCGATGCAGCCTTTTTGGGTATCGGAAGGGCCAAAAAACAGGGTCTTGGACCCGGTGTTTTGTTGGACACCTATTGCTCAAGCTAAAGAAAATGGAATTACCTATGAAGTGAGGTATTCCTATGACCATGAAATGCCCGATAAATCAACTACGATAATAAAGGATATCTCTGATACATTTTTTATACCGCAAGGGCCTTTTACTGAGGGTGAATTATTTTATAAAGTTATCGCACGCCGCGGAGATGATTACTTGACAGGTTACTCGCGTTTCAATGTAATAAATGTATGTGGAAAAGCGAATGAAATCAATAGTTTGCAGGGAAAGGTTTTTTTGAAGAAATCCAATGGACCTTATGTAATTCGAAAGGATTTGGAACTCTCGGAATCTTCTGAATTACGCATAGAAGCAGGCACTGAGGTGTTTTTGGATAATGATGTTTCTATTCATGTTAAAGGAAATGTAGTGGTTGAACACGACTCGATTTCTCCGGTAATTTTTTCTTGTGCGTCTAACGTAGGCGGTTGGAAAATTATAGAATTCGATCACTGTGCCAAACCGATAGTCCTGAATAATTGCAGCTTTTACGATGGCAGAATTGTAATACGAAATTCAGACCTAACCTTAGAAAATTGTAAACTGCAACTACAAGCATTGGACCTTGATAAGATAGCCGGACGACCGTCTATGATTTGGGGATCCGAGAGCAGATTTCGTATGAATAACTGCCAAGTTTTTGGAAACGGTACAGGAGAGGGAATGAATTTACACGGCGGTTATCCGGTTGTTTCCAATTCTACTTTTGAACATGTTCCCGATGCTATAGAATACATCTCGGCGGATAGTGGCTTGATCTCTATGAATGTGGTTCGTTTTTCTAAAGATGATGCCATTGATTTAAACGATTGCAAAAATGTAGTTATTGAGAAAAATGTACTTTGTCAAAATAGAGATAAGGCTATATCAGTGGGAGTTGATCACTCCGGAAAGTCGGAGAATATTCTGATATATGCCAATTACATCTGTCAGAATAAAACAGGAGCTGAGATCAAGGACTCCTCGGATGCACGGATTTTGGACAATGTGTTTATGCATAATATGTTTAATATACAAGTAAAACGAAAAGAGCCCGGTTATTTTCAAGCTGGCAAAGTATATCTCGACCACAACATTTTATTGTCTCCGAATGAAACCAATAATATAGTTATCAGCGATGATGGCGTCGTTGATTTTGGTAGCAATTACTGCAATGTTCCACTTCCGAATGTGATGGCGATTGACAGCACTCTTTTTTACGATTTCAAAGGTTCTCCATTCTTTGCGGGGAAGGAATTGGGTAATATAGCCACTTATACAGCGTCCGATATTCTGTTCTTTTCTGAGAACGATGGAATCTTTTCTATTACGAATAAGTTTTATGCACCCTTGGATTTAGGAGGATGTAAACTCATGAATAGGGATCGTATATGTGCAGAAGTTCCTCTTCATTGTATGCTTCAACCGGGAGAAAGTCTTCATTTGGTTCCCGGAAAAAAAACAGGAACGAAAAGGTTTACTCCGGATGTAAAATACTTCTACTACAAAAAAGTAGAGCAGGGTATGGACTATCAATTTTTGGACAGTAAAGGCAAATGGATTTTTTCTATATCTAATCATGTCCATTAAACCAAAGACCAAATACCTGCTATCGGCTTTGTTAGTCTTATTATTTATTGCTGCCTTTGTTTTTGGGTGGCGCAGCTACGGGCCCGGTTGGAAAAGCCTTGCCGGTAAAGGGGTAGAGTGGGAAATGAAAGAACTCGAAGATGGTCGAACTATAGAATTCAGTACAACATTTTTTGTTGGCGATACGGCAGATTTGAGAGATTACTATTTTGTAGCCGGTGGAACACAAGTTCTTCAAGTGCTCATTAACCATAAAATGGTAATGGATAAAAATCCATTTTCCTATTATCCTCAACACACTGATTCAACTCAAATTGGAATATCTAAACATTACGATCCTCAAGAGCATTTTTTTGGAGATGATATAATTCGTTCCGCCATCAAACCCGGTTACAATAGTTTGCGGGTTTGGACAACGAAGGATGGCTTGCGAAATATGGGACCCAACGATTGGAAATTCGTGGCATATAACGATGCTTTTTCGACCCGATACAAAAATGAAAAATGCGCAAAAGGTATTGCTTGGCAAGCGAATCCGGATATAGCTGTGATGTACTTGGAGGTGCCTGATCATCTAATTCCCGACGACCCAAAAGTAAGGGGCGCAACGCGATTAGAACTTGCGGGAGAGGTTCTTCTATCGAGCGAAATTTTGTTGGAGACTAGAGGTCGATCTTCTCAAGCTTTTGATAAAAAGCAGTTCAACATGCGTTTTGTCGAAGATGGCTCCAAAGAGAGAAAACTCCTTTCTATTTCCAACATGGCTCCTGCATCCGATTGGGTCTTGTATGGTCCATTTATCGATTTGTCTCTGATTAGAAATAATCTTGCTTATTCGCTTTCTGAGGCCCTGGGACATTATGCTCCTAAGTCTATTCCAATTGAATTATTCATAAATAATAATTATAGAGGGCTTTATTTTTTAATGGAGAAGGTACAAAGTATGCGCGGTAGAGTAGACCTTCGTTTTGATCCTTTAGATAGTTTGAATACGGACAACAATGCATTTCTGGTGCTTGTGAATCCGGTTTCAGAGAATGATTTAGTGCTTTATCCGTCTGATTTAGCATTTATTTTAGAAGATCCAATCCCCGGAATTGACCCCGAGCAATGGTATATAAAACGCACGACTGATCAGTTGGGTATTATTACCAGAGCTATTATGGATGAAATTCCTAACCTTGATGATGCTGTTGATTTTACTTCTTTCGCCGACTATATTTTGATAAACGAATTGGCTAAAAATATTGATGCGTATAGGTTGAGTACATTTTTTCATAAAATGCATGAAAAGGACAATCCACGTTTGATGGCCGGTCCTGTATGGGACTTTAATTTGGCCTTTGGGAATTCTGTTGACGGAAAAGGCACTGAATTGGAAAATTGGGTTTTTGATCAACCTGAAATTGTAGACTCGATGTGGTTGAAACTTTTTAACCACCCGACGTTCCATTCTTATTTAGTAAATCGATATACAAATCTGCGGTCCGGATTGCTTTCAGAGAATTCTATAAATAATAGAATCGATTCTATTGTAAATAAAATCAGTGCGGTTTTACCCAATAATCTCTCACGTTTTGGTTGGCCGGAAGATGTCTTTTGGCCTTATGGTTCTGTACCGAAAGATCACGATACTGAAATTCAAAATATCAAGTCCTTTATTGCAGCGCGTTTGAATTGGATGGATCGTGAATTGAAGTAGTGCTTGCACGGAAAAAGATCACTTCTTTCTCCACTTATTTAATGCTTCCGTGCGATTTTTCACATGTAGCTTTTCGTATATATTGTAGATGTGCGAACGCACAGTAGCTATAGAAATAAAAAGTTTATCCGCAATATCTTGGTAACGAAATCCCTGAGATAACAAATCGAGTACTTCTTCTTCGCGAGTGGAAAGGAAATAATCAGCCACCGGCACAGAAGCTAGTTTTTTATTGAAGGAAGAAACCACTTTACGAGCAATTTGAGCCGACATCGGAGCACCTCCTTTGTACAAGTCCATAATACTGCTAACTATAAAAGAGGGGCTTGAATGTTTTAACACATAACCACTTGCCCCGGCTTCTAATGCTTGAAATACGGATTCATTGTTTTCGTATACCGTAAACATCATGACTTGCGTATTCGGAGCCATTTGTTTAATAATTCGAGTACATTCAATACCGGACATTCCGGGTAAATTAACATCCATCAAAACAACATCTAAGTTGGCGTGTTCTATCTCGGCAATGAGTGTTTCGGCATCCGAAAAGGGGTGACAGCGAAGATCTCCGGCTTGTTCAATCAAGAAAGAATATCCTTGTCTTACTTCGTGGTCGTCTTCTACAAGTCCTACATTTATCATCAAGGTCTAATTTAATAAAGCATTTGTGTAATTCTTACTCCTACCAATTATTTATTTATCAGTTTTGACATAAATACAAACGGTTGTACCACCTCCATCGGTTTTGCTCCATTCTATACTACCTTTAATTTCATGCGTTCGTCTTCTTAAAGTAAGTCCACCATTATTCCATTTAATAGAGTCGGGATGAGGCATTCCTTTGCCATTGTCGGAGATGCAAATTTTCAGAAGACCACCCTGACTAGATATATGTGTATTTAATGTTTTAGCACCTGAGTGTTTAAGTACATTATTAAATACTTCCTTGATCACTAAAAATAAATTTCTTCGTTCCAAAGTGGTCAAACGCTCGTCCAAACCACTATCATCGTGGGTTAGGTTGAATTGCACGGCCGTATCGCTGAAGAACTCCATACCCTGCTGACGGATATAACTCACGAAGTTTTTCATAGAATCGTACGATGGATTTAATGCCCATATTATATTATCCACTTTGGATCGAAGATTGTGAGCTCCATCTATGATTTTATTTACAGCCGGCAAATCGCGGTCTTCGGTATGATTGAACTTGATCAATTCACTAGCCACTACAATACGCGACAAATCCGCTCCGATGTCGTCGTGCAGGTCGGCTGAAATGCGGTTCCGCTCTTCATTAATCATTGCAGTCTTTTGCAGTATCTGAACTTTTTTCTGGTATCTCTGATAGATGATAAGCGAAATAAGGGAGCCGATCAGAAATATGGCAATGATGTAGAACAAGGTTGTTTTCAAAAAAGGAGGTATCACCGAGAAGAACAATAAATCCGAGTATACCCAATTGCTGTTTTTATTTCGCGCACGAATCTGCAATTGGTTTTCACCATAAGGCAATTGACTTAAAGCGATAAAATTGCCGGGACAAAGAAGCCAATTCCCCTTATTGTTTAGGTTGTATTCGTATTCAACAGATTCGGGTTGTGTAAATGTAATAGCTCCAAAAGTAACCGACAGATTGTTGTTGGTATAGTCCATTTCGATGAGCGAGTTATCGGTCCACTTTCCCCAAGTGCCGCTTACTTCTCGGATGTATAAGTTTGGAGTGTAGATGGTTTGAACGTTTGCATCAAGAGGTATAATGCTCAATCCACGATCTGTTCCGGCATAAATTTTATCACCATCGATGGCAATTGATTTTACGTTCTCGGAAATAAGTCCGTTCGAAACCAAATATTGCCTTCTTTATCCTCATGTATGCCGAAGATTTCGTTGTCCGATAATCCGTCGTCCATGGTGAAAAGATCGAAACGTGTACCATCGAAGCGAGCAACACCGGCATCACTGCCAAACCAAATAAATCCATGGCTATCTTGAAAAGACCGGTAGAGTAATGATCCCGGCAAACCATCTGCCACGGTGTATTTCCGGAAATTATGGGTTTGAGCAGATACCGAATGGAGGCCACAAAGAAATGAGCATAGAATTACGATAATACGAAATATCGAATATAGAGGAGTTAACACCTTCTTTTTCATGCTATTCAAATTCCATTCTTCAATTCGATTCCGATTTGGGCGATCGAATTTAACAAGGCTAAATTGTTCTACAATTTTAGAACAAGGAATAGAGAAAGTTAGGATGTTTTAGAATTCGGTCGGTCTGATTGAGAGACCGGCTTGGAATAGCTCTAGGCGCCAATAATGCGCATTAAATTTTCGACAGCGCTATCCCAAAGCATTTTATATTCTTCAGCTTCATCTTCTTCGGCAAAATCGGTAACGAGAAGTGCCACATCTCCGGTCATATCATCGTGACGAATTTTCATTTCGAAGTATGTTTTTTCCTTGGTTTCATCGATCCAATGGAATTTGACTGATGTATTTTTCTTAACGGTATCAAGTTCGGCTCGACGTTCTTCACCCTCCCAGATGAAAGTGTATTCGTCACCTTTAACATTTACATTTTCTGCAAACCATTCTGCCAGACCACTAGGAGTGCTGATACAAGTAAACAGTACATGATCAGAAGTCTTCATCACGTATTCCAATTCCATTTTCACCTTAGCCATATTTGTCTGAGTTGGGTTTTTGCAAGTTTAGTCATTTTATGCGAGAGAATCCGAATAATAAAGAAGAACATTGTCCGGTCCAACTGATGTCGATCAAACTTACTTTCGATGCATGAACGACTTCAATGCAGACAAAATGAAGACATTAGGTTTTAACCGGATCGGAATCCTTGAATGAATGTTTGGAGCGATTGAAATCCGATTATATTTGCGCCCGCAAAAAAGGCGGGGTAGCTCAGCTGGTTAGAGCGCATGATTCATAATCATGAGGTCTCGGGTTCAATCCCCGATCCCGCTACTAGAAACGAAAAAAGGCCACTTACGTGGCCTTTTTTATTTGGAGTCAGTTGATTCGATCTTAGTAACGGTTAGATCTGTATCCACCGTCGCCGCCGCGACCACCACCGCCACCACCGTAGTTGTTACGTGGGCGATCGTTAGTGCGAGGAGCACGTTCTTCGGCTTCCTTCACGGCAATTTTTCTGCCTTTAACTTCGCTTTGATCCAATTGAGAAATCGCGTTGCGCGCTTCTTCATCCATTGGCATTTCAACAAAACCAAAACCTCTTGAGCGGTCGGTTTGTTTGTCTGTGATAACACGTGCTGATGCAACAGTACCAAACTGTGCAAAAACTTCTGAGAGCTCTTCGCTCGAAAGGCTGTAACTCAAGCCTGAAACAAAAATGTTCATTAAAAAAAATGTTTATTGATACTACTTTTAAAACGTCCTAGACAAACATATTTTCTAATAGAAACGCATGTTGCAGGGAACAGTTTGGCCCAAATGTAAGCTAATTTTTTACCCACACAAGTATTTTCGAAATTATTTAATACAAAGCCACTTCGGCATCAGATACGTTGCCAAAGGGGTGGAAGGAAATACTTTAAATTACAAAACTGTTTTTCAGTAAGTTAAGCACAAATAGTTTCGAGGAAACTGAGAAAATGTCTAATTACACGAATAAGGCGTTTCCAGGCTAAATTCCGGAATCCTAACATTGAAAAAACCTCTGTTTCCTATTGTTTGCATGGTGTAAAAACCTTTCATTTTCCCGCGCTCCGTGCGTAAATCACACGCGCTGCGATACGAAAATTTTTCACCTGGCAATAAAACGGGCTGTTCTCCTACAACTCCCGGACCTTCTACCTCACGATGAATGCCACAAGAATCATATATAAACCAATGTCTGCGCAATAGCTGAATCGAAAAATCATTGCGATTTTCCATGATGATCGAATAGGAAAACACGAAATTCTGATTGAGTGGATGACTCAAAATCATTTCATATTTGGTGTCAACGGTTATGATGACACCCGAGCTTACTTCGGTAATCATGGTAATCGATAGGTTGTTCAGGCGCATGCAAGAATAAGCATTAGTTTTCGAATGGGAAAATATCTTTGTGGTTTATACAAGCCTTTTGACTCACTTTTACTCTTTTAACCACTCACAATGAATCAACAAAAGCCAATTTTATCTGTTCTAACCGGTGCTGGAATAAGCGCAGAAAGTGGAATTTCTACTTTTCGGGGAGCCGGTGGACTTTGGGAAGGACATCGAATTGAAGATGTCGCCTCGCCGGAAGGTTGGCAAAAAAATCGAAAATTGGTCTTGGAATTCTATAACCTTCGACGAAAAAACGTGGTTTCTGCAAACCCCAACCAAGCACATATCGATTTAGCACTTTTGGAGGAGTTTATGGAGGTTCGCATTATCACTCAAAATGTAGATGACCTGCATGAACGAGCAGGATCATCGAAAGTGATGCATCTACATGGGGAAATTATGAAGAGTAGAAGCAGCGCATTTCCAAACCTTGTTTACGATACTAATGGTAATGACATCTGCATAGGGGACTTGTGTGAGGGCGGATTTCAGCTTCGACCTCACATTGTGTGGTTCGGCGAGGAAGTGCCACTTATTCAGGATGCCGCCGAATGGATTCACGAATCGGATGTATTTGCAGTAATAGGCACTTCCTTGCTTGTTTATCCCGCTGCCGGATTGATACATGCAGCTCGACCAAAGGTTCCAAAATTCATAATTGATCCCGAAATTCCTGATATAAGCTCTATTCCGGATATGCACGCCATCCCTGAAAAAGCATCAACCGGCGTTGCTTTGTTGCGCAGCCGGTTGACACAGTTGTATTTTGGTTAAGAATACTCTACATAAACAGAGAAAGATCAAGGTCCGATAGGTGGTGGACCCGGTTGTCCGAAGTATTGTATAAACGCAAGTAAATCCGCAATGGTTGTAAGACCATCTCCAGTAAGATCCGAAATGCAAGCCCCACCGCTACATCCGTAATTCGAAACTAATATCAAAAGGTCGGTGATATTTACCACTCCATCATCATTAAAATCGGCGGCCATAAAACCGGAGTCCATGACGTAAACCAGTTTTTTCTGGGTAGTACTGAAGTCACCACTCACATCTCGCGTTCGGAAAAACAAGTAATGATATCCTCCGGTTACATTGGTAAGTGGAATGGTCAATAAGCCTTCAAATGTCGTTCCTTGTGGAAGGCTAAAGTTTGGACTGTCGTTGTATCCCGGATCAACATCCACATAATATTCGATCCGATCTAGATTAGGCTCCGGTTGTTCTTCAGGCAGAATGTAATAGGTCTTTACTTGCGTTGTGCTCCAATTTCCGAAGTTATCCTTTACCCTAATATTGACATCATGAATGCCGGGTTCACTAAACATAAGCTCCAAAAACGAACCGAAATTATCTATGTTGGAAACCGGAAATTCAGGTGTGAGATCGATTCCGGGGTCTTCTCCCGTAAAATAGGAAATCGTATTTGTCTCCGGTTCATCTGTACCTCCTTGATCGGTAGGGGGTAAAATGAACACCGTTTTCACTTGTGTTACTCCGTAGCTGCCATCTGCATCAATAGCTCTGAACTGAATTTGATGGAATCCTTCCGAAAGTTCTGAAGAGTTAATTATGGTGGCAAAATCGACTGAACTAGCGGGGGCAACGCTATTGACCGGAATACCGGAGCCGAATCCGTTATCGATATCTATTACGTATTCGTAACCTACTATATCCGCTACCGGGGGATTGGATTTAATTGTAAAGTTACGCTCTTGTGTAAAACTGAAGTTGCTAAGAATATCGCTAAGCCGAATGCCCAGAACGTGCGGTCCGGGAGCCAAACCGGAGAGATCTGCATTAAAATAGATTAGTCCCAAAGCCGCATCATTAAGTTGAATGAGTGTACCTAAACCAACTCCCGGATCGAAATCGAAAAAGTACTCGGCAAACAAAACAGGCGTATCGGACCCGGAAGTGGCGACTAGGCTCACCGGAATCAATTGAAATCCTTCGTTGATGCAATTTGAAACATTCACCTGGCTAATGATCGGATCAATACTTAAACCGGAAGTTCGATAGGAGAAAGGACTTTGGTCATACATTCCTACCGAGGTTCCATCGCTTGCAATTCCATTGGCAGGGGATGCATCTGTAGGTATCCATTGGGTATCGCCAACTCCTCCGATAAAGTACTCAGACGTTAGGTTAATTTGGTTACTCGTATTACATAAAACTTGACATGCATCGTTGATTTCTCCGCCGAGATCGACTTGCGAAACAGGCTCAGCTTGGTTGAATAAATTGAAAGCAACAATACAGTTGTCGAGGTTTTGAAATACGTGATTATAAAATATATTCTCGGTAATGGCAATACCCTGAAAAGATGATAATCCACCGACAACGGTGTTGCTCGTAAAAACGTTCGGAAATGATCCTATTTGTTCGATACTTAAAACCGAAGGACTTGTTTGATCAATCGAACCTATAAAGTTGTTTTTTATGGTATTCGAAAATCCGCTGAATCGAAGTGGAGTAATGTCGGGGAACGAAGCTTCGATGTAATTTCTCTCAATGTGATTATTCGATGAAAAGCACTCCAGACTTGCAATTTTACATCTTTCGATCGTAGTGAAAGAAGCGCCTATGGTAAGTTGACTAATTGTTAATCCCGCAATTACACAGCCTTCGCTGCCTGAAGTTAATTGGATGAATCCAAAAGAACCTGTATCGTTTAGGTCGGCATATATGTTGTTGACACCCAAAAAATATCCGGGTCCACGAATTACAACCGGTTTGTTGATCAATACGTTTTCAAAGGTTGAATTGCAGCCCGACCATGGTCCGGTACAAACGGACTCGACCCAAATTTCGTCGCCCGGAACCCAAGCATTTACGGCATCTTGCAATGAAGAAAAAGTTGCCGTTGCACTCGCATGTGGATTTACTCGAAGCACGTTGACATCCGAATCCTGTCCTTGCATCCGAGACGATACAAGGATAATAGTGAGTAGTAGAATGTACCGCATCACTTTCTTGATTTGGTTTTTATTTCAACCGAAACACCTCCGTTTGTTGTGCCTGTACTACTGCCATTTATGAGCCAAATGCTAGGTATTGGGGGCATTCCGCTTGGAACATAAGGCAAAGCTCCTCCAAACATGACTCTTGTTTTTCCATCTGCACCGGGTATAAGTATCGGATTAAGTGGATTTGGATTGTACCAAGAATACACCACATCCGGACTGGTGCTCATGTCGAAGCAGTAAAGCGAATCCGGTTCGACACTTGAAATATTGTTATTCAAGATTCCACCATAACTCGTGGATAGAAAATTGCTTCGACCAATGTTATGTGTGACAGTCAAATTCGAACTATTCGCCACATCAATTTCACTGTTTTCAAAATAGTTGTTTTGAATGGTTGAGTTTTTGAAAACATTGTCGGGACTACCTAAAAACAAATTGTTTAACACTAGGCCATTTCCGGCTGTTACGAGGATAGAATTCGTTCCTGAGTTGTTGGTGTTTTTGATGTAGTTATTTGAAATCATATAACTCGTAGCATTTATGATTTCAACTAAAATGGGCGCCGGGCCTTCTATAAAGTTTTGAGTAAGCAACACATTTTTTGCATTACCGAGTGTGCCTAAACGAACAGATCCCGTTATTTTATTTCGGCTGATCTCTAAACTATCGCATTGCTGAACTACTATATTACCTACAGTTAATCCTTGTATGGTGGCACCGCTGGCATTATTTTGAAGGGTAAGTGTACCTATCGTAGCCGGTCTAAAATCCCATTGGGTACTATCGGTAGCCCAGTTTTCTGAAAGGTAGTAGCCGGGGCCATAGATGGTAATATTCCGATCGACGGTAGCACTTCCATAACTGATATCGGAGTGCTCAACAATTATTATATCGCCATCGGCACTGGCATTAATAGCTGTTTGGAGGTTGGTAAAAGGCGAGGAGACGCCGGTGTTGTTGACTCTTCTTCGCGTTTGTGAGTTGGCATCTACAACCAATAGAAAAGTGAAAGATAAAAATGCCAGGTGCTTGAGCATAATAAATCCGGTTTTAGTTAATGAACGGAAAACCATCTCGGGTTTTCAGAGTCGAATGTATTCCAAGTAGCGAATGCTAGAACGTAAGAATTATTATTTGGTTCTCCCGGGATGATTTTCGGGGCTTTCCGGGTGAAATACGGCAGAGCATAAAGGGCATAAAAAAACCGCGTCTTTCGGACGCGGTTTTTTATTATTTGGCTGTATATTAGGCAGATACTTTGTTCATGTTGTCCAATACACTCATTACTTCTTTCACAGATTTGGCGCTAGAATGGAGCATTTCCATTTCGGTTTCGTTCAACTTGAGTTCGATAACCTTTTCAATTCCGTTTTTGCCAAGAACTACGGGTACTCCGAGGTAGATATCTTTTAATCCATACTCTCCGGTAAGCCAAGTACAGCATGGGAAAATGCGTTTTTGGTCGCGAACGATAGCTTCTACCATCTGTGCCGCGGCTGCTCCGGGAGCATACCAAGCTGAAGTACCCAAGAGGTTTACGATTTCTCCACCACCCACTTTGGTTCTTTCAACTATTGCATTTAATTTATCCTCGGCGATAAGTTCTGTAACAGGTATACCTCCTACAGTTGTGTAACGTGGCAGTGGAACCATAGTATCACCATGTCCTCCCATTAAAACGGCTTGAATATCCTTTGGGCTGCAGTTCAACGCTTCTGCCAAAAATGCACGGTAACGCGCAGTATCTAGAATTCCGGCCATACCAAATACACGTGTACTTGGAACATTGGCGGTTAGATAAGCGCAATACGTCATTACGTCCAAAGGATTGCTCACCACAATGATCTTTGCATTGGGTGAGTACTTTATTACGTTTTCAGTAACGCTTTTTACAATACCGGCGTTCGTTGCGATCAAATCATCGCGACTCATGCCCGGTTTGCGTGGAAGCCCACTCGTAATTACAACCACTTCGCTGTCCGCAGTTTTCGAATAGTCGTCGGTAGATCCCGTGGTGCGTGTATCATACAAGTTGATCGGAGCAGTTTCCCAGATATCAAGCGCTTTGCCTTCTGCAAAACCGGCTTTGATATCCACCAATACTACCTCATTCGCAATTTCTTTATGGGCAAGAACATCGGCGCATGTTGCTCCTACGTTACCTGCTCCAACTACTGTTACTTTCATGGTTATAATCGCTTTTTTTTGGTGAAAAATGATTCTTTAAAAATCGTTCCGACGATTTTTTCGAGTGCAAAGCTAATCGCGTTTTTCAAACCTGCTATGCCGATTGATGAAACTCAGATTCCAAGTTATACAATAAAAGTAAGTTGAAGTGAGGAAACTCAAATTGTAGAGTGGAGGCAAATTCCCAAAAGGCTAAAAATTGATTTTCGAAAATTGATTATCGCTTTTAGATGAAAAATAATTGATATTAGATGTAATTTTATTGTTTATCAATAAATAATTTCTATATTTGCCCTCAGGAAATTGATAAAAAATCATATGAAAACTCAACACATTCTTATAGTACTTCAAGTAATAGCTTGGATTCTGTTTGTCGGTCTCTGCATTGAGGCAGGAGGATTTATCGTAAATACGGTTTTTGTCATCCTGTACAATCCGGCGGGTGCTGCAAAATTTTGGACGCAGGTGAATTTGAGCGAACTGTATTATTTCAGTCAGAGTCATTTTATTACTCAAACTTCGCTTCTTGTTATTGTTTCGGTGCTGAAAGCTTTGATGTTTTACCTAATCGTAAAAATCTTTCACGACAAGCGATTGAATCTAGCGAATCCATTTAATCGATCCACCGGAAGATTTATCATGAACATTGGGTACATCGCTTTGGGAATTGGGATATTTTCCGCTTGGGGAGCGAGTTTTTCCGGTCAAATGGTTCTAAGTGGAATTCAAATGCCCGACATCAGGGACATGGGATTTGGTGGTGCCGATGTTTGGTTGTTTATGAGCATTTCACTTTTGGTTATCGCTCACATATTCAAAAGGGGAATCGAACTTCAAACAGAAAACGATCTAACCATTTAAGCCATGTCGATAGTAGTAAACCTAGATGTGATGATGGCTAAACGAAAAATTTCGTTGAATGAGCTATCGGAGAGAGTTGACATTACACTTTCAAATTTGTCCATTTTAAAAACAGGCAAAGCAAAAGCCATTCGATTCAGCACGCTTGAAGCGATTTGCAAAGTACTGGATTGTCAACCGGGCGATCTGCTTGAATTTAAGAATGAGCCGTAAAAAGGTTTTTCTTAAAGCAATATCTAAACGGTAGCACCCTGGCATGAGGATCCTGAACCGGCAGTGCATCCAAAACAGTGCTGAGAAACCGCAATGTTTCTGTCGAGTAAAGCGCTCATATCAACTTCCGAAATGTGCTTTGAATGATGGGCTATTGGCAGGTTTAGCATTTGATTGAAGTCGCAGTCGTACAACTTTCCATCCCAACTAATGCTAAGTGTATTTCGACACATGAGTCCTTCAATGGTAGCCGGATTGTATGCATTCACAAGCGTTTCCATATAGTCTTCATAATTGCCACTTGCTATTAGATATTCCAGATACCGAGCAATGGGCATATTGGTAATGGCGAAGAGGGAATTAAAAATGATAGCGTGATCGTCTCTCAGACTTTTCTTAAAATCTCGTTCCAGTCCAATCTGATTTGTGGGTAGGAAAGCACCTGCAGGATTGTAAACTAAATCTAGAATCAATCCGCTTCCTTCTTTACCGTATCCGCGATCGTTAAGCATTTTGAGAGCTAAAATGCTCTTGTCGAAAACGCCATCACCTCTTTGTTTATCCGTTCTATCCTTGCTATAAAAGGGTAGGGAAGACACTACATGAATTTTGTGTTCGGCAAAAAAATCGGGTAAGTCATGGTATTTTTTATTAGCTAGAATAATGGTGAGATTGCATCGTACGATAATCTCTTTAACACCTGTTTTACGGGCCTCTTCGATGAACCATCGAAAATCCGGATTCATTTCGGGTGCACCGCCCGTGATATCTAGAGTATGCGCTCCACTTTCAGCAATTTTATTTAGACAAAATTGCATGGTTTCGCGAGTCATAATTTCCTTGCGATCCGGTCCGGCATCTACATGACAGTGATTGCAAACCTGATTGCACATGTAACCTACATTGATTTGAAAAATCTCTAAAGAGCTAGGCCGTAGAGTGTGACATCCGGATGTTTCAAGTTTTTGCTTGAATGTTGGAAGACCTTTTTCACCAAAAATACCATTGCTCAGAAACTTCAATTGTTCTGTGGATTCAGCCAATTCGCTGTGCCTGGCGTGGAGAGATTTTTTCATAACCGATTACATCGAAAGCTTATCCACTTTATTCATCATTTGAACACCATGTACAAGGGAGGCTCCTCCACGAATTGCTGCAGCTACATGTACAGCTTCCATCATTTGTTCTTTGTTTACTCCTTTTTGAAGGCAGTCTGTAGAATATGCGTCTATGCAATATGGACATTGAACGGCATGAGAAACGGCGAGTGCTATAATGCTTTTTTCGCGAGCAGTAAGGGCTCCTTCGGCAAATACATCGCCATACCAGCTAAAAAATTTGTCGGCCAGATCTTTGTCCCAATCGCCGATAGAACCGAATTTCTTTAAGTCTTTGGGGTTGTAGTAGCTTGGATCCATGGTATATGTTTTGGTTATCAAGTTCAAAAGTGGTGGTTTACGGAACGAAAAAAAAACATTATTGTGAAATGTGAAGTATTAATGACAATTGAGAACGCTCTTTGTTTGTTATCATTTGAATTCATCAACACGTAATTTGGGGATAACAAAAGAGGATTCAATCGGAAATTTGGTTGAATTATACATTTATTTGGCCTTTCTGATTTGACAGAAAACATATTGAAACTTGATAAAACGAAGTATGGATAAAGATCACAGAGTAGCGAGCAAATTCAAAGCACGCACATGGAATGAAACTAAAAGCAATGACTCTTGGTCTATTTTTAAGATCATGGGTGAATTTGTAGAAGGTTATGACAGGCTTGGCCAGATTGGTCCTTGTGTGAGCATTTTTGGCTCCGCCAGAACAAAACCGGATAATCGATTTTATGAAACGGCCCGAGACATTGCTTTTCGATTAACACAAAAAGGATATGGAGTAATCACCGGCGGCGGACCCGGTATTATGGAAGCGGCCAACAAAGGTGCTCGCGAAGGGGGTGGAAACTCCGTGGGTCTCAATATCGTATTGCCTTTTGAACAGCACGGAAATCAATACGTTGATCCGGATAAAAGCATCAACTTCGATTATTTCTTTGTTCGAAAGGTCATGTTCGTGAAATACAGCCAAGGTTTTATAGTAATGCCCGGTGGATTCGGTACCATGGATGAATTATTTGAAGCATTGACTTTAATTCAAACCAATAAAATAGGCCGTTTCCCGATCATACTCGTAGGACGCGATTTCTGGCAGGGTATGATGCAATGGATTAAGGAAGTATTAGATGAAAGGGAAAAAAATATTAGTACAGAGGACCTCCTGCTCTTTAGTATGGTAGACACGGCCGAAGAAGCGGTGAATGAAATTGACAAGTTCTATTCACATTACTTGCTCAAGCCAAACTTCTAATTTTTTGGATGAAAAAAAACGCTCTCATAACAACTTTTTCGGTTTCAATAGTCGTATTCGGACTTATTGTGTGGTTTGTCGCACGTTCAGAGGGCTCTGTTGATTCGAAAACATCGAAGGTTAGAGGGGCTGAGAACTTTGCTTTTATTAAACAAGAGAATAATAAACTCATTTTTCCGGGTGAGTCGAAGTATTGGAATAAAGCCTTCGAAAAAATGCGAGGTCTTTACCTCATGGGAGAGGGACATGTTTCAATCGTCCACATGGGTGGCTCTCACGTGCAAGCAGGGACATTAACCGATCGCATCCGCAAAAATTTTCTATCTGTTTCCGGTGGCTTAGAAGCTGAACCGGGGTTCATTTTCCCTTATAAACTGGCCGGAACTAATAGTCCGAGAAGTGTACGTTGCCAATGGACCGGCAATTGGAAGGGATGCAGAAATGCGCTGAGCACAGATCACTGTCATTGGGGTATGTCGGGTATTAATGCGAGCACTTCCGATTCACTGGTATCTATAAAAATATGGGTGACCAATCACGATACAATTGCTAGAAAATTTGATCGTGTAAAAGTGTTCACTCCTATCGAAAACATGGATGATTGGGAAATGCGAATTGATAGTGTCGGCTTTACTCATAAACACACGAGAAAATATGCCTATACGGAGTTCGCTTTGGATCAACTGACGGATACGTTAAGGATGACCTACAGGAAAAAGAATCCGGAAGCATCGGACTTTATTTTGCAGGGTTTTTATCTGGGCGTGAGCGCAAAAGAAGATGTTCCCGGTATCACCTACAATGCCATAGGAGTGAATGGAGCAGGAACCTACAGTTACTTGCGTTGCGCAGATTTGCAAAAACAAATGCACGGGATTGTACCCGATATCGTTGTATTCGGTATTGGAGTAAACGACGCCAATGTGCCGGAGGCAGACTTTAATCCGGCTGTTTATGAAGCCAGATACGATTCTCTTATCTATAAAATACGCGAGGTGAATCCGGATTGTGCGTTCCTTTTTATAACAAACAACGATACGTATTATCAAAAGCAATATCCCAATCGAAATGCTTACCAAGTGCAGGCGACGATGCTTCGTCTAGCCGAAAAACATGGTGGTGCGATGTACGATCTCTTTGATGTTATGGGTGGTTTGGGCTCTATAACAAAATGGAAAAACGCAAACCTGGCCTCTTCTGATTTAATTCACCTTACCCGCGAGGGATATGAATTGCAGGGCGACATGATGTTTACTGCTATTCGTAATGCGCTCGGAGATTATATGGATTCTATCGGATTGCCATAAAAATTCATTCTTCCGCTTGTATTTTTGCATCATGATTGCTGTTATTTCTCCGGCCAAACTTCTCGATACGACAACGAAGTATCCTCATGTCCCATATACCATTCCGGCCATGTTGGATGATGCGGAAAAACTTATGTCGAAACTCAAAAAACTCCCCGTTCAAAAAGTTGGGGAGATGATGGATTTGAGCAAAGAGCTGGCAGAGCTGAATAAGCAACGTTATATGGAATGGAGCACACCCTTTACTCCGAAAAATGCCAAGCAAGCTATTCTCACATTTAATGGTGAAGTATACCGGGGTCTTCAAGCCGGAGCGATGTCTGTCGAGGACTTGAATTTTGCTCAAAAACACCTCAGAATATTGAGTGGGCTATACGGAATTATGCGTCCACTGGACCTTATGCAAGCATACAGACTGATGATGGGAACACCATTCGCCTATTCAACAAAGGCGAAAAATCTATATCAATTTTGGGGTGATAAATTAGCACTTTCATTGGCCTCCGAGATGAAAGAAAAAGATGTGCTGATAAACCTTGCTTCGGGGGAGTACTTCAAAGCTATCCCACTTAAGGTGTTGAATATAAGAGTGATAACATGTGAGTTTAAAGAGCTCAAAGATGATAAATTTGTAACGGTAATGACATTTGCAAAACTTGCCCGTGGCATGATGGCACGGTACATGATTGAGCAGCGTATTACCAAGCCGGAGAATCTGAAATTGTTTAACTCAGAGGGGTACGAATACAACGATAGATTGTCGGAATCGGATCAATGGGTTTTTACGAGAAGGATTCCGCCCAAAAAGAAGTAATCAAACAAATAAACAAACACAAAACGATTAGTAAAATGAAATTGAAGAATCTTACCGTGTTGGCTTTTGCCTTTGTAATCGGAACCGCTGCTGCTGTTGCGCAATCAAATGTGAAACTAGACACACACCGCGACAGCGTTAGTTATTCCTTGGGAGTAACTCTGGCTGAAGAAATGAAGAAGAAAGGAATTGTTGAAGTGGATATGGACAAACTCATGGCTGGTTTGAAGGACCAATTAGCCGGCAAAGCGACCATCCCTTTTGTGGAGGCCAATCAGTGCGCCAATATGGAAAGTAAAAAAGTGCAGGAAGTCAAAAAAGAAGTGAATAAAAAGGAAGGAGAAGCTTTTTTAGCCAAGAACAAAACTGAAAAAGGAGTTATTGCTACCCCTTCAGGATTGCAGTATAAGATTACCAAAGAAGGTAGCGGCGCTTCCCCGGATGCAAATGATAAAGTGACTGTTCATTATACCGGAACTCTTTTGGATGGTACCAAATTCGACAGTTCAGTAGACCGCGGTCAACCTGCAACATTTGGTCTTAATCAGGTGATTAAAGGCTGGACAGAGGGTCTTCAGTATTTGAAAGAAGGTGGTAAAGCGATTTATTACATTCCTTATGACTTGGCTTATGGTCCAAATGGATCAAGAACAATTCCCGGAAACGCGACATTGATCTTCGAAGTTGAGTTGATCAAAGTTGAAAAAGTAGATTAAACAACAAGTTGGAATAATAAAAAAAGCCCCTGAGTTCAGGGGCTTTTTTGTTTTATGCACTCTTGTGTTTATCCCTTAGGTCGACGGAATAAGTAGCGAGTTATGAAAATTCCGGTGCTGGTCTCGTGACCATAAGCTGCACTCGACACTTCGGCTAATTCCCATCCATCAGCTGAAAGGTCGCCCAATTTGTCACCGATCATTTGGTCGTTAAAACGGATGTTTTCGAAGTTAATACCTACCAAACTAAAGAAATTTTCCATTTTGAGGTCTTGCATTTCACCCTTTTCGTTGGTGAGGATCATTCGACTGCGTCCCAGTCCTCCGGGAACTACAGATTCGACGGTCGTCATTTGGTAGAATTCATAAACTTGGCTGAAACCCACAGTAGTTAAGGCCAGCAACATAACTGTAAATACAATTTTTTTCATTTTGCTTTGAGGATTTAATTCGGTCGGAAATTTAGCAAGGAATGAGCCAAAGTCAGTTCATCATCGTTTTTAATCAATTTGAAAACATTACCATTTGACTTTTGTTGAGACAAGTACCTTTGCATCTTTAAATTCAATATGAGCCGATTTCTGATTGTTTTAAGTATTGTCGCCGGACTTATAATCCTTGTGGACCTGTACAGTTACAAGGGCTTTTGGCTTCTGTCTAATTCTTGGACTGAAGGAGCGCGTAAGTTGGGGAGGGTGCTTTATTGGATACCCACTGTGGTTACGCTATTATTATTTGGAACGATAGCCGTTGGTTTCGATTATTTCATGGCCAATAAAATGTATGGTTTCTTCTATTTCGTTACCGGCTTTGCTTTTTTGTTTTTCTTACCTAAACTATTCTTTGCAGCCTTCCACCTGATCGATGATATCTCACATTTATTCCGGCTTTCCGGCAATTTTGTTGCTTCAAAAGTTAAATCAGAACCGGTAGAACACATCAGTCGATTTCAATTTTTGACGCAAGTTGGAGCGGGTGCATCATTGCTCGTTTTTGGTGGAATGTTGTACGGGCTTACACGTGGAAAATTCGCTTTTCGCGTAATACAACAAGATGTATCATTGGCAGGACTTCCCGATGCATTTGTGGGTGCGAAAGTTGTTCATATTTCCGATATGCATTTGGGCTCTTTTCTCGATAATTATGATGAAGTGCGGAAGGCAATAACCATGATTAATGAATTGGATGCCGACTACATTTTTTTTACCGGCGACATGGTAAACAATTATGCACATGAAGCTGAACCATGGGTTGAAATAGTTGGTGCGTTAAAAGCAAAACATGGTAAATATTCTATTCTCGGAAACCATGACTATGGCGATTATGTGCAATGGGAAAAGGAAAATGACAAGATCGAAAACCTTAAACAACTGGAGCAAATCCAGAAAGCCATGGGATTCCGTTTGCTTCGAAATGAAAATGTTTACCTCGAACGCGAAGGTGAAAAGATAGCCTTGGCCGGTATGGAAAACTGGGGATCAGGTTTTGCCAAGTATGGAGATCTGAAAAAAACTACCACCGGATTGACCACGGATGATTGCGTGATTTTACTTTCCCACGATCCTAGTCATTGGGAAAAAGAGGTGATGGGCAAGCAAAAAATTCAGTTGACTCTTTCGGGTCATACACATGGCATGCAATTCGGTGTTGAGATACCTAGCTTGAATATCAAATTTTCTCCGGCTCGTATGCGCTACAAACGTTGGGGCGGTTTGTATACCGAAGGAAAACAGAATCTATATGTAAATCGTGGTTTCGGATTTTTAGGCTTCCCCGGTCGAGTAGGGATATGGCCTGAAATCACATTGTTGGAGCTTAAGAAGGCCTAGCCTAAAAATTTCTGAGTAATATTGGAATATGAATTCTTTGGCTTTTCGAGGCCTCTTACGTTATATAGTGGGGCTAATCCTCATTGTATTGTCGCAGCCGTATTGTGCCCAATATCAACAAATCAAATCTTGGACTCGATTTTATTTTAAAACTCAAACCGGTAAATTACAACTACACCAATGACTCAACCGACAATGTTTATACGGGCTTCATTGCGCAGGATGTCGATAAGGTCTTGCACGACATGAATCTTACTTTCTCCGGTATAACCTATCCTGAAAACGAAACTGATTTTTACTCCATTCGATACGCCGAATTCGTTGTGCCTCTGGTGAATGCTGTTCAGGAACAAAATGATCTCATTTTAGATTTGAAAGAAAGGAATCTGCAACTAGAAGAAAAAGTATCGAAACTCGATAAGTTGGAAGCCGAGTTGGAGGAAATTAAACTTCTATTGCTTCAAAGAAATTAAAAATTGGAGAAAAAAAAAGAGCGGTCAATTGACCGCTCTTTTTGATTTAAGAAACTTTTTTATTTACGAATAAATTTCCCCGTACTGTTTTGACCGGCTTTGATGATGTATATGCCCGATGCAAATTCGAGAACCGAAATATCATTCAAACCCACTGTTAATCGACCATTTCGCACGAGGTTTCCAAGACTGTCATAGATATCAAATGCACACTGTTCGGAAGAGTTCACATGTATGATGTTATCAGATGAAGTTGGAAATATGGATAGCGATATATTGCTTGTTAACTCATCGATACCCACAATGCCTGTATCAAAATGATAGACCTGACCGGATTCCGGTAAAGCACTCAAAAGAATTGAAGGATCCGGTGCGTTGTCAGGATCGCTATAAGCACTAACCGTTGGATTGGCTGTATCACCTCCAAGCAACCAAAGACCTTCCCAAGTGCCGGTATCGATGTTTACATTTTTGGCGATACCTACTAGAGCTCCACCTAAAGGATGTAGGACACTGAAATCTTTAACGGTATTGTTGCCAAATCGATATTCTACATCATTGGTGGTTTCATATAACCAAACTTGAAAACTGAGTGTATTGTTGAAAGTCCCAAGATTCACCCATTCTTCGTAATAACCTACATTCTGCCATTCCAATTTGAAAATGCGAGATCCGGGGTTTCCTTCGGTTTTGTATAGAATAGGAGATTGGCTGCCTATTTTGTCATTCCCTGTGTCCATAATGTCTTCCATGTATGGCAACAAAACGGATACTTCAGTCTCAGCAATACTTGGGATAAGCTGAGAACCCGGATAAAGTATTAATAGACTAGATACCGACTCTCCCATAAGATCTACTGTAAATCCAATGGGAACTACATACTGTGGATCATCCCAAATCTCGTCTCCATTGGCAGATGTGGCTTCTGTAAGTGGAACATATTCCTCGTTAAAAGCACTAAAGGTATAAGGCAACTCCTGTGCGCTTATTTGAAAGGAAAATGAAAGCAATGCTAAAGGCAATAAGTACTGTTTTTTCATAGTAGTCTAATTTGAGTGTGAAAGTAAAAACATCTGACGAACACAATTCATAAAATGTTACAAATGGTTTAGGAAGCAATGTTTTTGGTGGATTGTGAACCCTCTGTTCGTGTTTCTACAAACTCAGAACTGTATTTCCCTGTTTCTGTTTCTACAAACTCAGAACTGTCCTTGCCAGGCGTCGTATTCACTCATGAGCGAATGAAAAAATATTTCGGCAACCTTGCGGGCTCCTTTAGGTGTAAAGTGTGTGTAATCAGGAGCGGCATAGGGCGGAGAATTTTCAACCCAACTAATCATACTATTGCGTCCACCCATGACGGAGTACATATCCCAAAAACCGCAGCCCTCCTCAAATGCAGCGATTTTCATTGCATCGCGCACATTTTCAAGATATGGCCAAGTCTGATAAACGCCATCAATACGCGTACTCATATCCGAAGGACCAATCACAATAAAAGAGGCTCCCGGACAGAGCTTTTTTAAGTATTGAATCTGCGACTGAAAGAAATTTCCATAGTCGAGAGCACTCTGCTCTGATTTAATAAAAGGAACTGTATTTCCTCCAAACTGAAGGACCACTAAACCGGGACTTAAATACTCATAGGCCGTGCGAAGTTCAGAATCATTTATCTTGGTGAAAATGTTGCCACTACTGCCTCGCAGAGCAATGTTGTCCATTACAACACCGGATTCACCCTCCAAACAAATTGCATGAACATCGGGACTGTCGGCTCCATGAAAAACAAAACGAAGTTTCTGAGGGGTAGATCCAAAATGCCAAACCAGTGTTTTAAGTCCCGTGCCCGCTGATAGTATTTTCTGAGAGAACAAACTGTCGTCCGCATAAACTTCAATTCGCACATCAAACAAATTATTTCCGGCAAATAGTGTGGCCTTCGAATAAATTTTCGAGGACGACTGAGCCATATACGATGGTTTGAATTCAAGCCATGCCATTGTGCTGTCCGTTGGATTAATTTGATCGATACTCCGACTGGCCGTATATCGGCCGTATGAAGCCATCACACCAAACTTGGAATGTGAAGACTTCACATCTTGAAAACCGTAGGCCGTATATCGTTTCCACGATGAACTCTGACTTTGCGAAATGTTTGCCGATTCCGTTATAGGCACCGGTGGAATCAAGCCCGGACCGTTGCCACCAAATCTTTTCTGAATTTCCGAACGTACAAATCCGGTAATGCGATCACTCTCAATTTGTGAATCTCCATAATGTAAAATGTGCATCACTTTTTCGGCGTCCGCTATATTCTTCAATCGTTCGAAAAATGTAAAGAGTGGACTAGGGTCGTTGTCCTTAAACTGAATCGAAGCTATGTTGACTTGACGTTTTACCTTTAAAGAATCAGCTGAACTATTTAAAGCGGGGGGTATAGAATCGTATTGCGTTAAAAATTGATCAATACCTCCTTCTATCGAACCTCCCGTTGATGTGGAATCCGTAAATGAAGCGAGTGTCTTAAATGTAAGATTCATTGAACCCAACTTTAATCCGGATTTAGGAAAAATGGCCATCAATCCTAAACTAAGCAGACCAACTAGAAGAAGTACAAGCAGTACTTTATGTGGTGGAATTTGTTCCGAAGAACCTGACATACACTTTAGGATTTATAAATTTTTAGTTTCTGACCGGGACGAATTTTAGGACCGCACTTATTCCATTTCATGATTTCTTCCGGAGTCACCCCTTTGTATTTTGATGCGATTTTCCACAAAGTATCCCCTGATTTCACGGTATAATTTACAAAGTCTTTTTTCTTATCTACTTTGGGTTTTTCCGGCGACGATTCTTTTGTTTTAGGTTTTACTACTTCGCTCAAACTACTGTCTTTCTGAGCTGTTGAGGGCTTTTCCGGGATTATTTTATCAGGGGTGGTCTTGGCTTCATTAGGTTTTTCTACAACTACTGTTTGACGAACTTTCAACTTTTGACCGGGTTGAATAGTAGTGCCCTTAAGTTTATTCCACTTCTTCAATTGACTAAGAGAAACATTGTACTTGGAAGCAATACCGCCTAAGGTCTCTCCTCGTTTTACTTTGTGAGTTTGGGTTTGTACAAGGGGAGCTTCCGGTATAACGGGCGCAGGAGGAGTCCAATTATAAATGCTGTCTTCAAACGTTTTGAATTCTAGCGAACTTTTTAATTCTAACATAAACGGCACCTTGCGGGAAGATGCGCTAATCCAATCACCCGTGTACACAGGATTGATTTCTCGTAAATGTTTTTCATCGAGCTTCAAAACGGCTACCAGAGCGTCGTAGCGAAGGTCCTCTTTGAAAAAGTGATTTTCATATTGACCTAAAATATCGAAGTAATTTTTAAGCTGATTGGATGTAGGTAAACTTTCAAACAAACGAATAGTGAACTCAAAGAACTGTAAAAACTGCAATTCATCGTATCTCAAAGCCATGATCCAATTCTCACCATGTTGCTTGATCAATTGATGTGTGTATCCGATTCCAAATCGATAAGCGATCAACATCTTCGCGTCGTCGCCATCAAATTTTTTGGATAAAAAGTTCAAGTAAGTTGCGGCTGCATCGGCCGTGAAATCGCCACCCCGACGTTCATCTACCAATGTATCGCTTTTGAGATGAACTGTTCTAGCCGCAAGGAAATCCATAGCCCACATCCCCGATCGCTGCGAACCATCCGTATAGTTTGGATTCAATCCACTCATCACCAAAGGAAGATATTTGAAATGTCTTTTTACTTGATGACTGTCGAGTTTCTTTTCAAACAAAGGGAAGTAGAGATCGCACAAAGATTTTAGACTCAAAAAGACCTGGCAATCATTGTTAGGAAAATAAAGTTCTTCAAACTGACTTTCGATTAAGGGGTTCATCGCCACAGACCACGTCATACCGGGTATAAGTACCGCTACTCTCTCTTGTTCACGTGGATCGGAGTGCTTGCAATCAAAATGAAGTTTGTTCACTTTCCGCAATTCTACGCACATCCATTGATTGTTCGCTTGCTCGATAATTCTATTTTGATTTTGTAAAAAGCTAGAGGGAATAGTGGCGGATATCGAAAAGAGGGAACACATCATTCCCCCAAAAAATAAAATCAATTTGGCACTTCCTTGCATAGAGTACAAATACAACAGAGAAGTACTACTCGTATTGTTTACAACCAAAGTTTTAGATAAGAATATGTATTTAGGGGTAAACATCGTTAAGGAATCAAAGAAAAATTATTGCAAGCACTATAAACAAAACGATGATTACGATATAATACCAAAAGTCGACAAACCAGGGGGCGTATTTTTGATACCACTTCTTCATTGTTTAGGATTTGAGAGACCAAGCCTAGTGCTGCTATTGCGGCATGTATCCCGGTGTACTACTCAAACCCCTTTCGCGGAGGAAAGGAAGATGGGCTTAGAGCATCAGAAGATAGATAGAGGTAGCCGTAAGGCCAACCAAAAGCCATCTTCGGTTCTTCATAGTTACACTCAGCAACTGTGTATTGATCATTCTTACCACATCACAAAAATGAAGGTTTGATGTAATGAGATATGATGATATGTCAACAGTTTTCAACCGAGCAGTATTGATGAATGTGCACTCAATTAACAGGCAAAAGTTAACATCACTTTTTGAAGTCCGTTACGCGACGATTAAATGAACATAAATTTCGTAATAGAAATCGTGTTAATGTTTGCACGTTTTTAGAAATAGCACCAGCCGGAGACTCCGGTTTAGCATCGTAGAAGTGTTCTCGTGTTTTTGTTTTTGGTTAAAGAGCCGTTTCGAGTGGAGCGGCTTTTTTTGTCAAACACATCTCTCGAATACCTTGTAAAATCTCCTATTTCAGCCCATTTCATTTAGAATCATTCAACCAAAAGTCTTTCGCAAACTAACGCACTTAAGGTTACTGAAGGATGATTTTTGTAACTAACAGTCATACTTCCATCAAAGACTTCGATATGCACAACCTTGATTTGTGTGCCCAAGGCTAAGCCACGATCGTTTAGCAAACTCAGAAATTCTCGAGATGAATGGGTGAGTGCTGATAGACGAACATGTCGACCGACAGCGCACTCCGATAATTTTTCATACGATTTCCATTCTACTCGCCCTTTATCATCAGGTATAGGTGAGCCATGAGGATCAATAGTAGGATTTCCCAGCAATTCATCCATGCGCTGAAATAGAAGGGGAGAGTCGATATGCTCCATCTGCTCCGCTATTTCATGCACCTGCTCCCAACCGAATCCCATCATTTCTACCAAATACATTTCTGTTAGGCGATGTTTGCGAATAACTAAAGCAGCTTCTTTTTTTCCTCTCGCCGTTAGACTAATCGGACGGTATTTCTCATAAGCAACCAAACCCTGCTCGTGCAATTTTTTGATCATACTGTTCACCGTAGGGATACTTACCCCAAGACGCAAACTGAGATCAGACACTGTAATAGTACCCGTCTCAATTGAAAGACTGAAGAGTGCTTTTAAGTAATTTTCTTCGGTGTGAGAGGCCATGTGGCAAAGATAGAGCTTTCAAACCTCAATTTTTAATGGCTAAAGGAAGTTTTTCGCGACTCTTGTTAATCAAAGATATATTGTTAAATAATAAAAGATAGACTAATCTAACATATTATATTCGCAGTCTCTAATAATTGGATTCGTTTTGTATAAGTGGATATTCATAGCAGTAATTTTCTCAGGTTTAAGTGCCAGAGGAGCTAGGATAGAAGGATTCATCTCTTCGAAAGGAGAGCCTTTGGATTATGTATTGGTACTTTGTAAAGAAAGTGGGATGTCAACTTTTTCGGACGTCAACGGACATTATTCCCTGGATTTGAATCAAACAGGAAGTGTGCATATACTGTACAGACTAATCGGATTCGAAGAACGAGAGATTACTTTCACAATAAGTTCGCTCAACGAGAATTTTGTTAAGGACATAGAACTGCAGTCAACCACATTGTTGGAAGAGGTAGTCATCTCAGGAACCATGCGCGAAACAAGCCTTTCAGATAGCCCTGTGCCTATAGAACTTTATCAGGGTGCATATTTTAAGGCCAATCCGAATCCATCACTTTTCGAATCGCTGCAAAACGTCAATGGTGTGAGACCACAGCTAAATTGCAATGTTTGTAATACAGGCGATATTCATATCAATGGTTTGGAAGGGCCTTACACGTTGGTGCTAATCGATGGTATGCCGATCGTTAGTGGACTGTCTACTGTATACGGCATGAACGGAATTCCTCAATCGTTGATAGAACGAATAGAAGTGGTGAAAGGTCCGGCCGGTGCTTTATATGGCTCCGAAGCCATGGGCGGACTCATAAATATCATCACTAAAGAACCGGAAAATTTGCCGGCAGCATCTGTCGATGTTTACACAACTTCGTGGTTGGAGACTAATGCCGATCTAAATTTTGTTTTAAGAAAAAAGCAAAAATTTCACGGATTATTTGGTGCGAATGTATTCCACTACGATACCCCAATCGACAACAATTCTGATGGTTTCACCGATGTGACTCTTCAAAAAAGGATTTCGCTTTTCAATAAGTGGAGATTAAACAGAAAGTTAGGGAGGAAATTGGAATTTGCAGGCAGATGGATGTCGGAAGAAAGATGGGGTGGTGATATGTTGTGGACCTCCGATTATGCGGGCACTGATATTCGCTATGGAGAAACCATTTCAACCCGACGTTGGGAGCTCCTCGGGGCATATCAACTGCCGGGAAAGGAATCAATTTTACTTCAGTTTAGTGCTAATGGTCACAGGCAGCGCTCCTTTTATGGGCTAACCCCCTTCGACGCAGATCAGAAAATCATGTTTGCCCAATTGACATGGGATCGCCAAATAAATCAACATCAACTTCTGGCCGGAGGAGCCATGCGTTGCACCTTTTATGATGATAATACGGTTGCCACACAGACCTATAATGAAGAGGGTGTATTACTCAATCAAATTAATAGAAACGTTTTACCGGGTGTCTTTTTGCAAGACGTTGTGAAAATGGGAACACAATCGCTTTTGTTGTTGGGTGTGCGTTACGATTATCAAAAGATACATGGAAATATAATTACGCCTCGTGTAAATTATAAGTGGGAATCGACCGATACGTATACAATTGCTCGAATAGGAGTAGGAAATGGATTTAGGGTTGCAAATATTTTTACAGAAGATCATGCGGCTCTAACCGGTGCGCGAAATGTATTGTTTGCCGATGAGCTCAAGCCTGAAAAATCGTGGAATATTAATGTAAATCTTTTGCAGAAATTTGCCCACAAAAGTATCTTTGGAAGTATTGATTTCACTGCATTTTACACTCGGTTTAGCAATAAAATTATTCCCGATTATGAAACAGATCCCAATGCGATCATTTATGCAAATCTTTCCGGATATGCGGTTTCTAAAGGCATTTCAATGAGTCTAAATTTGAATGTTTCCAAGACCATTCGATTGCACAGCGGCATCACGCATATGGATGTATTTACTATAGAACAGGAAAAGAAGACAAGACCTTTTTTGACTGAAAAATTTTCCGGAATATGGACCTTAACATACACAGCTCCCCACAAAAAATGGCAAATAGATTACACCGGAAATGTCTATGCACCGATGAAGCTGCCTTTGTTAGGTCCATTGGACAATCGCAGTCCAGAATCGCCTTGGTGGAGCCTTCAGAACATACAAACGACCTACAAGCACTCTCCAATTTGGGAGGTTTACGCCGGGGTAAAAAACCTTTTGAATTTCACACCACCCGCCAATAGCATTGCTCGAGCCTTTGATCCCTTCGATAAAGAGGTTCAGTTCGATCAAGAAGGTCAAGCCATCTCCACCCCGAACAATCCCAACGCCCTCACCTTTGATCCCACCTACGTCTTTGCACCCAATCAAGGCATTCGTTTGTTTGTAGGCATTCGTATGAAGATCAGATAGGATACGAGGGCCGCGCAGCGCCCCTCCCTCACTCACAATCCAAAGGCAAATGCACCAAGTTCGGTGGCTGACCGGGATACAGATACCCGGGGCGAATTACGTAGTAAATGATTTGTTGAATAGTCTCTCCTTCAGGAACATCAAAAAAATCAGAGGGAATAATGGTTATGCGAAATCCACCATCGAATCCGGGAACCGGTTTCATTTGGAGTTCGGGATGTGATGTTACTTCGGCTTGTGGAGCAATCGGGTAGGAGGTAAATGGTCCGGTTTTAGCGGAAAGATATATATAGCAGTCGTTTGGACCCATGCCCTGCAAATCAACATTTGTTTCTTGTGTATTGTCGTAAGTAATGCTCAAGAAATCATCGACGCGAGCGGCTTCCGGAAAAAAGCAATACACTTCTTCGCATAAGGCCGGTATAATGTCGATGTGGAAATCCTCACTTTTAGATTCGCCAACCCCATCTGTCTCGTACTCTTTTCCATCATCGAGTTTGGCTAAACAAGAAATGCCATTTTGAAAAAGTGTTATGGCCGAAACACCATAAAAGTCGAGTGGTTTTATTTTAATTGAATATAGTAAACCTGTTTCAACCACACGTGTCATAAGCATGCAGTCATTGCTGTTGGCCCAATCCCCATTGCCACATGCAGGTCCTGCAGGCATCCAAGTCCACATATATATGGAGTCAGCAGACTCCGGGTGATTTTGTAAATGTGCTTTTAAACCATTGTTACTTGTTCCATTTACACTCTGATTCATATCGATAAATATCGTCAACGAATCATTTGCATTTGTTGGTGAAGGCAATACAAAAGCTGCCTGACCAAATGAGTTTACACTGAAGAGTGCAAGAATAAAAAAGGAAACTATATGATGCGTTTTCATTATTGGGCGCGTTTGAAATTGAACTTGTAAATAGCGTTTTTAAATCCGTCCGAACATGCTCTGTGATATTGCAACGACATGTTGGTGCTATAAGGGAAAATCATACCTCCCAAATTGAGTGTTAGGGTATCACCACCGTATAACATCAGCTGCGAGGGTGCTTCCACATTATCCACTCCCCACGTACCGCTATCTCCGAAGAAGTTTTTTCCCTGAGTGATATCAACAGTATAGGTAAAATCGCTTGCATTGAGCTGTAAAGTCATTGGTTCGATGCCGTCTACTATGTAAAACTCACTCAAATCCCTTTCCTCGAGTATCGGATTATTTGGATCTTGTTGAATGAATTGATCGAGCACCCAAGTACCGGCCATTCCGCTAAATACGTCTCTTGGAGCACCCAACTCACCTTCGATTTCGGGTTTACAGGCAGCGAGAAAAATCATCGCTGACAGTACCGACATTATTTTAAGTTTATTGATCATGGATCTATAGATATTAATCATTTCTGTTATTGACAGCCGCCCTCGGGATTACCGACAAAGCTGTTTCCTGTGAATTCACTATTGGGAAATTGAAGAGCCATTCCGGGACAATCCCACGGCGCATTTCGAATGGTGATGTTTTCACCTTTGGCTCCACGTCTTTTCAATTGCAATAGCCACTTTCCTTCACATACGGTTTCTTTCCGATACTCTTCACGAGCAGCGGTGATGATTTGCTGAGCACTTGCGTCAGCCGGTAAATCATTTAAATCCTCTCCGAATGCACGATCGCGAATGTCATTGATGTCGCTTATGGCCATAGAAAGATTTGTGTTTAACTCCCCCAATGCTTCGGCCCTAATGAGTTTCAATTCGGTGAGGTAAATAAGTGGCACGTTGAAAACCGTTTTGCCTGCAAATTTGTTCGAGAGGTAAAGAGAACCATCGACTTCAATCCAAGCTTTTCTTTGATCTGCTGCATTTTGATTCATTAGCGAATTGAACTCACTACTCAAGGTTAATGCAGGGGCTAACGCACCGGCGGAATTATAGTTTCCAATAAATTCATCGGTGCGAACGTCATTTTGAAAACTAACAATTCCAAAAACGGTTTCGGGATTGTCATAAGCCAAAAATAAAGTGTCGTTCGAAGGAAAATGATCAATAGTATCATTCATGAAATACAAACCGGAATTGATTACTTCATCGGCGTAATTTACGGCCTGACTGAACTGATTCATTTGAAAATGAACCATGCTCAAAAGTCCGGCAGCTGCATATTTTGTAGCATAAACACTATTCACTTCCGGCAAGTTGTTGTATGCATATTCCAAATCTGCAAGCACATATGCATATACTTCGGCGGCGTTGTTTCTAGGTAGTGGCAAGTTGGTTGGTTCCTTTCGAAGTACAACCGACAAGTGAGAATTGTCTCCGGTTGATCCATAAGGTTGTGCCCACAAAGTAGAAACATAATAGTGACAGAAACCCCTCACAAAGCGAGCTTCGGCTTCCATGCGCGCGCGATCGGAGGTGGATAAACCCTCTATCAAATCGAAGTTGGCCAGAAGTGTATTACAGCGATAAATGGTGTAATAAAAATCGGCATAAACGCCATTGGTGTAGGGCGTAAAGAAGTTGGTTTCTCGATTGTAAACAGCCTGAAAATCCAATCCATTTGGAAAGGCTAAGTTATCACTCATCAATTCAGACATGTTTTGGAAACTGCCATCAAAGACATTTGCCAAAACATCATAACAAGAATTGAGAAGACGTTGCATATCGTCAGGTGTATTTAGCGCATCTTCAGCCAAAATAGCCCCTTCCGGAGGATAGTCTAGGAATTTCTCACATCCGGTCGATGCAGCCAATAACATCAAGAAGAATATATATCTGAGTTTTTTCATGGTGATTCGATTTTAGAAGTTAGCAGCTAAACGGATATTGTAACTACGCTCTTGCATAGGTGTTAAGTATGTCACGTTCGGACTAAGGTTCCTGTCTTGTGGATTTTCAAAATCGCGAACTACCTCAGGATCTAGTCCGGGGAAATTCGTAATCGTAAATAGGTTAGTCACGCTAATGCCAACAGTAACATTGTCCATTTTCATTTTTTTCGATGTAGCAGCAGGGAACATATAGTCTACGCTTAGATTGCGCAGTCTCAAATAACTCGCATCGTACATAAACAAAGATGTATTCCACCATGGAAAGCCCGAAGGCAAGCCATATTTCGTTTCGTCAAGTGTGAGAATAGGGAAGGTGCTGGCATCGCCTGGCTGTGTCCAACGATCGAGAATTTCTTCGCGCATGTTCCAACCTGTTACAACTCCCATTTGTCTCTTCCCCGACGAATCAAAAATCTTTGCACCATAACTAAACGTGAAAAGAGAAGAAAGCGTGAAATTTTTGTAGGTAAACTGATTGGTCAAGCCTCCAACGAAATCAGGAAGCCCATCTCCCACATATTTACGAATGCTGTTGTCGTAATCATAGGTTTCGTTGCCATTCAAATCGATGTACACGGGCAGACCACTCTCGCTGTCTACATGAGAATATTCAACTAAATAAAATGACCCGATTGGCTCACCTACAATTACGCGCGAGTCGTTGGTTCCACCTGAAACTGCATCGGGTGTGTAGGCCCCGATATCAACGAGTTCATTGTAATTGTATGCGAGATTCGCTATCATTTTCCAATTGAAATTTCGCTTGTTAATCCAATACACAGTAGCGCCAAGTTCTACGCCGCTATTTAGAACTTCAGCAACATTGTCGTAGAAGTTTCCGAATCCAACGGAAGCGGGAAGACTTACGTTCATCAACACATCCGTGCTGTATTTTCGATACCACTCCAAGGTAAAGGAAAGTTTGTCATTCCAAAATCCAGCTTCAGCGGCTACTGATACATTTGAAGATGTTTCCCATTTCAGGTCTGGATTTCCGGCTTGAGTTGGGAAAAGTATTGGATTCTGATTGTAGTAAATTCCATTGTCGATACGAGAGAATGTAGAGTACTGACTAAGCGGCGGAATATTCGAATTACCGGTCAATCCCCAACTAGCTCTGAGTTTCAGAAAGGTTAGGGTGGTTTTGTCTTTGAGGAATTTCTCTTCACTTACAATCCATCCTGCACTCAAAGAAGGGAAGTTACCGAACTTTTCATTTTTTCCAAAACGTGAGGAGCCGTCTCGGCGGAAAGCTGCTTCGAAGTAATATTTGTCTTTGAAACTTAAGTTGGCTTTTGTGAAAAATCCTAAGAAGGCATATTGCTCAGGATTGCTCACAGATCGAATGCGAATACTGTCGGCAGAATTTACATCACTTAAATTTTCGATGTTGTCGAGCAAACCATTCCATGACTCGCTAATGAATTCCGTTCTCGACTTCTGCAATTCATGTCCAACAAGCACAGATAAGGTCAAGTTATTTTTAAATTTAAATAATTTCTCAGCAGTCACATTGTAGCTGTAATTTCTCACTTGACGTTGATCGCTGTACGCGAAACCGAAACCGTTGCTAAGGTCGAATGTGGCCGGAGTAAGTTTGTTTTCACGAATAGACATGTAATCGATACCTCCAGTGGCGATCACGAAAAGGTCTTTCATAGGCATGTATATTATTCGTGCCGTATTAATTGCTCTGTCTTCAAATGTTTTCCAATCGATTTCATCCTGAAAAGCAACAGGATTTTTAGTGTTTCCGAATTCATCTCTCCAGAAGAAATAATCACCCGGTGCATTTACCACTTCACCATTGGTTCCAAAAACAGTATCGGTATGATAAACGGGATAATAGGGCAGTGCATTCGACATAGCATCTCCCAAACCACCGCTCCATGCAGCATCTACACGATCGTTGATACCTCGTGTAAGAGATAATGAGAGGTTTGCTTTTAACTTGTTTGAGATTTTGAATTCAGGGTTTACACGAGCAGAAATCCTTTCGTAGCCATTTCCAACGAGGAATGATTCGTTGTTGTCGTATCCTAATGAGAAATATATATTACTCTTTTCGGCACCGTATCGTGCACCAAAATTTACCCCGTACTTGAATCCGGTACCCAAGGTTTGATCTACCCAATCTGTGTCAGTTTTTCGAGCATTCAAGTATGCCGATTCGCGGGTGGCTGCATCATCGTCGGCGCTTGTCAAGTTCGGTAACCAAACAAATCCGGTTCCACCATCGTTTTGCCACGCTTCCTGACGAAGTTGAAGGTACTCCTCAGAGTTCAACATATTCGGACGAGTAGCAGGATTACTCACACCAAAGTTGGTGGAGAAATCAAATTTCCATCCTTTTTCCTTTGCTCTTTTTGTGGTAATAATGATAACGCCATTGGCAGCGCGAGATCCATATTCGCCGGCAGCAGCTGCATCTTTGCGGATTTCAACATTTTCAATATCGCTAGGGTTGATGCTCGCTAGTGGATTGTTGTTTAATGCACCGCTATTCCCTCTTAGAAAATAATCTTGTGTAATAGGAATTCCATCTACTATATACAAAGGATCTCCTCCGGCCGAAATCGATGCGATACCGCGTATGCGTATGAGAGATCCCGCACCTGCAATACCTGAAGCTTGAGAAACTTGCAAGCCGGGAGCTTGACCTTGTAAAGCAGCCTCGAAACTAGGTGTGCGAATGGCGGTTATTTCCTTTCCTCCAATTTTAGAAACCGAACCGGTGTTTGGGCGATTGCGTTGGACACCGTATCCGATGATTTCTACATTATCGAGCGTTACAACATCCGGTTGAAGTTGTAGATCCAATTTGGTCTCTCCGCTTTCTCCCAATTGAAATTCTTTGGTCTGTTTCAAATACCCCAAAAAACTATATTCCACGATGTGTTTCCCTCTGCTCAATGCGAGGGTGTATGCACCATTTATGTCTGTTGAGGTTCCTTTATTCGAGGCCGGAACGGAAACGACTACTCCGGGAAAGGGGTCACCATTTTCATCGGTAATCACTCCAAATATGGACTGACCGAAGGATGTTGCAGCTGAACAAAGGAATAAGAACAGCACAAACATGTAAGATCTTCTCATGGATCAAAATAGGTTTAAGGTCGTGGTTTTACAGCAACAAACTTAACAAAAAATCAAATAAGTGTTATATGTACACTAACTATTTGATTTTATCTCCCGGTCACCACTAGTGGCAACGAATACGACGAGTGTTCTCCAATAATATTGAGGATATAAGATCCATTGGGAAGGTTCTCAATGGACATTTCAATCTTATTGGCACCCGAAATTAAAGGTACGTTTTTATTGGCAAATACCTGTCTTCCACTGAAATCGTTTATAAAACAGGAAACAGTCTCAGCCACGTTTACCTCAACAAGCACGTTTACGAATGCATCAGCCGGATTAGGGTAGAGGCTCACATTTCCTCCGGTAAATTCGAGTATTTCGGCAAGACCCACATTTAAATCAGGGGCAGGAAGCTGCATATCCGTGTAAACATGAAAATCGCCGGCCGGGAAAAACCAAGTACTTCCCAAATCATTGACTTCAACGGGAGAAGAAGTTGCATAGTCGTACCAGGTTCCGGTCTGCTGAAATCCGGGAACCATATTGAGATCTGTTACCTGAAAATTTCCGACAACCACCGCATCCATATCGGCATGATTAAGAATAATCCGTTTCCCAAATCCACCGGCGTCGTAAGTATAGTCGCTTGTAGAAAATGTAGGATATTCGGTCTTTAGATTATTTAAAGCAGCGATCCATTTGTAGAGGTGAAGTCGTTGTTCGACATCGCGATAATCCCAACGTATCGGTTTGGAATCTGTGCGGCAATCTTCAGTTATCGTAACACCATCTGAGCATGTATTGATACTGTAGTCGTAACCCAGCTCACCGAACTGCCATATCATTTTCGGACCGGGCAGCGGAATCAAAAGCGTATGAATTAATTCCTGTCTCTTCAGTGCGGTGGTCAAATCCGTAATGTCATACGAACCTGCGCTATTGCCATACAAGAGATTTTTGTACATCAGTCTTTCTTCGTCATGCGATTCGGCGTAGGTTATTAAATGTGGATTTCCCCAACCTCTCTGCTGGTAATTTCCCCAATTTAAATTGCTCGAATAACCCATACTTGCTTCATTGAACTGATAATTCAAATTGCCCCAAAGCATCATTCCGGTATTTGCCAAAACGGTTTCTTCGTCGTTGTTGGCAAAATGCTCAAGTATGAAATAAGAGCCGGGCTCTACACTCTGACTATGATTAAAATAATCGATTAGAATGTTGATACGGCTTTGATCATAAACTCCCCACTGGGCTGTATTTCCCAGGGTATTTACTTGCGTATATCCTTTGGAAAGATCGAGTCGGAAACCGTCGATGTGATATATCTCGAGCCAATATTCAAATACACGTTTGCAGAATTCGCGCGTTCGAGGTTGTTCATGGTTAAAATCGTAACCAACATTAAAATCGTGTTTAGGTGTTTCATTAAACCAAGGGTTGTCTGAGGTGGGTTCACCATATTGTCCGGCATCTGCATCGAAGTACATGCGAACCATTGGGTTTTGACCAAAACTATGATTTAGCGCAATGTCCATTATGACAGCCATACCGCGACTGTGACACTCATCGATAAAATCTTTTAGCGCTGCTTTTGTACCATAATTTTTGTCGGGGGCGAAATAAAAACTTGGGTTATAACCCCACGATTCATTTCCTTCAAATTCATTTATGGGCATAAATTGAATCGCGTTGATACCCATATTTTCCAGATAGTCCAAGGTGTCTAGTAGCGTTTGATAATTTCCGTCTTCCAAAAAATCGCGAACCAACAATTCATAAATAATGAGCTTTTCTTTATCGGGTCGCTGATATGATCCATCCGTCCAATTGTACACCGGTTGATTGGTTTGAAGTACAGAAACGGGTTCACTTGTTAGGCCAACAGGGTATTCAATCAAATTCGGATACGAATTATCATCTATCCATGGATCATTCCAATAGTCGAGAATTTTGTCCGCATAGATTTCGGCAACACGCATATTATCTTCTCCGATGTAATACTGAAATCTGTATTCCTGACCGGGAGTTAGCCCTGTGATATCAAGCCACCAAGTATTTCCGTCGGGGGTGCGATTCATCATGTAGTCTAAATCGTATGCCCAATCATTAAAATCCCCGACAACAAATAGATAGTCTTTACCGGGTGCATAAAACTGTAAACGAACCGCCGTGGTATTTATATAGTTGATTCCATCAATTGTACCCAATGGAGAAGCGGCAACATTTACTTCGGGCACAATCACCAGACTCACGGTTTCTTCTATGGTTTCAATACCATTGTCTGCGGTATAAACAATCTCATATTCTCCGGATGACGTTTCCGAAAATGTGTAGTTTAAGGTGGTAGCGTTAATTTCATTTGCCACCTCAATTCCGTTGACTGTTAAAGTGAGAGTCGCTGAAGATGAAGCCTCACATACAAAATTCACATCTTCATTAGGACTGATAATGCCGTTGTTAAAAGCCGGTGATACAATGTTCGCGTTGAATCCGGCTTGGTAAAGTGGAATAAAAATATCGGATCCATCCGCATTTCTTCCCACTAAAGAGCCGGATTGGTTTCGAAAAACAAAGGCCAAATGGGTAACCACTTCATCAGCATTAAGCCCATAAAATGTGCTCGGCTGAATTACAATTGTATGAATATTGTTGCCCTGAGGAACCATCAAAACATCCGAATCATTAGTGCCCCAATCTCCCACTACATGTTGCCAATCAGTAGCACTTGAACTGTAATTGGAAATAACGCCTGTGTGCGCAAATACAGGGAATACACCCATTAGTTCTTGATTGCCTTCACCGGCGTCATACGATATAGTAATAAAATCGTCCTGTGTTGGAAAAGGTGGATCCGTAGTAATAACTTGTGCGTGAATAGAAATTCCCGTGAAAAGCAATGAACTGAGTAAAAAGGTGCGCATATGTCTGTCTATTGTTTTGTCAAATATAAGAAAGTGTAATATGTACACCAAGTATCTTATGAACCACTGTGTATAAGTGCTTAACACTCAAAAAGCCCAGTGGTTCAGTAAACGAATCGCCCAAAATTAGCCTAGGCAGCATTACATTCGCGACATATGTGGCTCCCATCTAAAAATACACCGCGTTGGCTCATCTTTAGCATCGATATGGTCATCGTGTGCTTGTCGTTTGTGATTGCTTATTTGGTGCGCTTCGAATTTGTAATTCCCCCGATTGAAATAGACCTCGCCATTCGTTTTTTCCCCATTTTGTTGCTGGTGCGGGCTGCTTCTTTTGTGATGGGTAAGACCTATGCCGGAATAATTAGGTATACAAGCACACAAGACACGACCCGAATTTTTGTGGTGCTAACGGCCGGCTCCTTGTTTTTTGCGGGATTAAATCAAGTGAAGTATCATTTCTACGATCATCTTTATTTCATTCCGAATAGTATTATCATTCTCGATTACCTCTTGACATTGTTCGCCATGGTGGTCAGCAGAATTACCATCAAAGTTCTTTATCTCGAATTAAAAACCCCGGATAAAGCGCACAAAAGGGCCATAATTTTCGGAGCAGGGGAAGCGGGATTGATTACCAAACGCACACTGGATAGAGATCAACGAAGCGGAGTTGATGTATTTGCCTTTGTGGATGACGATAAAAACAAAAGTGGAAAAAAACTAGAAGGGGCCGAAATATTTCCAGGTTCCAAACTCGAAGAATTACTTGCTTCCGGAAAAGTAGATGAAATGATTTTGGCCATCAATCCTTTCCCCAAGGATAGGAAGGCGGAAATTATAAATCTAGGAATTCAATATAATGTTCGTGTATTAAACATTCCCCCCGTTCAACAATGGATAGGAGGAGAGCTCAGCGCCCGCCAGATTAGAGATGTGCGTATCGAAGACCTCCTGGGACGTGAGGCAATTCAACTAGACAGTGAAGCGGTATCCGCTCAAGTATCGAATAAAGTAGTGCTTGTTACGGGTGCTGCAGGAAGTATAGGAAGTGAATTGGTTCGTCAACTTCTGCGATTGAATCCTTCTAAACTGGTAATACTCGATCAAGCAGAAACTCCTCAATTCGAATTAGGAAATGAGGTTCTATCTCTTCCCGGACATTCTCGATGTGAATGGGTTATGGGTGACGTGCGTCAATATGATCGCATGAAAAGAATGATGGAACATTTTCGTCCCAATGTAGTCTACCATGCCGCTGCCTATAAACATGTCCCCTTGATGGAAGACAATCCGAGTGAGGCAGTCTTGACGAATGTTCTGGGCACTCGAAACATGGTCGATTTGTCGGTATTAATGGGGGTCGAAAAATTTGTGCTAATTAGTACAGATAAAGCCGTCAATCCTACAAGTGTAATGGGCGCGACAAAAAGGGTGGGGGAGATTTATGCACAGGCAAAAAATCAAGAAGGAAAAACTAAGTTTATCACTACGCGCTTTGGAAATGTCCTGGGTTCCAACGGTTCTGTTATTCCCATTTTCAAAAAACAAATAGAAGAGGGAGGCCCACTGACAGTTACCCATCCCGACGTGACCCGATTTTTCATGACTATTCCGGAGGCCGTCCAGTTGGTATTGGAAGCAGGGGCCATGGGTCAAGGAGGAGAGATTTTCGCCTTTGATATGGGCAAGAGTGTTCGCATAATGGATCTCGCTGAAAACATGATTAAACTTTCGGGTTTGGAAGTTGGAAGAGATATTGAGATTAAAGTGACGGGGATGCGTCCTGGAGAAAAACTCTTCGAAGAAGTTTTAGCAGATGAAGAGAATACCCTGCCAACTCACCACCCTAAAATTCTTCGAGCCAAAGTCCGTGAGTATGATCTCCCATCAGTGCTGCCCCAAATTGATCAACTCATAGCCCTGTTCGAATCGCAGAACAATCAGGCGATCGTGGCCAAAATCAAAGAACTCGTCCCCGAATACAAGAGCAAAAATTCGATTTTCGAAAAGCTGGATTAATGTACGCTCAAAATATTCTGTGAACCCTGAACCTTACTTGATCATTTCGTGAAAGGGTTCATTTCCATTGCTATCACACCCCGACCAGTCAACCCTTCGACGCACTCACTGCGTGAGTTTGCAGCCAATGACAAGTTCTTGAATTGGTTTGAAAATGAACTATCTGGATTTCCCATATTTTCAAGAGCATACGTCTACGAAGGCCTCACCCTCCGCCCTCTCCAGAGGAGAGGGGGACGTTCAC
>JBILMS010000156.1:0-4288 GCA_044375415.1 Flavobacteriales bacterium
TGATGGGGCACAGCCTGATCACCCACACGGCTTGCTATGGCCAGTGGACCGATCAGCGCACCCTCGAACAGGCGATCGCCCAGAGCCGCTTGAACCGCGATCAACAGGAAGCCCAGCCTCTCTGACTGCCAGTTCCCCTCCCTAGCAGCCATGCACCCGTCTGGGGAACTGGCAGGTTCATTGCCCATGGCGCGGGCCTGATCGATCGAAAGCTGAGGATGCTTGCATTGGGATGTTGGGCAGACGCCGCACGCGTTTCCCAAGGGGCTGTGGTAGGTTCCTATGAGACTTTTCCCGGCGCTCCGCCGGGATGCTGGCGAAGGCTCCCTTCCCAACCCTGCTACCTCAGTTTTTCTTGCCTGCTGAGGGTTCTGACTGGAAGTTGCACTTCAGCACCGCTACTGAAGTGAAAATCTACACTACTATAATTGTTCTTAACTCGCTTTTTGCCTTTAATAAGTAAACAAACTTATGTCTAAATATTTCAAGCCTCACCGACTTAAAGGGGATGCTAGTGAAAAAGCCCTTGCCCGCGAAGCAGAGAGAGCTATTGGTAGAAAGATCAAGAAGCTAGGCCTTCTGATCAATTCTCGGCTCTATCCCCGATGCCTGCTTGATCACGCCGATAGCTTGTCGGGTCTAGAGGGAGATCGCCTTAGAGGCCGCTTGCGTAAGTTGAGCCCTAACGGCGAACCCTATGAATTTGTTGGCTACACCTACGTGTATGACGACGAATCAAAGAACTGGCAGAAAAAATGTTTCGAGTACTCCGATTTTACCCATTTCCAAAATACTGGGCTTAAATTTCCACTTCCTCCTACTTTTGAGCAGCAGGCGGCGACCGAACTCCGGGTTTCCAGCCCAGATCCAGAAGTTCAGGCTGCTGGAAAAGCTGAGTGCTCTTGCCTGATGGCGGAAATGGAGCCTGCAGATCGGGCCAAGAAGAAGGATGAAGCCTTCTCCAACATGCCCGCCGAGGAGCATTCGGCTCAACTAAACGTGTCCCTGCGGCTTCGCCATGAAGACCAGGCACCTCGTAACTGAGCCGGCGCCGGAATGGCTGCGAACCGGTTTTGCTTCTCATGAGCTCGGAGTTCACGAAGTTACCCTCAAGCGGTACGCCGATCGGGACCACATCCTGATCGAAGGTGTCCACTGGATCTACGGAGTTCACCCCAACAGCCCCCGGCTTTGGGATGTCCCGAAGTGCCGTGAGGCCCTTGCCTACCGAGGCCAATTGAACCGTCGAGTAGGGACGGCGAAACAGGCGAGCTGAGTACAGGAAGGCCGTTTGACAGCAGCAAATCCATCCTTGAATGCTTTTGAACAGGGCGATAAATAGGAGGCGCGTTGTTGCTGCCACGGCCAGTAATTTTAGATCAAGCACATCTTTACGCGCGCGTACGCGGCACGACTTTTACCAACTATGACTTACAACGAAGAAAGCGCTCTTGCGAGCGTCGATGGACTGCCGGAGCCATTAGTAAGCCTATGCGAGGTGTCCACGGCCGAGGCTGTCGACTTACCCTCCGATCAACCTGATCACCTGCTGCACCAGACTGCTATACAAGCAGATCCAGTCAGCCGGTCGGTGTCTTGCACTTTGCAGACACTGCCTGTTGAGAACGGGACCAAACTCCCCGATCCGGAAACGAGCGAGGAGCCCTTCCCTGCTCAAGAGAAGGTCACAGCCTCGCGGACGGCCGAGGCCACAACCCTAGACACCACGGATGTCAGCCAGCCGGATCACCCTTCAGCCTGCCACCCAGTCGTGGAGGCAGGCACTCCCACCACCGAGCCCCTAGGCCGTGGTGTGCCCCAAGTGAAGACCCTCAGCCAAGCGCTTGTTGCCTCCGGCCCATCAATCGCCCTGGGAGTAAACGTGATGGAGATTGAGATCAAGGAGATCTCAGACGATCAACCCTCAGCATTTGGACCTGAAGCCAAACGGCCCTTTCGTATCTATGGCTGGGATGAACACCATAAGAATATCTGGGTCCGCAACAATGCCACCCAGCAACTTTTTGAAATGCATCCAACAACAAACCTAGTTAGCATACTTAGGCTTCATTCCGATGTACATTACTGGATTGGCAAATTTCCAAACAAGAATGACGGCATCAATTGCAACCACGCCATGACCGCCATCATAAAAGAAGCCGATAAGATGGGCGTCTTCAGCCCAGGTGATCTACGCGGTAGGGGCATGTACCTCGATGAAGGCCGGGTCGTCTTCAATCGGGGCGACGTGCTGATGGTGGATGGCCAAGTCACTGCATTCAGTGACTTGGAGACACGATACGCCTACATCCGTCGGGAGCCCTTGCAGATTGACCTCAACACCCCAGAACTCACCGACGAGGAGGGTCTAGAGGTGCTTAACGCCGTCACCGCCATGGGCTGGGTAGAGCCCGAGCATCCCTTGTACGCCGGTGGTTTCGTGGTTACCAGCCTGGCGGGTGGCGCCATCCCCTTCCGTCCTGTCCTCCAAAATAGCGCGTCTTTCGGCTCCGGCAAATCGGAGTTCAATAACAACGTGGTCATACCCCTGCAAGCAGGGATCGGCATCAAAATGAGCAACCCAACAGAAGCAGGCCTTCGCCAGCAGCTCAACAACGATGTGCTGCCCATCTGGATTGATGAATCCGAAAATGAGGACCCGTTCAAGCGTCAACAGCATCTGCAGTTCGCCAGATACTGCTACGACGGCTCGTCCACCTGTCGAGGAGGCCAGTCTGGGAAGGCCATCACCTACCAGCTCCGCTCCAGCCTATCGATTAGCGGCATCAATGCCACGATCCCGAACCCAGCTGACCGCTCCCGTATTGTCTGCATTCGGCGTCAGCACCAACCGGCTGACGTTTGGGCAGCCGTCAATGGGCGCTGTAAGCAGGTGATCACGCGCCAGACCGGGGAGCGTCTATTGCGCCGCGTCCTCAATAACGTGCCCACCCTGTGCGCCAATATCGAGGTGTTCAAAGCGGCAATCCAATCCCGCATCCCTGACGGGGTTCCGACCCGCTACTGCGACACCTACGGCACGACCCTTGCAGGTGCGCATCTGCTATTGAGCACCCGCCGCTTGAGTGTGGAAGAAGCAGGCCAGTGGCTGCAGGATCAGGGTTGGTCCTACCGCCCAGATCCTGATGCGGGCGAGAATCCAGCACTCCAAGAATCAGAAGATTGTTTGGAGCACCTGCTTTCGTTTAGCCCTAGTGGTTACGGCTCCACGATGCGGGTGCTGTTGGAACACCTCAAAACGACTGAGGAACGTGATGCTTGCCGTGTCACGCAGCTAGGCCAGTTTGGTCTCAAGGTAGATGCCGCAGGGTTAATAGTTGCCAATCAAGGCAAGATCACCGACATTTTCAGAGGAACAAAATGGTCCCAATCGGCCCACAAAGATCGTTTGAAAGAACTCCCCGGGGCGGTATTACAAGAAAACACCGTGCGATTTAAAGGAGGTGGCAGCCACCGCTGTGTCCTAATCCCCTGGTCGGTGCTTGATCTGGATTCTGATCTCATAGATCCAGAAGAGGAGTGAACAGGACGGCCCTGCGGTTTAGACCACGGGGCCTCAACCGCAGGCTTGATCCCTGGTTCCGAATAGGGACCAGGATCAACTTTCTCCGGCATTTTGCCCCCTAACGCCGCAGGAGGTCAACCCAATTGATCGGACAGCGGCAAGGTAGGTGGATTGTTCGGACGTGCTCTCTGCTTCCGATGTCACCGTCACATTGTCGCAAACGCCGGCACCTGGAAGATTGTTCTCAACCCAATGCCACCCGCGCTGTAGGTGGGAATCAGCTCTTTAAGGAAGAACCACGTCACTGAATCCAGTAGCGTCACACTCCCGGTCATAGCCACAACTGAGTCTCCTACTTGGTTGTGACGTTGTGACTATTTTTCGCCACCATTCAGTGGACGCTACTTTCGACTTGACTTAACGATTTGGCCTTGGTAGTGTCAATAGGTATTCTTTCTTTGAGGAATTGCACCCGTGACACAGGCGATAGCTGAGCATCTCACTAAATCCTATGTAAACGAAAATGCTAAGCGCATCAAGGCTGAACACTGGGTAATCGCAGGACTGGATTTCTCTTTTTAAGATTTAACTTTCTTAATTTTTACGAAGATTCGTGGTTGCCATGTATGATAGCTCCTATGTTGATTGGTGCCGAGATGGTGCGTGAAGCAAGGCAATATGTAGAGTCAGCAAGGGGTAGAGGGCTAAAAGAAAGCCTAGTTGTTGTGGGATATGGCGAAAGGGATGAAGTTTTCACATTCC
>JBILMS010000027.1:0-43297 GCA_044375415.1 Flavobacteriales bacterium
GCAGAAAATGAATTTATCAGGACCTATTTCTGCCATCTACTTCGCAGAAAATGAATTTATCAGGACCTATTTCTGCCATCTACCTCGCAGAAAATGAATTTATCAGGACCTATTTCTGCCATCTACTTCGCAGAAAATGAATTTATCAGGACCTATTTCTGCCATCTACTTCGCAGAAAATGAATTTATCAGGACCTATTTCTGCCATCTACTTCGCAGAAAATGAATTTATCAGGACCTATTCAGATAATCGGGGTACTTGCGTGCTCCGTCGGGGGGGGCCTTACAAAAAATGTGAAAGTTGAATAACTCTCCGCTTCGCTGCAAGTTTTTTCTATTTAGGACCCTTGCATACCTGCAAGCAAGCTTGCCCGTATGCAAGGGTCCTAAATAGAAAAATCCGCCAAGGGCGGATTTATTCAACTTTCAAATTTTTTGTGGAGATAATCGGAGTCGAACCGATGACCTCTTGCATGCCATGCAAGCGCTCTAGCCAGCTGAGCTATACCCCCAAATAATTTTTTGAGGGCGCAAATATAATCTCGATTTGTAAAAAAAAGACTCAATCAAAACGAAATCGGACGCTAAGTATTGGTAATGAGGCTAATTGGGGATGAAAATAAAGGTCCAATTCATGCATCAGTTTGGTGGGTTCATATCTAAAAAACGTTAACTGGCCTAATTGTCGAGGATTTTCTGCAACAAGTTTGAATTCTGAGCGTTTACAGGTCAGAGTTCAGTTCTAGAACTCGGTTTTGGTTAAGGAATATGGAACGGGTCTGCCAACGGGGAGACCCTTTCTTTTTTACCCACATTCTAATTTATCGCTTTACAGCCGAAAAGTTTATTCCAAAGAAAAAGTACTTGCGTAAAAAAGAATTCTTCCTCCAAATCTCCTGCTCCTTCTTTATTACTTCAGCCGTTTTACCGGATTTGAATTTTTGCGGAGGGAAAAGTCTAACGTAATGAACCGAATTTTCTCGAATTTGCAAACCGGCCGACGAACAGAGTTCAGTCCATAATTCTATGGGTCTGATATTTTCATTTCCCAATAGGATATCCTTGCCCAAACGTTCATCGCGAATCGTTATGATTCGTTTATTCCCACGCTGCTTAAAGAGTTTGAGACGCTGAATAATGTTGGATCCATTTTCTTCCACTGCAATCATTTCACCCCCTGTTTTCAAGGAGTTCGAAATAATAGCAAGAGCCTGATCGATGGGTTCTAGGTGATGAAGGGTGTCTTGAACGATAATGAAGTCGTACTTCACATTTGTTTCAGAACGATAATCAAACAGATTTTCGTAGTCCAATTGAAGACCTGTTAAGTTGCCATACTGCGACCAAAACTTTAGACGTTCGGGTATTTCAGCAAAATAATATTCGAGGGTACTTCCACGCACCGTGTATCCATTCAAAACTAGAAAAATGGCTGTAGTTCCATACCCACAACCAATATCCCATATGGTGGTTCCGGGCGATTTAGCCACGCACTGTGCGATATACTCCAGTCGCTGGAGGTAATATGCCTTTCTAAATTCGAAGCTTTCGGTATTCTGAAGAAACCGGTAGTAGCCTTGTAAAGTGGGATACTCCTGGATTTCTTTCAGCAGAATGTCGAAAAACTGATCGGGTTGTAGTCGGAAATTCACGGGCGCAAAGGTACATCTTCCAATCTCATTGATAAATGCGAGTTGTGAAGAGGTGGTGGATAAAATGAGAACTAAGAGCTGAGGGGACTCCGATATTTTTGTAAAAAATCTTTGAGATGTCAAAACTGATCAGCCTTCGCGAAACGATAGCCCACGTGGAAGAATTTCACACTTCATTTAAATTGAATCGCGAGAATGAACCCACAGGCGCTATTGCGGAAAGGCTTCATCAGCTTCGGTTTGAATTGATGAAGGAAGAAAATGAAGAGTACTTGGAAGCCGCTCGTCGAGGCGATTTAGTAGAAGTAGCGGATGCCTTGGGCGATATGCTCTACATACTTTGTGGAACTATTATTTCCCATGGACTGCAAGAAAAGATTGCCGAAGTATTTGTCGAGATTCAACGATCCAACATGTCGAAACTCGATGAAAATGGTCAGCCGATCTATCGCGAAGACGGGAAAGTGCTGAAAAGCGAACGTTATTTCCGTCCGGATATAGCGAGTGTACTTGGGGTTAAAACTTCAACGGAAGTTTAAGCCTCCGATTCTGTCGATTTCCGGCGAAAAATCTGCTTAAAAGTGTTACCTTTGCACACTTTTTAAAAAACTAACCCCACGATGATTACCATCACCTTGCCGGACGGAAGTGCCCGTCAGGTGGAAAAAGGCACCACTGCCATGCAGGTTGCCCTTTCCATCAGCGAAGGCCTGGCCCGGAATGTACTCTGTGCTGAAATTGACGGCGAAGTTCGCGACGCCGGTCGTCCGATCGATTCCGATTGCCGCCTCAAGCTGCTTACATGGAACGACGACAATGGCAAGAGCACATTGTGGCACTCATCGGCTCACTTAATGGCAGAGGCGATTTTACTTTTTTATCCTGAAGCCAAATTAGCCATCGGACCACCCATCGAAAATGGATTTTATTACGATGTTGATTTTGGTGGAAAATCCTTTGCGCAAGAGGATTTCGACAAGGTTGAGAAAAAGATGCTCGAATTAGCCCGACAGAAAAATGCATACATCCGTCAGGAAAAAAGCAAATCGGAAGCTCTTGCCTACTTCACCGAAAGAGAAGATCCCTACAAACTAGAATTGATCAATGATCTGACCGACGGGACGATCACATTTTATACCCAAGGCGGTTTCACCGATTTATGCCGCGGTCCGCATATTCCGGACACAGGTTTTATCAAAGCTGCTAAGTTGCTCAATGTAGCCGGTGCCTACTGGAGAGGGGATGAGAAAAACAAAATGCTCACCCGTGTTTACGCTATTACTTTTCCTAAGCAAAGCGAGCTCGAAGCCTATTTGGTTCTTTTGGAGGAAGCGAAAAAACGCGATCACCGAAAACTTGGGAAAGAATTGGAACTTTTCCATTTCTCGAGTCGAGTGGGACAAGGTCTTCCATTGTGGTTGCCAAAAGGAACGGATCTCCGAAGTCGTTTGACTGCGTTCCTTACCGCAGCTCAGAAAAAAGCAGGTTATGTGCAGGTTATTACACCTCACATTGGAAGCAAAGAATTATACGAAACCAGCGGCCATTGGGCAAAGTACGGTGCAGATAGCTTTCGTCCGATCGAAACTCCTCAGGAAGGAGAGGTATTCATGCTTAAACCCATGAACTGCCCTCACCACTGCGAGATTTATAGCGCCAAACCCCGTTCTTACAAAGATTTACCCATTCGCATGGCTGAATTTGGAACGGTCTATCGATATGAGCAAAGTGGAGAATTGCATGGACTGACCCGTGTTCGTGGTTTTACACAAGATGATGCCCACATTTTCTGTACGAATGATCAGGTAAAAGAGGAAGTTTCTCGCGTAATCGACATTGTTTTATACATATTCAAAACACTGAATTTCAACGATTTTCTAGTTCAGGTTTCATTGAGAGATCCGAACAATCCGGACAAGTACATTGGGTCCGAAGAAAATTGGGAAAAAGCGGAAAGAGCGATTCAAGAAGTAGCTCAGGAGAAAGGCCTGAAAACGGTTATTGAACTCGGGGAAGCCGCATTCTACGGGCCTAAGCTGGACTTTATGGTTCGCGATGCCATCGGTAGAAAGTGGCAGTTAGGAACTGTTCAGGTGGATTATAATCTACCCGAGCGATTTGAATTGGAATACACAGGTTCAGACAACCAAAAACACCGTCCGGTGATGATTCACAGGGCACCCTTTGGTTCGATGGAGCGTTTTGTGGCCATATTGATTGAGCATTGTGCCGGTCAGTTCCCACTTTGGCTCACTCCGGAGCAGGTTAGAATATTACCTGTGAGTGAAAAATACAATGATTATGCGCAAAACGTCGTAAGGGAACTGATTTCTTACGATATTCGCGCGCTCGTTGACGACCGGAATGAAAAAGTGGGCAAGAAAATACGTGATGCGGAGATGGAAAAAGTCCCGTACATGTTGATAGTAGGAGAAGAGGAAGCCGGTGCCGGAACAGTTTCGCCACGTAAAAAGGGTGAAGGCGATTTGGGTTCAATGAGCATAGAAGACTTCGCAAAGAAGCTTGACCAAGAGGTTAAAGCGATGTTAGCGGAATAAAAAAAGTTTTATAGGAACACCTTAAAAAAGGAGGGCACATTATTAAGAAAGTATTCAGGGGGCGCGTGCAACAAGAAGATGAGCACCGCATCAACAGCAGGATCCTGGCGCAAGAAGTTCGATTGGTAGGCGAAAACGTTGAGGTTGGCGTCTACAGTCTCAAAGAAGCTTTGAGATTAGCCGAAGAACAGGAAAAGGACCTGGTGGAGATTTCACCCAACGCAGTACCACCGGTTTGCAGAATCGTTGATTACAAGAAGTTTCTCTATGATCAGAAGAAACGTCAGAAAGAAATCAAAGCTAAGCAGACCAACGTCGAGACGAAAGAAATTCGTTTCGGTCCTAATACTGACGATCACGACTTTCAGTTTAAACTAAAACATGCGGTCAACTTTCTCCAAGAGGGAGCAAAAGTGAAGGCACATGTGTTTTTTAAAGGAAGGGCTATTGTCTTTAAAGAAAGAGGAGAGGTGTTGTTGCTTAAGTTCATACAAGAACTTTCTGAATATGGAATTCCTGAGGCTATGCCAAAGCTCGAAGGAAAGAAGATGTTTGTGCTGATCAACCCAAAGAAAAAGTAAATAGTTAAATCTGAATAGCGATGCCAAAATCGAAAACCAAATCCGGCGCCAAGAAGCGTTTTAAGCTTACGGGTACCGGTAAAATCAAGCGTAAGCACGCATTCATGAGGCACATTCTCACAAAGAAGTCGAAGAAACGCAAACGCGCTCTTGGACATGGTGCCATCGTGGATAGTACAAACGCAAAAAGTATCAAGGCCCAGTTGCTCGCCTGATCTCAAACAAAAAAAGAGCACGGTAACGTTTAACCCGGGAATTGGTCTAAGTATATCCTAGCGATATCGCCAATTACCAAAAAACAAAAATCATATGCCACGTTCAAAAAACGCAGTCGCATCCAGAGCCAGAAGGAAGAAAGTCTTAAAGATGGCTAAAGGCTATTTCGGTTCCAGAAAAAATGTCTGGACAGTAGCCAAAAACTCCGTAGAAAAAGCATTGTGTTACGCCTACATCGGTCGTAAACAGCGCAAGAGAAATTTCCGCTCACTTTGGATCGCTAGGATTAATGCCGGCGCAAGAGAGTACGGAATGTCTTATTCAGTATTTATGGATAAGATCCACAAAGGCGGTGTTGAACTAAACAGAAAAGTACTCGCTGATTTGGCGATGAACCATCCGGATGCCTTCAAGGCCATCGTGGAAAAGGTTAAATAAGATTGTTTTCTATCAAATAAAAAGGGAATCTCATGGTTCCCTTTTTTATTAAACTACTCTATATAGTATGAGGATACCTACACTGTCAAATGTTGCGATAACCACTAGTATGTTATTCGCATTGGCTCTTCAACTTATGTCCCATGGGCAGATTAAACCCGTAGCCGCCACCGATATTAAAGATGAATTTGCTGTCGGTACAATATGGTTGAACACCGATTTCCCCCTAAGCTTTAATTCTTTTAGAGATAAGGTTCTCCTTATTCATACCATGGATTTGGATTGTGTCGACTGTACAGAACAGAATATCTACTTGAATAATTTGGTAGAAAACATGTTTCACATTCAAATGGTAACGGTGTTTAGCTCCGATTCAATGGATATTTATCAATTGGATAGAATCAAAAAATATGTCAGTGTAAATAGAATCAATCACCCGATTGCGCTTGTGCCGGATTTTTTGAGTTTAAAAAATCTACCTGCCGATAGGAAAGTGGGCGTTTTAATGGCCTACTTAAATCAACAAAAACCATTTCAGGTTTTAGCTAAATCGGGGCTGAGTCCGGAACTGACCGGACTGATGGATAGCTTCAGTCAAATGGCAAAAAGCCCGAATGCCGGTACAGTTTTTTCAAAGAACCGCTACATGCCGGTGATCAACCCGGATTATCTGGCACAACCCCTAATCGAAAATCCGACGTACCTAACTTATGGGGCGGGGGCACAACAACTATTCGTCACAGATGCAGCTCACAACCGCGCCTTGTTGATGGACCCGATGGGATCTATCAATACCGTGATTGGCTCGGCAGGTCAAGGATATGTAGATGGAACTTTTGATGTTGCCAAATTCAATGGGCTTTCCGGAATAGCCTATGATGAAAAGAATTATCTGCTATACATGGCCGATAAGTTCAATCAGAGATTGCGTGTGGCCGATTTTAAAAATGGAGAGGTACGAACCGTACTTGGCAACGGGGTCAGTTTTCGAAATTCGCAACTGCAGGAAGTGGGTGAAAATGCGGGTATGACCGATAAGATTTTGGACGAAACCGAACCCTTCGGTTACCCAACGGATGTCTTGGTATGGAATGATAAAGTACTTGTTGCATCTGCGGAGTATAATCAGATTTTCGAATGCAATCCAAATGCGAAAAATGCAGTTGAGTGGTGTAGGATTGATGTGGCAGTAGATGCATCGACAGGAATTCGACCATCGATCGTAAACCTGTCTATGGGAACTGAGGAAGTATTTTGTGTTTTGAGCGATGGTTCGGTTTATCGCATTGCCATACCGGCGGTGGGCTCAAAAGCGGAACCACAGTTTTTTTGCAAGAAAAGAGGTGTACGGTCTTTTGTCAGTATTGATGATAAACTATACGCAAGTGCAGATCACCAAATATTGAAATTTGTAGATGGTGTTTTCTCCGCATATAGTGGGAGTGGTAAGAAGGGATTTAAAAATGGCAAAGGAAACAAAACAGAATTCTCTTTTCCTTTCGACCTAATCAAATGGCACGATCAAATAACCGTAAGTGATGGAGGAAATAACACCTTCAGATTATTGAGCGGTAAAAAGGGGAAGTCAAAAAGTTTCAGATATCTACCTAGTAGCAATTTATGGCGATTTGCCGACGCTACGTCGCATTGTGAATCGGCTCCTTTCGATCCCATAAACTGTGGTTCTAAACCTACTATTACTGTAAATCTGGATTTAGGGCAATTCACAATAGATCAAATGGGTCACAATGAAGTGCATTCGGATGGTTCAGCTCCCTTGTCTTTTGGAAGTATGGATGTTTCGGGCGATGAGTTTACTTTTTCTGTAACTGAAGAGGAATATACCGGCGTTGTTTTTCTGGAGTTATTCTTGACATTGCGCGACGAAAAAAATCCGGATACCTATTACCACAAAAGAGCTTTTCTTTCTATTCAACTTGAATACGAAGAGGGAGCTCCCTCAACCCACGCTCTGAAATTTAAACCGGTGATCAGGTGATGTTTTCAGTTTGAGGAATCGGTTCCATTTCCTTATCCTCCCGAGTCCCAAGCATAAAATCCAAATGTGAGCGTTGACAAAACCGTCGAAAAGCCTCACCCCTAGACCCTCTCCATCCCCTTTCCACAAGCTCAAGGACACGACAGGCTCAGGAGGACGAGGAGAGGGGGACGTTCACGTTAAATGAAAAATATGGTTTTTAAGAGTGCGCGGCTTTAAAAAACGCAAACTTTTCAGCTTATAGAATGGGTCCCCTCTCCTCTGGAGAGGGCGGAGGGTGAGGCCCTCGAAGAAAAATGGTTTTTCAAAACTAGAAAATGTAAAAGGCCTATTTTCAATCTAAATCCATGACTTGTTTTTGGCAGCTTTTCGTATCCTTGAACTTGTCGAAAGCGGAGGGTGAGGCCTTCGGAGAGAAATGCTCATGAATTGATAAATCAACATACATCACATTCATATGAAATCTGTAACTGTTATTACCTTGCCAATTTCAGCTTTATGTCATCATAAATTACACCTACGAGTAATACGCCGGCCGCAATGACTAAGACATAAAGCTGAATAGTAGAATAAAATATTCCCCCGAGTAGTCCGCCCACAAAGAAAAATGTGATGATAGTCAGGCGCAGTTTAATGGAAGAGTATAGTTTTTCTTTTTGTTCTTTTTGCTTGTAAAAAAAGAGCTGAGAAAGTTCAATGCCCAAATCTGTAAAGAGCCCTGTCAGGTGAGTCGTACGGACCGTTGCATTCGAGATGGTGGTCACCAGCGAATTTTGTAGACCCATTGCGAATAGCAGTGAAAAGGCGAGAATGTTTGGTGCTTCTATAACAAGAATTTCTCCGAGAAAGGCAACAGAAAACAAGATGATACATTCGATAAGAATCGGGGTAACATAGATTAAACGGCTGTTCACCTTAGATACTAACTCGACTAATAGATTCGAAACAAAAGAACCCAAGAAGAAAAAGAAAATGTAGAGGAAGTATATGAGTCCTTGCCAAAAGTTCAGCTTAAAAACTTCGTCAACAAAAAAGGCAAAATGTCCCGTGACATTCGTTGTCAACTTTTGGACGGCTAGGAATCCGGCGACATTTACTATACCGGCAACAAAAGACAACAAGGAGGCAATTCTCAAATTGTGCGATAATGTTCTTGTCTTTCCTCGATGTCTAAACATGCAATAGTTGTCTATTTGCCCGTTTGGTCTTGCCTAATGGAAGTGCGTCAAGTGTTTATTCCCCACGGACACGCGACAATGCTTTAGCAGCGTCGGTATAGGTAGGTTCTAATTTGAGAGCTTGAACATAATCTTCCTGAGCTTCTTTGATCTTGTTCAGACTTTCGTAGCAGAGTCCGCGGTTATAAAAAGCCTTGGTATAGGCAGGTACCAACTGAATCGCATGACTGAATTCTACAGCAGCCGAATCATAACGTTGAAGGTATTCGAGATAAACAAAACCTTTGTTGAAGTGAGCTGCAGCCCACGTATCATCGATCTTGAGAATTTCATCGTAACAATTAAAAGCTTGTCTGTACCGCTTGTTATCGAGTTGCCCCGATTCTTGTAAAAATATCGCTTTGTTGTAAAGCGCTTCAATGCTTTGCGGTTTGATGGCAATGGCTTGATTATAATATTCGAGAGCCAATGGATGTTTTCGAGCGGCATAGGTAAGACCAAGTTCTATGTAGGCATCATAGTAGTTAGGGTCGATTTCGATGGCTGTTTGGTACGATGAAAAAGCCAGTGTGGTATCTCCAATCTGCCGGTATAATCTACCTTTGAGATAGTAGCCGTAGGGAAGAAATTCGTTTTCTTTTAGTGCAGAATTAATGTGAGCAATGGCCGTTTCGTAGTTCTTCAAAACGATATCGATGGCCGCTTTCTTGAGCAGACAGTCGGTATTTTTATCATTGAATCCCAGGCAGTTTTTGTATTCATCGTAGGCGCTGTTCACTTCTTGTCGGAACCAATGTAGTTCTCCTTTATAGAGATATACATCATCTTTAGTGCTATCAATTTCCAATGCTCTGGAGATGTCGAGGAATGCCATTTCATAGTTTTCCTTTTCACCATAATATTTCGCTCGGTTCAAGTAGTTAATGTAGTTACTTGGATCATCGAGGATTTTTTGGTTGAGTGAACTAAGCGAAGAATCGATGGAATTTTTTGTAGTGTTTTCCGCTTGGTTCGTTTCGGTTGTTTTGGGTTTTTGGTAACATGCGGCTAAGGCGAACATGAAAACCAGACCCACGAAAAGATTTATTCTGCTCATACGAGTACAAGGATACATCATAAACCCAAATCACGCGATAGAATTGCATGAAGAAATTGGTCGAAGGCAGATCGATTTCTATCGCGTAGATTTGAGAATCCCGCAACGCATTCCAGAAATAATTATTCTAATGCGTAATGCGGGATAAAAAAGAAAAAAGCCCGTGGAAGGTAAGTTCCACGGGCCAAAAATATTCGAATTTTTTACGCTTTCACCTTCGCTGCGATGGCTGCGCGCACTTCTTTTTCGATTTCTTCCATGAGTTCAGGGTTGTCTTCGAGCAGTTGTTTCACGGCATCGCGACCCTGACCAAGTTTAGTTTCCTTATAGCTAAACCAGCTTCCGCTCTTTTTCACAACGGCGTAATCCACTCCAAGATCGATCATTTCGCCTACACGGCTGATACCATGACCAAAAATGATGTCGAATTCGGCAACACGGAAAGGCGGAGCTACTTTGTTTTTAACCACTTTTACTTTGGAGCGGTTTCCGATGGCCGTTTCACCGTCTTTGATCTGTTGAGATCTGCGGATATCCAAACGAACGGAAGCATAGAATTTGAGGGCATTACCACCGGTAGTGGTTTCGGGATTTCCGAACATAACCCCAATTTTCTCTCTAAGTTGGTTGATGAAAATGCAGCAACATCCGGTTTTGCTGATGGTACCGGTAAGTTTGCGAAGAGCTTTCGACATCAAACGCGCTTGCAGGCCCACTTGAGAATCGGACATTTCTCCTTCAATTTCCGCACGGGGTGTGAGGGCCGCCACTGAGTCGATTACGATCAGATCGATAGCACCGGAACGAATTAGGTTGTCTGCGATTTCGAGACCTTGTTCACCATTATCGGGTTGTGAGATCAACAAGTTAGCAGTATCTACACCTAATGCTTCTGCATAGAACTTGTCGAAAGCGTGCTCCGCATCTACAATAGCGCATACACCACCTTGCTTCTGGCATTCTGCAATAGCATGGATGGCCAGCGTTGTTTTACCCGAAGATTCCGGTCCGTATATCTCTACGATACGTCCTTTAGGGTAACCACCAATTCCTAAGGCAATGTCCAGATTGATGGAACCGGTAGGAATTACTTCCATCGGCTCGATGGCATCATCTCCCAGTTTCATCACCGAACCTTTTCCATAGGTCTTTTCCAATTTGTCGATGGCCAATTGGAGGGCCTTCATTTTTTCTTTGTTTACGTCTGACATGTTTGTTCTGTTTTGTGGCGCAAAGTATCTTAGTCGGATTGTAACCTATTTACAATGCGAAAAAATCGCAAAATTTGTTCATTAGCTGCGAAATTATTGTGAATGAAGCTGAGGCCGTAGAAAGTTATGAACGCGATATGAAAAGCCCGTATTTGGGGTGAATACCTTGGTTTTACTACGAAAATGGACTAGGACTTCTTCTTATAGAGGTCGCGAATAACGAAAAACACAGCCAAATAGGCGATCGTGAAAAAGAGGGAATAAACGAGCGAATGGTCTTTTCCCTGGTATTCATACTCTCCTGTACCGAATTTCATAAATCGATCGTACAGGGTGGTTGAAATAAAATAACTCAGTACAAATAGCAAAGGGGCTATTGACAGATAGATGATGGTGAATTTTTTGCTCATTTTTTTCTCTCTCCAAATATAGCACTTCCAATTCTTACCATGGTACTTCCTTCTTCGAGGGCTAGATCCCAATCGGAGCTCATACCCATGCTGATCTCGCTGAATTCAGGTCCAAACAATGGTTTCAATTGATCAAAAGTGCTTTTAATTTCTTTAAATTCTTTTCGAATTAAATCCCGATCCGAAGTAAAGGATGCCATTCCCATTACACCACATAGTATAATATTCGCCATGTTTTTTATCGATGGGTCAGATGCTAATGCAATTGCCTCGTCCGGCGATAATCCATGTTTTGTCTCTTCTTTGGCTACATGTAACTGAAGTAAGCAAAAAATTTGACGATTATGTTTTGCAGCCGCCTGATTTATTTTTTCGAGTAAAGACAGGCTATCTACACCATGTATGTACGAAACAAATGGCGCAATATATTTTACTTTATTGCTCTGAAGGTGCCCTATAAAATGCCATTCGATATCTGTGGGAAGAAGTTCCCGTTTATCGCAAAGTTCTTGTACATAATTTTCTCCAAAACTCCTCTGACCTGCGGCATACGCTTCCTCAATCGCCTTGTTAGGCTGGAGTTTGGAAACTGCAATGAGTTTAACCCCCTCTCCAAGTTTCGTAGAATATTCTGAAAGATGTTCTGCTACGGTACCCATGTCTTATGTCAGATCATAAATTACCAAACCGCTTCTTAGTTTAGGTTCAATCCAAGTGCTCTTTGGAGGCATGCTAATCTGCTCATCGGAAACGCGTTTAAGTTCGTCGATTGCTACCGGGTGCAAAGCAAATCCTACTTTGTATTTCCCTCTATCTACAGCCTGTTGAATGGCTTCCAAACCTTTCGGACCTTCGAGAAAAGTAATACGTTTATCTTTTTTAATATCCTTTATTCCAAGAAGAGGAGTGAGAATTTTATCGGATAAAGTCTGTGCATCTAAATGATCGACTGAGGTAGATTTTAAAGTTACGCTATGCCAGCGATGATTGAGATACATCACAATTTCTCCTTTTTTATCGGGCCGTTCGAGGGGATTGGCATCCATCACTTCGAAATCGTTTTCTAAGAGTCTGAGAAAATCGGTTTCAGTATGACCATTTAAAGAACTAACCAAACGGTTGAATTCATAGATGCGCACATTTGAATCGTCGAGGATGTAGGAGAGAAAATAATTCCAAGGTTCTTGACCTGTGTAATTGGGATTCTCCTGGCGTTTTTTCAAACATAGAGCAGCACTCGAAGCACAGCGGTGGTGACCATCTGCGATATACAAGTTGCTCATTTTCGAATACATCTTTTCAATCAGATCCACATCTTCAGGTTTATCGAGAACCCATAACTGATGTCGAACCGTTGTCATTTGTGTGAAATCATATTCGGGACGAGTAGACAAATACTTGTCGCTGATTTGAGCCAATTCTTCCGAAACTTCTCCAATGAGCAAAACGGGTTCTGCATTTAAAGCAGTTCGTTCTAGGTATTGCGTAAATACTTCTTGACGTTTAGAAAGGGTCTGTTCATGGATTTTGATATGACCGCTTAGGTAATCATCAACAGCTACAGCAGAGATGATCCCAGTGAACCGATGACCCATTTTTATTTGACTATATAAATAATAGGAAGGAGTCTGTTCGCGAAGGAAAATTTCCTGATCTATGAAGTCCTCATATTTTTTTCGAACTAATTGGAATCGTTCCGGACGAGAGAGTTTATGGAACTTTTTTGTGCCCATATCCGGATGGATAATGTGCAGAAAAGAAAAAGGATTTTCACTTAGTTTTTTTCTAAGTGAAGAAGGGGAGTAACTCACATATGAACGTGAGGCCACGAGATGTACTTTATCTCGGGTGGGTCGAACAGCGCGAAAGGGTTTGGCAACAGCCATGATAAATACTTAAGCCGAAATAATTTCTTTAACACGTTGTGCAATTTCAATGCCGATTCGTTCTTGAGCTTCTGCCGTAGAAGCACCGATATGCGGGGTAGAAATTACCATAGGATGCGATAACAGAGAGGCATCGGGAGTAGGTTCATTTTCGAATACATCCAATGCAGCGAAACGTATTTTACCGGCATCGAGTTGGGCTTTTAGTCCTTGCTCATTAATCACTCCACCACGAGCCGTATTAATCAAAACAACTCCTTTTTTCAAATGAGCAAACTCATTTTCACCGATTACGGCATTTCCATTTGCCTGCTTAGGAACATGCAGAGAAATGAAATCGCTTTGTGCTAATAAATCGATAAATTCCACAAAAGGGACTTCGTATGGATACGTTTTATCGGGGCCAACAGAAACCGGAACCTCTGTGGATTCTGGTTTGTACACGTCGAAGGCTATAACTCTCATTCCACATCCAAGGGCATAAGAGGCCAGTGATCTTCCTATTTTTCCGAAGCCGACTATACCCAAGGTTTTTCCACGTAGTTCAATACCCTTAGAATAATTTTTCTTCAGGGCTTCAAAATTTCCCGGACCTGTTGAAGGCATTTCAGCTCCGGCTTTAAAGGTGTAACGTGCCGAAGCAAACATGAGCGACATTACCAATTCGGCAACACTTTGACTTCCCGCTCCCGGAGTATTAAAGACTTTTACACCTTTACTTTCGGCATATACTTTATCGATATTGTCGATGCCCACTCCACCACGACCAATAAATTTCAGTCCGGGACAAGCATCCAATAAGTCTTTTCGCGCAGTAGTGGCACTTCTTACCAGCAGTCCGGAAACCCCTTGCTCATTGATGTATGCGGCCAAGTCATCTTGTTTGACTTTGTCGGTCAAAACAACACAGCCCATTTCTTCCAATAGTTTTTTGCCGGTGGCATCGATGCCATCATTTGCAAGTATTTTCATGTTCGTTTATCCTTTGATTCGTTCAAACTCTTTCATTACATCTACCAACACTTGTACACTTTCAATCGGAAGAGCATTGTACATGGAAGCTCTATAACCTCCGACAGATCTGTGACCGGCAATACCACTAATCTCGGCAGCCTTCCACATTTTATCGAATTCAGCAGCACCGCTATCATCGTTTAAGCGAAAAGTTGCATTCATCCAAGATCTGTCTTTTACCTCGCTATGTCCGTGGAACAGAGAGTTTCTATCCAATTCGTTGTAGAATAATTCTTGTTTGGCATTATTTCTTTGCTCCATTCCTTCTAAACCACCGTTGGCTTTAATCCATCGAAGAGTTAGCATAGAGCAATACACTGCAAATACCGGAGGAGTATTGAGCATCGAGTCTTTATCGATATGAGCCTGAAGATCCAAATAGGTAGGAAGTTTTCTTCCACTTTTACCTAAAGCGTCTTTGTCTATGATGTACAAAACAGTTCCTGCGGGTCCCATATTTTTCTGAGCACCGGCATAGATCATGGTGTGACGGGAAGCATCGAATTTTTTAGAGAAAATATCCGAACTCATGTCGCAGATCAAAGGCACATCTACAGCAGGGGTTTCCTTGAACTGTGTTCCAAAAATTGTATTGTTGGAAGTATAGTGCAAATAGTCGTAAGGTTTATCCAGCTTAAAAGAAGGAATGTAGCTGTGATTTTTGTCGGAGCTATCACCGACTACATCTACAGAACCTACCAGTTTCGCTTCTTTGATTGCACCACTGGCCCATACACCTGTATTTAAATAAGCTGCGCTTCCACCTTCTTTGAGGTAGTTCATGGCAGTAGTATAAAATCCTAAAGTGGCTCCTCCTTGCAAATACAAAATTTCGTAGTTATCGGGGAGCGAGAGAATATCTTTCACCAACTGTCGAGCTTCTGCCATCACAGCCTCGAAGTTTTTCGAACGGTGAGAGATTTCAATGAGCGAAAGACCCATTCCATCAAAATTGATGAGGGCTTTTGATGCTTCTTCGATGACTTCTTTTGGCAGGATACTGGGTCCGGCACTGAAATTATGTACCATAGAAAATAAATAATGATTCGGGCGCGAAGTTAAAGCCTTAAGGCTTGGTATTGACAGAGAATTGTCTTAAAAAGAGACCAAAGTACGGGTGCTATAAACCGAGGAATTGGCGGGCTTTTTCCTGATTTGCCTTGAGAATGAAAAGTCGGGTGAGATCCACGGAATTGTCCTTATCATATATGCTCTGGGCCCAAAATCGCAGAACACTCAGCTTATTTTCCTCAGAATCGAGTTTATTCAAACAAGCCACCAACTGTTCAACACGGATACAGGCGATATCGGTCCTCTTTGTCAACTGTTCGGTTTTTTCGGATTGAAAAACACTTTCATCCACGTCTCCCATCCAACTATCGAAATCTTCGTCTGTCAAAGGATTGGAGCATCCTTCAGTACCCAAATAGGAGGCCGTGGTTTCCACAACAGGAACAGAAAGCAGGAGCTCACCGGGTTGCGTTGCAGTAAAAGACCTAGCTACACTTTCTCCGGAGAAAACTATTTTCGGAGAACCTTTTACCAACTGAACAAAATAGTCTTGACGAACATTGGGTTTCAAAATAATTACTTGAGTTACTGCCGGCCACTTATTTTCTGCAAACTCGAGTTTTACTTGTGTTTTTTTTGCCTCTAAACCTTGCAGAGTGATCGCAGTGCAGAAATACAGATTGGCAGGCTGTTCATCCAAAAACATCTTAAATGCGCAGCTATCAGGTGCAGAAAGATTCAATGCAGCCTGTTGTGCCTGCGATTGGAGGCAGGAAATACCAATTAAAAAGGCGAGAAATTTATTCATATCTAAACTGTAGAACAGTCTTATTTCAGACGTGCAAACATATTTCGTACCAGAGGTAATTTTTTAATTTTTTCAGGTAAAATATGAAGAGGGTTTTTCTTTTTTCCACCGAGAATTTGTGGTTTTGAATAAACTACCAAGGCCACTATCCCAAGGGTGACAAGAGCACTTACAATGAAGTTTAAATACGGATCTTGAATCAGATAAGAACCACCTACATTACAAAAGATGGATATACCGGCAACGAGGCCGGAAAGAATAGCTCCGGGCATCAGCGAAATAATGAAATCATCCCATCCGAAATCAACAAGTTTCATGGTCAATCGAGTGTTCATGATCAGATGGATTAGAGTAGAAATACTGATCCCAACTGCTACCCATTCTTTACTCAAACCGGAAAATCCGGCAACGGCAATAATCATGAGAATACAGTAGATCAACTTGATTCGTGTGGCCTTGAAAACGGCATTTTTAGCCCGAACCAAAGAATCGCTTATTCGCGCTATGGTTCTAAAAATGACAGCGGCAAAAAGTATGCGCAATGTAATATGTGCCTCAGCATAAGTTTCTCCTAAAAAGATAGAGATGATTTCTTTAGAATAAACCATTACAAAAACAGACAAGGGCATAATGATAATTGCCATTAGGGAAGTCCCTTGCAGCATAGCTTTTCGAAGGCGTTCATTTTCATCCTGAATTCTTGACATACCACTGAATAGAACATTATCCGACAGTTTGCCCATCACTGTAATCGGAAGTCCCATCATATAGGCAGATCGCTCATAGAGCCCCGCTTGATATTGAATTCGGTTGGCCGGAAGAACACCCCACGTTTTTAAGAAAAAGGGTAAAATGGTTACGTCAATTTTAGTAGCTAAAAAATTCAGAGCATTAAAAAGAGAACTACCGGTACCGTACCCCATCAGTTCTTTGGTGTATGACATTTGCCACGAACGAGAAATTTTAACCGGCTCGAAATACCAGTAACCTACGGTCATTAATATGTTTTGCGCAAATAGAGCCCAGGCATAAGCCCAAATCCCAAAACCAAAAAAGGCGAGGGCTAATCCAATGATTAAATTACCTACCACAATAGATATCATACTTGCCATGAAGAACGATTTGAACTTCATGTTTTTGATCATTATTGACCGAGGTACGGCTCCCAACGATGAAATGAGAAAACTAAAACAAACCAATTTCATTACGCCGGGAAGTTCCTCCATTCCATTGATCTTGCCCAACCAATCGGCACTGAAATAGAACGCAGCCGTGAATATTACACCGAGAATGATCGCTGTATAAAAAGCGCCATTGATATGTTGTTGATGAATTTCTTTTCGCTGAATAAGTGCGGGTCCGACTCCCACTTGGGCAAAAATTTCCGCGAATCCAAGTACCCCGAGTATTACCCCCATAACAGCAAATACCTCCACTGCGAGTATGCGTGCGAGGATCATCATATAAATAAGTTGGATGGCGACTTGCAAAACGACCGTGAGCATATTCCAGCTGAGACCGCTCACGAATTCTTTGCGGAACTCTTGCCCTGAGGGGTTATTATTATCTTCGCTCAATGGAATCGTTTAATGTTCAAAGTTGAACTCATATTTGATTGCAAAAACTTTACATTCATGAAATCGTTAACATCTCGCTCTTTATTGTTTCACGGCTTATCCCGATGGATAACTATCGCCGCTTTTTTTATTATCATTTTTTCCTCGTGCAAAGGAACCAAGGAAACAGCAACGGGCGACAATGGAAAAACGCCAAAGAAAACTTTTTCAGGAAAAATTCTGGAATCAGTTACCATCGAAAAAATGGCTATAAACCATGTCCCCATGTACGGCCCTGACGGCGAAAAGTGGGATAGTTGGGCTATTGGCAAAGAAGAACCGGACTTATTTGCGCAATTGAAATTTCGAGACCAAGAATTATTTCGTTCAGAAACTCGAAGCGATATTGCCTATGGTGTAGCGGTCGAACTCGAAGAGAATTTGCCCGTAACCTTGAGCAGTTGGAACCTCGAACACGTTTTATACATATTCGATGAAGACGGTGTTAGCGATAACGACAATATTGGATATTTCTCTTTTATTCCTTTTGATTACGAGAAAAAAGACGAGATTGTATTGAGCTCCTCAGATGGTCAATTGAGAGTGACGCTAAGGGTTCGCTGGAATTACATAGATAAATAAGCACATAAAAAAAGGCCCTGAACGAGGGCCTTTTTTAATCTTATTAATTCCGGTTACTTCGCTAAACCTACAGCGCGTTTTTCGCGGATTACGGTTACACGAACTTGACCCGGGTATGTCATTTCATTTTCGATACGGCTGGCAATGGTAAGTGCCAATTGATCGGATTGTTCATCAGTTACTTTATCACTTTCTACCATTACGCGAAGTTCGCGGCCGGCTTGAATAGCGAATGATTTCGAAACCCCCGGATATTCCAGAGCGAGGTTTTCCAAATCGCGCAGACGTTGAATATATGCTTCAACTACCTCTCTGCGAGCACCCGGACGTGCGCCACTGATGGCATCACAAACCTGAACGATCGGAGCAAGTAGAGTTTTCATTTCGGTTTCATCGTGGTGAGCACCGATGGCGTTGCAGATATCCGGTTTTTCGCCAAACTTCTCGGCGATTTTCATACCGAGAATTGCGTGTGGCATTTCACTTTCATCATCCGGAACTTTTCCGATATCGTGCAACAGACCTGCTCTTTTGGCGGCTTTAGCGTTGATACCAAGTTCCGATGCCATCGTGGCACAGAGGTTAGCTACCTCTCGCGAGTGCTGGAGCAAGTTTTGACCATACGAAGAACGGTATTTCATGCGGCCCACCATACGAATCAATTCCGAATGAAGTCCGTGGATACCAAGATCTATACAAGTTCTTTTACCTACTTCAATAATTTCCTCTTCGATGTTCTTTTTCACTTTAGCCACTACTTCCTCGATACGTGCCGGGTGGATACGTCCATCGGTTACGAGTTGGTGCATACTTAAGCGGGCGATTTCTCTTCTCACCGGATCGAAGCAAGAAAGAACGATGGCTTCCGGAGTATCATCTACAATAATTTCGACACCGGTAGCGGCTTCAAGAGCACGGATGTTTCTTCCTTCGCGACCAATGATTCGACCTTTGATTTCGTCGTTGTCGATATTAAATACAGAAACTGAGTTTTCGATGGCATGCTCAACCGCAGTGCGTTGAATGCTCTGAATAACGATTTTTTTTGCTTCCTGATTTGCTTTCAGTTTTGCTTCATCAATAATCTCCTGAATTTGTGAAGAGGCTTTATTTCTGGCATCTTCTTTCAACTGTTCCATCAGTTGACTGCGGGCTTGGTCGGCCGACATCTTGGCCGTTTCTTCCAATAAACCTACAGCGCGTTGGTTGGCTTTATCGAGATCTGCTTGCTTTTTTTGGTTGAGCTCTGTGAGTTTGCCCAAATTTTCTTTCTGACCTTCGATTTCTTTTTCCTTTTTCTTGTATTGCTCTATTTGTTGAGACAATTCGCGGTCGCGGCTTTTAATTCGGTCTTCCTGGCTTTGGATTTTTTTATTTCTCTCATTTACTTCTCTCTCGTGCTGAGACTTCAGTTCCAGAAACTTTTCCTTGGCTTGTAGAATTTTTTTCTCTTTTACAGCCTCACCCTCTTTGGAAGCTTCATCGAGGATGCTGTTTTTTTTGTTAGAGAGTACGTTATTAAAGAGGAAGTAGGCTAGTCCACCTCCTACGATCACTCCTCCAAGTGCTGCAATCAGCACATACATGTTTTCCATTAGCGAATATTTATAAATTAATAAAACATTTTTCCCGGTCATTTACCGGGAATTCGACAGAGAAAAAAGGGAAGTAGAGATCGGAATTCAGGCTAAATGCGTATCGATGGATTTTTCCAACGATTCCAGTGCTTTCATTAGGTCTTCAGATGGAACTTGTGGTTGGTTCTGCTGAAGAGCACCTGCAATTACCTGCAAAGCCGCCATGGCAAGGAGGTCCTGTTTATCCTTTACTGCGTAGCTTTTTTGAAAAGCATCAACACTTTCACCTAGGCGACGTTCAGCGTCAAGAATTACAACTTCTTGTTGCTTATCAATCGTGAGCGGATAGGTACGACCTCCAATGGTTACTTTTATGGATACTTCTTCCATTTGTGTTTATGCCTTTTTTAACATGGCTATGCATTCATCAATCTCATTTACCAATTCGTTGATTCTCTGTCTGGTATACTTCTGATCCACTTGTGGAGCCGATACCTGCAACGAACGGGCTTCTTCCAAATCCTTGTTTTTTTCCATCAGTTCGTTTATCTGCTGCTGGAGTTCATTGTTAATTCTGAATAGCGCATCGTTGTGCTCCTTGCACTTATCCAATTGCTGCTTCAGGTCATTTCTGGCCTCTGCCAAACGGGAGATTTTCTCCTCAATTTTTGCCAAAACCTCTTTGTACTCCATAAACGTTCTTTCCGGTTGATATCCAACAGGGATGCAGCAAATGTAAGCAAGGCTGACCGCATCTTGGCAATTCTGTTTATCCGCCTTTAGTTGTTGATATTCAAAAGGCTGTAGGCTTATAAAGATAGGTACGATCCTTGATTTTCGCAGTATCCTGACTTGTGGTCGGTTTATAAAGAATGATGGGATGAGGAATTTGGTTATTTCAATTAAAATCAGTGTATTACGCCTAGTTTTACTTATAGGTGCTCCGACGATATATAGTATAGTATGTTCGGCCCAAGTGCCAAATTACCCACAAGACTACTTTCGCTCGCCGCTCGATGTGCCTCTTCACCTTAGTGGAAATTTCGGAGAGCTGCGCACAAATCACTTCCATGCCGGTCTCGATATTAAAACCCAACAGCAGGAAGGTTTGAAGATCTATGCTGTGGCCGAAGGGTACATTTCCAGGATCAAGGTTTCTCCATTTGGTTATGGATATGCTCTCTATATCACTCATCCGAATGGTTTGACAACCGTGTATGGTCACCTCCGGCAGTACAGCAAAACTATTGCTTCGTATGTATGTAAGGAGCAGTACCGCCTTCAATCTTTCAGTGTCGATTTATTCCCTCAACCGAATGAACTTCCGGTAACAAAGGGAGAGGTAGTTGCTCTTTCCGGAAATTCGGGTGGAAGCGGTGGACCTCACCTTCATTTTGAGGTGCGGGAAACAGCTTCCGAGAAATTGCTCAATCCACTGCTTTTTGGTTTTGATGTAAAAGATAAAATACAGCCGATTATAAATGCTGTGATGGTAATACCCATGAATGGTAGTTCTACCGTAAATGGGTCTTCAAAATATGTAACACTCGATACCAAGGTGCACTCCGGTAAGTGTGCTCTTAAAAGTACATCTCCAGTGATAGTTCATGGTGAATTAGGTTTCGCTATTCATACGATGGATATGGCCGATGGAAATTCGAATCGCTGCGGGATCTATAGAATTGAACTCAAAGTTGATGGTCTCATCGTGTATGCCCAACAAATGGATAATCTCGAGTTTGGAACTACTCGTTCCATGAATGCTCATACCATATATGAAGTGTTTAAGAAAAACAGGTCGCAGATTCATAGGTCCTATCGTCTTCCCAATAATATGCTCGACATATATGATAATCTGGTGAATGATGGAATCGTAACCTTCAAAGATGATAAAGTACACCAGATAGAATATAAAGTAACTGATATCAAGGGCAACGTCTCGACATTGGCATTTTCTGTAAAATCGGTTGCCACATCGAATATGGTTGCGTCCGGACCTAAAGGAAAGGCTTGGTTTGATTTTGAAAAGGACAATTATTTTGAAAACGACCAACTGCGCGTTTCCGTGAATGCATTTTCGTTGTACGACAATCTTGATTTTGAGATCGGAAACGGTAAAGCTTTAACAGGAGCGCTAGTACCAACGTATCTTATTGCAAATCCATACGTGCCGGTACACGGCCATTTCGAATTGAGTATTAAAGCGGACAAAGTACCCGAGTCGAAACGAAATAAAGTAGTTGTGGTAAGGTGGGACCCTGAAAAAGATAAAGTGATAAGTGAAGGAGGCAAATACCAGGATGGATGGGTTATAACCGAAACGCAGTATTTTGGTTACTACAGCTTATTGGTTGATACAATTGCCCCTTCCGTAGGCTCAGTCGATTTTGCGACGTCACTGCAGGGTCGAACGAAATTTTCGATGCGAATTTCGGATGGGTTGTCCGGAATTGATCAGATCATTCCCAAGATTGATGGTGAGTGGGCATTGATGGAATACGATGCAAAAAACAATAGACTTACCTATTATTTCGATCCCGAATACATAACACATGGCAGCCACGACTTTTCGCTCACGGTGATAGATGCAGTGGGAAATAGCAAAGAGTTTAAGGGCAAATTCGTTTGGTAGCAGAATAGGTTTAAATAAAATCTTCTTCTTTCATGCCAAGCCATTGTAAGGGTGCTTTATAAAAAATATTGGCTAGATCCTCGGTAGGGATATTCATTTCTTCAATGAATTTCCCAATTTCTAAATCGCCCAATGGGAAAGGATAATCTGTGCCAAGCGTAATTTTTTCCGAACCAACGACCTCCATAATGTATCGCAGTAATTGAGGATCGTGCGTGGCGCTATCGATCCAAAAAGAACCGAGATACTCCCGTGGATTTGTTTGATTGTCTAATGCCACAAGATCGGGACGACAATTAAATCCGTGCTCAATACGACCGATAGTGGGTATAAAAGAACCACCGGCATGAGCGAAGTTGAATCTAAGTTTAGGGTACTTTTCAAAAACACCTCCAAACAATAAAGAACAAATGGCTCGGGATGTTTCTGCAGGCATACCTACCAACCAAGGAAGCCAATACTTCGACATTTGATCTTGTCCCATCATTTCCCATGGATGCACAAGAACGCACATGTTTAGTTTTTCCAGACTTTCCCAAATAGGATAAAAGATGGGTTCGTTTAAATTTTTACCATTTATGTTAGAACCAATTTGAACTCCTTTAAAACCTAATTTATGGCAACGCTCAATTTCCTGAACAGCTAACGTCGAATCGTGCATTGGCAGTGTGGCCAAACCGACGTAGTTTTTCGGATAGGTCGTAAAAACAGAGGCAAGATCGTCGTTCAGGAATTTGGAGATATCCAAACAGTCCAAAGGTTTTGCCCAATAAGCAAACAGAACCGGTATGGTACAAACTACTTGAACACGGGTGTGAAAAGTAGCATATTCTTCAATTCTGATTTTTGGATCCCAACAATTGCTTGCTATTTCGCGGAAGAATTTTTCGCCTTGCATCATTCGAGCAAATCCCTCCCGGTGATGATCAAGATGAATAAAGGAACCGTATCCAAACTTCTTACTCCAATCGGGCAGTTGTTCGGGCATTATATGCGTGTGCGTATCTATCTTGAGCATGAGCGGTCTTCGGTCTGTTGCAAAGGTACGGTGACTATGATTAAGGTGGTGTTTAACTACATTTATTTGCGAACCCGTTTTAAGTCGAGCATGTTTAAGGGATTTGTTTGAAATCCATTAATTTCATTGCGAATAAAATGTGAAACTTGATCGTAAAATAAGGGGATAACAATAGCCTCTTCCATGATCATTTTATTCATTTCAAAGTACATTTCCGTTCTTGCACTATCGTTTGATTCAATAGACGCTTTTTGGTAAAGATCATCATACTCCGAATTACTGTAATGCATATAGTTCGGGCCTGCCGGACAAAAATTTCTCGTCAGAAAAACGCTTAAGAAATTCTCCGCATCAGCATAATCCGCCAACCATGATTTGCGAAACATCTCGAGTTGAGCTTTAGCCGACATCTCTTTAAAAGTGTTTCCTTGCATAATGTTGATTTTAACTTTTATCCCAAGTTTGCTTAAAGAATGTTGAGTGTATTCTAGTAAATCCGTATAGTCGCCGGTAGCTGTAATGGTTATCTCAGACAAGCCAAGTCCTCCGGGGAAACCGGATTCAGCCAGCAGTTTTTTTGCCATCTCCGGATTGTAAGAATAGTAGCTGGTGTCCCTTGTGCCGTTAAGTAATGTAGGTGGTACAAATCCTTTATCGGCAGGATATACAGAGTTATTTCGCAATCGCGAGACCATTTCTTTTTTATCAATCGCGTAGGCAATTGCTTGACGAATCAACTTATTTTGCAGAGGGGAAGAGCTCGCTATTTCTGAGGTAGGATCGACAAGAATTCCCAGGTAGTCCGTTTTTATGAAAGGTGTCTTTTGCAATCGAATTTTATTTTCAAATTGGGCTTGTAAGTTTCCCTCAACGTCTAAAATTTCATCTTTGAAAGAAGCATGAATACCGCTCATAAAATCGTATGTGCCTTTCAATAGCCCTTGGTATTCGGCGTTCATATCTTTCACAAAATCAATTTGAACAGCATTGAGGTATGGAAGCCTTTTACCCGCTTCGTCAAATTGCCAATAAAATGGATTTTTATGAAATACAAGGGCTTCATTTTCGTACCAAAATGCAAATAAAAATGGACCACTTCCAATAGGATGGGCGCGGAAATCTGTTCCATAATGTCTTACCGCTTCCTCGGGAACCACATTGGCGTATTGTGTGGTAAGCATTCCTAAAAAGGGATGAAAAGCTTGGGTCAGATATATGCTCAAAGTGCTATCCGACTCCGCTACAAATCCTCCGTTCATTGTGGTATCAACATTTGCAAAAATCCACTTCCCCGGTGAAGCTGTAACCGGATCCAAAATTCTTGTGAAGGAATAAACAAAATCTGAGGCAGTAACTTTTCTTGTGCTATCCTCACCGAAACAAGGATCGCGATGGAAAAAGACATTGTTGTTTAATACGAAGGAGTATTTTTTTCCATCTTCTGAAACGGACCAACTTTTGGCAATAGAAGGAATGACAGTAAGTGACGAATCCAGTTCAACCAGTCCATCGAAAAGTTGATTGGTGGCCCACATCGTTTCAAGATCACGGGTGTATGCCGGATCGAGATTTGCTATTCCGTTGCTTTCATTATAGCGAAAAACCTTTCGAGAATCTGATGTGGATTTTCGGGTACAACCCATCACGATAACTAAGAACAATACACAGATATAAATACTCTTCGGCATGGGGGCCAAATTAGCTCAAATCACGCGATAGAATATATTAAGACGAAGAAGAGATGGCCGTCTTATTTGATGCCAAGCGTTTTTCGGATGGCTGCCGCAGATTCAGGGTTGTAGTAGCGATCAGCTTTTCGTGTTCCGTTTTCCTCGTAGCGCTGCCAATTCCCAACTTTTACACCCCTGTCATATTCTCCTTGTGATTCTATCTGACCTGTCGAATAGAAGAAAATAAATTGACCATGTTCTAAATAGCGTTTGTCCTCCAATTTCCACTGCCCAACGGCTTTTACATCTTTTTTATCGGATAAAATTGTGCCACCGAAGATATCTCCACCTATTTGCGAAAGTTGAAGTGTATATATCGCATTTCTTTTTTGAGTTTGCTTTAGCAAGGCATCAAAGAAGAGTGTTAGTTGTTCGTCTTGTGAAAAAGACAATAGAGGGGCCGTTAAAACGCAAAAAAGTGCAAGCAGGCGAAGAAATGAGAGGTTTGGACTCAACATAAGTAACGCGAAAACGGATTGTGGCGTGAAATGTTGCAATATTTGAAAAAAATATAAAGAATGAATTTCCAGAGAATAGAAAAAGTAGCCATAGCGGTCCTCATGTTAGGATTGATGGGCTCATGTGCTTCAACCGGTCGTAATACAGCGACAGTAGATAAATCCCAGATAGTAGTTGGTTTTTACAATGTCGAAAATCTCTTCGACACGTTCAATGATCCCAATATCTTGGATGATGATTTTACCCCCGAGGGAAAATTGGCTTGGAGCACGGAACGTTATAAAAAGAAGTTGGGTTCGCTTACACGGGTTATACAAATGATAGCACCAAGTGAAGGTCCTGCCGTTTTGGGTTTATGTGAAATTGAAAATAAAAGTGTTCTCGTGGATCTATGCGATTCACTCGATGAGCGAGGAAGGAAATACAGCATAGTTCATAAGGACAGTCCCGACGAACGAGGTATTGATGTAGCCTTTTTGTATGATGACAATTTATATACTGTTATTGGTACCGAATGGATCCCGGTAATTCTGGATGATCCGGATGATCCGAACACACGAGACATATTGCATGTATGGGGAACTATAGGTAAAGAAGAAGTTCACTTTTATGTAAATCATTGGCCAAGTAGAGGAGGGGGGCAAGTTGAGTCGGAACCTCATCGATTGAATGCTGCCGAAAAATTGCGAAACAGTATAGACAAGGAGTTGGCAAAAAACGCAGCTATCCATGTGATATGTATGGGCGACTTTAATGATTATCCATCAGATAAGAGTCTTTCTAGTGTTTTGAATGCAGGAGTGAATATTCAATCCGATAAGACACTTTACAATTTGATGGCAGCAATGGATCAAGCCGGTTTGGGCTCTTATAACTACAGAGGAGATTGGGGAACCTTGGATCAATTTATAGTTAGTACTTCATTGCTTAAAGGAGGCGCGGTAAGTACATCCATCGATTCTGCTTTTATTGTGAAAGAAGATTGGATGTTGTTTATCAAAGATGATAAAAGTCAGGTTCCGAATAAGACCTATGCCGGCGATAAGTATACCGGAGGATTCTCAGATCACTTGCCTATAGGTTTGAAGTTGACCATGGCCGAGTTTAAGAAGTAGTATACCCGATTGCGCTTTAGATAAAAAACGACTACAAACAAAAAGCCCCCGAGCATTTCTGTTCGGGGGCTTTTAAATTTCTGTCGCTCCTTACTTCTTCGCAGGAGCAGCTTTTTTAGCAGGAGCAGCTTTTTTAGTTGCTGCTTTCTTAGTAGCCTTCTTAGCTGCTTTCTTAGGAGCTGCTTTTTTTGTGGCTTTCTTAGCTGCTTTTTTAGCGGCTTTCTTAGGAGCTGCTTTTTTAGTAGCTTTTTTCGCTGCTTTTTTAGGAGCTGCTTTCTTTGCGGCTTTTTTAGGAGCTGCTTTTTTTGTTGCTTTTTTTACTGCCATGACAAATATGGTTTGATTTTGCGAAGCGAAAAGTAGAACTAACTTTTTATCTAATAATAAAAAAATTAATATTTCTATTAACATCGAATTCCACAATTTGGGAAGGTGGCTTTATGACGATGAAAATGCTTGCGATAGATTTCAATCAATGTTTAGTCGAGTCAAATTTTATCAGATGAACTTCTCGAGATAAAAAAAAAGTATAGAAACAAGAATCGCTGTATTAATTGATTTTAAAGGTGTTTCATGCGATCATTGACAAAGCATCATTATCAAATACAATGTTCAATGCATTTGGAAAAAAAGAATTTGAAAGAAGAATTGAATGCACATTTATCCTCATTTAAAAAGGTCGAGCATCGCAATCTTTTGGGAGGCATTGTGAATTACTAACACTCAAACGCTCAGGTCGAAGGTCTTCAAGATGGGGTTTGGGATATGATTACTTGACTATATGCATTGAATATTCAAAAAAAAATCGTATGTAATGACGAAATAGGTCCCGCATAAAATTCTTAATGAATCTCCTTTTATAGAATCTTGATTCAACGCAATAAAAAACTAACGATTGTAGGCTCACCTTATACAGGTTCTTACTTCGGAACATAGCAGAATGAAACAAGCATGGCACAATCAGCGTATATACTACTATTTGAAATCATCATCTTAAGCGCAAGGTAGTTCATGTATGCAATGCTTTCAGGCAAAGTAGGTCGGCGAAGCGGTATGATTTTTTACCGCCGAATGAGTGCTATTGCAGTACTTATAGAATTGCTTTGCCTACTTATTTTCACGCTTGTTGCCGAGTCGAGCGTGGAGTATGTTTGGGATAGACTATCAATAATGCTTTTGGGCACAGTTGTCTATATCTATGGTTTTAAACCTCGCCATCTTCCCACATATTCGAGAATTGTAGATGCACTATATTATATAGTATCACTTCATACGTTGCTACTTATGATGCTGGATAATTTCAGTATCTATTATTCCGTCGGAGCCATCATCATCTTTCAAAGTTTTTCAGTTTGCTTCAGAAGATGGCAAGAAGCATGGCTTTATATAGCAGTATGGTTATCTTTTATGTATGTAGCACTTATTTTTCGTTCTCCCCATTCTGCGAGCAATCTCACATTTGCATTGTTGGTAGTTACATTCATAGCAACAATATCTTCCATTTTCGCCTATTGGAAAGGGATGTATATATCGAGTCTTAAACTTCGCCAGAAGGCATTGAGGGCTCTCGTAAATAAAACGGAAAACGCGGTTATTATAACTGATACGTCCGGTTCTATAATGGATATGAACGAGACTACATTCGAGTTGTTCGGATATGAGAGAGAAGAAATACTTGGAAGAGATTTTTCAATCCTACGCCTTCGAATCTTGGATGATGGCGATGTTATTTCCGGTTTTGCAGAATTAAGACAAGGAAGGTTTTGGACCAGCGAAGTAGAGATGATGAAGAAGGATAAGAGTACTTTTCATTCTTCGATCTCCATTTCGATGTTGTCGTGGACGGAAGGGGAACTTTTGGTGTATCGAGTAAGAGATATAACCAAAAGGAAAAAAGAAGAACAGGAACTAATAGCCGCTCGTGAGTCTGCTGAAGAAGCAGTAAAAGTGAAGGGTAATTTTCTGGCTACTATGAGTCACGAAATTAGAACTCCTTTAAACGGAGTAATCGGCACGGCTAGTTTATTAGAAAGAACAAATCTTAATACAGAGCAGGCAAACTTCGTGCAGACTATCATTAATAGTAGCAATAGTTTGTTGGCGCTCATAAATGACATTCTAGATTTTTCAAAAATCGAGTCGGGCAAAATGCAACTCGAACCTATTGTATGTGATCTTCGGGGTGAAATCTTATCCGTCACGGAATTACTTCGACCGCATGCCGAAACAAAGAACTTGCGATTCGTGGTGTTGATAGATCGACAGATTCCCGATAAAGTGAAAATTGATGTGATGAGGCTGAAGCAAATTCTTCTGAACCTCATTGGAAATGCTATAAAATTTACCGATACAGGCTTTGTCCAATTGTCGTGTCAAATTTCCGGTCAGATGAATGATAGTCTGGATCTAAGATTTGAGGTGTCGGATACGGGTCTGGGAATTTCAAAAGAGAAACAGGCGTTATTGTTCCAATCATTTTCTCAAGTGCACCAACATTCCACTAGAAAATATGGTGGAACCGGCCTAGGGCTCGCTATAAGCAAAGACTTGGTAGAGCTAATGGGAGGAGACATCGTTGTTGAATCAACAGAGGGTAAAGGATCTCGGTTTCAGTTTAACATCTCTGTGCAATCTGTTGAGAATCTGGCTCAACATGATGTGTTGTCCGGAGAATCCTTTCTAACAGATGAGATGAGACGGATAATGCCGCAATTGCGCGTCGCTGTTGCCGAAGACAATCGAATAAATAGTGATGTGATTGTTTTCATGCTCGAGAAAATGGGTATACGCGCCGATCGAGCATTCAATGGTCTTGAAATGATTGAGCTTATAAGAGAGAGAGATTATGACATTGTCTTGATGGATATTCATATGCCCGAATTGGATGGTGTGCGGGCAACCAAGATAATTTTAAAAGAGCTAAAAAAGGATCCGTACATTATAGCTATTACAGCGAACAGTAGTCAAGAAGATCGTAACGATTGTGAGAATGCCGGAATGAAGGCATTCGTAAGTAAACCTTTTATGTATGCGCATCTCGAGAAAGTTCTCGCAGAATACTTCAAGTTAAAACAGCCTGAAGTGGTGTAAATTTTACATTTCCGGACTTTTAACAATAGCTCGGTTTTCATGTGGATAAACTGTGGTATATTAATATAGTATAAATTTATATCTTTGATGCGTAATAGATTCTCATCTGAAACTGAGAAAATCATACCTCTTTCTCCTGTTGGCGTTGACCTGCGTGGCATCGTCGGGGATATTTTTTCTGTTTAATGCCGGTCTCGAGGATGATTATTCCAATAAAATCACCTTAAGTACTCGTCAAAAGTCTACAACATTCGAATTGTCGAATTTGCTGCGCGATTTTGAGGATAATGCCGTTACAGAGGATAATTATCGCCATATCCTAGATCAAATCGAGGTGGTTAGGAAACGTTGGTCCAATGCTCAAAAGGCATTTGTAAACGGCAGCGAACTCTTCAAAATTTCTGCGGAAAGAAGCCAGGATGCCAATGCTCTTGTTAACCTTCTTTCTCCGATTTATATACAAGTGGCTGATAAACTGGCACTACTTAATTCATCGGATAAGTCTTCTATTAGTTCATCCTTAGTTGAAATTCGGGGCCAATTAGCCGAATATGCGGAGGTGGTTAATGATCTTTCGCAACAATGGGTGAAAGAAAAGGAGCAATTCAGGCACAGGTCGTTTTTGATTCTGATAGGTTTGATCGTCTTCTCGCTCGTCCTATTAGTAGTCGGTTTCGTGTTTTTAATTTATCCATACCTGCGTTTTGCTAAAAAGGCGAATACTGAAACAGAAGTTATGTCTAATAGGCTGGATGCCGAGAAAAAGCAACGTGTTGCATTAATGACCGACATAAATCTTCAATTGCGCACTCCTCTTTCTGCAATAATTGGCACTTCTGAATTGATGTTACGATGGGAACTCGATGTGAAACAGCAGGAGAGTGTGCGTTCTCTTTTGGGAAGTGCAGGAAACATTATGCACGTGCTCGATGATATTGCCGATCATGCCGGAATGGAGAATGGTGATGCAAAAATTTCTAAGGCTCGTTTTAATTTGCACGAAAATTTGGAGCAAGTCATCGAATTGTTGAGACCGCTTGCCAGAAATTATAAGGTAGAACTTTCCTTTTATTGTCGGCAGGGTGTCCCTCTTTGGGTGCAACAGGACGAGAAGAGACTTCGTCAGATTTTGATGAACATATTGGGCGATTCAATTAAATCCTCTGTAGGTTCGAAAATTGTTTGTTCAGTAGACCTAGTTCATCAAACCGAAGACTTGGCGCAGATTAAGTATACTATTTCGGGGGTACATAAAAGTGCAGTAGAACAATATACCTTGACACAAAAAGAGAACTTTACGTTGGGTAAAGATCTTACTTCCAGAATTGCCTTTGAATTAGGAGGAAGGGTATGGAGCCATTCATCCAATGAAGGTCCGGGAGAAATATTTTTCACCTTGGTTGCAGAAGTGTTGGCTCAACCGGGGAATCGCACGACCAGAGATCTCTCGGGAATTCGTGTGATCGTTATCGATGAGGATAAGGTAAATCTAAAAGTCCTCATTCGACAATTGAGCACTTGGGGAATTCAATCTACTCCTTTTGATAATCTCGATTTAGTTGAAGAAATCATTGGCAGTATTTCTCGTTTTGATCTGTGCATTATGAATGTGGATCAGCCTGAGGGCGCGGGAATTAAAATGGCTGAAAAGCTTATTCAATATTCCGGAAATAAGTTGCCAGTTATAGCAGTGACTTCTCGAGGTGGTGGGCTCATACAGACACCCTCGGAATTACTTACTACATTTTTGACAAGGCCGGTCAAGCAACTCCGATTGTTCGAAACAATAGCCAGAGTTCTCGATGTAAGTGAAACCGAATTGATGAAGGTCAAAGAAGATAAAGGTAATAGTTCAGATCCGTATTCATTAAACGTAATCATTGCACAAGACAATGATTTGCACCGAGCGGTTGCTGAACGCACATTGCAGTTACTCGGGCACAAATGTGAAAATGCGTTTAATCTGGACGACCTTCAGGATAAGTTGGCCCACAAACACTATGATTTAATTTTGCTGGGAGCAGATGAGAACAAGTGGAAGTCGTTTAAATTGGATGGTAGGAGCGGAAAGCTCAACAGCAAGGATGAAACCGTAGTAATTGGGGTGTCAGAGGAATTACTCGAGAAAAAGCAGGAGTATGATGATGTGCTCACGGGAAATTTTACCGGTGATAAACTCGAAGAAAAAATCAAGTCTTGGTTCGAGTTCGGTTAGATCCTCTGAAGTTTTTAAAAAATTATTGTTCGGGGATCATCCGGACAAATAGGAAAACAATTAAATCCCTTTATTTTATTCCTCGAGCATCAAGGGATCGAAGGTATTCGGCGCGATAGATGTTATGTTGTTCATTCGTTTTCGAAAAGTTGTGGTATCCCGAACGATCCGGTTTTGCACACATATAAAGATAATCGTGAGACTGGGGATGAAGCACGGCATCTAAAAATGCCGTTTCTACAAAAGCAATAGGTCCGGGAGGTAAACCATAAATGTAATAAGTATTGTAGCTCGATTCGACCGATATTTCATCAGTTACACGCTCGACATCTGTAGCACCCGCAGCGAATAACGATGTTGGATCTGCCTGAAGTCTCATGTTAATCTTCAATCGGTTTAAATAGAGTCCGGCAATTTTTGGCGCCTCATCCATTTTACCGGTTTCACCTTTCACGATGGATGCCAAAATTGTTGCTTCGTATCGAGTTAAACCAAGATCTTTTGCTTGTTGTACTTTTTCCGGACTCCAATATTGATCAAAATTATTTTTCATTCGTTTGATAAAATCATCCGGATCTACGGTCCAAAATTCTTGATATGTATCAGCGAGAAAGAGGCATGCAAAATGATCCGGCTCAATTTCGAAAGTACGGTCGAGAATTGTCCTTTTGAATGCATTTGAGAAAGTGGCAGAATCATATAATAGTTCCGATCCCAGATTCCCGGCAAGTTCTTCCAAACTCTTTTCTGTTCCAAATCGAATGTTGATCGGCGCTTGATTTCCACTTCGAATGGCATTTATTATTTCTTGATTTCCCCATCCTTTTTTAAGTTCAAATCTTCCGGGTTTTTTAGAAGTGGAAAATCGTTTGATCTTGGAAGCGAGTATGAAGGAAGCCTTATCTTTAATTACATTTTCGACTACAAGATGATCTGCTAATTCTTCAACATTCATTTTGTGACGAAGAAGAATAATTTTAGAATCATCCTTAAAAGCAGTATTCGATGAAAATAGTTGAACATATCCATATACCGCCGCAGCAAGGCCAATGAGCGCCCCTAGAAGTAAGAGTTTTACAAGGTTTTTTTTCATTCGTTCAGAATCAATTCGAATATGCAGACGTCTTTTCCTTTAAATGATCCTTTACCCGTTTGCTGAAATCCCAATTTTTCGAAGAGCCGTAGACTTGCAATATTTTCAGGGAAAATCATGCAGTTCAAGCAATTAACGGATGAGTCATTATTTAATTTTTGAATGAGCAGTCGAATACCCGAGACAGCGTAGCCTTTTTTTCTGTTTTCTAGCTTTGGTACCACTACTCCTATTCCGCACGATCCCACCGTTTCATCGAAGTCGAAGAGGTCTATACATCCTACTCCGGATCCTTGTTCGTCTTCCAAAATCCAGCGTTCTTGTTTATCTTTTTCAAGAGAGCGCGATTGTTCTAAGAAATGAGCAATCTCTTGGCGTGTAAATGGACCGGCATCGTCCGTTACCGGCCAAAGTTCCGGGTCATTTTCCCATTCAACAACAAGATCAAGATCTCCGGGAGTTGCTTTTCGAATGCGGCAATGAGTCAATTTTGTCAGGCTCATAATGCACCGATAGATAACATTACTAGTGTACACGCTTCCTCAAATTCGATCCCGGCTTGCTTCAATTTGGCAGATAAATCAGGGTTTTCTGACCCGGGATTAAAGACTACCTTTTTACTACCGGATTGAAGGATTCGCTGTGTGTATTCGATTTGGTTTTTTGGGTTCAGATATAAACTAATGAGATCCGGTTCCACATTGGCAGGCCATTGTTCGGTAATTTCGATTGTCCCAATGGTACCTTTCCTTTTTCCAATCGCATATACCGTATACCCCGCCTTTGACAAGCGAGTAACGGCGGTAAACGAGTATCGATCAGGATTGGGACTGGCACCCAGAACAATGGCAGTTTTCATGATGCAAAAATGGGGGAAAATGTCTTTTATGGGTCTGAAAACTATCTCGAACAGCCTGTTAAACGTTGGTAAATCGATAGGAAAGGCTCTATTTCATCCTTCAATTGCCCTGAAAGGCCTATCCTGTCTTATTTTTGCTTTGTGGAGCAAGCTCCGTTTTTGAAAATCAAACCTTATAGAATGTCTCTTCGATTTCTCAGCCTATTGGCTATTGTCTCTATGTTGGCTTCGTGCACGATCAATAAGAACGTAATGTTCAAAACAGATCAGGAATATGTGTATGATCCTATTCCTATAGATTCGGCAGGTAAGGAGTATACCCTAGCTGCAAATGATATGATCACCTTTCAGCTTTTTACCAACGAAGGCGCAATGATCTTGGATTTCACTACAAACACTGAAGCCAACCGAACTCAGGGTATGAATTTCCGAGATTTTATTTACATGATCGATTCCCAGGGTTTCATTGAGTTGCCGTCCATCGGTAGAGTACAGGTATCCGGAATGACAGTTTTTGAAGCGCAGACATACTTGGAAGGTTTGTACGAGAAACACTTTAATTTTCCTTATGCGATGATTCAAGTGATAAATCGTAGGGTTATAGTTTTTAGAGGGAGTGGAGCCGATGCTGCAGTGATACCAATGATTAACAACAATATTAATGTTATTGAGGTTCTGGCTTTAGCGGGCGGATTAAGCGATCGAGCAAATGCATCCAAAGTCAAATTAATACGTAAAGTGAACGACAAACAGGAGGTTTACCTCATGGATCTTAGCACCATCGAGGGTATAAAATATGCAAGTATGACTGTTCAGGCAGGAGACATCATTTACGTGGAGCCGGTTCCGGAAATAGCCTCGGAGGTGATGAAAGATGTGGCTCCATTTGTTACCATTATATCAGGACTAGCTTTTATTTGGGCTATCTTCTCAGGCGGTATCTAAAGCATTGAATGGAGAATCTCGGCGGAAAAAATATTGAGGAATACAAATCGCGACTGACGAACTTCAGCAATGAGTTCGACTTGGGACTTTTTGTTTACATCGTGAGAAAGTCACTTTTCTGGGTGGCAGTAATTATGGCTGTTGCTGCTTTGGCAGCTTTTATTTATCTGCGGTATACTCCGATAGTCTACAATGCGCGTGCGTTGATACAATTAGGTCAGGACAATAATGCCAACCAAATCATTGATGTAACAAGTATTCGCGAAGACAATAGCACCGATGTGAAGGTGGAGCAATTGAGATCCAAATTGCTAATAAGTCGAACGGTAGAGAGACTTCCCATACGAATATCCTACTTTGCCAAAGGACAAATACTAACGAACGAACATTATAAATATACCTCGTACGAAGTTGTTTTGGATACCATTCGAAACCCCCGAGTATATGACATTTCAATTCCGATCGCATTCACCGATAGCACAACGTTTTCATTTACGTGCGGTGGTTTTAATATGGAAAATCAGCGGGTCGGAGAGTTGATTGATGTTGGAGATTTTGCTTTTACCGTTCACGTGTTAAACGGAAAATCTCTATTGAAGAACGAAGAGGAATATGAGCTTTTTTTTAAAATCAATTCCACGCATAGCTTGGCAAGTCGTTTTGCCGGCGGCTTGAATATACGAATTGCAAATAATACGGCAAAGACTCTCGAGATATCATATAAAGACAATAACGCGATTTTGGCTAAAGACTTTGTTATGGCCCATGCCGAAGAGTTTATACTCTACGATTTGGAAAAGCGCATGCAAAGCGACGAATATGTTTTGACCTTTTTGGATAGCCAAATTGATACTGTCTTTGAAAATCTCAAAGCATCGGAAGTTGATTTAAATGCGTACAAGCAAGCCAACAAAGTTACAGACCTTGATGCAGTTGGGAAGTCCTATTTGGACCGTTTAAATTATTTGGAGAATGATATCGTTTCGTTGGACATTGAACAACGACTGCTCGATGAGGTAGAGGTCTTGGCAAAAAAATCGACAAGCAATATTGAAGTAAATAGTTTGGTGCCTTTGGTTGCAGGTAGCAGGTACAATGCAACTTTATCAAAACTCCTAGATGGCTTATATGACTTAATGTTGAGGAAAGAGTCGGCCTTGTATTCAATTACTCCAGAAAATGATAGGGTCAAAACGCTCGATTATAACATCAATGTTCAGAAGGCTCTTATTTTACAGAGCTTAAAAACCCTGCGCCAGCAGATAAACAATTCGAAACAGCAGCTTCAAGAGAAGGTCTTAGAGTTGGAGGGGGTTTATTACAATTTGCCTATCAAAGAATTGGAGTACGCCAGACTTCAAAGACTATTTTCGATTAATGAGAAGTACTATACGCTTCTACTTGAAAAGGCAATAGAATATCGTATTTCTAAGGAAGGGTTTGTTTCAACGAATCAAATTTTGGAAGAAGCAAGGATTCCTCTTGAACCGGTGAAACCCGTGAAAAAGATCATTCTATTTACCTTCTTTATGGCGGGCCTTCTGATGTCTCTGATTTTGGTAAGTGTTCGCTATTTAATTCACAACAACATTACTTCCCTAAACGAAATAGTTCGTCTGTCGAATGCGACTATATCTACTATTGGAATAGTACCCCGATTTAAAGAGGATATTCCTATTTCGATGTTGCTGGTAGATCAAAGTCCACGATCTCTTATTGCAGAAAGTTTCCGATCCATAAGAACCAATTTGCAATTTATCGATAATTCGGAAGGATCAAAGATGGCCGCCATTACATCTACTATCTCCGGTGAAGGAAAGACATTTGTTTCTCTGAATTTGGCAGGTATAATAGCATTCTCCGGAAAAAAGGTGGTTGTGATCGACCTGGATATGCGCAAACCCAAAATCCACAAGGCATTTGGTGTTGAAAATAACCAGGGTATGAGTACCATTCTCATTGGAAGGCATACAATTGAAGATTGCATTCGGGACACTTCGCTTCCAAATTTGCAATACATTACTGCAGGACCGGTGCCACCGAATCCGAGCGAATTGATTATCGGTGAAAGCATGATGAAAATTCTTGCTGAATTGAAAAAGCGTTTCGACTTTATCATAATTGATACCCCGCCGGTTGGACTTGTAACAGATGGAGTAGAGCTTTTAAAACATGCCGATTATCCGCTGTACATTTTCAGAGCTGATTATTCTAAAAAGCAATTCGTTCAAGTGGCAGATAAGTTGATCTTCGAAAACAAGATTGTTAAACTTTCAACCATACTAAATGGTGTGGATATAGACAGAAACCGGTATTCCTACAAGTACACCTATGGTTACGGATATGGTTACGGATACGGTTACGGGCACAATGGGTATTATGCAGAAACACCGGACAAGAAGAAAAAGAGAAGAAAGAAGAAGTCATGAAGCTAACTAAAACTGCCTTCAGGGAACTCGTTGTTTTGGAGCCGGCTGTTTATTCAGATGATCGCGGCTATTTTATGGAGTCGTGGTCCGACAAGTGGTTCAAAAAAGAAGTAGGTCCGATAGACTTTGTCCAGGACAACGAATCCTTTTCATCTAAAGGAGTGTTGCGTGGACTGCATTTCCAAGTTGAACCATTTGCTCAAGCCAAATTGGTACGTGTAAGCAAAGGTTCGGTATTGGATGTAGCAGTAGACCTACGATCATCAGAACCGACTTACGGCAAATATTTTGCGTTGGAACTATCCGAGGCAAACAAACTTCAAATGTTTATTCCTGCAGGATTCGCTCACGGATTTTTAGTCTTAGAAGACAACACGATTTTTAATTATAAATGTTCTGAATTTTATAATAGGGAGTTTGAAAGGAGCCTGCGTTGGAACGATCCGCAACTGGCCATAAACTGGGGTACTGATGAGGTTATTCTTTCACCCAAAGATGCGGAAGCACCACTTTTTTCGGACTTTATTTCTACGTTTAAGTGATGAATTATTTCTTGCTGATAACCACCATCAGTCTCGTTTGTGGAATGTTGTCTGCATATCTGGTACTGCGTTTGCTCTTGAAATACATCTCAGGTTTTGGAGGTAGTAAGGGCAGTGAAAATGAGATTAGATGGTCGTCGCAACGTGTGCCGACTATGGGGGGAATTATACTCATGGCCGCATTCCTAGTGGGATACATTTTTCAAATAGCCCTTTCCGGATTCTCTAATATGAGTTTTCTTTTCGGAGTTGTTTTTATGTTTGTTGTCGGGCTGTACGACGATCTCCAATCTGTGAAAGCAGCCACAAAACTTTTAGCCCAAGTGGTTGTTGCAATTGGCACGGTGGTTTCAGGTTTTGGATTAACATTGTTCGGAACAACTCCCGATTTTATTCTATCCGTGCTCATTTTGGTGGGCATGATGAATTCACTCAACATGATAGACAACATGGACGGGGTGGCTGCTGCAGTGACATTGGTTTTTGTGGCAGGAGCTATAGTTATTCTTGGTTGGTTGGCGGGTTTTGGACTCTTCGGAGGTTTGCTTCTTTTTCTTTTTTATAATCGTAAACCGGCAAAAATTTACTTGGGAGACAGTGGGAGTTTGTTTTTGGGATTCATTATGGGATTTCTGTCGATACAATTTCTCAATTCAGTTTTATTTGAATCGACGAGTAAGTGGCTCGATGCTGCGTCCATTGTGTTGAGCATGTTTGTTTTTCCGCTAGCCGATACCGGAGTAGTTGTTATTAATAGACTTTTGGCCGGTATTTCACCGGCAAGGGGAGGTAGAGACCATTCTACGCATCACTTAGTTTACGCAGGTGTTCAGGAATATTTGATCCCTGTTCTTTACATGTTGGTTACAATCCTCGGTTGGGGAATACTCTACTTTGGATTGAGTAAAGGATGTTTTGAGGTTAGTCAATATTGTGGTGTACTTTTTCCGATTCTTTCCCTCGGATTATTTTTTATCGTATTTTCAATTCTCTGGATTATTTCGCGTTCTAATATCAAAAAAGGGAAGTATACCTATAGCAAATGACAAAATCAAGGATAGTTCTGGTAACAGCCCTTACATGCTCAATTGTAACCATTGTACTCATTGCATTGGTTGGTTTTTCGGATAAAAAAGGGGATCCGAAGGAATATGACAGAGTGAGAGGTGAGGAATATCGCATTTATTCTATCCCGCTGCCGGAGAATCTGGAATTTGCGGGGGAGAAAATTCCCTTAGAACAATATGATGTGCGCGAGAGAATGGATCGCGAATTTTTGGTTAATACCTATTGGCATAGCAATGCTTTTTTATGGATGAAAAGATCCAACAGATGGTTTCCGGTTATCGAACCTATCCTACAGTCGAATGGTGTTCCCGAAGATTTTAAGTACCTCTGCATGGTTGAAAGCAGTTTAATTCATGATAAGTCGCCTCGAGGTGCTGTAGGATTTTGGCAGTTTATGGAAGAAACCGGACGACAATACGGACTGGAAGTAAACGACGAAGTAGATGAACGCTACCATGTAGAAAAAAGTACGGCAGCTGCTTGTCAATACTTCAAACAAGCCTATAATAAATTTGGGTCTTGGGCCATGGCAGCGGCATCTTATAATATGGGAATGGCCGGCTTGGAAGACCAAATGATTCGGCAGAAACAATCCACGTATTGGGACCTTATTTTGAATGAAGAAACCTCTCGTTATGTTTGCCGAATTGTAGCGGCAAAAACGATTATTAATAATGCAGATACCTACGGATTTGTTATTCGACCGGAAGATTTGTACGCCCCCTTGGAATATCAAGAAGTGATTGTAGATCATAGCATCGACGATTTTGCTTCCTTTGCAGCAGGTCACAACATGACTTATAAGGAATTCAAATTAATGAATCCATGGTTACGTCAAGCTTACCTAAAAAATAAGTTGGGAAAAGTTTACACGTTTAAAGTGAAGAAATAGCTATTCCGATATTTCAAATACAACCGATTTTACTCTTTTCGTTTCAGTTCCATCGATTACTTCGTGTAAAATCAAATCGTTTATTTCTTTTCGTGCAAAAAGTTCAGATAGGTTGTGAACGGCACCCGCAGGGATCTGCCGAGCGGTGAGTTCTGTCATCCATTCATCTCGGGTTTTGGCCAAAAAAGGTTTGGACAAAATTGCATATAATTGTTCACGATTGATTACTCTAGATACGTTTTGAGCAAATCGATCATCTAAGGCAATTTCCGGAATGCCCAGTAATTCGCATAGATGAAGAAATTGTTTATCTGCTCCCACGGCTAGCACAATCTGTTTATTGTCGCCACAAGTAACGGTCTCACCGTAGGGTGATATATTGGGATGTTCAGATCCGCTTAGCTCAGGTTCGTATCCTACCATTAAATAGTTGGTTGCTTGATTTGTAAGAGCAGCAACTGCAGAAGCCTCAAGACTAGTGCTGACATAAGAACCTTTACCCGAGGTAAATCGTTGAAATAAGGCACACAAAATCCCTTCCTTTAATTGATGTGCCGCAAGAACGTCAATAAGAGCAACAGGCATTTTTAAAGGTCCGGAAGCTATAGTACCATTCATACTCATATAACCGGTCTCGGCTTGCAGAGCTACATCATAAGCGGTTCGGAAATGTTGACTGATGTATCCGGAGAGGTGTGCATAGATTAATTTACTGTTGAGTTTCGAGAGTTCTTCATACGAAACTCCAAACTTTTTATCGTCGCCGTATTTCAAATTGGATACAAGGATGTCGGCGTCCATAATCAATTTTTTCAATTGATCCTGATCTTCCGCAGTACTCAGATCGAGGTATATATATTGCTTTTTGTAATTGACTGAAGAAAAATAGGCTGTAACTGCATCGCTTTTTTCAGAGGGAAGTTTCCACTTCCGGGTTACGTCACCTTGTGTTTTTTTATTTTCAATTTTGATTACCTCGGCACCAAGTTCTGAGAAGAAAGTGGCTACAGAAGGTCCGGCCAATACAGTAGATAGATCAACTACTTTTAGTCCTTTGAATAATTTTTCCTGTTTCATGTGTTTCCGTCGAGAGCTGCTTTGTATGTGGCAATAGCTCTGTTTCGTGCGAAGGTATGGTCTATCATGGGAAGCGGGTATGATCCTGAGTTTAATTCGGGGACCCACTTTCTGATGTATCTCATTTCCGGGTCGAATTTTTGTTGTTGCAAAGTCGGATTAAATACTCTAAAGTAGGGCGCTGCATCACAACCGCAACCCGCTGCCCACTGCCATCCTCCTACGTTGCTGGCCAATTCAAAGTCCAAGAGGTTCGAAGCAAAATACCTTTCGCCCAATCTCCAATCTATTAGAAGGTGTTTGGTAAGAAAACTCGCTACAACCATTCTCACTCGATTGTGCATGTAACCGGTGGCATTAAGTTCCCGCATACCGGCGTCGACAATAGGATAACCCGTTTTTCCCGCACACCATTTTTCAAATTTCGAAATGTCATTTTCCCATTGAATACGATCGTACTTTTCATGAAAAGATGAGTGAACGGTTCTAGGATAGAAATAAATGATCATTTGGTAAAATTCACGCCAGATCAATTCGTCCAACCATTTTGGACTAGTTTGCAAGGCGATTTTTACCATTGCACGAATGCTCACGGTTCCGAATCGCAAATGAAGTCCTATTCGTGAGGTGCCCGGTATTGAAGGAAAATCACGTGTTTCAATGTACGTTTTAATAATACCGATATCAGGTTTACTAGCCGGGAATTCTAGTTTGGTAGGTTTGAATCCAAGATCTTCCAAACTAGGTATTGAGAGTGGACTAATTTTTAGGAGATTTTCAAGTTTTTCTTCCGATGGGAAAGCGACAATCGGATTTTTTTCTAAATGAGATTTCCATTTGCGACTATAAGGCGTGAAGACCGTGTAGGGTTTGCCATCGTCTTTTAATACATCCTTTTTCTCAAAAATCACATGATCTTTAAACGCGTTAAAGGGAATAGCATTTGCTAAAAGCATCTCATAAACTTCCTTATCTCTCTCTCGGGCATAAGGTTCATAATCGCTATTCGCGAATACTGCGGTAATAGTATTTTCGGAGATTAATTTTTTGAGACAATCAATGGGATTGCCATGTAATATTAATAGTGTACGGCCTATTTTTTCGAGGGTTTCCTTTATTTTATTTACCTCTTGATGAATAAAGCTCACCCTGGCATCTGAACGATTTTCGAGTTTTTCTAAAATGGTCTCATCAAAGATAAATATCGGCAGGGTAGTCCCCGATTCAAGGGCCTTGAACAAACCGTGATTATCTTCTAGCCGGAGATCTCTTCTAAACCAAAATAGCTGAAACGAACCTTTATGTATTTTCATGAGTCGAAAGTTGATTTAAGGCTCCGCGAATATCGGGGTACGTAAATTTAAATCCGGTTCGTAGAAGTTTCGATGAATCGATGTCTTGAGAACTTAGCACTAAGCCGGCCCGCTCGCCTAATACAAGCTTAAAGGCCCAAGTCGGAGTGCTTTTGAGAAGTACTTTTTTTCCTAGGCTATTGGCATAAACAGAAGTGAACTCTTTGTAATCGGGAACTTCGGGCGCCGCAGCATTAAACACACCGGAGATTGCTTTATTCTCAATTATATATTCAATTAAACGGCCCACATCATCAATATGGACGAAGGCTGTTTTTTGTTTCCCATTTCCAATTACAAGTCCACCTAACAGTTTGGTAGGTGTTTTCAGTTTGGCAAGCATCCCACCCTTATTGGATAAAACAGCCGGAAGTCGCAATAGTACCCTCCTGCAAGATGTACCCGCAAGTTCAGCGGAGCTATTTTCCCATTGGCATACGACATCCGCTAAGAAGCCTACTCCATAAGGCGAATCTTCTGTTTTCCGAGTAGAATCGTTCCCATAAATTCCTACGGCACTCGAACCAATATACAACTGTGGGTTCCATTTTCCGGAGACAATGAGTTCGGTTAATCGCCGAGTACTAACCACTCGACTATTCAGAATTTTTGATCTATTTATTTTATTCCATCGACAGTCCAAGTTGTGTCCCGCCAAGTTGATCAAAATATCCGGAGAATAATTAGACTGGGGAAGTTCAGCCCAAGTGAGACAAGAAAACTTATTCGATTCAAAAGAATTGCGGCTGAGCCACGTCACACGGTGACCTTGAGAAAGCAAGAGGTCGGTAATATTCTTCCCGATCATTCCGGACCCACCGGCGATTAATATTTTCATAAATGGAAAAACCGAAAAAAATGTAGTTTGTTCGTATCAAAGGTTTGCGTAAAGGTAGTTCCAATTGAAAAATGAAAGTGGCTTTGGGGAGTAGAAATTTGAGCTACCTT
>JBILMS010000131.1:0-4259 GCA_044375415.1 Flavobacteriales bacterium
AATGCTCGCGACTACTGTACCATCGGCAGCAAGAGCAATAAACATGTCCGTTGTGCCCGCTATTGTTAAAAGTTCTGCTGTTTGGAATAATCCGGTTTCATCCCATTTCAGCATCACGGCCTTTTGGGTATCCGGAAGAGTATTGTATGAGCTGTAACCTTCATAGATAGCAGAGGCAAGGATATCCCCCGAATTGTCTACCATACACTTCGTAATTACAGAGGTTGCGCCATCTATATCGGTGTATGCGTTTGCTGAGATAATAGATCCATCCATGCTGCTAATCATCCAGGTACACGCCGTAGATGGATCGCTATAATTCGTTCCAAGTTCCGAAGTTGATCCGGATATTAGAAGCTCTGATGTTGGAAGTTGGATAATATCACTCACTACATTTTCATGGTTGGAATTTCCATAGTTCTTATACCAAACCATCTCTCCCAGTGTATCTACCTTAAGCAGAAATATCCGAGTTATTCCCAACTGTCCGGTGTTTCCCGAGATATAACACGACCCATCGGAGGAACAAGTCAAAGATGTTGATACATCATCGATAGAAGGATTTCCATACGTGTGCCTCCAACTAATTTCGCCATTCGGTTGAAAACAAATAGCGAATAAATCGCAAAACGTGCCGGACGGTGCATCTGTACCGAAACTGGAAGTAGTTCCTCCAATCACAATGGTGCCGTCTGCACGAACAGCGAGATCAGCTGCACTATCATTTTTAACTCCACCTATAACCTTATGCCAATGGATGGTAGTATCGGGACCCATTTTCAACAGATGAACATCTAACGATTCATCCAAAGCCAAACCACTTGTATACAAAACGTACCTATTGCCCACATTATCCGCTACAGTTCTAACAGGAAAATCTGTGTTTGCGCTTTCGGAAGTCGACATTACAGACCAATTGACACTGCCATTACAATCAGCAGAAGCGATGAAGGCATTCCCATCCATCACGCCGGAAAAAACCATATTTCCGTCCGAAATAGGTTGTACTTCGTCGATCTGATAGGACCCTGCCCATCGAAACATTTTCTGAAAAGAAGTTTGGGCGTAAAGCTCACTTGAGCCAACGCATGCCAAATAGAGGAGACACATTTTCCAAACACTGCGGACCATCAATCTCATCATTTTTATAGGGTGGTGAGTAAATACACTTCAAACTATTAGATTGTGTCTTTACGCACGAAGGCAAGGTGAGGTTACGATTTTACAGCATATCACAAACCTTTGCTCTACCCATTGGAGTGTGGAACCTAGATAGGTTTAGAACAGAGGCAATACAATTCGTTCCGGAATACCATGAGTGAATCCCAAATAAAGCTAATTCGCTATTTATCAAATATCTAAAGCCCAAACAGAGGTGCAACTTAAAGCCTTCATAATCCCTACCTTCGCGGACTGTAATACGAAAACATGATACTTGCCCTTCAATTACTGTTAAGTCTTTCCATACTTATTGTCCTTCACGAACTCGGACATTTTATTCCAGCCAAACTATTCAAGACACGCGTCGAGAAGTTTTACTTGTTCTTCGATCCCTGGTTTTCATTGGCTAAAAAGAAAATCGGCGATACCGTTTATGGTATTGGATGGTTGCCTTTGGGAGGCTATGTGAAAATATCCGGGATGGTAGACGAGAGCATGGACAAAGAACAAATGTCTAAACCGGCAGAACCATGGGAGTTTCGGTCTAAACCGGCATGGCAGCGACTAATCATTATGATTGGTGGGGTTACTGTAAACGTCATCTTGGGTATACTTATTTACGGCCTGGTTTTATGGGCTTGGGGTAAAGAAGTAATCCCGGTTGATAAAATGCAACACGGCATTTTCTGCGATCCTTATATGCTTGAGATTGGATTTAAAGACGGAGATAAAATTCTTGCTCTCGACGGTGAGAAATTAGTTGATTTCAACATTGTAAATAAACTTCTTCTTCTGAACGATGTACAAAAAGTAACCATCGAACGCGAAGGACAAGTACTGGACATCGCATTACCTGAAGGACTCGACCATGAACTAGTTCGCCGTGGTGTAAAGTCCGCATTTCAAGCACGCATGTTCCTTGATGCAAAAGTAGATTCAGTGATTGCCAATGGCGTTGCCGCAAAAGCCGGACTTCTCAAAGGTGACGAGCTAGTTGCCATCAACGATATTCCGGTAAAAACACAACAAGAGATACAGCGAGTACTTGGTATCTATAGGAATTTCGATGTGCGCGTTGAGGTAAAACGCAATGGCGAAATAAAGGAGCTCACCATGCCCGTGAGCAAAAAGGGAACAGTGGGTTATAGCGTTTCTGTAGATCCAACCAAAGTCCCAACTGTTGATACTCTTCATTACTCTATCGGTCAAGCTATTCCCGGTGGTTTCAAAGAAGCCTGGAATACAATTACGGATTATGCTGTTTCATTGAAGTTTGTATTTTCTAAAGCAGGCGCTAAACAAATGGGTGGATTCATCACCATTGCCAAAATATTCCCTAATCAATGGGATTGGTGGGCATTCTGGGAAAAAACTGCTTTCATTTCATTGGTACTTGCCTTCATGAATATTCTTCCAATTCCCGCATTAGACGGTGGTCACGTTATGTTCCTTATTTGGGAAGTAATAACGGGAAAAGCTGTCAGTCAGAAAATATTAGAAGGGGCTCAAATGGTAGGTATGATCTTACTTCTGAGTCTTCTCTTGTACGCAAATGGCATGGATTTCTTCCGAATGGCAACCGAATAAAAACACTATTCACCGTCAGGAACAAACTTTGGTTCATTTCTTGGATGGCTCGAACTAAATCCGTTTGGTTTTAGTCATTTATTTGAACTCTAATGAAAAGGTTCGTCATAGGGTTCGCCCTACTTGGGATGTATGTCAGTCATACAACGGCTCAACATCGTGTATTGGTTTTACCATACGAAGACGTCTTGTTGCTCAGCGATTTTACCGATGATCTAGCAGAATCTTCATCTTTGACCCCCTTTGAAGCTAAAAAAATCCTGCGTTCAGGTTTATGTGAAGCCGGGGCTAACTCGGCACCCCAAGACCTCCGTGTAAAAACGCTATCCGATCATCCGGACACTCTTGCTTCTCAATTAGAAAACAAATTATACCGAAGCATAAACCGCAATTATGTTTCACTTCCTCTTAAGTCTCGCATAATCCCCATTTTCGCAGAAGATGCCGGAAAAACTGATTCAACAGAGGTGTCAGGCACCAACTATCTCGACCAATCCACCCGGTATCTTTCCACAAGTATTGCAGACAGCACCTTTCTAACTTGGCTCAATGTCTACTTTGGTTACGACTACTACGTGATAATAAATCAACTTGATTTGATATCCCTGCCCGGTTTTTTTGCAAATTCAGATCCCGAAAAATGGATGCGTGTACACTACACAATTATCGACAGAAACGGAGCTTCCATCGTTGGTGGAATTGCACGAGGTAGATTTAAGGAAGAAACAAAGACCATTCAAGATGTCGTTGAGCAAGTAGCTCCTTATGCAATGGCGCGACTTTGGGAGAACTTCAAGTAGAAAATTCTACACGCTCATTAATACCTTCATGATCATCCGAAAAGAAGTTGCGGGCGAATGAATCTGGTTTACCGAGCCTGATAAATAGAGCTCCTTTTCAGGGCAATAAAACTCAAATGCTCCGGACAAACCGGAGTGTCCATAGATCAGAGGAACCCTCTTAAACAATGTGAAAATTCGAGGTAACTTAAAGCGCATGTAACCTATTCCATATTCAATTGGATACATCACCCTGTTCCATTCATGCGTTTCCTTCAAATATTCCTTTGGAAAAAAGAATCCACTAAAAAACGCTTTTAGAAAAATCAAACTCTCCGAAGCCGTAGAAACAATTCCTCCATCCGCTCTGAACGAGGCCATAGCTTTAGGAATGTGCAGATCAACACTTTTGAATCGAATTTTCTTAACTGCTGTTTTCCCATTGAACATGTACGTCAACTTCAGGTTCAAAGGAGCAAACAAACTCTTCTCAAAAAAGGCCTCCACTGAATCGCCGGTTGTCAATTCAATTATTCTACCTAATAGTTGGAAATTGGAATCCGAATAAAGCGCCTTCCGGTCGGTACCCGGAACAAATGCCGGCTTCATCTTTTTTGTTAACGCAATAGCGTCGTCAAAAGACCACGACTGATCTATTCCGACTTGAAGTTCTTCAAGCAAACTCTTCCCGTTTTCCTTCTTGTGCTGAAAATAATCAGGCAAACCTGACGT
>JBILMS010000132.1:0-4188 GCA_044375415.1 Flavobacteriales bacterium
AATAGCACAATCTATTAAGTCTTTAGAAATTGAGATCTCACAAAGCCGAATACTTGAAGGGCTTTCGATGAATGTAACGAACAGGGAGTGCGTTCTTCATTGGTTATCAGACTTGGGGCAACATTAATCACGAAACGGTGCGTCTTATGCCTAAAAAATATCAGATTAGGTTCGGCGAAGAGCGGTCCATGCCAAAGGAGTAAAATTTAGATCATTTTTTAAATAGGGACGACTATTTCCTTCCATGTAATGTAAGTTTGCAGCTACACAATTAGCAATATCCGGTAGTGGATGCAAACTCATTTTATCCAATTTTCTTTCGCTTAACCGACAGTGGCGATGTTGAGCAATTTGAAACGTTGATCAAGAAAGGTGTTGTAAAAAGTGATTTTCTTTTATTGCAGCTTTGCGAATTGGTTCAGATCATGAACCCGAAGAGAAAATTGACAAAGCAAGAAGCAGAAAGCTTAGCAATCCACCACGTCGGAACAATTCCATGGGATAATTACGGTTGTTGGGTTTATTACCCATGGAAAAACGTTGTAGTGCATTTATTAGACGAAGTTGAATTCTGTGAAGTACGCACAAAACGTAATAGGTACAAACTAACAGATTTAGAACAAGAATATCTCTCTAAAAAAAAGATTGGAATAATAGGACTGAGTGTGGGGCACTCCGTTGCCATGGCTATTGCTATTCAAAGGATTGCCGGAGAGATTAGAATCGCAGATTTCGATACTTTGGATTTGAGCAACTTGAATAGGATAAGAACATCCGTGCTAAATCTTGGTTTCCCCAAAACGGTCATTGTAGCAAGGGAAATAGCTGAGTTAGATCCATTCATCCGAGTAGTTTGTTTTAATGAAGGTATAACTGCTGAAAACATTGATAGCTTTTTTGACGATAATGGTAGATTAGATGTTTTGGTAGAAGAATGTGATAGTGTTGAAATAAAAATACTTGCAAGGTCTGTTGCTAAAGCGAAAAGGGTTCCAGTTGTTATGGAGACAAGCGATCGAGGTATGATTGATATAGAGAGATATGATATAGATCCCAATTATCAATTATTGCACGGTTTAATCGACCCATCTGTTGATTACAATTTTCTATGCCGTCTAAAAACGGCTAAAGAAAAATTACCATATATACTGCCTTTTGCAGGAGTAGAAAACATCTCGGATAGAATGGCTGCTTCAGCATTAGAAATCGAAACCAGCATTACAAGTTGGCCGCAATTGGGCGCCGAAGTGCAGTTGGGCGGGGCATTGGCAGCAGTCAAGTGTGGGCAAATATTATTAGGAATGAATGTTGAATCTGGTCGTGAATATCATGATTTTGGCCTTGGACAAATACCAGATCAGGTTCCACAGAAGAATCCTATAGATGAACCTGAAATTTCAGTTTCAGATTTTGAACATCTAATCCGGAATAAAACGGGAGAAGATAATGCAGATATTTACGATGAATTAATCTCAGATATTATCGAAAGGAGTCTCGTGGCTCCAAGTCCAGGTAATAATCAACGATGGAAGTTCGCCCTTAAGAAATCCAATGTGTTTTTATTCATTGACAAATTGTACAATGGATCTGTTGGCGACAACTTGGGTTACGCGAGTATTTTAGGGCTTGGGGCGCTAATTGAAAATATTGAGCTCCTAGCTAACAGTTATGGTTTAAATGTAGATTTGACAATACTTGATGAAAGTAATTTCCCTCTTATTGCAAGAATTACATTTTCAACAGGGAGTATCCTTGATAAATTTTCGGCAGACCTCGTTGCAGAAATTCCACGTAGAAGAACCAATAGAAAAGTTGGTGCGAACTCACCTTTATTAGCAGAAGAAAAAGAGGCTTTAAATAATTCAGTAGAACATTATGATAATTGCACTTTCCATTCCTTGTATAGCAAAGAAGAGATTAGAAATATTGGAACTATTATAGGAATTGGCGATAGAATTAGAATTCAAAATTCTCAAGCTCATCACGAGTTTTTTAAAAGAGAAGTTCGCTGGAGTCAAGAAGAAAATTCTAAATTCAGAAATGGCATTGACATTGAACACATTTTATTGAAACCAATAGACAGAATTGGCTTGCACATTGCTCGAAGGTATGGACCTGTCAAGTTTCTCAAGGAGTTGAATCTTGGTAAAACCTTTGAAAAAATATCAACTGAGGCTATTGAAAATTCCTCTGCACTTGTTTGTATTTGTACCACGAGCTTTGGTAACGAAGATCTTATAGAAGCTGGGCGTTCAATGCAAAGGTATTGGTTGACGGCGAGCCGCTTAAATATTGGCATTCAGCCAATGAGCTTCGTAATTTCCTTATTTTCTCTCTTAAAGCGAGATGAGAATAATTTCCTGAATGAATCTGAAAAAAATGAGTTAAACTCACTTTACAGCTCTTTCAAAAAACAATTTGAACTCACATCCCATCAGATTCCTGTTTTTCTTTTTAGAGTCCATAAAGTTGCCTTTGAACCGGAAAAAAGTCTGCGAGTTCCAATATCCCAAAAGCTGGTAAAGCTGTGAAAATTGAATTAGAAGCATTTGTTGCTTCAAATAACCCCTCTCTTTGTGACCAGTTCTCTTATGAACATGCAATATTGCTGCGCGAATACGGAATTGAAAATGTTAGTACTGCCGGTAATTTATGGAAATACGATAAGAATGTTGTAGTTCTTGTAGCAAGAAATAGCATTGACAAAAGTTTAATAGGGGGTTCACGGATTCACATTGCACGAGATCAGCAAATTCTGCCAATAATCTCAGCGCTGGCATATACTGAACCCAAAATTAATAGTTGGCTTGATGGCCATTATGAATCGGGTATTGCGGAAGCATGTGGTTTGTGGAATGCTAAAAGAGTTTTCGGCAAAGGGATAAGCCCCCTTCTAACTCGGTCAATGGTAGCCGTTGCGACAAAACTCTCCATAAGCACTCTGATTGGTCTAGCGGCACCCTATACAAAGGACATGGCGTTTTCAATGGGTTTTAGAACAGTGCGTGAATTAGGCAATGATGGAACATTTCTATATCCAAACGAAAAGCATACTGCTAGTCTTTTACAAGTGGAGGATTTAGTTAATATTCCGAATGCGTCTGTGGTAAATCTTTCAAGAATCAAATCTCTCAAGGCTCATCCGATTCAAACCAGTATAGAAGAATACAACGGCTCAAAATTGTTAGTTTCTTATAACCTTTTATTATAAGTTCAGTATACAGAGCAATCCTAAATTGATTGCTTTGAAAAGAGCCCTGTATATTATCATGCCCTTTCTATTATTTAAAGGGGCATCAGGTTCTGCTTTTACGGCGGACTCAATTGTTGTTTCCAATTCTTCAACGGGTTATATTGGAGAGCATGTTGAAATACTTTGTGACTCTAACTCCAGAATGTCCTTTTTAGAAGTGACGAAGGCTCGAAATTTCGAATACATTAAGGCAAAAATTCCTAATCTTGGGATTACGGACTACACGTTCTGGCTGAAGTTTCGAGTACATAATAAATCTAAAGATAATGCTCTTTATATAAATATTAAGCAGCCTGGTATTGACAGAATTCAGTTCTACGATCCGTCTCATTCGACAAGTGTTCCTTTATACAGCTATGGTGATACTGTCTCGTATAGGGACAGAGTTTTTCAAAATCAAAATTATATTTTCCCGATAAATGTGCTCAGTGGGTCTACCTCGGAATTTTTTGTCAAAATTCACAGCGGGGATTTAATTCAGTTGCCAATTGAGATTGGTAATACAGAATATGTTTATGGTTCAAGTAGCCAAAAAGATAGCATGTTTGGTTTGTACGCTGGGGTAATGCTAGCAATGCTTTTATATAATCTCTTTATATATTTCACTACACGTGAAAAATTCTACTTGTTGTATGTCACTTACGTTTCATTAGTATTCCTGACACAAACAAATGTTTTGGGCTACACAGGCAGAGTCTTATTTCCTGATTTTCCAATTTTGGAAAGATACGCTGTTTATGTTTTTGCAGCACTTGTTCCACTTGGCGGAATGCTATTCATGGTGTCATTTTTAAGAATGAAACAGGTTGCGTCCAATTTCATACCGTTTATGTACGTAGTAAGTGGTGTTTATATGCTAGCACTTGGCCTTGCTCTGACGAATAATTTCCAGTTATCATACAAAATACTTCAAGGTTGCGCATCTACTATAGCCC
>JBILMS010000133.1:0-4128 GCA_044375415.1 Flavobacteriales bacterium
ACGCACATAAAAATACGAGATGGAAGTAGTTTGAAACTTGAAGGAGCAGTGTCAAACAATGATCTCAATACCTTTTCTGCACTAGATGATAACGACAATATTGGTCATGCACAATGGCTCATATTTGATCACCTTTTCAGCAAAAAAACTATATCAGATAGTATTTGGAAAAAAGGAACACGAGTAGCCTTCGAACACACGGACCCTTCCTTTGTCGCGATCGAAAGATTTCGTTCAGTAGAATTTGATCGCAACTGGAATCTATTAGGAAAGCGTGTGGATGGACATCAATATATAGGTGATGCGGAAATGTATCTTCAACACAAACAGAAAGGACGTATATCCCTTGGTGGAGAAGGGTTTTCATCGGGAAATGATTTTAACGGCACTAAAGCAAAAGCACAAGTCAACGTTCAAGATCGCGGTGCAAGAGCCGATATAACCGCATCCGTTCTCCAAACAAATGGCATCATAGAATCGCAATTCATTCGTCACAAATCCGACATAATAGTGCCTTGGAAATTTATGCGTTTTGGATTTCGCGATGAGCGAGAAGACAACAAGCAATTTGTATCAGGCACAGATTCGTTATCGTCAACCTCCTACGGTTTCTACGATTGGGAAGCCCGTGTAGGAACTGCAGACAGCATTGGGAATTCGCTAACTCTTTTTTATAGAGATCGCATTGACCTTCGTCCAAGCAACAATTCATTCGATGGATCGGCGAGAGCAGAACAATATGGAGTGGAGACACTGATTCGCGGAGCTCGAAAAAATCAATTAAAAATTACAGCTTCGAATAGAAAATTGCGTGCGCTTAATTCTGAACTATTCACACAAGAACCTGAAAACACACTGTTAGGAAGAGTTGAATACACCTTTCGATTTTGGAGTGGATTTTTAACAGGAAACACATTTTACGAAATCGGCTCAGGACTAGAACAACAGCGCGAATTTGTGTATTTACAAGTTCAACCCGGACAAGGAATCTACATTTGGAACGACTACAACGGAGATGGCGTAAAAGACTTAAATGAATTTGAAATTGCTCAGTTTACATACGAAGCAGACTACATTCGAGTATTCTTACAAAGTGACGACTACGCACGTATCTACACAAATCAATGGACACAAAATATAAATCTCGAACCCGCTAAGTTGTGGAAAAATCCCACGGGTGTAAAAAAATTCATTTCTCGTTTTACCAATCAAGCATCCTTTAAAACGGACCGAAAGACCAGTCGAGAAGACGAAGAAAGTCGTTTTAATCCCATTCTAAATGACATTGCCGACACGGTATTACTTGCATTGAACTCATCGTTTCGAACAATCCTATTCTTCAATAAAATAAATCCTGTTTTTGGTTTGGACTTCACATATCAGGATTTAAGCAATAAAACACTATTGGCCAATGGCTTTGAATCGAGGGCCGACACCTACAAGCAACTCGGTATGAGATGGGCCTTTTTGCGCCACATCAGTTTGCTGCCTAGTGTGCGCACAGGTGCTAAATCCGTAGCTTCCGATTTTCTCACCGGTCGAAATTTCAGGATCGAGTATCTGCAGATCAAACCTCAACTCACCTGGCAGCCCGACTACAATCGAAGAGTGAGCTTGCTTTCCAATTTCACAAAACGAAAAAACACGTTGGGAATTGAAAAAAGCACCGTCGCTGAAATAGGCATAGAGGCACAATTGAACACGGCTCAACAAGGAACTTTTTCAGCAAACTTCTCATACCTCAATATCGCATTCAATGAAGAGTCAAATTCCTCGTTAGGATTCGAAATGTTGGAAGGACTTAGTATAGGAAACAACTTCACTTGGGGCATCAACCTACAACGGAACATCACTAAAAATCTTCAATTAAATTTCACATACAACGGTCGCAAACCCGGAGACTTCAGGATCGTTCATAGTGGCGGGGTTCAGGCGAGAGCGATCTTTTAGACTAAATTTAAATCTTCACTATTCAAAACATATTTCGGACTATACATAACAAATCTATTCCATGTCAACATTTGTAGAACAAACATATTCCAAACTCGATGTTTCCTCCGTTATTTCCGTCGACTCTACCTATGAGTTATGCGTATTCGAGAATTGTCAGTTTAAAGATTGTGACTTCACCAAAATAAAATTTATCGAATGTGAGTTTTTTGGATGTGACTTGAGTTTGGCCAATCTCACTGATGCTGCCTTCCGAGATGTTCGTTTTACCAACTGTAAAATGCTTGGCTTACACTTCGAGAATTTAAACACATTGGGTTTGGTTATCTCTTTTGACCAATGTGTTCTTTCGCATTCATCCTTTTACCAAATCAAACTAAAAAATACTCAGTTCAAACAATGTACTTTGCATGAATGCGACTTTACTGAGAGCGATCTTACCTCTGCTGCCTTCCATCAATGTGATTTAAAAAACGCGCAATTCGTAGATAGTATTTTGGAGAAATGCGATTTCAGAACAGCGAATAATTTTTCCATTGATCCGCGGTACAACAAGGTAAAAGGAGCGCGATTTTCGAGAATAGAACTTGCGGGATTACTCGATGCATTTCAAATTGTGATAGAATAAGCCTGAATTTCCCGGCGCAATGCGGACTCTTATAACAGCAATAAAATCAATCACTTATCGCAACCAAGTTGCGATTTCGTATCTTTGCACTTTCTTTTTCATTTGAAGGTCACACGAAATACCATTGCCAAGACGGAAATTCAGCGCCTCGTTGAAGACTCAACCGTTGCTCTTTCACATGCTGAAATACAAACGGCATTAAATGGGCTTTGCGATCGTGTTACCATCTACAGGGTGCTCGATCGATTGGTGGAAGACGGAAATATCCACAAGATAGTTAATGTAGATGGAGTGGTTCGATATGCAGGCTGTCAGACTTGCGATGAAGGTCATGGACATCATCACAATCACGTTCACTTCAGCTGTATTCAATGTAAATCGGTTACTTGTCTTGACGATGTAATTCCAGAATTTAAACTACCGAGAAAATATAAAGTGAAGGAAGTCAACTTTACGGTCAGCGGCCTTTGTCCGGCTTGTAGTTAAATTCGGCGGTATCATGAGATTTGACGATGGCGCAGTATGCCTTTGTCGACGTGCTTTGTCTCTCCAAAACATATTCTCATGAACTCACTTTTTCGCTTCCGACTCGCCCTTACTTTCTGCACTTTCTTTTTCGGTTCTACATTTTACTCCTTTGCACAGGCCGACAATTGCCTTATCATAAATATGTTTGATGAATTTGGAGATGGATGGAACGGCGGAACATATACGATAACGAATTGGAAAGGTATCATGGTGGAGACCGGCACTCTCTCCGGTGGTGTTTACGGAGAAGATAACTTTTGTTTGAGCGACGGGTGTTACACGATTACGGTTACCGGGGGAACTTTTCCCGCTGAGATTTATTGGACTATCCAGGATGTAAACGAAGGTTTTGTGGAAGGATTTGGAGCTTCGAGTGCTCAATTCTCTGTTGGGACTATAAAACCGGGGTGTACATCACCATCGGCCTGCAACTACGATGAGTTTTTTGGAATTGGTACAGCAAACTGCGATGACGGTTCGTGTTGCTTCGGAAATTGCGTTACCGTCTATATGTTCGACGAGTTTGGGGATGGATGGAATGGAGGTTCGCTTTCATTTCAGAATGCCTCCGGAACACTTGTAGAAACCGTTTTACTCGAAGAAGGAGGATTCGGAACTGCTCAAGCCTGTTTGCCCAGCGGTTGTTACAACGTTATTGCCATAGGAGGATCTTTTCCGGGAGAAATAAGTTGGAGTTTGTTTAATCCATATGATCCCGACGGAAGTTATGAAGGTGGTGCACCCGGCATTTTCCCCATACAGGTGGGAAATGTGACTCAAGGTTGCATGGATATGAGTGCCAACAATTACGAACCTTATGCCACCTGTTCGGATGGTTCATGTGAATATTGCACACCCACTATGACACTTGAAATGTATGATAGTGGCAATGATGGTTGGGAAGGATCCTCCCTTTCGATCTACCAAACCAACGGAACGAAAGTACTTGAATATACCTTACCCAAAGGCGGATACCGCAGCATCGATATTTGCCTACCCTTCACCTGCAGCACCTACAGTGT
>JBILMS010000073.1:0-14163 GCA_044375415.1 Flavobacteriales bacterium
GGCCGCCCCCCCCCCACTGGGCCCGCGGCGCGGCCCAATTCCTCCCTGTCCCATAAGACGTTCACGTCATCCTGATTGAATCGTTCCGAGGAACGAACGACGATGAATCGAATGGCAATTACAGTTCTAAATTCAGAGTTATAGAAACAGGACATTTCTCTGAACAAAGATTCCTATGGGGCCCTCGAAGAAAAAAGCTCTTCAAAATGAAAAAATAAACTATGCTTAAATTTGATATTTCTGGTGAAAACTAAGGGATCATCTCATTCCCTATTCACTTAGGAGGAGAAGTGCCAAAGCAGCAACTCCCAAAGCCATCCCTAGCAGATTCGTTTTCGTCATCGACTCTCTGAAGAAAATCCAGGCAGCGATGGCGCCTACTATTACCACAGCCAAATTATTCACCTGAAGTGTTTGAGCAGTGCTCATAAATCCTGAGTGATAGGATTCTACCAAGAAAAAAATAGAACCGTAGTTCACTGCTCCCAAAAATATGCCGGCAAGAATGTCACGACCTTTCGGAAAGGTTCTTTGAAGGGTTATTCTTCCCACAAGGATGGATATTCCAATCATTCCGGCTACGAAAAAAGAAAGACATGAATACAATGCTCGCTCGTCCTCCGTTTTGGGTTGATCAGCAAAATACGCAATCACAAAATCGATGGTGGTACTTCCGATTAAAATCAAAAGTGGCCAGGCAAACATTCTTATAAAAGTTACTTTTCCGGCGTTTTTGTATGAAACTAAAAGCACAGCGGCAAAGGCGAAGATCAAGGAGACAACTTTACCGAAATTCAAAACTTCCTGACCCATTGCCACAAATAATAAGACAGCGATTACCAAAGACATTTTGCTCGCAATGGTGGCCACAGCAACTCCTACCTTTTGAGCAGTGATGGACATCAAATAAAAAACAGAAATGAAAATAGCTCCTAAAGCGGCGGCTGCAATAGCCCATGAGGGACCGGTTAGAGCAGATTGAACAGCGGTCGGTACATCCTTTACCACAAAAAAACCGATAGTTGCTGCTGTGAGATAGTTGAAAACAATAGCATCAAAAATCCGAATGCCTTTTATGCCATACCATTTAAAAATGAGGTATATCGCTGTATTGGCAATAACACTGAGTAAAAGATAAATCATACTCGATAAATGGTTTGAATGATGTCAGTGTCAGATTTTTCTCTAAATGCAGGGGCATTTGAAATGAGGGGGGCCTTCAAACCCTCATTCATTTCAACCTTACTCTGAATGATGCGCGCTTCGTCCCAAAGACCTTTATCGATAAAACGTTGAAGAGTTTCAGCTCCCCCTTCAATCATCAGCGACATGATTTTATTTTCATAAAGCAGTGCCATCAAATGTTCTAACAATTGCTCTGAAAATTCGATTCGCTTCCATTCTATATTTCCTGAGACTTCGCTTTTACTGTCATTTAAAATCCATGTAGGTGCTTCGTTATTAAAAATGGAAGAGTTTAAAGGAATAACATTCTTTCTGTCAATGACAATACGCATGGGATTCTTGCCATCGACTTCCCTCACAGTTAGGGATGGATTGTCGTTGAGTGCGGTGCGTGTCCCTACAAGTATAGCCGACTCCTCGCTTCTCCATTGGTGCACTATTTTTTTGGTCGCCGGACTGGAAATCCAAAAAACTCCTTTTTCATTTTTTCTTGATATATCACTGAACCCATCGGCGGATTCAGCCCATTTCAAAACAATGTAGGGCCTTTGTTGTGTGTGGAAAGTGATAAATCTGCGATTAAGAAAAAGAGCCTCTTCTTCGAGAATATGTTCCACAACCTCAACGCCATTTTTACGAAGCAACTCCACTCCTTTTCCACTGACCTTTTCGAAAGGATCTCGCGTAGCAATAACAACACGTGGGATTTTCTCCTTGATAATTGCCTCTGCACAAGGTGGTGTTTTGCCAAAGTGAGCACAGGGTTCTAGGTTGACAAACAAGGTGGATTGCGATAAAAGAGAAGGATCTTTCACCGAGCGAATGGCTTCAACTTCGGCATGTGGTTTACCAAACGCTGTATGAAAACCCTCACCGATTATTTTATCCTGAAAAACGATGACCGAACCTACCATCGGATTGGGAGCTACACGTCCTATTCCTTGCGAGGCGAGCTGAAGACAGCGTCGCATGTAGTGTTCATGCTTCTCTATGTCTTCTTGAACGTGCACTTATTAATTTCTTCTTTCGAATGCCTGAAGAGTATTCGTCATCAAGGAAACGATGGTCATTGGACCTACGCCACCAGGAACAGGCGTGATAAAACTGCACTTTGGAGCCACTTCATCGAACAACACATCTCCGGCAATTCTAAATCCTTTTTTCTTGGAAGCATCTGCAATGCGAGTTATACCCACATCCACGACCACAGCTCCTTCTTTAACCATGTCGGCTGTAACAAATTCAGGTTTACCCAAAGCCGCTATAAGAATATCGGCACTGCGACAGACTTCTTCCAAGTTTTTTGTTTTGCTATGCGTAATCGTAACCGTGCAATTTCCGGGATATGCATTCTTCTGTAAAAGAATCGTCATGGGTAAGCCAACGATGTGTGATCTTCCGATTACAACGGCATGTTTACCCTCTGTAGGAACTTTATATCTTCTCAATAATTCAATAATGCCGGCCGGAGTAGCAGGTAAATAACATTCCAATCCTAAAGCCATTCTACCCACACTTTCGGGATGAAATCCATCCACATCTTTTTCAGGATCCACCGCGAGCAATACTTTTTTCTCTTCGATGTGTTTTGGTAAGGGCAATTGGACAATGTATCCATCAACTCCCGGATCGGCATTTAGTCCGCTCACATGAGCCAGTAATTCTTCTTCAGAAATTGATTCGGGCAGTTGCAGAAGTGTAGATTGAAAACCAACTTCTTCGCAGGCCTTCACTTTCGCATTAACATAAGTAAGACTAGCTCCGTTGCTTCCAACTAAAATAGCTACCAAATGCGGAGCGCGTTTTCCGGAAGCCACAATGGCCGAAACTTTTTCAGCTATCTCGCTTCGTATTTGTTGTGAGGTGGCATTGCCATCGAGAAGTACCATAACACGAAATTATTTTTTCATCTGTTTCATTTGCTTCATCATGTTCATCATCTGACTTTTGTTGGTGAACATCTTCATCATCTTGCGGGTATCTTCAAATTGTTTCATCAATCGATTTACTTCGTCGATGGAACGTCCACTACCCGCAGCTATTCTGCGTTTCCGACTCACATCGATCAATGTAGGTGTTGTCCTCTCCGTTGGTGTCATAGACCGAATGATGGCTTCGATATGTTTGAAAGCGTCTTCATTTATTTCAACATCTTTCATTGCTTTGCCCATTCCGGGAATCATGCCCATCAGATCTTTTACACTACCCATCTTTTTGATCTGACCGATCTGATCCAAAAAGTCGTTGAAGTCGAATTGATCTTTTTTGATTCTCCTTTCCAGGCGACGAGCTTCCTCTTCTGAAAATTGCTCTTGGGCTTTTTCTACGAGAGATACAACGTCACCCATGCCGAGAATCCTGCTCGCCATACGTTCCGGGTGGAATACATCGATGGCATCCATCTTTTCACCGGTACCGATAAATTTGATCGGTTTGCTTACCTCACTTTTAATGGATAAAGCAGCTCCACCGCGAGTATCGCCATCTAATTTTGTAAGAACAACACCATCGAAACTCAGACGTTCATTAAAAACACGTGCTGTATTTACGGCGTCTTGACCCGTCATAGAGTCTACTACGAACAACGTTTCCGATGGTTTGATCGTAGACTTTACTCGTTCAATCTCCGCCATCATTTCTTCGTCGATTGCAAGACGACCTGCCGTATCGACGATTACAACATTGAAACCATTTTTAGTAGCATAAGCGATTGCATTGGTTGCAATTGAGACAGCATCCTTGTTCTCGCGTTCGCTGTACACCTCAACACCGATGCCTTCTCCAACTATATGGAGCTGATCAATCGCTGCGGGTCGGTATATATCGCAAGCCACAAGTAATGGCTTCTTATTCTTTTTTGTTTTGAGGTAATTGGCAAGTTTTCCCGAAAAAGTTGTTTTACCACTACCCTGCAAACCACTCATCAAAATGATGGCAGGAGTACCTTGAAGATTGATGTCGGTAGTAGCTCCACCCATCAACTCTTTCAGTTCATCGTGCGTAATTTTTACGAGTAGCTGACCGGGACTCACACTCGTCAGTACATCCTGACCAAGCGCTTTTTCTTTTACCCTGTCGGTAAATTCTTTAGCTGTTTTGAAGTTAACGTCGGCATCTAGCAATGCACGACGAACTTCTTTGAGTGTTTCGGCAACGTTTATTTCGGTGATTTGACCCTGACCTTTGAGGATCTTAAACGCCCTATCAAATTTGTCTGTTAAATTCTCGAACATCTTTTCTTTCGCGGTTTATAGAAGGCTGCAAATGTAAGAGAAGCGGGGGCTTTTCACGACGCCCTGTGGCCCGTGTAAAAAAACGAACCGTGAGCGTTGATAAAACCGTTGGAAAGCCTCTGTCCAATGGGAGTTTGGAGTTTAGAGAAGCAGAAACAGGATTCACTCGAAACGATCTGTCTTCAGTGAGAACATCATTCCCAAGGGCCTCACCCCTAACCCCTCTCCAGAGGAGAGGGGGACGTTCACGTTGAGTGAAAACGGCTGTTTTCAAAATAAATGGTTTTGTAAAACGTACACATTTCAGTTTGCAGAATCGGTTCCCTCTCCTCTGGAGAGGGCGGAGGGTGAGGCTTTCGGAGGAGAATGGTCTTCGAATAATATTCAAAACCATATCCCTCATTTTCAACCTAAATCCGTAATTTCATATTGTAAAGCGATCAATCGTCGACAGATTTCGACTTTTGAGAATACAGGCCACCCGTTTTCATTTTATACATCAGCTCCAATGAGCGTTTGATCCGGGAATCCACGCTTTTAGCTGTATTCACATAATGCGCCAAACTTCGTTGCCTTCCCGGAGTAAATGCTTGCCAAATCTTTTCAGCATCAGAGTCTTGCGCAATAACGGCCTCCAATTCTTCGGGCAATTCGACGATACTGGGATCAACCAGATAAAAATCAACTTGTACCGGATCACCGACCGATATTTTGGCTGCCTTTCGAAGGGCGTTACTTACGGCAAAATATCGCTCCCCCGATTTGAGGTTGTTGATTGCCAGAGAAAACGCTGCTCCGTTCATAGTTCCCTTCGTTCTTTTTCGGCCCTCCGGTAATTGGGAGATGATTTTTGGAGGGATGACCACCAATGTGGTGAGCATACCTGTTCGAACATCCTCCAATTTGGAAGTAAATGAATATGTGTCCATTGACTTTTTCATAGCTCGGTTGTAAAAATACATAGGTTGATAAATAAGACTCTATTTCTCGCCATTTTAACACATTGGATTGCTAAAATCTTTAGGTTTGGCGCATTAACCCCAAAATTCTCACTTTACTATGGAATATCCATTAAATCTTCAAATCGTTGCTGCTACAGCCCTTGTTCCTTTGGTTGTAGGTTTTCTTTGGTACAATCCCAAAACATTCGCCAATGCATGGATGAAAGCGGCAGGCATTACCCCTGAGCATGTCAAAGGTTCAAACATGCTCGTTATCTTTGGACTAACTCTGCTGTTCGGTGTAATGGCCTCGATAGTTCTATCCGGAATTGCTGTTCACCAAGCATCCTTTTATGCCCTTCTGCAGCCCGAAGGCGGAGTTACAATTGCAGGTAATGAGGAAGATTACAAAATGATTATGGAGAAATACGGCAAGTCGTTTCGCTCCTTTGGTCATGGGGCGCTTCATGGAGTTATAGTGAGCTTATTTTTTGTTTTACCTGTTCTGGGCACCAATGCCCTTCATGAGCGCAAAGGTTTTAAGTACATCGCTATAAACGTTGGCTACTGGGTGGTGTCTTTGGCTATCATGGGCGGTATTATTAGCCGATACGCGTAAAGTAAAATACGGATATAAAATGAAAAGAGGCTGTCGTGGGACAGTCTCTTTTTTTTTGTAAATGTTTTCCAAGGGATATTCACGTTGGCACTTCGACTACTTAGCGCTCGTGTCTCGGGATTCGTCGCTTTCAATGACAAGGTGTAGATTTGGATTGAAAATGAACCACCTGGATTTTCCATTTATGGAGACCATTCATCTCCGAGGGCCTAACCCCTCTCCAGAGGAGAGGGGGACGTTCACGTAATTCGAAATGATTTAATTTTCTAATACACGTTAATAAAAAACGTTCACAGTTCAGTTTGCAGAATCGGTTCCCCTCTCCCCCTGGAGAGGGGCTAGGGGTGAGGCTTTCCGAAGGTGTTGTCAACCTTCATTCTCTCTGTTCCTGTTTCTGCAAACCCCGAAATCAATGTGGCAGCTTCTTTGCCAATAACCCATAGCAGAATGTCCCCAAAATAGCGGCACCGATGGCTATGAAAAAAGTGTAGAATCCGGCTCCGGCGTTTATGAAGAGGGGACCGGGACAGGCTCCGGTCATCGCCCATCCAAGACCGAATATGGTTCCTCCAAAGAGATATTTTTTCCAGGATTTCTCTTGTTGTGAGAATTGAAATGGTTCTTTGCCTTTCCTGTCTATTCGTTTTAAAATGGCTATGCTGATGATACCTAGAACCACAGCCGATCCTATTACTCCATACATGTGAAAAGATTCGAATCGAAACATTTCGACAATGCGAAACCATGAAATGATTTCCGCTTTTGCCAATACAATTCCGAAAAAAGTTCCGATCAATATATATATCAATAATCTCATGTGAATCTTTATAAGATGTTAGGTAAAATGAGCCAAGTGAAGGTGAGTCCTCCAATGAAAAATCCGATGACTGCAATCAAAGATGGTAACTGCAAGTTGCTGAGTCCACTGATAGCATGTCCACTCGTACACCCGCCGGCATACCTTGTTCCAAAACCTACCAAAAATCCTCCCAGAAGCAGAAGAGTCCAGGAAAGACCATTTTGCAAAGCTGCTACCGAGAATAATTCGTCCGGTTGATAAGTAGAACCGGCACTTTGAATTCCTTTGGATTGTAAAAATTCGGTGGTAGCATCTGAAAGAAGTACGCCCTGATCGGCTCCAAGATAGTTGTAGCCAATGTAGCCACCAATCATACTGCCAAGGACAATGGCCAGATTCCAAATATCTTTTTTCCAATCGAACCTAAAATATTCGGCAAACCTTCCCGCTCCTCCAATAGAGCAAAGAGTGCGGAAGTTGGATGAAAGTCCAAAACGTTTCCCCAAGAGCAATAAAGTCACCATTGTAAGTGTGATCAAAGGCCCGGCCACGTACCAAGGCCAAGGGGAGAGGATCATGTCTGTCATCTTCCGGTGTATTTAGGATAATTAAGGTAAAGCAAGAAAGTTGTCGAATATAAAACGCATATTCTCGATTTGGTTGCCTCATGAGGTTGTCAACTACTACATTTGACGCATGAAGTCGGCAGGCCTTGCTCTTTTACTCTTTTTTCTGACCAATATTTTCACAGCACAGGAGATTGCCGTGCAACCGAAATTTGACCGTGGTTTATCTTTTACCATTTCCCCGCATTATGGATTTATAGCCGCCCACACTCCCCAAATGGAGCATCTCATTCAAGGACATTCAAGAGGTATTTCAGGAAGTATTTTGTGGGGGTCTACAAGACGTGCACTGTGGGAAGGAAAGTACAATTTTCCGGATGCGGGAATTGATTTTTTCGTCAATAATACCGGCAACTACAAACAATTGGGGACACAAATTACCGGTACTTTTTTTATGGATTTACCTTTAAATAAAGTTCAATACAAAAAAGGAAAAACACGATCGGAAGATGAGTATGTTGAACCTTGGCATCGTCTTGGTTTAGGAATTGGCGTTGGCTATTCCTCCAAAATCTGGGATCTTGAAAATAATCGTCAAGCTAATGTCCTAGGCTCCCAATTAAATGTAGGCATTGTTTTACAATACAAAATAGATATTTGGGAAACGTCGGCCTATGCTATTCAAACCGGAATGCGTATTACGCACTATTCCAATGGCGCCCTTCAATTACCCAATCTTGGCACAAATAATTTGAGTGTATTTACTGCCTTTCGCTGGAAAAATAGAAGATACAGAGAGATTCCAAAAGAAAATGTGGAGGACCAAGAAAGAGGAATCATAGGCTGGATTACCTTTATTCGATCGTGGCATCAAAGTTTAGGACTATTCGTTGGACTGAAAGAAATTCCACCTCCCTATGGTAAAAAATTCACCACACTTTCTTTGTCTTATTTATTAGACCGCAGGCAAAGTTTCAAGAGTAGTTTTGGAATAGGTCTCGATATTTTCCGAAATTCTTCTATAGGGGTTTTACTGGAACGTAGAGATAACAATGATCGACAAATCGACATTATACAATCCGGAGCCGTTCTATCGTACACCTTGCACTTCGATGAATTTGAGTTTAAAATACAACAAGGATTTTACCTGAGGGATAAGTGGAAAGACAATGGATTTTTGTATCATCGTTTTGGGTTAAGGTATTTACTGAGCGAAAAAGTGTTCCTGAATCTTATGCTCAAGACTCATTTCGCTAAAGCAGATCACGGTGAACTAGGAATTGGATATCGATTTTAAATGAAAAGAACTACACATACCTCTTTCCTGATTTCGATGGTCTTCGTTGCCCTTCTTGCTTGCAACAAAGAAGAAGCACCCGATTGTTTTCAAAGTGCCGGAGAATACCGCACAGAACGTCGGGAGCTAGAGCCCTTTAATCTATTGGAATTACGAGATTACATTCAATTGGAGTTGCACGATACCGATGTTTATTTCATCGAAGTAACGGCTCCCGAAAATCTGATTCCTGATATATCAACGAGTTTTGAAAATGGAAAACTTGAGATACGTAATAACAATACGTGCAATTGGGTGAGATCATACAAAAACAAAATAACAGTTCGTATTCATGCTCCGAATTTCCCTGAAATTGAAAACTTCGGAACAGGGAATATTACTTCTTTGAACACCATAGGAGGAGGGCGTTTAATTATCCAAAACAGACATTCTGCAGGCCTTATAAATCTGGATGTAAATCTCGATACCTTGAGCATCTATATGCACACCGGAGTAAGTGATGCACTGATTACCGGTAGTGCCACTACAACGGAATTATTTAATCAGGGACTAGGATTTGTAGATGCTCGACATTTGGAAAGCCAATACACTTTTTGCAATAATTCATCGATCAATGATATGTATCTCAGAGCCGATCAATACCTCTATGCTTTGATACAATTTTCGGGAAACATTTATCTAGGTGGCAATCCTCCGGACATAGATCTAATCATTGAAGGAGATGGGGAACTTTTGTCGATTCCATAAGAATCAACTTGATCGAAAATCTTTAGTAATAAGGCTCAAATACCCCACTCACAAAATCCGGACATCTCATGGGTTTTCCTGAAGTTTTATCTACAAAAACCAAGTCCGTTTGAGCTGTATTCAAGAGCTCGTCGCCACGGAAAGTTTGGTATTCGAAACGTATACGGACTGCAGGTAATACCGGGACTTTTGTGATGATCAATAACTCATCATCATAATAGGCAGGTTTGTGAAACTTGATGGAATACTCTGATACGGGAAGCAAAATTCCACTGTCCTCCAATTGACGATAACTGATCCCCAAAGTCCTTAATGCTTCTACACGAGCTACTTCGAAATAAGTCGCATAATTGCCATAATAACTGTAACCCATGCGATCCGTTTCCGCATACCGCACTCTTAATTTTATCTCTGTTTGATACATACCTATACGTTCAATTTTGCCCCCTCTTTTCCAATCAAAATCGGATTGTCGTCTACCCTATTTCTCACATTTCCATTCTCCAGTTTGAGCACTCCTCTGGGACAAACAGAGGAACAAATTCCGCATCCTACACACGAGGCTCGCACGATGTTTTGTCCCTTCTGTGCATAACTTCTCACATCAATTCCCATCTCACAATACTTCGAACAGTTGCCACAAGAAATACATTGCCCGCCGTTCGTTGTAATTCTAAATCGCGAAAAATACTTTTGCAAAATACCTAAATAACCGGCAAGTGGACAGCCAAATCTACACCATACGCGAGTGCCCAATATTGGATAAAATCCAACTCCTATTACTCCCGAAAACATAGCTCCTATTACAAAACCATAAGGCTTTTGATAATACTCATAGATACTTAAGCCTAAAAAGGTGGATGCTCCCGTAAAATAACCGTACAAGGTTGCAAGAGTCATTACAAATACTAAGATCATCACGGAATAAATGATCCATCGTTCCAACTTCCATGACGCAAGTGTTTTTGATGAATTTTGTCTAAAAGAATCTCCGGCAGTTTCTGCTAATCCTCCACATCCACACACCCAACTGCAATACCATCTTTTACCAAAAAAATAAGTAAGCACCGGTGTTACTAATAAAAACATGGCTATACCAAAGACGAGGTAAAACATACCCAGAGATCCACTCGCCTGCATATTGTCTAAATGCCAACTATGAAAGAAATCATAATTTAAAGGCCACATATTTTTTAAATCTGCATCAATATAGGGTTGACCCATTCTCATCGCTTCGAGAATTTCCGGAATCATATATGCCAATATCAATTGAACACCAATGATCGAAATGGTCCTGTACTTATGATATCGATTGCTTCTGTATTTCAGAATGAACTTTATTCCAAGTGCCAATATGGATAAGGTGTACAAGGTGCCATAAACAAACCACTGACTAGCCGATTGATTTTTAATCCACATACTCAATGGGTCAAAAAATGCAATGAGTCCGCGATTTGCAGCTCCTTCGGATGCTAATCCCAGCAACTCGGGATACCAATACAAAAGGATGTAAAATGCAGTTAATGTGATGCCCACTAACCATCCCGTTACTCCCCTTCCGGTAAGTCCATAAAAAGTAACAAAATTGTTTTTTATGCCTGCCGGTTGTAGCGTGTATTTTCTCCAAGCATAAATGGATACTCCGGATGTAATGGATACAAGTGAAAAAATAAGCACCAAACCCTCACCCATGGGCAAGCCAACTACGGCGAGAAATAATGCCAATACTCCCGATAGTCCGAGAGCCAATCCGAGCGTTTGCAAGGAATCTGCTTTTATGTGCAGACCGGCTGTGTTTATGTTGCTCATGACTTTTCTTGCAGATTAGTTTGTTTAGAATTCCAACTTTCTCGAATTCTCCCTTCTTCACGAGTAAAAAACTCAGGATCAAAATTGGCCTCCGCCAAATGTTCGATTACAAAATCTACTTCCCTTTTTTCGTTTAACCAACGATCAAAAACTTCGTGGCGCATTCGAATTCCAAAAACATTTATCCCAATAAAAAGTCTATCTGATTTCTGATAAACGATGTGGACACATTTTTTTCCGTCGGAATGTTCCCAATAAAAATGATCCTCATTTTCACTTCGTTTGCTTGTCACAATTCCGTAGGTCTGATATTCTATATCGAAAAATTTTGCACTGTTGAACCAATGACCGGGTTGGTATGTGGTCTGATTACCACAAATAGTTTGAGCAACTGTTTCGCCCATCATCCTGCCGGTGTACCAAACTTGTTCTATGGCTTTTCTTCCTTCTCGAGGGACTCTCATTTCAGAACAATCTCCAATTGCATAGATGTTCGGAATGTTGGTTCGCAAATAAGAATCAACGAGAATACCTCTGTTCATCTCTATTTCAGAGCCTTCGAGAAAACCGATGTTGGCACTAACTCCGACTGTCAAACCTACCAATTGACAATCGACATTTTCTCCTTTTTTTGTTTTTATTGATCCGACTCTACCCGACCCATCGTCAATAATTGAATCCAACTCTTCGCCCAATCGCACATCAATTCCATGCTCTCGAAGATGCCTCGTTACGAGTAGGCCTTCTTCTTCGGGAAGCACACCACCCCAAAATCTATCTTCGCGAACAAGAATGGTCACGGAGATGTGCCTTGTGACTAGCATCTCGGCCATTTCAACTCCAATTAATCCACCACCCACAATTACAGCTCTTTTCACTCGACGATCTGATGGCAGTGCATTCCAGGGATGCGTATTTGACTCCAGTTCTTGTAGGTCTTGATAACTATATAAACCTTGAACGCCCTTCAAATTTTCGCCGGGCCAACCGAACTTATTGCTTTTACTTCCGGAGGCAATAATCAGATCATCGTACTTAATTTGTTTGCCTGTATTAGTAAAAACGAGTTTATCCTCCGGTCGAATTTTTTCAACTCGCGCTTTTTCTAGATTTATCCGATTTTTAATCCAAAAATGCGGCTCGTAAGGCTGAGTATCTTGGAAGGTCATGTGGCCCATGTATATGTACATAAGGGCTGTTCGGCTAAAAAAATAGTCCGTTTCAACTGAAATCACCGTGATTTTACAGTCCGACATTTTACGAATGTGTCGCGCTGCAGTAATACCACTAATGCCATTTCCAATTATGACAATATGACGACTTTTGCTCTTTTCATCCATCGTTTGCGAAGGTGATGAAATTTAGCCATGACTTTAGCAAATCCCACAAAAGTTAATGTTTCTTTAGAATTGGAGCTACACATCACTTATCCACAGAGACCGCGGAATTCGCTCCGGTAAGGTGAGCGGTTGCTTTTATGAGCAAATTCAGCCTCTTTGCCGTACTTTTGCGCCTCAAATCAAACTTATTATGAAATATACTTCTCTTCTACTTTTTACTGTGGTATTGGCCTCATGCGGCGGAAACGATAATGGTCAAGCTAATGGAGCAGGTCTTGCCGATACTACTCAAAATGCGAGTATCAATCCTGAAACAAAACCGATGCTTGAAAATCCTGTAGATCAAATCAAAGGAATTTTAGGAACCTACGTTGGTCAACTTCCATGCGAGGACTGTGAATATGTGAAAGTAGCTGTTTCACTTAATGGCGATTTAACAGCGATTGTGAAGCAGAAAAAAGCCGGTGTAACAAACAACGATGGTATAGTTGGAGAGACAAAAGGTAAATGGGGTGCCGATGAATCGAAGTCAGATATTACAGTTACCGGTGATAACGGCAGTGTATTCAAATATAGAATTGTAGATACCCAGCATTTAATTCCACTAGATGCGAATGGCAAACCTCTCGAATGTAGAATGAATTGTCAACTCGAAAAAGTTCAGCCGGGATCGTTAAACAATGTGGGAAACCAACCTACTACCGAGAAGAAGTAATTAATTGAAGCAACATTGCAGCCATACAGAACCGTAGCTTTTCATACGTTAGGTTGTAAACTCAACTTTAGCGAAACGAGTACCTTGGCTCGTCAATTTCAGGATGCCGGTTACGCCCGCGTCTCAGAAGATGAACGTCCGGATGTATTGGTTCTGAATACATGCAGTGTTACCGAAGAAGCAAATAAGAAATGCAGGTATGTGGTGAATCGAACTTTATCGCGTAATCCACATACCTACATTGCTGTAACAGGTTGTTATGCGCAACTCAAGCCGGATGAGATTTCCGGAATACCCGGTGTACGTCTTGTGTTAGGTGCCGGAGAAAAATTCAACATTGTTAAACATGTTGACGACACTTTTGAAAGTGGTGAGCTCCGCAGTATAGCCGGTGAAATAAGGGATGTGAAAGAGTTTATTCCATCGTTTAGTCATGGCGACAGAACCCGAACTTTTTTGAAAGTTCAGGATGGATGTAATTATTTCTGCGCCTTTTGTACTATCCCATTGGCTCGCGGCAGAAGTCGCAGCGCCGATATAGAAACTACGCTAAATAGTGCTCGTGAAGCCATCGATAAAGGTGCTCGTGAAATTGTTTTAACGGGAGTCAACATCGGCGATTTTGGCACATCTCACGATCAAAGCCTATTGGAACTTTGCAAAAAACTAGATGAACTCGAAGGTGTCGAACGTTTTCGAATTAGCAGTATTGAGCCAAATCTGCTCACAGATGAATTGATCGATTTTGTTGCTACTTCGAAAAAATTCATGCCTCATTTTCACATTCCATTGCAAAGTGGATCGGATACTATTCTAGCATCCATGCGAAGAAGGTATCGGACCGATTTGTACAGAAAAAGAGTGGATCAAATAAAACGTGTAATGCCCCATGCCTGTATCGGGGTAGATGTA
>JBILMS010000074.1:0-13996 GCA_044375415.1 Flavobacteriales bacterium
TGTATTCGAAAAGCTATTATTTGTATCCGTTTGATATCCTTGAACTAGGCTCGGACATTCAGCTTTCCAATGGCTCATATTCTTGTACAATTATCAATTCGCGGTCGAGAAATTCGAGTGCATTTGTTGTGTATAATTAATGTGCTAATTAGCCAATGTGCTGATGTGCTAATTGTTCGTCTTCGAGAAGAGGATGAGGGATTTCTGAACGAATGATAAAACAAGACCATCCGCGTTTGTAGCACATACAAAGGCCTCGGAGAATTACGACGGAGCATACAAAGGTTTTTAAATGTGGCTCGAAAGGTTTACTACTCTATTGCGCCGGTGGCGCATGAACAGGATACAGAGCCGCACAGAACGCTCGTTATTGATTAAAGTAATTTTCCATTTTCCATTTTCCATTTTGAATTTTCCATTCCCCATTTTCGACTACTTTTGCACCATGAGTCTACCGACCATACAAGAAAAAGTTCGCGACATATTTACGGCCTATCTGATACAGAATAAACACCGTAAGACACCTGAAAGATTTGCCATTCTGAGGGAGATATACGATTTTAAAGGACACTTTGATATTGAGTCTCTCTACCTCCACATGAAAAATAAAAAGTATCGGGTTTCGCGTGCTACCCTGTATAATACAATTGAACTACTGCTAGCCTGCAACCTCGTTCGCAAGCACCAATTTGGTCAGAATACAGCCAACTTCGAGCGCGCCTATCAGAATCAACAACACGACCATATAATCTTAATGGATACGGGAGAAGTTCTCGAATTCTGTGATCCGCGAATTCAGAATATCAAAGCTACTTTAGAAGAAATTTTTGGGATTGAGATTAATCACCACTCGCTAAATTTTTACGGACATAAAAAGCCTTAATGTCTGTCCTTGTTTACTGAGTTGCGGTTTTCATCACCTGTTGTATAAAATCTAGGATATCCTCTTTTCCTGTGCGTTCCGTCGCAGAGGTCACAAATGTATTGGGCGAATCAGATAAGAATTTTCTGAGTACGGCTTCATGCGCAGCCATGTTTTTATCGATCACACCCGGTTTCAATTTATCTGTTTTAGTAAATATGACGGCCATCGGATGTCCTTCTTTTGCCATCCACTTTATAAAATAACCATCAATATCAAGAGGTTCGTGACGAGAATCGATAAGGATGAAAGTACACATCAAGTTTTCTCGTTTACTGATGTACTCTCGGGTATTTCGCTCCCATTTTTTTCGTTCTTTCTCCGGAGCATTAGCAAATCCATATCCGGGGAGATCGACTAAAAACCAAGGTCTTTTGGTTTGATTAATTACGTAGTGATTTATGGTCCTCGTTTTTCCGGGCATAGACGAGGTTTTCGCCATGTTTTTTTTATTGACCAAGTAATTGATCAAAGTGCTTTTACCGACATTACTTCGACCTACGAAGGCGAATTCGGGGAGATCCTCTTTCGGGCAATCTTCTACGAAAGCAATGGAGCTGACAAATTCGGCACTTATAACATTCATGTATTCAGTAAATCAAAGGAGAATTAGATCCCCTGTTCTTTTAGCCAGTTTTCGAGGATAGTGTTGAACTTATCCGGATGTTCCATCATGGGCGCGTGACCACACTGATCGATCCAGAATAAACTGGAATGGGGAATCAACCTGTTAAATTCTTCAGCCACTTCAGGAGGAGTGATCGTATCATTTTTCCCCCAAATGAGGCAGGTAGGCATTTTTAAATGTGGTAGTTCTTTCGCCATGTTATGACGAATTGCACTTTTGGCGAGGGCAAGAATTCGTAAAACGCGATTGCGATCGTTTACCACTTCAAAACATTCTTCAACAAGCTCGTCAGTCGCATGCGCAGGATCATAAAATGTTACCGCCACTTTTTTGCGAATGAATTCTTTATCTTCTCTTCTAGGAAAACTGCTTCCAAAAGCATTTTCGTAGAGGCCACTGCTTGCAGTAAGGATGAGTGAATTTACTTTTTCGGGGTATTCGTGCGAAAACATGAGTGCAACGTGACCTCCGAGCGAATTGCCCAAAAGGTTTACTTTTCCGTAGTTTTTATACTGAATAAAATCCCTTAAAAATTTCGATAGGGATTTCACACCCGTACTAAGCACAGGCATACTGTACAACGGAAGCATAGGAATTACAACTTTGTAGTTGCGAGAAGTAAAATGCTCCAATGTTTCACGGAAATTGCTCAAAGCACCAAAAAGCCCATGCAACAGAATTATAACTTGTCCTTCACCTTCTTCGATATATCTGAAGGTACCTTCTTCTTTTAATTGATGATCCATAGTGCAACTAGTCGTGGTCCAAAAATATGCAAACAGATTGGTTTTTCTCGAAAAAACAATTCTAGCGGCATTCGAAAAGACTCGCTTTTCGTCTAAAAGGAGGTATTTATTGAGCATGTTTGTAGAAAAGTGATCGCTCCGGGAAATCTCCTAAGAATTAGTCGTATCGCTCATTTGATCGTTAATTGATTCCCTTAACTACCTTTGCCCGGAATGAATCAGAACAGCAGAATTTTTGTTGCCGGTCACCGTGGAATGGTAGGTTCTGCTATCTGGCGTCATCTGGAGTCCGAAGGTTATACAGGCTTGATAGGTATGTCCTCTCACGAATTGGACCTTAGAAATCAAGAAGCTGTTTTTTCTTTTTTTGCAGAAAACAAACCTGAATATGTGTTTCTAGCGGCCGCAAAGGTGGGAGGTATTCAAGCCAATAACGTTTATCGTGCCGATTTCATATACGACAATCTCGCAATTGAAATGAACGTGATTCGGGCATCTCATGATGTCGGGGTAAAGAAATTGCTTTTTTTGGGGAGTTCATGTATTTACCCCCGAAATGCTGATCAACCTATGAAGGAAGAGTCGCTTCTAACAGGTGTTTTGGAGCAAACTAATGAACCCTATGCCATAGCAAAAATTGCAGGCATCAAATTATGTGAGGCGTTCCGCGATCAGTACCACGACAATTTCATTTCAGCCATGCCAACGAATTTGTATGGTCCAAATGATAATTATGATCTGAACAACTCGCACGTTCTTCCGGCATTGATCCGCAAGTTTCATGATGCAAAAGAAAAGAATAGCGAAGAAGTTGTAGTGTGGGGAACAGGAAGTCCAAAACGAGAATTTTTGCATGTAGACGACTTGGCTTCTGCTTCTGTTTTTCTGATGAAAAGCTACGATGAGCGATTATTTATAAATGTGGGTAGTAGCGAAGAGATAAGCATTCGCGAGCTTGTTGAAGCAGTAAAGGAAGTCTCCGGGTATCAGGGAAAAGTGGTTTGGGATACGACCAAACCCGATGGAACGCCTCGAAAATTTATGGACAATAGCCGTATTGCAGCTTTGGGTTGGAAACCAACGATTTCATTGCGTGACGGACTTCGAAAGGTTTACGAAGAATACGAAGAGCGATCTAATTCTCAACGTGGCATATGAGGGGCATTACAGGTTTATTTCTTTTTGTATTGATGGCGATGTTTCAAAAGCAGGCGACATCACAGCAGCATCTTCTTTTTTTACACCCCATTACTCAAAACAATGTAGAGCGCAGTTTGGATTCAAATGCAGTGCATCTGGCCATGAAACCACTGCTGGAGTCTCGTTTGGACTTGAGTAAAACCAAAGGATTTGCTAAAGATTCGACCAAATATTATTACCTGATTGGCTTGAAAATCTGGCGAGATCATTTAATGAAAGTAGAAAAAGAAGATTTCAAACTTTACATTGATCCCTTGTTTGATTTGATGTTAACGGATGATTTAGCAGACACTAGTGCATACAGAGATAGTCTTCGTTTGTTTAACAACACGAGAGGTATTTTGATACAAGGCAGCATCGGTCAAAATTTGTCATTCCAAACAGGAGTTTTCGAGAATCAGGTTCGACTGCCATTATACCAGAAGTACATAGCCGATAGTTTACTGGTAATTCCGGGAATGGGCAGGTGGAAGGTTTATAAAACATCCGGTTATGACTACAGCATGTCATTTGGCTACCTCAGTTTGAAGTTGCGTCCATGGCTTCATGCAGCCTGGGGCTATGGCAAAAACTTTATTGGTCATGGATATCGGTCTGTACTTCTTTCAGATGCGACATTCAGCTATCCCTATATGCGCGCGACAGCCTATGCTTTGAAGGGCAAATTGCAATACACTTCCATCTATTCGTCTCTTCAAACCTTGGAGAGAATGCCTCTCGGTGAGGTACCGGAATCATTGTTCAAAAGAAAGGCAGGGAGTTTTCATTATTTAAGTTGGACACCTACCCCAAACTTGGAACTAGGACTTTTTGAAGGGATAATTTGGCAAAGATGGGATAGCACGGGAACACGTTCTTTGCCTCTTACAGCCTACCTTCCGGTTATTGGTATAAATGCATTATCGAAGGGACTTTCAGGAAAACAAAACGTGGTAGCCGGCATCAATATGCGTTATCGAATATCTGAAACGCTAAATGTTTATGCTCAATATTTAGTAGACGATTTTTCGAAAAAGAAAAACGCCATGCAACTCGGTTTTAAGTGGCTCGATCTTGCCAAAGGTCTAGATATCCAGGCAGAATACAACTCGGTTTCATCGGGAACTTATGCCAGCGAATATTCTTTGCAGAATTATGAGCATTACAATCAGCCATTAGGACATCCCGCCGGACCGGGAAGCGATGAGTTTTTGGCTATTGTTCAATACCGCTACAAAAAATGGTTTGTTCGTACAAAGGGTTTATTTCTTCAGGAAAAAGGAGGAATTGATGGCGATCTTTTTTATACCAATGGAGAAGACACAAGCGACTCTCTTGGTACAAAAATGAACCAATGGGATATTGAAACCGGATTTTTCATGAATCCAAAAACCAACATGCAATTTGTAGTAGGATTTACGGATAGAATTTCCAAAAAGGGCGACTTCAGCCACCATAGCAGTTTAATTTATGTTTCGTGGCGAACCTCGATTTGGGCTAGATACAACGATTTTTAAAAAGTATTTCGTTTGAAAGTATAAGTTCTCTTTACGTAAACTTGTGCTTAGAGCAATTTTTTTCTCGTACGTTTGGCATCGTGAAAGTTAGCCGTGAGATGCACTCTAATACCTTGATCAACCTGTGAAGGACTTGGTTTTTTCGTTCTTAACTGCTTTGACCCTCGTGATCATTGCTACACCGGCACTTATAAAGGTGGCGAAGCTGAAACATTTGGTGGATGAGCCCGGTGATGAGCGCAAACTTCATCGCAAGTCGGTACCCACCATCGGAGGTATTATGATTTTCGCAGGTACTATTATCGGTTACTGCCTGTGGTTTCCTTCCTCCAACGCTCTTGATTTGGGAGAAAACTATGACGTATTAGGTGCACTTCAGGAGTTCAAATTCCTCATAGCCTCAATGTTCGTCTTATTTTTTCTAGGTCTGAAAGACGATATCATCGGAGTTAGCCCATCCAAAAAACTGGTCATTCATTTGGCGGTCGCTTTTATTTTGGTTGTAATGGCCGACATCCGTATTACCCAGTTCTGGGGATTGTTTTTCATTGATGGTAAATTGCCAATTTGGGCGAGTATAGCATTCTCGTTTTTTGTGTACATCGTAATTGTGAATGCTATTAACCTGATCGATGGAGTTGATGGACTCGCTGCCGGAATTGGTTTGATAGCTAGTGTCACGTTCGCATTTTGGTTTTATGGAACCGGTGACTTTCCGCTGGCTCTTCTCGCGGTGAGCCTCGCAGGTTCGCTTATGGGATTTCTTTTCTACAATTGGAATCCGGCAAAAATTTTCATGGGCGATTCGGGTTCACTCATTATAGGGGTTGTTATTTATGTGCTTGCGGTCAAAATGATCGAATTCCCGATGGATAAATTACCGGCTCCAATGACGGTAGTGTCGAAACCTGTTTTGGCGATGGCTATTTTGGCCTATCCCCTCATTGATACTCTGCGTGTTTTTATCAGAAGGAGTTTGCAAGGAAGGTCGCCCTTTTCTGCCGACAAAAACCACATACACCACAAGTTATTATCTCTTGGAATTGGTCACAAGGGGACTTCATTAATACTCTATGGGTTTACGGTATTTATCATTTTACTCACATTCCTCACGCCTGCAAACAAACCCAATGTATCCTTTGCAATAGTTGCCGGAGCAGCCTTTGTGCTCACCAATATTGTTTTTTTTATTAAGAGAAAGCAAAAGTCATGAGCTTCGTAAACAGGATCTTTTGGACTATTTGTGCTCTGACATTCACGGTAGATCTTTCAGCTCAATTGCCACAGGAGGGTTGGCTAGTGTCTCTGCCCGAAAGTGTTGCCGCAGAATTTAATGAAAGAAATTCTACCGGGCACTTGCTCATTCAACCATTAGCAGGTCCATTAGATGCTGATATTTATTCAAAGATTGATTCCGGATATGTAGCTGCAACCTACAAAAACAGCCTTTCATTTACTCCGATGTTCGGAGTGTATGGTGGTGCAAATCAAGATGCCTTTGTGGGTGGCGGACATGCAGGAGTATACACAACGTGGTCCTTTAGAAATAAGTTATCCATCCGTTTAGGTGCAGCTTATCATATTCAAGAAGGACCCAATTATATTCGAGAATATGCCGATTCGATGAGGGTTTTGCCCGGAGTTGGTTTCAACATGGCTGATAGCGGAAGTACCCCTTGGTCTGTGTTTTCATTTGGAAATATCAAGTGGCAAGCCGGGAAATATTTTAATGTGGAACTTGGTAAAGGGAAACATTTTTGGGGCGACGGACATCGCTCATTGATCCTCAGCGATCTTTCTCCTGCGTATCCCTATTTTCGTTTCACTACTCGCATTTGGAAAATAAAATATACCAATTTGTGGGCAATGATGAAGGATGTATCGGCCGGACAAGATTTGGCAGATGCGCGCAAAAAATTTGTAGCACTGCACTCTCTTAGTTGGGATGTTTCAAAATGGTTGAATGTCTCGGCGTTTGAAATGGTGGTATGGCAAGATCGCGATACACTTTCCAATAGGACGTTAGATTTGAACTACCTCAATCCCGTAATTTTTTATCGCCCTGTCGAATTTGCTCAAGGTTCTGCGGACAATGTTTTGCTTGGTGCCGGATTCAAAGCAAAAATCTCCAAGAAAGTTCAACTTTATGGGCAATTCGTTCTTGACGAATTTGTTTTAAATCGATTGCTGATTAGGACCGGTTGGTGGGCCAATAAGTTTGGAGCTCAATGGGGATTTAGATTATTCAACATCTTCACACCCGGTCTTCATATTCGAAGCGAATGGAATTTGGCCAGACCTTTTACATATACCCACGGAAGTCCTGTTCAGTCCTGGGGGCATCTGGGCCAACCACTTGCGCATCCCTTTGGAGCTAACTTTTATGAATGGGTAAACACGGTTTCGTATCAATTCAAAAAATATCACTTCGCCTACGAATTCATCTGGGCGGCATATGGGAGAGATAGAGATGATCAAAATTTTGGTGGAAATATTTTCCGCTCCTATCGATCTCCTTATCGTCAATTCAATAACGAAATGCTCCAAGGTTTGAAAAGCACGTTTCATTTTAGTCGACTCGAAGTTTCCAGAAAAATATCGCCCACCTTGGGAGTAGAAGCATTTTTCTCTCACACTTGGCGATTTGAGAAAAATGAATTTGTAATGGACAACGAACATTTTGTTCAGTTGGGCGTTCGTTTACCTGTTAATCGTATTTCAAACGATTTTTAAGTATACGTCGCAGCTACGTTTTGAGTGCGTAGTTTTGCAACACCAAAGAAATGCAACCGGAAAAATCATCTTCTTCAGTCATTCCCGCACAGGGATTTGGGATGAGTAAAATGCGTGACATAGCTGCATTGTACAAAATGCGTCTAACGATAATCGTTGTATTATCTGCATTTTTGGGCTATCTCATGGGTGCCGAAACGGCGGATTGGAAAGTCATCTTGACCCTTATTGTTGGAGGAATTCTACTCACCGGCGGTAGCAATGGATTTAATCAGGTTTTAGAAAGACAGTGGGATGCGCTTATGCATCGCACCATGAACAGGCCCATACCCACAGGTCGCCTCACTCCGGTCGAAGCAGGTATTATATCAGTAGTTTCTGCAACCATCGGAATTGTTGGTTTGTGGATTTTTATCAATCCAGCTTCAGGCATACTCGGTCTCTTTTCATTTTTCAGCTATGTGTTCATTTATACACCCTTGAAACGTGTTACGAGTTTATCGGTTTTTGTAGGAGCGATCCCCGGGGCTATTCCTCCGATGTTGGGATATGTAGCTGCTACCAACGATTATGGATTACAGGCAGGTATATTGTTTGCCATTCAGTTTATGTGGCAATTTCCTCATTTCTGGGCCATAGCGTGGGTAGCTCACGAGGATTATCAGCGAGGTGGATATCAGTTATTGCCATTTAGCGAAGGGCGAACCAAACGCTCGGCTTTTCAAATGTTCTCTTTTTCGTTGGCATTAATTCCTGTGAGCCTTATTCCATGGGCTCTTCCGGCAGATCAACCCATGATCGGGAACATTGCAGCCCTCGTAGCTGTTATTTCCGGAATTATTATGTCTTGGTTGGCATGGAAACTTTACAAGAGTTGCGAAACCGCGGATGCTCGTCGATTGATGTTCGCATCCTTCATTTATTTACCGGTTGTGCAGTTGTTTTATGTGATAGATAAATTATCCTGATAAATGAATAACGAAAATCAAAGCAGTCGAAAAGCAGATGTTTTCTCCGATTTTCCGGAAGAAACAAAGATTAGAACAAAAAAAATGATGATGTGGCTGATAATCTTCGCCATTGTCATGCTGTTTGGTGGGATTACCAGTGCCATGATTGTGTTGTACGGCAAACTTTATTGGGTGCACGTGGTGCCTCCAATGGAGCTTTGGATTAGCCTCGGAATTATAGTGGCATCCAGTGTCACCACCATCCTTGCGTTACGAGCTGTAAAGGCGGGAAAAAAGGGTTCAGCCTTTTCATTGGTGATTGCCACCATCGTCCTGGGTATATTATTTTCGATGACCCAAATTCAAGGGTGGCAGCGTCTTTCGGATAAGGGAATGGGCATGACCATCTTAGAAACTACCGATGGGCAGAAGTACAGTCGTTGGAATCCACTTTATGCATTAAAAGGAGAGTATGGCGTCGATTTCACAATCGAAAAAAATGGGACGACTTTAGAAAAGGTGGGTTCCGATTATTTCATGCCCGGGGAACCTGAAAAACCTCTTACTTCGGAAGTAGAGAGAAATTTTAATGCTTCCGGCGCATTGATCGCAGTTTTGGTTTATATACACATTTTTCACCTTGCCCTTGGATTGATCTATTTGGTGGTGAATGCAATAAGGATGAAAAGGGGAGTCATTAACGCTTCAAACTCCATCAGCCTGTATGCCGGTGGTATGTACTGGCACTTTATGGGAATCCTATGGATCTATCTCTTTTTCTTCCTCTTTTTCCTGTATTGATTAGATTAGAATGATTCTAAATGATTTTTTGAAACGACTTCAAAAAACTCATTTACAGATAGTAAGGCATGTATATTTAAATAGTAAATAGGCGGTTTTTAGCCACTAACACAACAATGGTGAAGAAAAGGTGTATGTTTTTTCCTTTGTCCCTTCCGTGCTTAGTGAATAGATGTTAAACTTGCGCCCAAATTTTAGCTACGTTATGGCAGGACACAGCAAGCCGATAAGCAAAGAAGAACTCTGGGGTGGTGGACAGTCGCCTTTCAGCGTTACGTATGGAAAAATGATGATGTGGTTTTTCCTGGTTTCCGACGCATTAACCTTCGGAGGACTGCTTACAGCCTATGGGGTTGTGAGACACGGAACCGCAAATCCATGGCCGGTAGGTGAGCAGGTTTTTGAAGCCCTGCCATTTTTACATGATTCCTACCCACTTATCTACGTGGCTTTGATGACGTTTATCCTCATCATTTCTTCAGTAACAATGGTACTCGCGGTAGAAGCAGGTCACCGTTTAGATAAAAAAGGCGTAATCAAATGGTTGGGACTTACCATCATCGGAGGATTTTTCTTCGTTGGTTCTCAAGCATGGGAGTGGTCGCACTTTATCCACGGTTCCGGCGGTGGATTCCAAATTTCTCAGGCGCTCGACATTAAAACAGACGAAGGAAGACAAGTTCATTTGAATGCCGGCACATGGGTTCACATGACTCCTGAATTTGGTCATGAGTATGAGCACGCTCTAGAGGCTGCGGAAGACTTTGCACCAAAAGCGGCCGCTTCTCACGGTCACGACTCGCACGGTGGACATGCAGATGGTCACGGAGAAGAAGCTCATCATGTTGATATTAATTCTCTTACACCACCTGTGCTCATCATCAATAAATACGTTAGAACAGGGGAAGGAGAGAATGCCGTGGCACAACAAAAGGTGACCGGCGCTGAGATGGAAAAAATCTGGAAAGCCAAAGAACAACATACGTTCGCTTTCGGAGCCAATATGAGCAAAAACGAATATGGCCCGCAGCAATATGCTAATTTCTTCTTTTTTGTAACCGGATTCCACGGTTTCCACGTATTCTCCGGTGTTGTCATCAATATCATCATTTGGTTGATGGTTATAAAAGGAGCTTTCGACAAATTGGGCCACTACGAGATGATCGAGAAGATCGGTCTCTACTGGCACTTTGTAGACTTAGTTTGGGTATTTGTATTCACATTCTTTTACCTGGTATAAAAACCGGCTAATACATTATAAAAAATGGAAAGAGACGACCTCATAGTAAATGACAGTTACGCCGTAAATGCTCGTCATAGCGAAGAAGCGGGTGTAGCCTTAAGAAAGAACATTTGGAAAGTGACCGGCCTTCTTACGCTGCTCACCATAGTAGAAGTGTTTATGGGCGTGCAATTTAAACGCGATGGTTCCGACTTATGGGAAGGTATAAAATTGGCATTCATAGTACTCACACTTGTGAAAGCTGCATTCATCGTGATGTCTTTTATGCACCTAGGTGATGAAAGAAGAAACTTGAAATATGTGATTTTGCTTCCGTATGCTCTTTTCATCATGTACCTGATTTTTATCGGTCTGTGGGAAGGAGTATCTGTACAGGAATACAACAATATGTTCCGTTGAGGTAAAAATGTCATCTAAAAAATCATTGAAAAAGTATATCGCTCTGGGTGGTATACTTTTTTTGTTTCCACTCACTTTTATTCTTGTATTCGCTAAAGGAATGGACCATCGTTTTGGTTCCCTTCCTTATTTCAGTGCCGAATTTCCAACAGGTTCAGCAAGTCCGATTGATTATAAAGTTCCGGATTTTAGCTTTAAAAATCAAAATGGAGAAGTCTACACCGGCGATTCCCTAAAAGGAAAAATCTGGATTGCAGCTTGTTTTTCATTGGAAGATTCATACCTGATGGAAGTGACTTCGCAACTAAAATCGGTATCGTGGAAGTACCGCGACCAACCCGATATAGTGGTCGTATGTTTTTCTACGAACCCGGCTGTAGACTCCACATTGGACATTGAACAATATGTAAATGAAAAGACTCTTTATCATAGGCATCCCGGCAAGTGGCAATACCTTGTGGGCGATAAATCGGAGATCGATGCATATTTGAAAGAGGCCTTTCTTATTCGAGAAATCGAAGATAATGCTGATTTGTTTTTAATAGATAGGGAAGGCCATATACGTGGAAAATATTCAGCGCGAAGTGAAATGAATGTGAAAGATGCAATGGAGGATATTTCATTGCTCAAAAAGCAAGAAGCTATAAAACGACATGAGGATAAACATAAGGGGAATTAAATGTATCGTATTTTCTGTAATCGCGCTTTCTATAGCGTCATGTACCGATAAATCCATATCAGAAACCAAACCCCTGTTAGATACTACCAATAAGTTGGGCTACTTCGGAGAATTCGAAGAGGAAATGGTGCACAATTCAGATGGAACAACACGGATCGATACCATCTATTATCCGATTCCAAAATTCAGTTTTATCAATCAAGACGGACAAGAAGTAACTCAGCGAATAGCCGATGGTAAAATTGTGGTCTCCGAATTTTTCTTTACACACTGCAAAAGCATCTGCCCGGTTATAAGTTCCCAAATGGCAAGACTGCAGGCATTAGTAGAAAAAGAAGGACTTTCGGATAGGGTATTGTTTCTTTCACATTCCGTAGATCCTTTGCAAGACAGACCCGACACATTAAAGAAGTATGCGGAAAACTTAGGAGCCAATCTTAAAAACTGGCAATTTCTGACGGTCGACACAGCACATTTTGATGCCGATTATGTTTACGAATTTGCTCAGGAAGGTTATTACCTCACGGCCTTTCCGTCTGATACAGCCCAAGGGGGAATATTTCATACAGATCAATTGGCGCTTTTAGATAAAACAATGCGCATTCGTGGGTATTACGATGGAATGTCCACAGCGGGGGTAGATAAATTATTTAATGATTTGAAAATATTACTCTATGAATCAGGTTCCGGATCAGTCGAAAACGTTAAAAAATAAAGCAGGAGAGCGTAAGGCTCGCAATCTGGTAATTGCCGTCTCGCTTGCCATTCCTGTAGTTGTTACGTTTTTATATTTTATGAAAAAGTGGGTGATCACCGAAGGTCCATTAAAGGATTTTCTCGATCAACTTCCACTGCTAAACGCGAGTGTAAATGGTTTAACCGCTGTACTTTTAATAGCCGGTTTTATAGCTATAAAAAATAAAAACATTGTTCTTCATAGAAGGATTATGACGATTTGCCTTTTGCTCTCCGTGGTGTTTTTACTTTCCTACGTTACCTATCATTCGACGCATGAAACAACCACTTATGGTGGAGAAGGAATGATGAGAAGTTTTTATTACTTCATCCTTCTTTCCCATATTGTTTTGTCGGCAGTAATAGTGCCCATGGTGTTATTTTCATACACGCGGGCCATCAGCGAACGATTTGACAAGCACCGTAAATTGGCTCGGATAACACTCCCGATTTGGTTTTATGTAGCCGTTACGGGTGTCTTGGTTTATCTTATGATAAGTCCCTTTTATGTCTGAAGAATTGAAAAATAGCACTTTATCTTATATATTTGTTGTATGAAAAAGTTCGCGTATCGCTTATTTCTGTCAATAGTTTTTATGCTGACAACGTTAGTATTTCAAGCTCAGTGTGCCATGTGTAAGGCTAATGCCGAAAATGCAAGCCGCGAAAACGCATCAGTGGGTGAAGAATTGAATGATGGGATTATCTATTTAATGTTAATGCCGTATATGATGTTGGCAGTAGTGGTGATGATTTTTTATAGGAAGAAGATTATGGCTTTTATACGCTAAAAATTTAGCGGCATAATCTTTGAAGAGAATCTGCTAAACTATTTATTAAAAGATCCGTACAAAGGCCTTTAGGCAGTTGAAACAAGTTCCACCCATGATACAAAAAATTAATTTCTTTCGTTCATACTCGATTCTCACATTACTCTTCCTCGGTTTGGGAGTAAACGCTCAATTCGTTCAAGAGAAGTCGATCAAAAGGACTGATTCCGAAACGGAGGATCAGGTAATGCAGATCGAGGTTTTCAACGGGAAAACACGTCAGGGTATTAAGGCCGATGTGATGATCAAAGGTCTAAACCCTCGTGCAACGGTTGTATTGAAATCGACCGATGATACTACCCTCACGCTCAAAAAATATCGCCTCTATACGGTGTCGGTTGTAAAGCCGGGTTTTATGTATTTCGCGCACAAATTTTGGCCTTCAGAAATGGCTGTACATAGTGAGCCGGTTGAACTCAAACCGATTGAGGTTGGACTAAAAACCAGTATCGAGGACATTACATTTTTGGGAGATGAGACCGATATTTATCATAAGTCCGTTCCGGCTCTTGAGGAAATACAATCATGGTTGGAACTGAATCCTTCTGCCAAGATTTGTATCATCGGACATGTGAATGGTCCGGACAATGAGAAAAGTAAAGCATTCTATAAAAAGGCCTCCGAAAAACGTGCG
>JBILMS010000169.1:0-13975 GCA_044375415.1 Flavobacteriales bacterium
CTACGGTTATTGCAGATCAGCCTAATACCGGGAACGGCTCGTACATTCAATTTGGCTCTGTGGCAACAATAAATTTGAATGACAACATTACCGTATCCAATACTTCGGGTACAGGATCATGGATTGGTTTTACAACTTCAGGTGGAACAACAACACTCGCGGCCGGCAAAACAATTTCTATTGGCGCCGCTGGTTTTACCAATGGATCTTTATTGTTGAGACGATTTGTTCAATTGGGAACTACGCCAACAAACTTGACCATGACAGTTATAGGAAACTTGACGATTGGCCCGAACTCAATTTTTGGAGGAGACTTCACCAGTTCAAGTCCTTCGATATTGCTCAATGGTGGAACTTTCAATGGTCTATCGAGTTTTACAAAGACAGGCAACAACACAGATCAATCTTCAGGTGGAAATATCTTTAATGCAAACTGTAATATCATTAATACCGGTGGCAATTATATCATGTTGGGTAATGGTTTGCCTGATATTTGGAATGCCGATGTGGTATTTACAAATTCAGGCACAGAAAGAATATTGCCTGCTCATGCTTCTGCAGGAAATCAGTTCAATGGTAACATTGAAGTAAACAGTACAGGTGGCTCAATAGGAATACATTTTTGCGCAGGCAGCAGTTCTGCGAGTGCAACACTTGCCGCAACCAAAACAATCGCCATCGGAGGAATTGGTTTTCAAAGTGGTTATCTCATTTTGCCAAGATTTACGCAACTTGGTTCTGCTCCAATTACATTAAATATGTCTGCAGGATCGAATTACCTTCAATTTGGCCCGACAAGTAGCATTGGTGGTAATGTGGTTGTGAACTCTCCGCGAATACTTCTTAACGGATGTTTCTTTGGTGGAACAACTGATTTCACCAAAACGGGCGCGGTCGGTGACAACAGCGATGGTGGAAATACGTTTACCGGTGCATCGATTTTTAATCACAATGGAACCGGAAATTTTTTACTAGGAAACATTACATCTGACACATGGTTGTCGACAGCAACATTCAACAACAACTCCAATGGAATTATTTATGTCGCACATGGCCATGCCGGTGCGACAACTGTGTTTAACGGACTTGTTACATTGAATAACCTATCGGCAGGATCAGGTAATCCCGGAATTCGTGTAGCAGAAGGAAGTTCAACAGTGGGTGTAATATTTAATCAGGATGTGGTCGTAAATAACGCTGGAACCGGAAATAGCAACTTTATTTCATTTCTGGGCGGAGGCGGCGCGAATACTGTTACATTCAACTCTAAAGTATTTTTAAATCAAAGCAATACAGGTACGAGTGCTATTACTCAGATGGGTAATGCTGGAACTCTGCAGTTTAACGATGATATCACCGTAGGAAATTCCTCCGGCACCAACTCATACATTGGCTTTTCGATTAGTGCAGGTACTTCTACGCTGGCAGCAGGAAAAACAATCACCATCGGACCTCTTGGCTTCGGCAACGGTAATTTATTCTTAAGACGTTTCAATCAATTGGGCGGAACTTCTCAAAGTTTAACCTTGACAGGCAATGCAGCAATAACATTCGGCCCGGCGGCCAGCTTTACAGGTAATGTCGTTTCAGTCAGTCCATCTCTCTTTTTTAATGGATCAGTATTCAACGGTACTACCAACTTCACAAAGAATGGTTCTGCAAACAACAATTCGGCAGGAAATAACAACTTCATAGGAAGCTCGGTAATTTCGAATACTGCAGGGGGGGCATTTCTTTTTGGAAATGGCTCTTCGGATAACTGGCAATCAGATGTCACCTTCAATAACACTGATACAGGTATTTTGTATGTTGCACATAATCACAATGGGTCTACAACCAACTTCAATGGATTGGTGACCATAAATGTTACTTCTTCAGGTACTATTGCATCGGGAGTTAGATTTGCCGAAGCTTCAAGCTCAGGTATTATCAATTTTAACGCACCGGTTGTTGTAAATAACGCCGGTACAGGAAGTGCGAACTTTGTAGGGTTTGCTAATAGCACTGCAGGTAATACAATTAATTTTAATTCCACGCTCACAATAAATCAAACAAACACCGGCACATCTGCTGTTACTTTGGTTGGAAGCAATTCCTCGATTTTTTTAAATGACAATGTGGTTGTAAATAATTTGTCAGGACCGAGTTCCTACATCGGTTTTTCTATGAATGGCATAGGCACTGCTCTTGCAGCTGGTAAAACAATATCAGTAGGTTCTCTTGGGTTTACAAATGGTGTCTTATACCTGAGAAGATTTACTCAAAATGGCACTACAGGTCAGAATCTTACATTAAGCGGTAATGCATTAATAGCAGTTCAGGCAAATAGTTCGTTTGCCGGAAATTTATGGTTTTCAGCTCCGCAGGTAATCGTTGAAGGAAGCACATTTGCGGGAACCTCCCGATTTATTAAAACGGGCGGAACAAATAACTACTCTGCCGGAGGTAACACATTTAATGGCCCAACTAATTTCATCAATACTTCAATTGCAGAATTTGGATTAGCAAACGGAATTCCGGATGACTTCAATAGCCTTGCACGTTTCGTACAACGTGGAACAGGTGCCATGAGACCAATTCATAATGCGAGCTCAACATTTAGTGGAAACATAGCAACAGATAGTTGCACTACAGCAATCAATTTCTGTACAGCAGGTAGTGGTTTTATGATAATTGATGGCAATATTGGCCAGGAATTCTCAGGAGACGTCGCATTTGCTCCGACAGTAAACAGACTTATTATGAACAATGCTCCGGGTGGATCATTGACTTTGAATGTTCCCGTTAATAATGGTATTTCAACCACATTTACAAGCGGGTATATCAACACCTCAGGTACTAATTTTTATGGATTTAATAGTGGAGCAACCTATTCCGGCGCATCTACGGGATCACATATTTCAGGAACAGCCAGAAGATTGGGAACTGGTGTATTTGTTTTTCCTGTAGGTAATGGATTGGTGTACGAACCTGTTACAGCTAATCTATCTGTAAATGCCGGAGGTTTACTTGCAAGATATTTCGCAGCCGACGCCGGTCCTGCAACTTTTAGCGGAGGAGTTGCATCTCCCCCTAACCTAACTTTTTATAACCCACTAGAGCATTGGGACATAAGACCTGTTACTGCTGCCACAGGAACTGTAACGGTCAACTGGAACGGGGTAAATGACACAGGAGTTTCTAACCTAAGCGAGGCCCGCGTTGGTAACAAGATAGCAACAAATTGGCGCAATGAGGGGGGCATAATTACAGGAACAGTATCCTTAGGAACGGTAACTAGTTTGACAATTAGTTCGTGGGGGTTATTTGCTCTTGGAAGCACTTGTCCGAGTACTTTAACAATTTCATGTCCTGCAGGTGTAACGGTCAACGCAACTCCTGGATCATGCTCTGCAAATATTACTTTGGCACTTGCTACAGCTTCTGATGCTTGCGCACCTACTACAATTACCAATAGTTTTAATTCTGGAGGTGCAAATGCTTCAGGAGTATATCCGGTAGGAATTACTGATGTTGTTTTCACAGCTACATCAGCAACGGGAATAACTACAACTTGCACAACAACGGTTAACGTTCTTGACATAACAGCTCCGACAATTACATGTGCCAACGTATCTGCGAATCTTACTGCTGCATCTTGTACAGCGAATTTAACAGTGCCGACGCCGACTGTCACAGACAATTGCACAACCGCTGGAAATTCACTCACATTTAATGGAGGAACTGAAAATGTAAATATTCCTAGCACACCTCAACTTGAACTAACTGGTGATATCACGATTGAAGCTTGGTTCAGGATAACTTCACTTGCGACAGATTGGGTAAGGATAGCTGGTAAAGGAAATTCGACGAATAGAAACTACGGACTTTGGTACAATACAAATGCAAACGCTCTTCTATTCCAAGTATATACGTCAGGTGGAGGTGCCAATAGTCAAGCCACATTTGTTCCTGCGCTTAATACATGGTACCATGCAGTAGGTGTTAAAGTCGGAAATACCTATAACTTATATCTGAATGGTGTCCAAGTAGCAACGACTTCCATCGCAGGCACTCCACTTACAAGCGCTGATCCCCTCACTATTGGTGGTGCATCTTTTCATGCGCGACATTTAGGTCAGATTGATAATGTGAGGTTATGGAATACTGCGCTGACCGCTTCTCAAGTGAGTTGCTCATATAACGGATACATTTCTGCCTCATCGTCCAACCTTATAGCAAATTATAACATGGAGGCCACTGTTGGAACTACCAACTTAGCTGACCAAAGTGGGAATGGAAATCAAGGAACTCTTTCCGGCGGTATGAATAGTTTATCCTGGTCATTATTAAATGCACCTGTCGGTGGAATTTTTCTGAGTAATAACTTCAACTCAACTTGCAATGCCAGTGGAATTTTTCCTGTTGGAACTACCTCTGTTGTATGGACCGCAACTGACCTATCCGGTAACAGCTCAACCTGCACGCAGACTGTGACCGTGGTGGATAATATTCTACCGACCCTTACGTGTCCTGCCAACATAACGAACACAGTCACTGCCGGTGCCTGCTCCAGAAGTGTCGCTACACCAAATCCGGTTTATTCTGACAACTGTGGGGTAACTACTTTAACCTGGACCATGACCGGAGCTACTGTAGCAACCTCTTCACCTACAAACATAAACACAGTGGGTACACAAAGTTTCAATCCCGGTGTAACCACCATAACCTACACAGCAACTGATCCAAGTGGTAATACTTCCACTTGTTCATTTACTGTTACTATAACAGATAATCTTAATCCAACTATCACTTGTCCCACAAACATTTCACAACCCACATCAGCGGGTGCCTGCAACGCAATTGTTACAACAGTTTCTCCCGTAACTGCTGACAACTGCTCCGTAAGTATATTGAGATGGGTGTTGTCAGGTGCTACTGTGGCTTCTTCACCATTGACAGGAATAAACAACCTAGGAACTTATCTCTTCAATGCAGGTGTAACAACAGTAACCTATACTGCATTGGATCCTTCAGGAAATCAATCAAGCTGTTCATTTAATGTAACGGTGATTGATAGCACGGTACCCACAATTAGCTGTCCTGCCAACATTACCGCTAGTACCGGTGTGTCCGGTTGTAATGGAAGCGTGAATACCACCGCACCTATTTACAATGACAATTGCTCAGTGGTGAAACTTACGTGGATTATGTCAGGCGCTACCAATGCACTATCACCTCTTAGCGGAATTAATCCAATAGGTACGTATACCTTTAATGTCGGAATTACAACCATTACTTATTATGCTGAAGACGCAGCAGGTAATTCTGCAAATTGCAGCTTTACCGTTACAATATCTGATTTAACATTACCAACTATTGTTTGTGCCGGAAATATTTCAGGTACAACTGTAGGCCTTGGATGCTCAGTTTCATTAGTTACAACCAATCCAACTATAGCTGATAATTGTGCCGTAACAAGATTGACTTGGGCTATGACCGGCGCTACGGTTGCTAGTTCACCGGCAACTGGTATCAATAACATAGGTACTTATACATTTAATGTTGGTGTTACAACAGTTGTCTATACTGTTCGTGATGCGGCTAACAACATTGCGACTTGCACATTCACGGTAACAATAACTGATACACTACCTCCAACAATTACTTGCCCTGCTAACGTTACAGCTTCAGCATCACCAGGAACTTGCGAAGCAACGCTCACATTAAGCAATCCGGTTATTTCGGACAATTGTTCGTTTAATAGATTAACCTGGGTAATGACAGGTGCAGTTGAAGATAACTCACCAAGCACCGGTATCAATTATGTTGGTACTTACATTTTTGTTCAAGGAACAACCACAATAACCTACACTTTAAGAGATGCTTCTGACAACACCAGTACTTGTTCATTTGATGTAATAATTACTGATAATGTTGCGCCAACTATTATTTGTCCGGCTACAGTTACAACAACTTTAAATCCTAGTGACTGTTTTGCATCTGGCGTCTTCTTGGGAATTCCTACGGTGGATGACAACTGTTCAGTTGCCGATATTACTAATAACGCACCTGCAAATTTTTTATTGGGTGCTACGCAAGTTACTTGGACAGTATTTGATGATGCCGGCTTATCTGCTACATGCGCTCAAACAGTTATTGTAACTGATAATGTAGCTCCACTAATTAGCTGTGGCTCTAATATTACAACCGTTACAGACCCTAATGTGTGCACGGACTTAGTAACAGTTCCTGTACCAACAGTTTCAGATATATGCAGTGGTTCAAATGCACTGTCGTTTGACGGAATAAATGATTTTGTTAATTTGGGAAGTAATGTGCTTTCAACTGCAACCAACTTTACTTATGAAGCATGGGTTTATGTGAGGACACATAAAAACTGGGCTCGTATTTTAGATATGGGTAATGGTCCCGGAATAAGCATGTACTTGTCTACAAGTAATGCATTAACAGGAATTCCTCGTTTTGCAATCAATATCGGAGGTGGTGAACAGCAGTTGAATGCGACTAGCGCACTTCCTACAAATACATGGAAACACATTGCAGTCACTTTAAGTGGAACAACTGCAACACTTTATATTGATGGAATTCAGGCAGCACAAAATACTTCGTTTAATTTGACTCCTGCTTCACTCGGTGCCACATCGAACAATAGAATTGGAAGATCACAAACAGCTTCACACGGTTATTTTGATGGTGTGATGGATGAAGTTAGATTCTGGAATGTTGCGCGCACACAAGCTCAAATTCAACAGGGTATGAGTGTTTCAATGGCAAGCAACGAGTCAGGGCTTGTTCGATATTTCAAAATGAATCAAGGTGTTGGTGGTGGAAATAATGTTGGTTTGACAAATATGCTTGCCACAACAGGAAATAATGCAACTCTAACAAGCTTCTCATTGACCGGCAATACATCAAACTATGTGGTTGCAAATAATGCCGGAAACAATGGAGTTACTTATGTAAATAATTTCAACAATACTTCAAATGCTAGTGGTACCTATCCAACAGGAACAACAACTGTTGTGTGGACTGCAACCGATGCATCAGGAAATACTTCTACCTGTTCACAAACAGTTACTGTCACCGACGTTCAGTTACCAACGATCACCTGCCCGGCTAACATAGCTGCAAATACGGGTGCCGGAACTTGCACTGCTTCTGTGGTGACTCCTAATCCAACTACTGCTGACAACTGTTCTGTAACGGTGTTGACATGGGCTATGACCGGCGCTACTACTGGTGCTTCTGCAGCCACAGGTATCAACAACCTGGGCACTCAGACTTTCAACCTTGGTGTTACTACTGTAACTTATACCGTGACGGATGGAAGTGGAAACACTGCTACTTGTTCTTTCACGGTAACTATCACTGACAACATCAATCCATCAATTACTTGTCCTGCAAACGTGAGTATAAATGCAGGGATAGGGTTGTGCACTGCCTCAGTTGTTACAACCAATCCAACAACAGCGGACAACTGCACAGTAACTAGTTTGACCTGGACAATGACAGGTGCAACAACATTGTCGTCTCCTATAACCGGGATCAACAATGTAGGCACTCAAACATTCAATTATGGCATCACTAATGTGAATTACATTGTTTCGGATGCTGCAGGAAATACTTCCAGTTGTTCGTTCACGGTAACTGTGAACAATGTTGTTCCAACCTTCGACTTCAATATTACAGCAACACAAGTTGCCAGTGCTTGCAGGCTCGCATTGGAGGAAGTAGTCTGGAGGACAAGCGACTTATCGAACACAACGGCTGCGGGAAATGATCTTGTCAAAGTATCTTCCGATGGCAACTGGAATGGCGGCGCAGCATCCATCAATACAATTGGTAACAATGGCTATTTTGAATTCAAGGCCACGGAAACGACATCTAACAGGATGGCTGGATTGAGCACCACCAATACCAACTCAAACTTTAACACCATTCAATACGCTTACCACCTCCTAGCCGGTGGCGGAATACAGATTTATGAATCCGGTAACTTAAGAGGAAGTTTTGGAAGCTATGTCGCGAATGATGTTTTCAGAATTAGTGTTGAATCGAACGTAGTTAAGTATTTCAAAAATGGCACCTTGCAATACATCAGTGCTGTTTCTCCTACGTTGCCAATGCTGGTAGATGTCTCCATCAACAATGTTGGCGGAACAATAACCGATGCAGTAGTTGCCAATCTAAATACAGGAACTTTTGTTGCAGCGGCGATCAATGCCGGTATTGCACCATCCTACCAATGGCAACTGAATGGGAGCAATGTAGGTACCAATAACAATACGTACACTAACAACTCACTCGCGCTGAATGATGTTATTCGTTGCATTCTTACGCCGGATCTTCCATATTGCTTTACCTCAACATATACATCTAATCCAATAACAATTCTAGATGTTACTTCACCAACTGCAATTAATTTTTATATTCAGGGAACTATAGCGGCATCAGGTTGCAATGTCGCTGAAGAAGAAGTGGTGTGGAATGTTTCAAGCTTGCAAAATCTTCAAGCAACAAACAATGATCTGAATAAAATTCAATCCAACGGTAACTGGGATGGTGGTGCTGCTTCATGGAATACCGTTAGTAACAATGGTTATTTCGAATTTACAGCTACAGAAACCACGACCAGCAGAATGGCGGGTTTGAGCACAACAAATACAAACTCCAATTTTAATACTATTCAATATGCATTCCACCTGCAAGCCGGAGTTGGACTTCAAATCTATGAGTCAGGTAACCTGCGCGGAACATTTGGAACATATTCCTCTGGTGATGAATTCCGCATTGGTGTAGAGTCGAACGTAGTTAAATACTATCAAAACGGAATACTATTATACATAAGTGCTGTGGCACCAACACTACCTATGTTGGTGGATGTGTCTATCAACAATGTTGGCGGGACTATTACAAACGCCCTAGTTGCCAATCTAAATTCAGGCATATTCACGGCTACAGTTACAAATGCCGGAACCGCGCCGTCCTATCAGTGGCAGGTAAATGGCAGCAACGTTGGAACGAATAGCAACACATATATTAACAATGCACTTTCGAATAATGATGTAGTTACGTGTTTGCTTACACCGGATATTATCGGTTGTTCTTCAAGCGCCTACACTTCTAACCCGATAACCAATCTATCCGTTTCGAGTCCTGGCGGAATCACTTTTTATATTCAAGGAACTGTAGCAACTTCTGGTTGCAATGCTGCTGAAGAGGAGGTAGTGTGGAATGTTTCAAGCCTTCAAAATCTTCAAGCAACAAACAATGATCTGAATAAAATTCAATCCAATGGTAACTGGGATGGCGGTGCTGCTTCATTGAATACCGTTAGCAATAACGGATATTTTGAATTTACAGCAACTGAAACTTCCACCAGCAGAATGGCGGGTTTGAGTACAACAAACGCAAACTCCAATTTCAATACTATTCAATATGCATTCCACCTGCAAGCTGGAGGTGGAGTTCAAATCTATGAGTCAGGCAACCTGCGCGGAACATTTGGAACATATGCATCGAATGACCAGTTCCGAATCAGCGTCGAATCGAATGTTGTTAAATATTATAAGAATGGGGTATTGCAATATATTAGTGCCATAACACCAACTTTACCAATGTTAGTAGACGTTTCCATCAACAACGTTGGTGGAACAATTACAGATGCGTTGGTTGCCAATCTAAATACCGGAACATTTGTGGCTACAGTTTCAAATGCAGGAACCGCGCCCCTCTATCAGTGGCAGGTAAATGGCAGCAACGTTGGAACAAATAGCAGTACATACACTAACAATGCACTTTCAAATAATGATGTTGTTACGTGTTTACTTACTCCTAACATTAACGGTTGCGCCGGAAGTGTGTATGCATCGAATGCAATAACCAACGTACTCATTCCGAGTCCGGGTGGTTTGACATTCTATGTAACTGGCTCAGTAAGCAGTTCCGCCTGTAACTCAGCCGTAGAAGAAGTTGAGTGGAATGTCGGTAGTTTGAATAATTTGCAAGCAATATCCAACAACCTGAATAAGGTTCAATCCAATGGCAATTGGGATGGTGGCGCTGCTTCATGGAATACCGTTAGCAATAACGGATATTTTGAATTTACAGCAACTGAAACCTCAACCAGCAGAATGGCGGGTTTGAGCACAACAAATACAAACTCCAATTTCAATACTATTCAATATGCATTCCACCTGCAAGCTGGAGGTGGAGTTCAAATCTATGAGTCAGGCAACCTGCGCGGAACATTTGGAACATATGCAGCGAGTGACCAGTTCCGAATCAGTGTCGAATCGAATGTTGTTAAATATTATAAGAATGGAGTATTGCAATATATCAGTGCCATAGCTCCATCCTTGCCAATGCTAGTAGACGTTTCTATCAACAACGTTGGTGGAACCATAACTGACGCTTTGGTCTCTAATCTCAACACGGGAACTTTCATAGCAACAGCCACTAACGCAGGAACGACACCAACTTATCAATGGCAGGTCAACGGGAGCAATGTTGGAACAAATAGCAGCACATATACAAACACGTCATTAGCCAACAATGATGTAATAACATGCCTTCTCACACCAGATTTGCAGGGTTGTGCAACAAGCGCGTACACTTCTAACACAGTCACAAATATTACGCAAACCAATCCTGGTGCTATCACATACTATATTCAGGGAACAGCTGCGGTATCTGCTTGCAACATCGCAGAAGAAGAAGTGGTATGGAATATCGGAAGTTTGTTTAATGTTCAGGCAGATACAAATAGCCTTGTCAAAATTCAATCAAACGGTAACTGGGATGGTGGCGCGGCATCATGGAATACAGTCAGTAATAACGGATACTTCGAGTTCATCGCTTCTGAAACTACAACCAGCAGAATGGCTGGTTTGAGCACAACCAATGTTAACTCCAACTTTAACACCATTCAATTTGCCTTCCATCTTCAGGCTGGCGGAGGACTGCAGATCTATGAATCTGGAAACCTTCGTGGCACTTTTGGAACTTATGCTACCGACGATGAATTGCGGATCAGCGTCGAATCAAATGTGGTTAAATATTATAAAAATGGTGGCTTACTATACATTAGTCTCGTTACGCCATCACTTCCGTTATTGGTCGATGTATCAATCAATAACGTTGGCGGAACTATTATACAGGCGGTTACAGGAAATCTCAATACAGGAACTTTTGTTGCGACTGCAACAAACGTAGGAGCATCTCCAACATATCAATGGCAGGTTAATGGCATTAATGTTGGAACAAATAGCAATACATATTCGAATGCTGCACTTTCCTTTTATGATATTGTAACATGCTTATTGACTCCAGATCTTCCCGGATGTAATGCCAGCGCTTATGTATCCAATTCTATTACCAACTTGCCGAGCAGCCTCACATTTTATATTCAAGGCACAACCGCTCTTGCAGGATGTCAGGCAGCAGAGGAAGAAGTAGTTTGGAATATTTCAAGCCTTTCTAACGTTCAGGCAACAACCAATAATCTGATTAAGATACAATCAAATGGTAACTGGAATGGAGGTGCTGAATCATGGAATACAGTGAGTAACAATGGTTACTTCCAGTTTATTGCTTCGGAAACAAACAGAAGCAGAATGGCCGGTCTAAGCAACACCAATACCAACAGCAATTTCAATACAATTCAGTATGCTTTCCATCTTCAGTCCGGAGGTGGTTTGCAGATTTATGAATCAGGCAATCTGAGGGGAACATTTGGCAGTTATTCAACGAATGATATTTTGCGTATCAGTATTGAATCAAATGTAGTTAAGTACTACAAAAATGGCACTCTCTTGTATATCAGTGCGGTCGCACCTACATTACCCTTGCTCGTTGACGTATCCATCAACAATGTGGGTGGTACTATTACAGATGCAGTCATAGCGAATATTAACGCAGGTTCATTTTTTGCAACGGCAACCAATGCCGGTTCAAATCCAATATATCAATGGCAGGTTAATGGAATCAATGTTGGAGCAAACTCTAGTACTTATATCAATACAGGTCTATCTGACAACGACGTTGTAACATGCTATCTGACTCCTGATTTACCGGGATGTTCGGGTGCATCATTTGTATCAAATATCATAACGAATCTGACCCTTGCGAATCCCGGAGGTATCACTTATTATGTTACGGGAACATTGGCCAGTCCAACTTGTCAAATTGCAGAGGAACAGGTTGTTTGGCAGGTTAGCCAACTATTGAATGTTGATCAGAACAACAACAATTTGATCAAAATTCAATCGAATGGAAACTGGGATGGTGGTGCTGTTTCCTGGAATAGTGTCAAGAATGGTGGATACTTTACATTCATCGCGAGTGAAACCACAACAAGCCGTATGGCAGGATTAAGCACCACAAGTGCCAATTCCAACTTTAACACGATTCAATATGCCATCCATCTTCAAGCCGGAGGCGGTGTACAGGTCTACGAATCCGGATCGCTACGAGGCTCATTCGGAACATATGTAATTGGGGATGTTTTCAAAGTATCGGTAGAATCGAATGTTGTCAAATATTATAAAAACAATGTGCTGTTCTATACAAGTCTGGTTTCACCAACCTTGCCACTTGTTGTTGACGTTTCGATTAACAATGTCGGAGGAACGATTACAGACGCAATTGTTGGTAACCTCAACACAGGAACATTTGTTGCAACTGCCGTAAACGCTGGGATCACACCTACATATCAGTGGCAGCTAAACAATGGCGATGTTGGCACCAATAGTGCCTCATATACTAATAATTTTCTTTCTGCCGGTGATAGCATTATTTGCCTATTAACGCCAAACTTAGCTGGTTGTAGCGGTATTGAATATGCTTCCAATGTGGTAACATTGGTTCTTACCACACCATCCATCACATGCCCGGCTGCTCAAACCCTTAGCGTTGGTGTTGGATGTTCAGCACCGCTCCCCGACTATACATCCTTGGCCACAATGCCTTCAAACTGTTCTGTGGTAGTCACCCAATCACCTGCGGCTGGATCAGTGGTAAGTGGTTTGGGGATTACAGTTGTGACGCTAACATCAACGGATGCATCGGGCAATTCGGCCAGCTGTTCATTCAACGTGAATAAAGTCGACACTACTCCTCCAACAATCACTTGTCCATCAGCTCAGTCAATTGTATTAAATAGCTCTTGCGCCGGTGTGCTTTCTGATTATCGTTCGCTTGCGACTATCGCTGATAACTGCACTGCTTCCGGTGCACTTGTAGTGACACAATCTCCTACGGTGGGTACCGCAGTGTCCGGTGTTGGAACAACCGTAGTGACTTTGACTGTGACTGACGCTTCTGGTAACTCTGCGAACTGTTCATTCAACGTCAATCGTATTGATACAACTCTTCCGACTATTACTTGTCCTGCGAACATCACTGTGAACGTCAACGCAGGGCTATGCGTCGCTACGGTTGCCTCACTTGGTACTCCAACAACGGCAGATAACTGTACTGTTGCTTCGGTAACAAACAATCATCCTTCGACTACTTATACACTTGGTGCAAATTTAGTATTATGGACTGTAACTGATAGTTCAGGTAATACTGCAACATGTACTCAGACAGTAACGGTAGTCGATAATATTAATCCAACAATTACTTGTCCGGCGAACATTACAGTGAACGTTGGTGCGGGCACTTGTACGGCAACTGTTTTGGCTGCAGCACTTGGAACTCCAGTAACTGCTGACAACTGTTCGGTTGCTTCGGTAACAAACAATCATCCTTCGACAACTTATACACTTGGTGCAAATTCAGTAGTATGGACTGTCACTGATGGTTCAGGAAATACTGCAACATGCACTCAGACAGTAACAGTAGTTGATAATATTAATCCGACCATTACTTGTCCGGCAAATATTACGGTGAACGTTGACGCAGGGCTCTGCATCGCTACAGTTGCCTCGCTTGGAACTCCTGTTACTGCTGACAACTGTTCTGTTGCTTC
>JBILMS010000134.1:0-4042 GCA_044375415.1 Flavobacteriales bacterium
TTTGAGGCCTATACAAAGATTTTGACCCCTGTTTCTTTGAGTGAAAGGACTAAATAGAAATTCAGGCTCACGACCTATTATCAAGGGATTAGTCAACGCACTCCTGTGGAAGTAAAAAACTAAATTTATGGAACAAAAGTATTTTATCGGTATTGATGTATCAAAAGACAAATTGGATTGTGCCATCATTCTTCCAAACTATTCGGTAGTTCTGGAGAGAATTGTGAAAAACAAGGAGAACAACATCTCCTCCTTTTTAAGTGCACTTCTTAAAAAAGCGAAGGCGTCGATGTCATCGATGGTTGTTTGTTGTGAAAACACAGGTATCTACAACAAGCCTCTAGAGCGGGTTTGTAGCAAATTGGGGATTGAACTCTGGGTTGAACAAGCGCTCAAAATTAAACGCGCTTCAACAGACATGAGGGGTAAGTCGGACCGAAAAGACGCCATGAGAATTGCTGAATATTCCATCCGATATCAGGATCGAAAAGTGCCACATCAATTGGCCCCAGAGTCTATCGAAGAACTCAACACATTTTCCAAAGCCCGTGAAACACTGCTGGCACAGAAGGTGGCACTCCAGAACCAACTCAGAGAAGCAGAATCTCATGATCCAAGATCATTCAAACAGCTAAAAGACTTGTATCAAGCCAGTCTCAAAGCTCTAGACAAAAGTCTACTAAAAATCGAGTCCGAATTACAGTCCAACCTTGAGAAAAATCAGGAAATAAAAACGAATATGGATCTCCTGAAAAGCATCCCTGGAATTGGGAAACAGACTGCCCTTCAGTTCATCATTCACACAAACAACTTCCGTGATTTTACTTCAGCAAAACACCTTGCTTGTTACTCCGGAGTGGTTCCCTTCGCTAATGAATCAGGAACTATTGTCAAAAAACATCGTGTATCAAAAATGGCCAATATGAAATTGAAGACGCTACTTCACCTCGCTGCTATGGCCGCCGTGCGAACAAAAACAGAACTCAAACAATACTATATCAGAAAAGTAATGGATGGAAAAAACAAAATGTCAGTGATCAACGCGGTGCGAAATAAGCTCGTGCACCGCATCTGGGCTGTAATCCAAAGACAAACACCCTACACGGTTCAACAAGAATTTCTATCAAATTAGAAAAAACACTTGACTTTTAACATAGAAATCTTTGTGTTAAAACAACGGCTCGTCTTGTTTAAGCAAATCGTTTCAGATATGTGAGAACTCTCTATGTACATTATGCATCATACGATCTCGACGATAAATAATGCGCTTTCAGCGCGTTTAAGGCCGTTCGGGAAAAATCGTCTTTCTAATATATATTGCGCTTTCAGCGCGGAAAAAACGTTCAAAGATGAATTGATCATATCGGATAAACGCAATCTATCTTAATACCTAATTCATAATACTTAATACAATTCCTTCGTTCCCTTCAATCTCGTCTTCCCTTTCTTCGCGGTAAAATCGACCGCATATATTGTTACCGAAAATCGTCTCAGATGCACGAGAACTGTCCCAATTCATAATTCAAAATTCATAATTCATAATTCTCAACCCAATCTTTCCCCCATCTTTGCCGACTTTTAGAAATACGATTTTTGTCCGAACCCATCACATATCCCATCAATCAAATTGACCTCATCACCGAGGGAACAATACTGATCGTCGATAAACCTTTGACATGGACAAGTTTTGATGTGGTCAATAAAATCAAATGGCAAACAAAGCGAACTTTTAATCTAAAAAAATTCAAGATCGGTCATGCAGGCACTTTAGATCCCTTGGCCAGCGGGCTTCTCGTATTGTGCACCGGAAAACTTACACGGATTATTCAAGACATTCAAGCGGGTGAAAAGGAATATACCGGCACCTTTTTTCTAGGTCAAACTACACCGAGCTTTGATTTAGAGACAACGCCCGAAGGGGATTTTCGGACGGATCATTTATCGATCGATCTTTTGCAATCTGTTGCGAAATCCATGGAAGGAGAACAACTTCAGCGTCCTCCGATATTTAGCGCCAAGTGGGTAGATGGCAAACGTGCCTATCACGCCGCTCGCGAAGGAATCGAAATTGAGGTCCCACGTCAACTTATTACGATCCATTCTTTTGAAATAACTAGGTTCGAGAACAACGAAGCGGACTTTAAAATTCGCTCCTCAAAAGGAACTTACATTCGAAGTATTGCAAATGATTTCGGATTAAAAGTAGAATCGGGTGCATACTTAAAGGCTTTACGTCGAACCGAAAGTCTCCCATTTCATATCAACGAAGCAATGCCTCTAGATGAAATTTTGGGCAAATTACAGGCACTGGGACCCCAAATCAACAATGTAATAGGTTGATATCATTGCTTTTATAAAATAAACCTTTACAAAGGGGTTATGAAATCGTTACTTTTGCAGGCTTTTTAAAATCTGAGTACCTTGATTTCTGTAATGAAACTTTCTCAGTTCCGCTTCAAAGTGCCCCAGGAACTGATTGCACAACATCCGGCACATCATCGGGATGAATCCAGATTGATGGTCGTGCACAAAAAAACCGGTAAAATCGAACACAAACTGTTCAAAGACATCATCGAGTATTTCGATGAGGGGGATGTGTTGGTCAACAACAATACCCGCGTTTTCCCTGCCCGTATGTACGGCAACAAGGAAAAAACCGGTTCGATGATCGAAGTGTTTATGCTTCGGGAGTTAAATCCGACGAGTCTGCTTTGGGACACCGTTGTTGATCCGGCTCGCAAAATCCGTATCGGAAACAAACTTTACTTTGGTGAAAACGATGAACTCGTTGCCGAGGTAATAGATAATACAACTTCACGTGGACGTACCTTACGTTTCCTCTTTGATGGAACACACGAAGAGTTCAAAAAGCTCATTTATGAACTTGGCGAAACTCCTCTTCCGAAGTACATCAAACGTAAAGTTGAACCGGAAGATGAATTCCGTTATCAAACTATTTATGCCAAACACGAAGGTGCAGTGGCTGCCCCAACTGCGGGTTTGCACTTCAGTCGTGAACTCAACAAACGTCTTGAAATCAAAGGCGTGAACATGGCTGAACTCACTTTGCACATCGGTTTGGGTACCTTCCGTCAAGTAGAAGTAGAAGATCTTACCAAACATAAAGTGGACAGTGAGCAAGTAATTATACCTGCAGAAACTGCCGACATGGTGAACGAAGCTAAAGCCAGTGGAAAACGCGTATGCGCCATTGGGAGCACCGTTCTTCGCGCCTTCGAAACTTCAGTTAGCACCAACAACATGCTGAAGCCTTATGATGGCTGGAGCAATAAGTTCATTTTCCCTCCATACGATTATGTTATTGCCGATTCATTGGTAACCAATTTCCACACACCGGAAAGCGTATTACTTATGATGACCTGTGCATTCGGAGGATATGACCTTATTATGAAAGCTTATCAGGAAGCGATCAAAAAAGAATATCGCTTTTTTGCTTATGGTGATGCCATGTTGATCTTGACTTAATTAGATCCTCGGTCGATTGTAAATTTCGTTTCGTAAATTTGAGGGCAGATGCATCTACCCACCCTCATCATAGATCTCGCGCTCATATTGGCTGCCGCAGCTGTCACGTCGCTTGTATTCAAGTGGCTCAAACAACCTGTTGTTCTAGGTTATTTACTTGCGGGTCTTCTCGTTGGTCCTAACGTTTCGCTTTTACCCACGGTAATAGACCCGGAGGGAATAAAAGTTTGGGCGGAAATCGGAGTAATTTTTCTGCTCTTCGGTCTAGGACTGGAATTTAGTTTCAAAAAATTACTTCACATAGGCGGAGTGGCCGGAATCACAGCCGTTTTTGAAGTTTTACTCACTATGCTCACGGGCTATTTAGTGGGTAAAATGTTGGGTTGGGGAGAAATCGATTGTCTCTTTTTTGGAGGAATAATAGCCATTGCGTCCACCACAATCATCATACGCTCTTTTGAAGAATTAGGGGTAAAATCGCAACAGTTTGCCGGATTGGTTACAGGGATTCTTATCATTGAAGATCTTGTAGCGGTTGTGTTAATGGTGGTTTTAT
>JBILMS010000003.1:0-103050 GCA_044375415.1 Flavobacteriales bacterium
CGCCAACGACTCCTTGCTCGGAACAGGGTAGGGGCTGTCCACATCCAAGGTAAATCCCGACATGATTTGAAGGTGATCCCACAACTTGTGATTGTAATCTTCAATGTCGCGAAGTTGAGGAAACAGCTGACCCATCACAGAAATAATGGCGCGCACACATTTATTGCGCTCCTCACGGTCGGCAATCGTAGAGGCATACTGAACCATCTTCTGAATATGACGTCCATACTCAGGAATAGTGAGGTCAGGTCGTTGACTGTTATAGGGTTGGAAGTCCAAATCCTTGCTGATAGGAGCTTCAGGCTTGCGTGAAATCATCGTTTTTTGGAAAAAAATCTAATAGACGCAGCGAATATAAGGCTTTTCCCTTTCTCGTGCTTATTCCTCCTTTTCCTATGCTTATACCTTTGTCGATAAAACCCGAAATCGCTCTGAAATTGATTGCTCAATATCTGTTCTCTTAGCATCATCAAATTGTACAGAATACTATGAGTTCTTTTGAAATTATCGGAGGCAAAAAACTGAAAGGTGAGCTCGTGCCTCAAGGTGCGAAAAATGAAGCTCTTCAAATTGTATCAGCGGTCCTATTGACACCCGAAGAAATAACCATTTCCAATATCCCTGAAATTGTTGATGTACTTAAGCTAATCCAGTTGCTTGGCGACATGGGTGTGAAAGTGAATCGGATCGAAAAGGGCAAATACACTTTCCAAGCGGATGCAGTCAATATCGACTTTCTGACATCGGAAACCTATAAGAAAAAAGCGGCCGCTCTCCGTGGAAGTATCATGATGGTCGGACCACTACTGGCGCGGTTTGGTCAAGGCTACATTCCAAAACCGGGAGGTGATAAAATCGGTCGCAGAAGACTCGATACTCACTTCATAGGATTCCAACAATTGGGGGCTAAATTTGAATATGACGCCGAAAATCAGTTTTATTCGGTAAAATCTGATCGTTTGCAAGGGGCCTATATGCTTCTCGATGAAGCTTCTGTAACGGGAACTGCCAACATTGTAATGGCTGCGGCCCTGGCTAAAGGAACTACCACCATTTATAATGCTGCTTGTGAGCCCTACTTGCAACAGCTATGCGGAATGATTAACCGTATGGGTGGAAAAATCAGCGGAGTAGGTTCTAATTTATTGGTCATCGAAGGGGTAGAGCAATTGGGCGGTTGCGAACATCGTTGTCTACCCGACATGATCGAAATAGGCTCTTTTATTGGTTTGGCTGCAATGACACAAAGCGATATCACTATTAAAGACGTGGGATATCAGCATCTAGGGGTAATTCCGGAGATTTTCAGGAGAATGGGAATCCAAATGGAACTCAAAGGCGACGATCTGCACATTCCGGCGCAGGATCACTATGAAATCGAATCTTTCATCGATGGTTCCATCATGACAATCGCCGATGCACCATGGCCGGGGTTCACACCCGATTTAATTTCGATTGCACTTGTAACGGCTACACAAGCGAGAGGTTCTGTGCTGATACATCAAAAAATGTTCGAAAGTCGTCTGTTTTTCGTGGACAAACTGATTGATATGGGGGCACAAATTATACTCTGTGATCCGCACCGCGCAACCGTTATAGGCCTCGATCGCAAATCGAAACTCCGAGGAATTCAAATGTCATCTCCGGATATTCGAGCAGGGGTTGCTCTTCTCATTGCCGCCTTAAGCGCCGAAGGAAAAAGTGTTATCTCAAACATAGAACAGATCGATCGCGGATATGAAAATATAGAAACCCGATTGAACGCATTGGGGGCCCAAATTACCAGAAAGGAATAGGTTTTCCCATCAAGGACAAGGTTATATGGGGGTGTAATGGGGCCGCGCAGCGGCCCCATTACACCCCCCTTTTTTTTCACCCGACCGTCATCCTTCGCGTTGCGCTGCAAGCGCGATGCGAAGGACCTATTCGGAGAAGGGTCTTGACGTTATGCACAAAACTTTTTGTGTGTAACCTGTCCCCGTTTCTCCAAACTCCGAACTGTGCTTTTGGCAAGATCTTTGGCAATGTGGGATCAAATCATTTATTTTTACACTCAACTAACGAAATATAGAAAACCATCACATGAAAAAAATCATGATCCTCGGATTGGCTGCTTTTACGTTTATTGGAATTTGCAGCTTTACCCTACTGACAAAAACGGAATCTGTCAACCCTTCAAATGAAAACATGTCTGTGGCTCCGGTTGTGGGCACCAATATTGGAGACGTAGCTCCCGATATCGAAATGAAAGGGGTCGACGGAAAAGTCATTAAACTTTCAAGCCTCCGTGGAAAAATTGTGTTGATCGACTTTTGGGCATCTTGGTGTGGTCCATGCCGTCGCGAGAACCCGAATGTGGTTCAAGCTTACGAGAAATACTCAAAAGCGAAGTTCAAAACCGCCAAAGGATTTGAAGTGTTTTCAGTTTCTTTGGATAAAACACAAGACGCATGGGTAAACGCCATCAAAGCGGATAAACTTACATGGCCGAATCACGTTTGTGATATGTTGGGTTGGGATAATGCCGCTGCCAAAACATACGGTGTAAACAGCATTCCAATGAGTTTTCTGATCGACGAAAACGGTGTTATCACCGGAACTAACCTTCGTGGTCTCGAGCTTCACAAAGCGATTGATGCTCACGTTAAGAGTTTCAACTAAGAAATATATCTCATACAAAAAAGCCTCGTCATTGACGGGGCTTTTTCATTTCTATCTCAAGAAATATAAGTTGGTTGGCGTCTAATTGAATTAAATAGTAGTGTTATTTCGAAGACAATTTAGGCAGGCCTACTTTTTTTAATACAACATTTGCGTCGTCTACTTTCTCTTGAAAAATGGGCAGTGTTTTGTACTTTTCAAGAGAGCTGTCTATGCGAATAATGGGCAATTTACTGTCGTTAAGCTCTTGGATGTTTTTCATAGCCAATATAACTTTCGAATCACAAATTTAAGTTATTTTCTTCTAATTATGAAGGCAGAGTATTCAATGTCCTTTCCGAAATCTTGCCATTCTCCATTGTAAAGTCCATAGACGAGATAATCCTGTTTTACATGGTCTAAATATTTCGCAATACCCATCCGGTAAAGCCTATTTCTGGTTTTCGTACTTCCGGTTGCATAAACCCAATCTCCTGTATGACTGTCCAGAAAGGCAAAACGGCTGAAACTACGGTAGCTAAGACTTGTTCGCTATCTCCATTGTTCGACACCGATTGATCGTCAATATCGCCAGTGTCAAGGTCTTTATCTCCAAAAGCAAGATTATAAACCTCTTCTATTGAAGTTGGACTGAATTTTATGAGCTTAGGAATGTGGCCATTCTGTCCCTCACTCGTGAATTCAAAAACCATCATTGATTTCTCTGCAATCAACTCGTAACGTGGCAGTTTCATTCTTAAAGCTTTCAATTTAGTGGTGTAAAAGTACAATTTTTGGCTATCGACGATTCTAAAATTGAGAATTCTGACAATTCTCAACTTCCAGCTTTTTTTTCTGACACTTTGACCGTTATTCTCGCTGTGGCAATATACTTGCCGAGGCCCGACAAAGGCATTTGGCACATGAGTACAGAAGAAAATAAAGCAACGACCGAAGAAAACGAAATTCCAATTTCTGATCCGGGTACTACTACCGAAAATGAAGTTCCGACTTCTGAAAATCAAACGGATGAGTTGGTAAACAATGAGGAAAAACTTATGCGCGAACGCGACGATTGGAAGGATAAATACATGAGATTATATGCGGAATTCGACAATTTCCGCAAGCGTTCGGCTAAAGAGAGATCGGAATACATCATGTATGCCTCAGCTGATCTGATGAAAGAATTGGTTTCCGTACTCGACGATTTTGAAAGAGCAATGGCTGCTTCGGAAGCGAATCCTGACCCGGAGTTGATGAAAGAAGGAATTACCTTAATTCACAACAAATTTGCTCGTGTTATGGATCAAAAAGGTTTGAAAGCTATTGATTCTACTCATAAACCTTTTGATGTGGATTACCACGAGGCAATTACCAAAATTCCGGCTCCGTCCGAAGAATTGAAGGGGAAAGTAGTGGATACCATCGAGAAGGGTTATGCCTTGCACGATAAAGTGATTCGCTACGCCAAAGTGGTGATTGGAGAATAATAGTTACAGAAGTTTCGAACGTTTCAGACGATTATGTCAAAAAGAGATTACTACGACGTACTTGGTATTGGCAAAAACGCCACTCCTGCCGATATAAAAAAGGCCTATCGACAAATGGCTTTAAAGTTTCACCCCGATAAAAATCCGGGTGATAAATCTGCTGAGGATAAATTTAAAGAAGCGGCTGAAGCCTACGAAGTACTTACTGATACCGATAAGAAAGCGCGTTACGATCAATTTGGTCATGCCGGAATGGGTGGAAATGGCGGCGGAGGGGGATATGGTGGAAACATGAACATGGATGACATCTTCTCCCAATTCGGCGACATTTTTGGAAGTGCATTCGGTGGTGGAGGAGGTTTCAGCGGAGGAAATAGCAGTGCGGGTTCGCGTCGTGTAAAGGGTTCTAATCTTCGTATCAAAGTAAAATTAAACCTCGAAGAAATTGCATACGGTACTAGCAAAAAGATAAAGGTCTTTAAGCTCGTAAATGCCGAAGGGGTTACTTATGATACTTGTACTACTTGCCAAGGTTCCGGTCAGGTGCGGCGTGTAACCAATACGATACTTGGTCAAATGGCCACTTCTAGCACATGTCCTACTTGTCATGGTGCGGGAAAAAGCATTCGTCAAAAACCAAAAGACGCAAACGAGCATGGACAGCGTCGTCAAGAAGAAATAATTGAAATCAATATACCTGCCGGTGTTCAAGAGGGTATGACCCTCAACGTGGCCGGCAAAGGAAACGCGGGTCCATACAATGGTGTTCCCGGGGATTTACACGTTCTAATAGAAGAGGAAGAACATCCATTTCTGAAACGTGAAGGAGTTAATCTGTATTACGATCTATATATAAACTTTGCAGATGTTGCTTTAGGTACTTCTGTAGAAATACCTCTTGTAAAAGGTAAAGCGCAAGTGAAATTAGATGCCGGAACTCAAAGCGGAAAAATCCTTCGATTAAAAGGAAAAGGTATTCCCGAAGTAAACAGTCATCACCACGGCGATTTATTAGTAAACGTAAACGTCTGGACTCCACAAAAACTCTCCGACGAAGAGAAAAAACTTCTAGAAAAACTTCGCAACAGCGACAATTTCAAACCCAAGCCTTCATCAAAAGACAAGAGTTTTTTTGAACGAATGAAGGAAATGTTTAGCTAAAGTAGTTGGGGTTTGCAGAAACAGAAACAGAAGGAATCGTTTCCCGAACATCATTGCGTTATTGATCACTGTAGATACGATCGCTTTGCGATAGGTCCTGCAACCCAGACTTGGGCGCAGGTCGCAGGATGACCGTCGTAATAGATGGTTGGAAGGGCTGGAAGGGCCGCGCAGCGGCCCTTCCAGCCCTTCTTTTTATCAGAACGCACCACGTCACCCTGAGTGAATCGACCCGCAAAAACAGTTCTTAGTTCGGAGAAACAGAAACAGAAGGAATCATTTTAGTAAAACGTTCCTCCACTCTCACTCTCCGCACTCACACTGTATTCGAGGGGCAAAAACAGTTCTTAGTTCGGAGAAACAGAAACAGAAGGAATCATTTTAGTAAAACGTTCCTCCACTCTCACTCTCCGCACTCACACTGTATTCGAGGGGCAATAACAGTTCTTAGTTCGGAGAAACAGGAACAGAAGGAATCAGTTTGGTAAAAAGTTCCTCCACTCTCACTCTCCGCACTTACTATGTATTAAGCCCACCAATCCATTTGGCTTCCAAATCACCTCCCCCAACGCAAACCCCATTCATAATTCATCATTCATAATTTATAATTGAATAAAAAAAACGCCATCCTCGTTAGGACAGCGTTTTCCGGCTTTTGAACTTTAGATGAACCGTTTACGGGCAAGTCGAACCATATGTTGTCAAGAATATCAATAAGTCTGTTGTATTCACAAAACCACTTGCATCAAAGTCACCGGGGCAACTTTCTCCTGTTGGGAACGTGCACGTACCGTCGTCGTCTGTGGCAAGAGGATTAAAGTTTGTCGCATCAGCGTATGTGCAACCTAAAACTTCACATGAACCCAGAAGTTCTGCAAAGTCGTTGCAACCATCATCGTCCGAATCTGGATCAACTGGGCTTGTCAAAGAGACATTAATTTCTGCTCCATCAGTTAGACCATCACCATCTGTATCTTGAAGAAGTGGATTAGATAGGTAGGTGTTCACCTCAACACCATCGAATGCTCCATCGTTATCGGAATCATTGTCGTTCGGATCAGTTCCTAAAATTATCTCTTCTGCATTGGTAAGTCCATCTGCATCGTTGTCTGCGCAAGTATCGTATTCACAACTAGAGTCATCGCAAGTAGCAAATTCATTGTAGTTACAAGCTGCTACATCCACACAACCATCTATTCTGCCTTCATCAATAATGCCATTACAGTTGTCATCAATACCATTGCAAGTGTCTTCTGTTATGCCTGCATTTGCCAATGGATTATTATCATCACAGTCATTTAGTATAGTTGCTGTTTGATTGTAAGCGGCACCCGGGTTTTCGCAAGAAACAACTGAACTTACATAGTAACCATCGTTGTCTGCATCGAGATACCAAGTAGTTGGTAATACTACTACAACTTCTACGCTTGCTACATCCGAACAACCTGCTGAATTGCTCACGGTTACTTCGTATGTACCTGAAGTTGTTACTAAAATCGAACTAGTGATAGCTCCTGTAGACCATAGATATGTGTTGCTTCCACTTCCACCTTCCGCGGTGAGTGTTACACTTTCACCATCACAGAATGTTATAGGGCCGTCAGATGAAATGGATACTGAGTAATCGCTGCAAATATCTAGGTCTAAACCTGTGAGAATATCTGTTCTGAATTTTCTTAAACTTAGTTCTCCTTGATCTTTAGCTTCAACACCATCTCCATAAAGAACTACTGTACCTCCGTCAGAAACAACTTGAAGTTTGGTAAGATCAGGGTTAATACCATTGTTAACCTGAATAACACCTTCCATGTTTAAAATACCTGAGGCCATGCTCGGAACTAACACCGGCGCATCTGCGGCATTTCCGGTCCATTTGTATATATCACCGGCAGCGGCATCCGTTGGGCTACCTGCAACGATGATATATGTTCCATCAGAAAGACGCTGTAGATCGCGAATACCGCGTAAGTTCAAGTCTAACTCGATTGGACTTCCATAAGTTGGATCACCTGCAGGACTACCATTGTTAAACCATGCTTCAAAGTTTAAAATCGGAGCAATAACTGCATTTGTACGATTCGCTGTAGGAACCAAAGGAGATCTTAGACCAATGAACAAAGTCGTATTGTCAGGACCAAAGACCATTCCTTCCATTGAGAAACCATCAACAGCTTTTGAATCCACTCCGGCTTGTGCTGAAGAAGTAAAATCATAACCGTTCGCATCACCCCAAACTAAAAGAGATGGGCTAATGTTTACATGTCCTGAATATGACAACGAAGTCGAGCTTCCTGAACCTGTGCGTTGGGTGGCGAATAAGCGATCGCGGTTAGGTTTGTCTGGGAATGGCGATTTGCCATTACTCATCGAACCTGACCAATACGCTTTATCCGAAGCAAGAGGACTTACAGCAGCGGCTTCTACATCGACTTCCGGATTACCAGGTTCAGGCAAAGAAAGAAAAGATGAAAATTCGAATGAACTGACAGGTAAACCTGAGTGAGTTCTCGAGTAAACATTAAGAATGTTCATTTCATCATCCGCTGCGATGTAGTAATCGTTGTCGATCAATACAGCTGCTGATGCGTCAGACATTCCTGTTTGCCAGAAAGTACCTGTTGGATCAATATCCGGAGTGCGAACTGAAGCAGAGTAGTTCAACTGATATGTGCTGGTTTGTGTTCCGTCAAAAACAGAAACGGTGATTACTGTATTTCCAACACCGGAAGGATTGATTGTCAAGTTGCGAGTTGAACCGGCACCTGTAATAAGGATATTTGCATTAGGTACTACAGATACGTTGCTGCTTATAGCTGAAACTACTAGGTCATTTGCTAAAGTTTCGGTATCAGAAACTGTGAAGTCTAGTCCTAGAGTATAGGCAGGATCGGTGATATCACCAATCACACCACTTAAATAAAATGGGCTGGTAACTGCAACAAGACCACCATCGATATAATCTGTTGTGCTTGCATTTAATTCTATAGAAGGAGGGAAATTGTCAAAGTCATTATCTGTAATTGTTACATCCTGACTAGTGGGAACACCTAACAAAACTCCCGATGAAGGATTTGAAATTTCAAGCGTTGCTGTTTCCAAACCTTCAATATCTCCATCATTTAAAATGGTAAATGTTACTGAACCGGTTGTTTGACCAGATAAAATGGTAATGACTGCTGAAGAAAGAGTGTAATCAGTTCCAGTAATGCCAATTCCTGAAACAGCAAGATCAACCGTTTGATCACCCGATACAGGCGATGATGTATTTGCTATAACGGTAATAACGGTGGCGTCATCTTCAGAAGAGGCATTGCTTGAAACGGCAAGTGAAACAAGTGGGGTAGGAGGTGCAATCGGAGCGAATGCAACGCCTTTGATAATAGTGCTACCTGAGGCAGTATAAAGTGTTACGTTGTTGGCTGTGTTAATGGTAAGTGTCTGATTGTATCCTGTCTGATCAAATAGTTTAATCAAACGATTGTTGATCAAAGCACCTTGACCGCTAGTTACAAAAAGGTCGGTTCCTAAACCATTCACTTTTGCTGACAAACCGAAACCACCGAAGTTGGTAACATAGGTTCCATTTGAAACCCAAGTTCCTCCAACCAATGAATATTTCGTGATTGTACCTGCTGTATTGCTGGTAGCAGCTATTGTGTAAAGTATGTCGAATGTGCTGCCATTTACTCCTGAAGAAACCAAATAGAAATCTTGCAATGAAGAGTTATTTGTTAATCCTGGCAGTCCCGTAATAGTGCCACCTGTTATGGCTGATACCGTATTTACTTGAATAGTTGTAACAGTAGCACTTTGAAGTCCTGTGTAAACAATCCCACCGAAAGATTTGATACCTCTCAAGTTGGCTGCCGGACTTGGTGCTGCAGCACCATTGGTGTAAAGTCCGCCCTGATCTGCTATATACCAATTGATGTTGTCTAAACTCGTTGCACATCTGGTTTGATTACCGGATATACCAGTGTATGTGGTGGCAATATTAAAGGTGTAAGACGAATTTAGGGTTCCTACTGCTCTTGGATTCAGTGTGTTCACGTTAGAACCTGTGGTAGTATTGTTGGCACCCATAAAGGAAAGTAAAGTTCCATCATCGCTATTTGCGAGGTATGCTGTTGAAGTTGCGCTACCTGAAAAACGCATGGCGTTGGCACCTGTACCATCGATCACGTAAGTATTCGTTGGAGCTTGATTTGCAGTGCTTGGATTAAATTCCATAATGCTACCTGTAGTGTTGTTTGCACTAGCTGTGGCAACGAATACGGCTATATTTCCTGTTGTAAAGGTTTGACAAAAGGAAGTAGCCGAAATCCCCATTGAGAGGAGCACGCAGAGTGAGTAAAAGAACTTTTTCATTGAAGTAAAATGATTGTTATATCTCTATTTGAGGCTGCAAAGTTGGTCCTTCCATTTCGGGATGAGGTCAGTTAAACATTATGCATTGGTTACCGTCTTGTCAAGTGAAAATTAACCGGAGGGGAATAAAACTCTTAGCTTCTTCGTTCACCAAAACACTTCATATCACAATGATTTGTAGCCTTCGATAGTATCCGAGCAAAATTTATCGGGTGTGAAGACTGATGAAGATTTGTTTACGATCAAATAATACTGGAGGCACACGAATTCATTGGAATGGAATCATGTTTCACAGCATTTTTATAATAGGATAGCTCCTCTGAAGTTTAAAACGTCTAGAGCCACAAGACCCGACATTTTCCATTTTTCCATTTTGAATTTTCCATTTTTTTACCGCAGAGTACTCAAAGTTTTTTTGTCTAGTGCTCACAAGAGCATATTGCCCGTTTGCGCCGTTGGCGCATAGGTAGTACACAAAGCCATACGGAACGCTCGTCTCCGCTATCACTTTGATTCTCCTTCTGAACCTTTCTGTGGATGGGGAACAGGTCCGCGCAGCGGCCCTATTCCCCTCCCTTTTTTTAAAAACGCGCAGCGTCATCCTTCGCAAGTGCTCGCAGAGCTCGCAGCGGAGGACCTATTCGGAGCACATTTTTTTCAGCCGAAGATCGATAATTGGCTAATCAGCACATTTCAATTAGCCAATGTGGTCAATATGCCAATTAGCCAATGGAATTCACGTTATCGGAGATGTATTCGGTTTTAAAAATCGAAATCGCTTTGTCGGAGATCGGCCATTAGCACATTAGCACACTAGCACATTAGCACAATTAATCAAGGAGCCTATTTGCCAACGCCATCAACTCCGCTCTCACCTGCTCTAGTTTGGATAGAAGGTCTTCTTCGACTTCTTCAGATTTTTTTTCGCGAAGAATTTTTTTTGCTCCCTCGAGCGTAAAACCTTTCTCTTTTACTAATTGATGAATCTTGTGGAATAATTCTAGGTCCTTGCGATTGAATACCCGATTGCCTCGTCCGTTTTTCTTTGGACTTAATTGCTCAAACTCCCTTTCCCAAAAACGTATGAGCGATGGATTTACTCCAAACATATCAGCCACTTCACCGATAGTGAAGTAGACCTTCTCGATCTGTTTATGCGGATTGTAAGCCAAGTCTGTTTAGGTAAGGTATCGCAAGGTAGGGCTTAGTCGAAAGATTGGTTCGCATTTTCTGCTCTTTGTAACAATTCTTCGTATTGCTCTGCCGTAATGTCGCTATAAAAATAAAACGCAGGATTCACTTGTGCACCATCTTTTAAAACTTCATAATGCAGGTGAGGTCCTGTGGATGTGCCTGTATTGCCAATGAGCCCTATCACTTGTCCGCGTGTTACGCGTTCTCCGGGACGAACCATTACCTTGCTCATGTGGGCATACAATGTTTGGAAGCCATAGCCGTGTTCAATTATTACGTGGTGTCCGTATCCACTTAGTTTGCTATCGACTGCCTGAATAACTCCGTCGCCGGTAGCATAAATCTCTGTACCTACGGGTGCTGTGAAATCTAGTCCGGCGTGCATCTTCATTATTTTATAAATTGGATGTATGCGCATACCAAAACCTGAGGCAATGCGTGTTAGGTCTTTATTACTCACAGGCTGGATAGCCGGAATACTGCTCAACATTTTGTCGCTGGCTTTGGCTAATTCAACGATTTCCTCCAACGATTTGCCTTGGGCTACCATCGTTCTTTCTAACCTGGAAATGCGTTTGGCCGTCTCGATTATCGCTTCAGAATTATCATATCCCTTCAAGTTTTTATATCGATCACTTCCTCCAACACCAGCTCTGCGCAGATGCTCGGGATAAGGTTCTGCTCCAAAAATGGCGCGGTACACATTGTCGTCACGATCCTGAATATTGGAAGCAAATCTCTCCAGGGTATCTAGTTCATTATTCAGATCATTCAATTGCGACTTTAGGTATTCGACCTCACTTTCCAATCGAACGGTATCGGGATCTTTAAAAAAGGATATGAATAAAACTACTGCAATTCCACCTATCACTACACCCGCTACCAAATAACGAAATGCTTGGATAGCATAATCCCGAACAGTATAACTTATCTTCTCAAAACTGAGTGAAGTAGGGTTGAATTTATACTTAATGCGGGCCATGGAAGGCCAAACGTACAAGAAAAATCGCCTCATTCTGTCATTCGGGATTCTTAAAAATTCGTTTATAGGAATCAAATAATGGAACTTGAGACAATATATCCGCTTTTTGGAGCCTCGTCGGCGTTGTATTTTCGCGCCCATGACATCCAAAGAAATTCGCAAAAAATTCCTCGACTTCTTCGCTGAACGCGGACATCAGATCGTTCCTTCTGCCCCTATGGTAGTTAAAGGCGATCCTACACTTATGTTCATAAATAGTGGTATGGCCCCCTTCAAAAACTGGTTTTTAGGGAACGAAGCCATCAAATATCCTCGGGTGGCCGATACGCAAAAATGTCTGCGTGTTTCCGGAAAACACAACGATTTGGAGGAAGTTGGAGTAGATACCTACCACCATACTATGTTCGAAATGCTGGGAAACTGGTCTTTTGGCGATTATTTTAAGGCTGATGCTATTGCTTGGGCATGGGAACTTTTGACATCGGAGTACAAAATACCGGTTGATCGTTTGTACGTTACTGTTTTTGAAGGTGATGCCTCCGAAAATTTGGAATTTGATCAAGAAGCTTACGATTTATGGAAAGATCGCATTGAGGAATCGCGAATTCTTCGAGGAAATAAGAAAGATAATTTCTGGGAAATGGGCGATCAAGGGCCATGTGGACCTTGCTCCGAAATTCATGTCGACTTGCGTTCGGATGCCGAAAGAGCTCTTCAAGATGGCCGCGAATTGGTAAATATGAGCCATCCGCAAGTTATAGAAATATGGAATAATGTGTTCATGCAGTTTAATAGGAAAGCCGATGGAAGTCTCGAACCGTTGCCAAATAAACATGTAGACACCGGAATGGGCTTCGAACGTCTGTGTATGGCTCTTCAGGGTAAAATATCGAACTACGATACAGATGTTTTTTCTCCTATCATTTCTAAAATCGAAAAAAGAACCGGGGTAAAGTATCATCATACGATGCCTGGAAAATCGAGCACTCCTGATTTAGAGAAAACAGATATTGCCATTCGTGTTATCTCTGATCACATAAGGGCTGTGTCTTTTGCCATTGCCGACGGTCAGCTTCCTTCCAGTGGAGGTGCAGGCTACGTTATTCGTCGAATTTTGAGAAGGGCCATCCGTTATGGCTATAGTTTCTTGGGGATGAAAGAAGCCTTCATATTCGAACTGGTTTCTGTACTTGCAGATGAGATGGGCGATTATTTCCCGGAAATAAGATCCGGAAAAGGTCTAGTCGAGAAAGTAATTCGCGAAGAAGAAGAGAGTTTCTTGCGTACCCTTGAGAAAGGCATTCAACAATTGGATGAGTTAATTTCGAAATCGGAAAGTGATGTATTAAGCGGAACATCGGTGTTCGAATTATATGATACTTTCGGCTTTCCGGTCGACCTCACCGCCCTTATCGCAGCAGAGAATAGAAAAAGTATCGATCAACTTGGATTCGAAGCTGAGTTGCTAAAACAGAAGGAAAGAAGTCGCGCTGCCACCAAATTGGAAACAGATGATTGGATCATTGTGGCTGAGGGGGATTCAACCTTTGTGGGATACGATAATTTGGAAGCCGATGCACGTATTCTTAGATACAGAAGAATAAAAACGAAAGGAAAGGAACTCTTTCAACTTGTGCTTGACGTTACTCCATTTTATCCGGAAGGAGGAGGTCAGGTGGGAGATCAGGGTAAGTTAATTTCGGCAAATGATGTGGTTGAAATTCAGGATACGAGAAAGGAAAACAACTTGATCGTTCATTTCACCGAACAATTGCCGGAGAATATCTCAGCTACTTTCCGAGCAAGAGTCAACGACATACTTCGTGCCGACTCCCAGGCCAATCACAGTGTTACACACCTTTTGCACCAAGCCCTCCGAGAAGTTCTCGGGACGCATGTCGAGCAAAAGGGATCGCTAGTGCATCCGGATTATCTGCGATTCGACTTTTCGCATTTCGCAAAATTGACCGATGAGGAATTGGAGCATGTGGAGGAATTAGTGAATAAACGCATTCGCTTGCAATTAAATTTAGAAGAACATAGAAACGTTCCAATCGAAGAAGCCCGCAAAACCGGAGCGATGATGTTGTTCGGCGAGAAGTATGGCGACAATGTCCGCATCATCAAATTTGGCGATAGTGTGGAATTGTGTGGTGGTACGCACGTAATAAATACAGGAGTAATAGGTTTATTCAAGATTACTTCTGAGGGTGCTGTAGCCGCCGGAGTCCGCCGTATCGAGGCCATTTCATTCGATAAAGCTTTTGCTTTCATGCGAAGCCAAATGGACGAATTGGAAAAGTTAAAAGTCCTTTTGAAGTCTAAGGATGTCGAAAAATCGATTCGTGAACTACTTGATCGAAATGGCGAACTTCAAAAGAAGGTGGAGTCTTTCACCCGCGAAAAAATTGCTGCGCTCAAAACTGAACTCGAAAGTCGTACAGAAAAGATTGGCAACATCTCCTATCTAGCTGAGCAATTAGATATGGATGCTGCAGACATTAAAGACTTGGCATTTCAATTAAGGGGTTCCATAGAGAATTTATTCGGGATTTTCACATCCAATATGGGTGGAAAACCGAATATTACATGTGTGATTTCCGATAACCTCGTCGAAGAGAAGAGGTGGAACGCATCTCAAATAGTGAAAGAGCTCGCTAAAGAAATCAAAGGTGGAGGAGGCGGACAGGCCTTTTTTGCTACGGCCGGCGGAACAGATCCATCCGGATTGCCTCGTGTAATCGAAAAGGCCAAAACGATCGTTTCAGCATAATTCAAAACTGTATGACAAAAAATAAGCCCCGATATCGGGGTTTTTTTATGCAAAAAAAACAAGGCTCCGCTTGCACAGAGCCCTGTTCCTTCAAATTATGAAACCAAAAATCTAAGCGAATACAGGCTCTTTCCTAGCCTGTACGTCCTTAAAGTCCATGCCATATACCGGTCCATAGTAATATTCGTTATAGGCCAGTCCGAGGTTAAGGACATAAAATACGTTGAATATGCACACTAGTATGAAATCTACTACAGTGTATTTGCCAAAGCTTTGAGCAACTTCAATTAGCAGGCGGAACAAGAAATAGATATTATAACCCGGAACCAAGAGATAAGCCAGATGACTGGCAGGGCGACCTACCATTTTCAGCGTTACCACAATGTCCCAAACCGGAATAAATGCAGCTAGAATTGGAGCGCCGGCTTTAGCGAAAAGACGAGCCTTTCCGACCATTCCAATTAAAATAATGAAACCTGCAAGGAAAAGATAACCTGGACTTGCGTCCCATGTATCTTCGAAGAATTTTACGATGCTTTGCATAGTAGTAAATGTTTTTTGTTTTAAATCGCGTTAGGTTAGTTAGTGCTATAAAGACGGTGCCAAAGTTCAGTGGTTGCCCCTATTCACCAACTTTTTTTTGATACGATTCAAACAATGTCTTGTTAATTGCTACAAGTCTATCAAAGCAAATACTTGGAACCTGATTCAGCTAATTATTACGAAAAATGAGGCGTAGCGTATGCTTTAACGGATTTGTCGTCGATGCTTTTAGGACATAAAATCACCAATCTTTCCATCACATTTCGGAATTCTCGAATATTACCTGTCCAATCTAATTCTTGCAAAGCCTTAATGGCAGCAGGACTGATTTCCTTCACCGGCATGCCGTATTCTTCGCAGATATGGGTTAAAAAGTGAGAGGCTAGCAAGGGAATATCTGATTTACGCTCACTTAAAGAAGGAACGCGTATTACAATCACCGAAAGACGGTGATATAAGTCTTCTCTAAAATTATTATTCTCGATCTCCTTCCTAAGATCCTTGTTGGTGGCCGCTACGATACGAACGTTCACTTTAATTTCTTTGTCGCCACCCACACGTGTAATCTTACTTTCTTGTAAAGCACGAAGCACTTTGGCCTGCGCCGATAAGCTCATATCCCCAATTTCGTCGAGAAATAAGGTGCCATTGTCGGCTAATTCGAATTTTCCCTGGCGCTGCTTTATGGCGGAGGTAAAAGCGCCTTTTTCATGTCCAAAAAGCTCACTTTCAATAAGTTCAGAAGGTATGGCCGCGCAGTTCACCTCAATAAAAGGTCCGGATGAACGATTACTTTTTTCATGTATCTGTCTGGCTACTAATTCTTTACCAGATCCATTTCCACCCGTTACCAAAACGCGGGCATCCGTTGGGGCAACGGTATCGATCATTTCTTTGATCTTCATGATAGCCTCACTTTCCCCAACAATATTTGAACCCAGGGTCTTATTTACCTTTTTGCGAAGAATTTTTGTCTCTTGAACTAAAGCGCGTTGATCACTGGCATTGCGAATAGTAACCAAAATGCGATTGAGATCAAGCGGTTTTTGAATGAAGTCATACGCTCCTTTTTTAAGAGCATCTACAGCCGTTTCAACAGATCCGTGTCCTGTTATCATTATCACAGGTAACTCTAATCCCTTTGCTTTGATTTTATCTAAGACTTCCATACCGTCCATTTTCGGCATCTTGATATCGCAGAAAACGATATCGAAAGTGGTACTCTCAATTTTTTTCAGACCGGCGATCCCATCTTCTGCCTCATCTACTTCGTAGGATTCATATTCTAAAATCTCTTTAAGTGCTTTACGAATGGCTGCTTCGTCGTCAATGATCAGAATTTTTGGCATAAAATATTGGTATCGTTTAAAACGTGAAAGCAAATATCAGGCCTTTCATAAGGAATGACCAAGTTATTCCATTGCAGAAACAACTTTGCTGATTACTCCTTCTTTTAATGCATAGGTCGAATGCATCATTTTTTCAAAGGAATGAAGCTGTAAAACATATTGAACGAGATAACTCGCCAAGGGCATATACTCAGCGCGAAGTTCAGGAATTGCGGGATGTCGCAATCTTTCTTCGATAGTAGAAGTCATGAGCCAACTGTGTATCGTAGGTAGAAATGAAATGGGTATCTCATTTATTAAACTGCCTTCCGGTTCTACCGTTTTTTTGGAATGATGGTATAAACTTGAAATAGTATCAAAGGAGCCTGAAGATCCTATCAACCATTTGGGAGAGTGCTTTATTAGTGCATTAGATAGTTCCTCAAGCTGCTTATCAAGTATCCCTTTCAAACGATTGATTTCTTCTTTGCTAAGCCTATCCGATGGTTTGATAATGTCGTGCAATCGACTTACTCCCAATTGAAGACTTTGCTTCCAGTACATCGTCTCGTCATCGGCAATAATAAACTCGGTGCTTCCTCCTCCTATATCCATCATCAGAGAAATGTTGTCTTTCAGATCTATTGTTTCGCGAATACCATAACAAATAAACTCGGCTTCTTCTTCGCCATTTAAAACGCGAATATCCACCCCGGCAACCTTGCTTACAGCGCGAACGAAATCAACTCCATTTTCTGCATCGCGCACTGCAGATGTTGCAAATCCGAACAACTTGGTACACCCGAAATTTTTTGCGTTGTTGGCATGACAATACATGGCATCCACTCCTCTCACAAATCTGGAGGCACTGATAGATCCGCTTTCAAATGATCCGGCACCCAATTTTACTCCAATTTTATTCGCAAAAACTGACTTCCATTTGCCATCAGAAACCTCGGCCACCAACAAATTAAATGTATTGGTTCCACAGTCTATAATAGCTACGGTTTGGGTGTTTACGCTTTGTACCTCATCCATTTCCACAATTCTTTATAAGTAGGTTTTTTGCCGTACATCAGAATTCCGACACGGTAAATTTTAGATGCAATCCAAACAGTGAAAATAAAAGTTGCTACCAAGATCAACATGGAAAGCAGCATGCTGCCCGTAACGTGACCCACCATAGCACCCTTCACCATCATTACTACGGGAGAGGTGAGAGGTATGATACTAAAGACTTGACCGGCCGTACCCTCGGGATTTGCTATCAAAAATTCCGCAACTATAAATCCGAAAATCAATGGAATCGTAATAGGTGCCATAAATTGCTGCGTGTCCGTTTCGTTGTCGACAGCAGCGCCTATTGCCGCAAATAGAGAGGCGTATAACAAAAATCCTCCAATAAAATAAAATACAAAAAGACCGATTTGAAGGGGCCAGTTAATTTCGCCTAATACCTGTTGTATCATGTTCCCAAAAGACGCCTGTTGCTCGGCGGTAAGCTCTTCCGGTGAAACCGAACGAACTGAACCTTGCTCTACAACCTGCGTTGGCATGGCCTCCGAGCCCATAGCACCTTGAACTACCGTTGTGACTAGCAGTGAGAGTGCAATCCACATGACAAATTGAGTAAGTCCAACAAGACCAATTCCTATGACTTTACCCATCATCAACTGAAACGGTTTTACAGAGCTGATGATTACTTCCACTATTCGATTCGTTTTTTCTTCAATAACTCCGCGCATCACCTGAACGCCGTACATGAAAATGAAGAAATAAATAATGATCGCAAATACAAATCCAACAACAGCTTTTTGTTGCGATCTATCTTCTTGACCTAGTTTCTCGATGTTAACTTCTTTGAAGTCAATATCAACTTTAATGCGCTTGTATTCATCGTATGCAATACTCAAATTTTTGCCTACACGAAATTCTTCAATAGCACTTTCAAGTTCACTTCGGATATCTGAGCTCGCCTGTTCGCTTGGGAGTTTTTTGAAATAAAATGTACACGGAGAATTATTTACGGCCGCTTCATCCAATTCAATCATAACATTGTAGGGAGAGGCTTTAAATGCTTCGGTTCCTATTTCTTCATCTAGAAAACTATACTTAATGTTTTGATCTTCATTGTACATAAAACGGTTGGAAAATCGACTTTCGAAAAATTTCCCTGTGCTGTCGAATTGGCTTAGAGCTCCTACTTTATCAATGATCAGCACTTCGTAGTTTGTTTTGTCATTCAGCGCGAACATTACGCCGCCAATCATCAAAGTGGCAAACAACAAAGGGCCTAAAAAAGTCATAATGATAAACGACTTCTTTTTTACACGCGTGGTGTATTCCCGAGTAATAATGAGTCCTATTTTACTGCTCATGATTGTGCACTGTTAAAGTTGTTTACGGCTTGAATAAAGATGTCATTCATACTTGGCAAAACCTCATTTACCGAAATAATTTGAATGGTTCCTAATACCTGACGCAAGAGATCATTTAGTGTTTTCCCCTCGCTTATTCGCACGTGTGCAACCATGTGATCATCTTCTTGTTCGCTTTCTATAAGTTCGAAGAAAGGCCCCAAAGCAATAGTCATTTCCATGGCAGTACCTGTATACCGTACGTCATAAGTACGTGTTCTGAATTGGGCTTTAATGTCTTTTACACTGCCGGCGAGAATTACTTCAGCACGGTTTACAAGGGCTATATTATCGCAAAGAGTTTCAACCGACCCCATGTCATGGGTACTTAAGATAATGGTAGTACCGTTGGCTTTCATCCGAAGCATTTCCGTGCGAATAAGTTCGGCATTAATGGGGTCGAATCCACTAAACGGCTCATCGAGAATCAAAAGTTTTGGTTCGTGCAAAACCGTAGTGATGAACTGTATTTTTTGGGCCATACCCTTGCTAAGTTCTTCTACTTTTTTGTCCCACCATGTTTCAATTCCGAAACGTTTGAACCAATCCAAGAGTCGCTTTTTAGCTTCTACCTTGGATAGTCCTTTGAGTTGGGCGAGGTACATACACTGTTCACCAACCTTCATTTTTTTGTACAGTCCGCGTTCCTCAGGAAGGTATCCGATCTGTGCAGAATGATCGGGATGTAATTTCTCTCCGAAGAAGGAAACCTCACCGCTATCAGGTCCTGTAATTTGATTAATTATACGGATAAGAGTTGTTTTCCCCGCACCATTCGGACCAAGAAGCCCGAATACAGTGTTCTGAGGAATTACCACGCTCACATCTTTGAGAGCATAATATCCGCTATAGTTTTTGAAAATGTTCTTCGCTTCGAGGGCGTTCATGGTTTTAAATTCTTGAACGCAAAACTAAGCAAACCAAGGGTTGACAAGGGCTAGAATATTCCTTTTTCGGAAACTAACTGTGCTGAGCGGTAAACGGAGACTTCCTGTGGAAAGAGCTCAATAAATGGAACCTTCTTTCATCAGGTAATTCTGAACGTAGTCTTTAACACCGTCTTCCAAGCTGTGGAAGGGTTTTAGATATCCAATGGCCTTCAGTTTCGACATATCGGCTTCGGTGAAGTACTGGTATTTGTCCCGTATATCTACCGGTGTGTCGATGAACTGTATATTCTCTTCTACTCCCATCGAGCGAAAAGTAGATTTGGCTAAATCAAGGAATGTACGCGCTTCACCTGAACCCAAATTGTAAATACCCGAGTTTTTGCGGTGGCGCATTAAAAACATACAGACCTCTACCACATCCTTTACATACACAAAATCGCGCATTTGCCCGCCATCCGTGTAATCCGGACGATGACTTCGAAACAATTTCATACCGCCGTTTTCTCCAATTTGACGGAAGGCATGGAAAATCACGGAAGCCATTCGACCTTTATGGTATTCGTTGGGTCCATAGACATTAAAAAACTTCAGTCCTGCCCAGAAAAATGGCGACTCTTTTTGCTCCAAGACCCATTTATCAAAATCGTTTTTCGAGTCTCCGTATGGATTTAAAGGTTTCAACGAAGGGATAATCGAATGGTCATCTTTATAACCAAGGGAACCATCTCCATAGGTAGCGGCGGAAGAAGCATACACCAATGGTAACGATTTTTCAGTGCAAATTCGCCAAATCTCCTTGGAGTAATTGAGGTTTAATTCGTTGAAAATTTGTACATTAAATTCGGTTGTGTCCGTTCGTGCTCCAAGGTGAAATACAAATTGAACCTGATCTTCATTCTCTTCTAACCACCCGGGAAATTCTCTGCGATCTATTAAATGAAGGTACCTTTTTCCTTCGTAGTTTTTCTTCTTTGCTTCGTGAGAAAAATCATCGACAAGAACAAGGTCAAAAAAACGCTCCTCATTTAGGCGTGTAACTAAACAACTTGGGATAAAGCCGGCGGCTCCGGTAACTACGATCATATCTCTTCGAATTGGAAGACAAAAGTACATGGTTCAAGGCTCTTACCCTTGCAATAAGGACTCAAGAATTGTAATCTTTTATCACTATGCATCAGATTTTCAAGAGGGCTTTGAACAATGTCAGGGCTTCTCGGTTCTATCTTCGCATTTTGCAATAACGATGGAAAAAATTATATACCTTACACGGCGCGAACGTTTTAACTCGGCCCATAAGCTCTGGAATCCGGAGTGGGATGCTGAAAAGAATGCGAATGTTTTTGGAAAGTGTTCAAACCCAAATTGGCACGGACATAACTACGAATTGTTTGTTACCGTGAAAGGCACACCTCAAGAGGATACGGGTTTCACTATGGACTTAAAAGTTTTAAGTGATTTGGTGGAGGAAAAAGTTATTTCAAAATTGGATCACAAAAACCTAAATCTTGATGTGGATTTCATGCACGGCAAAATGGCAAGTGCAGAAAATATTGCCATTGCAATCTGGGAGCAGTTAGAAGAGGCGATTCGCACGAGCGGTTGTAAACTCCACAGCATTAAATTATACGAAACAGAAAACAACATCGTCGAGTATTTCGGCGGAAATTAATACGACATGTCACACAGCGAAGAACAATACCTAAGTCAGCATAAGCGGGACAATATTGCAGCAGAGGTAAAAGCGATTTTGCAGGATATTGGAGAAAATCCGGAACGAGAGGGCCTGCTTAGAACTCCGGAGCGGGTTGCAAAAGCATACGGTTTCCTGACAAAAGGATATCGCGAGGACGCATCAGAAATCTTGCGATCTGCCATGTTTACAGAGGACTATAAGGAAATGGTTTTAGTTAAAAATATTGAATTGTACAGCCTTTGCGAACACCACATGTTGCCTTTTTTTGGAAAAGCTCATGTAGCCTATATTCCTAATGGTAAGGTAGTTGGGCTAAGCAAAATCCCGCGAGTGGTTGAAGTGTTTGCTCGTCGCTTGCAGGTGCAAGAACGCCTGACAATGGAAATTCGCGATTGTCTTCAGGAAACTTTGTCACCGATGGGTGTCGCAGTAGTGATAGAGGCACGACATTTGTGCATGCAGATGCGTGGTGTGAGTCAGCAAAACAGCGTCACGACCACCAGCGCATTCACAGGTGAATTTTTAGAAAATAGTAAAACGAGAAAAGAATTTATTCAGTTGAGTGGCGCCGGAAATTCGTAATTTTGATTTTATAATTAAAAAAAAATGGAAGAACTCAATTACAATCAACACGAAAAGGTGTTGGATTTGACACAAACAAGCGAAAGAGCGTTTGTCACAAATGTTTTTTCGCTGATGAGCTTGGCCCTAGTAATTAGTGGTGCTTTGGCATATTGGTTCGGTACAACCAATTTGATTTTAAACCTTATCGATATTCAAGGTGGTGGAATGACAACTCTTGGATGGGTTGTAATGTTTGCCCCTCTGGCCTTTATTCTTGTTATGAATTTTGGTTTCAATAAACTTTCTTATCCGGCATTGTTGGCCGTTTACCTCGGTTTCTCGGCCGTAATGGGCATTAGCATCAGCTATATCTTTATCATATATGCCATGGCTTCTATTGCCAAGGTGTTTTTTATAACTGCTGCATTGTTCGGAACAATGGCTGTAATTGGCTACACAACTAAAACCGACCTAACCAAAATGGGCAGTATGCTTATGATGGCACTCATCGGTTTAGTAATAGCGAGCATCGTCAATTGGTTTATGCAAAGTGACACAATGAGTTATATAATCTCTTGTATTGGAGTTTTAATCTTCACCGGACTTACTGCATACGACACACAGAAGATCAAAAGAATTGGTGCAGGTGTAGAATATGGAACTGCCACTGCCAGTAAATTGGCCGTTATGGGCGCCACCAGCCTCTACTTAGATTTTATAAACCTGTTTATGTTTTTACTTCGTATCCTTGGTCGCAGAGACTAAGCAACCATAAGTTTTCAAAAAAGGGTCGCCGTGGTGACCCTTTTTTTGTGCACTTCCATGCGTGTAATGCCCCATTCCGCATTAGAACTATTTTAAAAGGCATATGCTCTCGGATTTGGGATAATTTCTGATGCGGGTTAAAGCCTTGTTAAACGTATCTTTCGGGAACTCTTAAATCATACTTTCGCAGACATGAGTCGGAACAGCATATTTGGTTTGATAGCAATGGCCCTGATGTTGCTGGCTGCAATTGTGGTTTTTCAATATTATGCCACAAAAAAGTCATACCAATACAACGATAACATGTTCAATTTTAAGGTTACCGTTGCTATGACCAGTGTTGTTAATAGAATCCTTGCTATAAACCAAGATCCCGCCCCTACTGAACCGGTAAAGCAGCTAACCGACAATTATTTCGTGGCCAATGTGAATGATACACCACAGCCTTATTTGTTGGAGACCTTGCTTCGAGAAGAATTTCAGAAAGAACAACTTACCGACGATTTTGAATATGGTATCTACGACTGTTTCAACGATTCCATTGTATTCGGAAGTCGAGTTGAATTTGATGAACCTCTTGGTGAGGTCAGACAAGAGAAAGTTGATATAGATATTCCGGTGAATATGGATGGACACTACTTTGGAGTGAGGTTTCCCAATAAGTCTACATCTATTCTTAAAGAACTCGATACGCAGATTTATGCGGTTATATTGGTCATTTTAATCCTCATATTTTTTGGATACACTATATACATTCTCCTAAGACAAAGAAGGCTTTCCGAAGTAAAAACGGACTTCATAAACAACATGACGCATGAACTGAAAACACCTATTTCAACGATAGGCCTTAGTGCAGATGTTCTCTCAAATCCGAATGTGCTAAAGGATGAAGTTCGATTGAAGCAATATGTTTCGATCATAAAAAGTGAAAGCGATAGATTAAAAAGTCAAGTGGAAAAGGTATTGCAACTGGCTACCCTTACTCCGCGAAAAGCGAATTTGAATAGAGAAAGACTTGATTTGCATAAAGTGATTTTGGGTGCTGTAGCCACTGTGCATCCTGCGGTGGAAGAGGCTTCAGGTAAAATCGATGTGAGATTGGATGCCTCTAATCCCATTGTACATGGAGATCCTGTGCATATCACCAATGTTATTTATAATTTGCTGGATAATGCACAAAAGTATACGGATAAGGAACCTCTTATTAGCATTACCACTTGCAACGATAAGGGCAAATTGTTTATTACAATTACTGATAATGGGATAGGCATGAAACCCGCTCAATTGAGAATGATATTCGATAAGTTTTACAGAGTACCTACCGGAGATCTGCACAACGTAAAGGGTTTTGGCTTGGGACTTTTTTATGTAAAAACAATTGTAAAAGCTCACAATGGAAAAATAACGGTAGAAAGTACCCCGGGTGTAGGAAGTTCATTTACCATCATATTTAATTCTTCGCTATGAATCAAACAGAGATAAAAGGTATTCAGATTTTGTTAGTGGAAGATGATTTTAATCTGGGTTTTGTTATCCAAGATTCTTTAAAATCAGAGGGTTTTAAAGTGCATTTGGCCAAAGATGGAAAAGAAGGCCTACTTCAATTTAATAAAGAGAAATACGATCTCTGTCTCCTCGATGTAATGATGCCAAAAAAGGACGGATTCAGTTTGGCTGAAGACATTCGAAAAACAGACAGCGCTGTGCCGATCGTTTTTCTTACTGCTCGCGGTTTAGCAGAAGATAAAATAAAGGGTTTTAAGCTAGGGGCCGACGATTATATCACAAAACCATTTAGCAACGAGGAATTAGTATTGAGAATAAAAGCTATTCTCAAACGTCACCCGCAAATGCAAGAACAATCCGCTGATAAGTCGAAAATCGCTATTGGCAAGTACTTGTTTGATTTCGCGAATTACGAACTCAAATTCGAGGAAAAGAAACGGAAACTAACGAAACGTGAAGCTGAACTTCTGAAGTTGTTTTGCGAACATCGGGGACAATTACTCGAACGCGAACTTATCGCCAACATGATATGGGGCGACGATAGTTATTTCGTTGGAAGGAGTATGGATGTTTTCATAACTAAACTCCGAAAATACCTCAGCGATGATCCTGCTTTATCCATTATCAATGTGCATGGCGTTGGATTTAGACTAGAGGGTGCTGAAGAAATGAATTGACAAATCCTCGCTCTTGCTACATTTGTAGGTATGCATTATAAAGAGTTATTTCATCTCAAAGAAGGAATTACATTTCTCAATCACGGTTCCTTTGGTGCGTGTCCAAAACCTATTTATGAGGATTGGCAAAATTGGCAACTTGAACTTGAACGTGAGCCGGTGCAATTTTTCGTCCATCGGGGAATGGAAAAAATGCAAGATTCAAAAAAGGCTCTTGGCAAGCTAATAAACGTTGACCCGGATAATTTGGTTTTTATCCCGAATCCGACATACGCGATTAACATCATTGCAAAAAGTTTGAAATTAAAGGAGGGCGACGAAATTTTAGCCTCCAACCATGAATACGGTGCCATGGACCGAACATGGAATTACTACTGCAGGCAGACGGGAGCAAAGTACATCAATCAAAAAATTGATCTTCCTTGGTTGTCGAAAGAATATGTAATTGAACAATTTTGGAAAGGATATACGGATAAAACCAAAGTGATTTTTCTGAATCACATCAGTAGTGCCACAGCACTCATTTTTCCGGTTGAAGAAATTGTTAAGCGGGCCAAAGAACTTGGATTAATAACCATAATTGATGGTGCCCATGTACCCGGTCACATTCCTCTCGATTTAGAAGCACTGGACCCGGATATTTATACCGGAGCAAATCACAAATGGCTGCTTACGCCGAAAGGGAATTCTTTTTTATACGTCAAGAAATATCTACAGCTGCAATTTGATCCATTATTAATCAGTTGGGGATTTGAGAGTCCTCTGCCCGGACCGAATGTTTTTCACGATTGGCACGAGATGCAAGGGACGAGGGACTACACATCTTTTCTTACCATTCCCGCTGCTCTAAGTTTCTTTGACGAATACAATTGGAATGGTGAATACCTTAGATGCAAAGGGGAAATCTTGACCTGCTATCCTGAATTATGTGATGTTGCAGGAGCTAAACCAATCTGTCCCGTGGATTCCACTTTTCTTGGACAGATGGCAAGTATTCCTTTGAATACACAGGATCCTATGCGATTAAAGAACTTGTTGTACCAAGAATATAAGATTGAAATTCCGGTATTCTCGTGGAATAATAAAACCTTTGTAAGGATATCTCTAAATGGGTATAATGATGAAAGTGATATTAACGTATTAAAAAAGGCACTGCAGACTTTAAAATATCAAAATGAAATTTAATAAGCAAATAAGATGAATAAAATTGGAATCATAGGATCAGGAAATGTAGCAAAGGCCCTTGCAGCGGGCTTTTTGGATAACGGATATGAAGTGATGATGGGGACACGTGATCTGACTAAATTGTCGGATTGGTCTTCGGCATCTGGAAAAAAGCCACAAATTGGAAGCTCGGCTGAAGCTGCTCAATTCGGTGAACTGCTTGTATTAGCGGTTAAAGGGAAAGTGGCTTTAGAAGCGATCGAATTGGCCGGAGCGAAAAACTTCGCGGGTAAAGTGGTGATAGATACTACGAATCCTATTGATGAGTCAATTCCACCTACTAATGGAGTATTGCATCTATTTACGGGACCTAATGAGTCGTTGATGGAGCGTATTCAAGCAGCTGTGCCGGAAGCTCATTTGGTAAAGTCGTTTAGTTGTGTGGGAAATGCATTTATGGTAGATCCGAATTTTCTTCAAGGAAAACCTTCGATGTTTATTTGCGGAAATGACGACTCAGCTAAAAAGTCGGTTACTGAAATTCTCGAAAAATTTGGTTGGTATGTGGAAGATATGGGTAAGGTGGAATCTGCTAGGGCAATAGAACCGCTGGTATCATTGTGGTGTGCTCCGGGATTCATACGCAACCAATGGTCTCATGCTTTTGCTTTATTCAAAAAGTAGCACTTTTTGTTTCCTACAAAAATGTAACGCCGAGGATTCTCGGTGTTTTTTTATGGACAATTAGTTCCATAGACAGCGATAAACTGCAGCAAATCTCCGATATTGGTAACGCCGTCATTATTTATATCGGAGGGACAGTTATCTGTGAATACGCAAGTTCCATTATCTACAGTTGCGAGTGAATTGTAATTGCTTGCGTTGTTATAAGTACAACCCGCGATACCTGCATCAGCATGTGCTAACGATGAGCAATAAGGTATTTCGTAAATATCCGTATTTGCATAACTAACGCACACCCCGCACATCACTCGTTTAAGAAAACAACTGGCAAGATTTACCAAACTACTCGCTGGAAAACTGCAGTGACTGGCACTTCCGGCTACAGTATGCAACTCAGAACATTCACCATACGGCAATCGGGTACCATGAATTAAAGATGAACCATGGAAAAATCCAAAGGTGAATATCGATATTCCTGCCGGACCACTGGCATAAGGAATCACTATATCATTAGAATCATGAAAAGAAACGATCGGTAAATTTTCGTTGTCAATGATTTGATTTACGTTCAATACAGCCCCGCAATTGTTTACCACTGCTTTTATCTCGAAATCATCGGGAAGACTATTTCCACTTCCGTTAAGGGGTCCGACTTCCGTTGTGAAAGCAGCACCCACAATTCCCTCCGCTTCTGCTTGACTCCATGTACTCAAGAGCAATGAAGTAATTGAACCTGCGCTGGTACCCGATGCAAACATCCAATTTGTGTCTATTCCAAAAGATGAGGATACTGAATAAGCAAATCGCATGGCCGCATGTGCATCTTGAACAGCCATGTATATTCCGCGATTTAGATTGTAAGTAAGACAAGGGTTGCACGTTCCAAAACAATCGCCTCCACTCAATGCTACAAAGTTGGTGTAGTCGCAGTCCCAACCAAGGCGGTAACTTATTGTAGCAGCCACAAAACCTCTTCGGGCAAGCTCAACGCACTGTGAAGCCATATCGTTTTTATTTCCCGTGAGGAACGAACCGCCATGAACTACCAGGATGAAAGGGCGATTTTCCACCGGATCTATCGCCGCATTCGGATGATAAATGTCCATCAATAAGGGTGTATTTACCCCTGTCCAATAGTGCTCAGCAGTGCCGTATTGTAGATTGCTTTCTACTTCGATTTCAGCCTCAGTAAAAATGGGGTCTGCACTATATCTTTCTTCAATACATTGGGTGTTTTGTGCAAATGCATTTAGATTCAAGAGTAATAGGATCAGGGAAATGGATCTCATGGTTTTGGTCTTGTTTGCGCAAGATACTTCATTCAAGTTGATTGTCGGTAATCGATCTATTCATGAAGGTATAGATCCGGATCATAAGATCGTCCTTCGTAATCGATGACTTGTGGAATCGGGTTCTTCTGAAAATAGCCAACAGCTTTATCTTCTGCGAAGTTCCAACTTAACCATGAAACATCCGATTTTTCTCGAAGAAAATTGTGTATTCGGTAATACAGGCGATTGATTTTCTCTTCTTCAAACAAATGTTTATGTTCAAGTAAAAGAGGAAGGGTTTTATCGGACATGTTCAACAAAAAATCCTCATCTAAAGCAATAGTGGGTACTTTACTGATGTTGTAGCGAGTGATAAACCCATCCCAGTTGATGGCCCCAACGATGACAAATACGATATAAATGCTCCATGAATTTAAGTTCAGCAGGTAAAATCCGGTTCGTTTTTCTGCGATCTTTTTGTAAAGAGTAAAAAGTCCGAATAATACTGCAAGGAGGAAAAAGAATACGCCAATTCTCTTGTATGCGAGGGCGTGGTGTTGAATGTAATGCAGGTTCCGAATGCCGACAGAAATAACTAGGATGGAGTTTTGGATAATCCACACATAGGCCAAAAGCGACAATCTTTTGTGATTGGGTGAAAAGTTCTGATACCCTCTGAAGTAATATAACATTAAGGCCATAGAAAGCAGAATACTCAGAATTAGTAGATAGGTTCCTTCATGAACGAACTGCGTAAGATTCACACCTGCACTATCGAAGTCGAACCAATAGTGGGTAATATCGATCATGTTGAGTACCACTAACATGAGGTTTATCATGATCATTAAAAGTGATCCCGAGGCGTTTTCATTGATGTACTTACCAAGTCTTCGATCTCGGTTTTCAGAATCCGATGGAATTTTTTCCATTATCGGATGGGGCTCGAGATACCTTTTGCGTTTCGATTCTTTTTCCTGATAATGCGAGCGAATAGTAGATTGAATGAACCAACCACTCATCAATGCTCCGAAAATGAAAAACAGGAATTGGGCTAGTCCAAATTTCTGGATGAACATTTCAATTATTTCTTCGACCTTATTAAAAAATCCATCCACATAATTTCCAAATACTTCATTGGAATTGGAATAAATGGCAAGGAAAATCATAGTCAATATGCCGGGTATAATGGCGATTTTTATTATCCAAATAAGTTTATTCATTTTTGGACCCATATCTCCTTTCGGTCTGAACAACATAATGAGTTCATACGGAACGTAAATGAAGTCCCTTCCAGCGCGCAGACTTGCATAGAGAACAGTTCGGATGCCCGTCGCATGGGCAAATCCCAAGGTTAGAATGGCTGATATCCAATAAACAACCTGGGACATGGCAGATTGATGAATTACCACGGCCGAGGCAAGTACAAATGTCCCTGAAAGCGCGATCTGAAATGAACGGTTTTGAAAGGAATCCCGGTAAAGTAAAGCATACACAACTGTACTGAAGAGGAAGTGAAGAATCACATTTAAACCCATGTCTTCTTTCCAAAAAAGGAAGTGAAATAGAAGTGTTCCAACCAGCACAAGGGGTAATCGAAGTTTAGTGTTCATTTGGATTTAATTTTAATCGTAAAGTACTTTGAAATGCAAAGTAAAAATTTGTGATTTTGAGCTGAATTTTAGTCATGAATTAAAAATTATTTTCCCTTTCGAATGAGTTTTTCGAGGGCATCAATGTGTTGCTGAAAGGCTTTTTTGCCTGATGTTGTGATGAGATAGGAAGTATGAGGTTTTTTGCCTACGAACTTTTTTCGAATTGAAATATATCCGGCTTCCTCCAATGCACTGGAATGGCTGGCCAAATTCCCGTCTGTCGCATCTAAAAGTTCTTTCAGCGTATTGAAATCGATCTCATCGTTGACCATAAGCACGGACATCATACCCAAACGAATACGATTTTCGAACGCTTTATGTAGGTTTTGAATCACGCGGCTTTACGCTCGTATTTATAATACATGATCGAACCGTAGATGATGTGCAAAAAACCGAATCCTGTTGCCCATAATAGAACTGAATACACCGGTAAAAAGCATCCGATCAATCCCAGTACACACTGAAAAATGCCGAGGGTGTGCACCTCAGGCAATGTATACTTGGCCGAATTGATAAGAGCCAGTCCATAAAAAATTAAGGTGGCCCCGGGTACGGTGTAAAAGTTGTTTCCTCCAATGAGAGAAAGAGAAAAGAGTCCGCCTACAAATAATGGAATGGACAGATTCACTAAAAGTCTCTTGCTTGTTTTATCCCAAAGTTTGTGATTATTTCTTTTTGCCCTGCGATATGTAAAGTAAAAGCCCGCTGCAAGTGCAGAGACCAAGGTTATCAGGGCAATAAAAATCAACTTATCAATTATTTCCATCTCAATAGGCCAGCGATCTACGTTCATACCTCTCGATGGACCAAGGCCTTTCAGAACCAAATGTCCCCAATAGGCTCCACCTAATGCAATTATTCCGGCGACTACACCTGACAAACCACTAAGGGATAAAAAACGGGTGGAACGCTCCATCATACTGCGGATATCCTGCAGGGCTTCCAAGTGTTTTTCTTCAGACATATGGCAATTTTTAAAGTACTTTGAATGGCAAAGCTAATATAAAAAGGGAATAAGTACTCACTTTTCATTTTTTTAGTATTTCCTTGGACGGCAGACGAGAACTTAAATTCCTTGCCAAGGCCCGAATATTTCGGTCAGACGTTTTTTGCGGTATGAAAATATTCTGTCGACTTGACGAGAGATAAACACTGCGTTTGCAATATCACCTAATACTCCCATTGGAGGAATGTAGGACAGAACATCAGTCATGAGCACACCGCCGGGAATAGCTTCTAGGCGATGCTCGTGATGCCACATGTTAAAAGGTCCTTTGCGCTGCTCGTCTACGAAATATTTCTTATCCTCCACATGAGTTATTTCCGTTACCCAGGTTACGGGGAGATTCAAGAACGGGCGTACTTTATAGCTAATGATAATTCCCGGGTACATTTTGGTCGGAACATCTTGCGTTGTAATCTCAAATCCCATGTACTCGGGGGCGATTTTTTTTAGATTGGTAGGTGAGGAGATGAAATCCCACAGTACATCGAGCTCCGCCGGAATTCGTTGTTCGGTCTTTAGAGTATAGAGTGACATCTGCGTTATAGTTTAATTGAACTCATTCCTCCGTCGACGTGCAAGACTTGACCGGTCATCCAAGAGCTCTTTTCGGAAAGGAGAAATTCGGCCATCGTAGCAATGTCGTTTGCAGTACCTATTCTTTTTAAAGGATGACGGGCATCGTTGGCGGCTACTTTTTCCGTTGTATTCAATAAAGTGCCGGCTAGAGGTGTGTTGGTAAGAGAGGGTGCAATGCAATTGACACGAATGGTGGGGGCGAGCTCAGCGGAGAGTGCCTTTGTCAGTCCTTCAACTGCTCCTTTGGAAACCGATACCAACGAATGAAACGGAAATCCCATCTGCACTGCTACCGTTGAGAACATAACGATAGAAGCCTTCTCAGATCTCTTCAAGGAGGGTAAGGCGCTTCTTATAAGACGAATGGCGCCAAGCACTTGTAATTCAAAATCACTGCGGAAGTCTTCATCGGTGGAGCGAGCGAAAGGTTTGAGCGAAATACTCCCGGGGCAATATACTAGGCCATCGATTTTTTCGGGAAATGTAGGTGTCACCGCGGGATTACGAAAATCAATCTCTTGCCAATGAAGGTTGCCCGCAGTCCATGGAGGAGTAATGTGGTAAGTGGCATATACTTCATTTCCTTCATCGAGGATGTTTTGAACTAGTTGTTTCCCGGTTCCGGATGCTCCTCCGGCGATAAAATAGGTTTTCATTGTGGTACTAACAGTCGAGTTTCATTTTTGTTCCCCCATATTTCCCCCAAGACTAATGAGATTTCATGACGGATCTCTTCGAATTAAAGTATACTTTTGTGCCTTAAAGCCTTATTTATGAGTAAACAGATATTTCTATCGCTTTTCACATTCATCTTTTTGAATGCTTCCGCTCAAGTGGACGTGGGGGGTATTATTAAGCGAAAGGCCGAGGAGCGAGCCACTCGGAAAATTGAAGAGCAAACAGACAAAGTCTTCGATGAAACAGAAGAAGGAGTGAAAGGCGGAAAAACTAAAAAGGGTAAGTCGGGGGAGACCGCACAAGATTCGGATTCCGAAAACTCAAAAAGTGATGATGCCAAGAGTCCAAGCAAAACAAAGACAGCTGATTCCGGATTAAAAACGTATAGTAAATTCGATTTTATACCCGGAGAGAAAGTACTTATTGAAGAAAATTTTAATCACGTAGCCATAGGTGATTTCCCGGCCGACTGGAATACAAACAGCGGAGGCGAAATTGTGAATGTGGATGGCAAGGATGGTAAATTTTTGATGATTTCTAAGGAAGGAGTTTTTATGCCGGACTACATTACTGAGTTGCCGGAGAATTTTACCCTTCAGTTTGATATTACGACTAACGAAGATTTCAATTATTACAGTGGAGGATTTGTGACTACTTTTCTTTCCACGAATAGCAGAGCCAAACTGAATGATTTTGGTCGATTCTCCAGTCCTCCAAATGCGGTTCGATTTGTATTACATCCAAGAAATGCAGGTTCTGGGGCTGGCAATGTGAATTTCGTCAACTTTGATACAGAAGGTGCTGAGATAGTGTCAAATGAAGTATCAACTCAACAATTTTGGGTTGGCGGTGGACATTCGGCACGTGTGTCGATTTGGCGACAAAAGCAACGTTTGCGCATCTATTTGAATGAGGAAAAAGTACTCGATATACCACGTGCGTTTGGCACAACAGCGGTGTACAATGCAGTTAGTTTTGTTGCCGCAGGGTTTCACCAAGAGCAAGACAAGTTTGTTATCGGAAATATCAAATTGGCCGTTGGTTCTCCGGATACTCGAAATAAATTAATCACAGAGGGAAAATTTGTAACCAATGGAATATTATTCGATAGTGGTTCGGATAAAATCAAACCGGAGAGTTACGGCGTCCTCAAAGAAATTGGCACGGCACTCACAGAAAACCCTGATGTTAGGGTAAAAATAACCGGTCATACGGATACCGATGGTGACGAGGCCTCGAATCTAGATTTGTCGAAACGACGTGCTCAGTCTGTGAAGCAGGCTCTTGAAAAAGAGTTTGGAGTAGATCCCGGTCGCATCGAGACCGATGGAAAAGGGGAAAGTCAGCCCATAGACAAAAATTCTACTCCAACGGCCAAGTCAAACAATAGAAGAGTCGAATTTGTAAAGATCTAATTTTCAATAACGGTCTTTTGTTTTATCCCTAAATATGTTAAAGATTTTTGTAGTTTCATTTATCATCGTAATATTGCGATGAAAATAAAACGATGGGACTTTCAAAAACAGAAGAATTTACAGTACGCGATAACAAAATTGCGCGTTATGCCAAGGCCTTATCACATCCGGCTCGGGTAGCGATCATAAAATTTTTGGTGGGCAAAAACGCCTGTCAATGTGGAGATATCGTAGAGGAGTTACCTCTTTCGCAAAGTACCGTATCTCAACACTTGCGAGAATTGAAGGATGCCGGATTAATACGAGGAGAGATAGAAGGTACACGCGTGTGCTACTGTATCGACGCTGACGAATGGGAACTAGCAAGAACTTATATCGGGGAATTACTTTCTATCGATGTTCGCGAGAAAAGTAAATGTTGCTAAAAAAATTTACTTTAAGGGAAACTCTAAAAACCTGTTTTATGTTTCGCGGAGTCAAATTTCGTCGAAGACAAGCCAAATTGAGGGCGCATAGCTGGACGCTCTGTAACTGAGATTTGGTGATGTATTCGGCGAAATTTGGCCCGATTAACTAGATGAAATATTTTTTCAAATAAAATCATGGTCGAAACATGAAAGAGGTTTTTAGAGGTTCACTTTAATATCGTAAAAATACGATTTAATTCAAATAACAAATATCATGAATACACAAGAGGAAATTAAAGAGATGGTGAAGCAGAAGTATAGCGAGATCGCTCTACAAAATAAAGATGAAAACGCAGCATCGTGCTGCGGTGCTACCGGTTGTGCCGACGAAGTATATAACATTATGACCGACGATTATACCTCATTGGAAGGATATAACCCCGATGCTGATTTAGGCTTGGGTTGCGGTTTACCAACACAGTTTGCCGGAATAAAACCGGGAGATGTGGTTATCGATTTAGGTAGTGGTGCAGGTAACGATTGTTTTATCGCCCGTCATGAAACGGGGCCGGAAGGAAAGGTGATAGGTGTAGATTTTACGGAAGCGATGATTAACAAAGCTCGTGAAAATGCCGAAAAACGCGGATTTCATAATGTTGAATTTCGTCAAGGTGATATTGAAAAAATGCCGGTTACAAGTGGTGTTGCAGATGTGATAGTCAGCAATTGTGTTTTGAATTTGGTTCCAAACAAGGCTGCTGTCTTTGGTGAAATCAACCGCGTGCTAAAGTCGGGTGGCCACTTCAGCATTAGTGATGTAGTATTAGTGGGTGAATTGCCTGATTCATTGAATAATGTTGCAGAGATGTATGCGGGTTGTGTTTCCGGTGCTATTCAAAAAGATGAATACATGGGACTAATTGAAAAGGCCGGATTCAAAAACATCACTCTGCAAAAGGAAAAGCAGATTGTTGTTCCTGATGCAATTCTCGCACAATACGTTAGTCCGGAAGAAATCCAAAAGTTTAAAGATTCCGGAGTGGGAATATTTAGTATTACGGTTTTTGCTCGTAAGGAATCTTGTTGTACACCGGGATCAGGTTGCTGTTAAGTATGAATTGGAGAAATTATTTTAGCGAATACATGGGCACCTTTGCCATGGTATTCTGCGGTACAGGAGCTATTGTTATAAACCAGGTGAGTGGTGGCGTCATCACTCACCTGGGTATTGCTATCACATTTGGATTGGTGGTAGCTGCCATGATTTTTGCTTTAGGTGATGTATCCGGTGCTCACATGAATCCCGCTGTGACGCTGAGTTTTGCAGTATCACGGAGATTTCCTTGGAAAGAAGTTGTTCCATATATCACTGCTCAGTTGTTAGGTGCTTTAACAGCAAGTATACTCTTAAGGCTCATGTTTGCGCAAAACGAATTTCTTGGTGCCACTAAACCTGTGGGTAGCGATTTGCAATCGTTCGTACTTGAAGTGATTCTTACCATGATTTTAGTTCTTGTAATTTTTAATGTCTCAACGGGATCTCGTGAAAAGGGAATAACGGCAGCCATAGCCATTGGTGGAGTAGTTGGCTTGGAAGCTTTATTTGCCGGACCTATTTGCGGAGCATCCATGAATCCTTTTCGTTCTCTTGCTCCTGCAATCATTTCAGGACATTACGAATCCATTTGGGTTTACTTGACGGCTCCTTTGGTTGGGGCCGGTTTGGGCTTATGGTCGCATCAAATTCTTTATTCTAAAACAAAATGATGAACACGCTAACGTCGACATATTGCAGAGAATTAATTCAAGGTTTTGATGAGATTTCGGATGATCGAAAGGTTGTGCTCAATCGATTGGCGGAGCTTATTCGCACAAAAGTTGAACAGAAGGAGGAGGTCAATCTGATCTACATATGTACGCACAATTCCCGCCGTAGCCACTTCGGACAAGTATGGGCTGCTTTGGCTGCGCATTATTACATGGTACCCGGAATATCATCGTTTTCGGGAGGAACAGAAGCCACTGCCTTTAATCCTCAAGCAATAAATGCTTTGGAAAGAGTAGGGATGAAGGTTGTAAAAATGAACGATGATTCAAATCCCGAATATCACGTTCATTTTAGTGATGAAGTGAACCCGGTGATTTGTTTTTCGAAAGTATATGATCACCCGGTTAATCCGCAAAAGGATTTTATAGCCATTATGACATGCAGCGACGCCGAGGAGAACTGTCCTTTCATCCCCGGCGCTAATCACCGCATAGCCACCACCTATGAGGATCCAAAATTATTTGACGGAACTCCGCAGATGGAATCAAAGTACGATGAACGTTGTCGTCAGATTGCTATGGAGTGCTTTTATGTTTTCTCCATGATCTGATCGGTTACTTCACCTCAATACGTCGTTCAGAGTGTTTGGCTTCTTCACTTTTTTGAAGTTTGATAACCAAAACTGAATCTTTGAACTCAGCCGAGATGTTGTCGATGTTCACTTGACCATTCAAAGACACATTTCTTTCGAAGTGTTTGATAGGAAACTCTTGTATCACAAAAGTTGGATTCTCTTTACCGGAAAGGTCTTTTTTACCGGTAATGTGCAGTAAATCATTTTCAACGGTTAGTGTAACCTCGTCTTTTGTAAACCCGGTTGCGAATACATTCACTTCGTAGCTGTCTCCTTTGTCAATAATGTTGAGTGGTACGTTGTATTTCGGACGACGAAACATGACATGCATAGGTCTGTGTCCATAATGATGATGATGCGCGGATTGAGCTCCGCAGGCAGATGGTTTTGAATACATAATTTGTGTTTTTATTAATTGAATGAATAAGATACTTAGGGTTGATTTACTTCTGGAGTTGACTGTTCGGCATGGCATTGATGATTGTCGCAACGACCGTGATGACGTTGATGGCCAACAGTAGCAGCAAGAGTTCCGAAGGTTGTTATGGCGGCTATTGCCCCAATGATAAATTTTGTTCTGGGTTTCATGATGAAAGTTCTTTATGATTTTACTTCTGTGAATTCTGTGTGCTCCGGTCTTCTGCATGAATGATAATTGCCCGATTTGAATTGAGCAAATTCATCGTCCGACATATTTCGGATATGCTGTGCATACATTATTTTTCTAACGTGCATCTTGCGTCCTGCAAATAGTCGGAAGGCCGCACCAAAAAGTAGCATGACTACAAACAACTGAATTAAGAAAAACGGCATGATGAACATGGCGACGCCAAAGAGCACGCCTGCAAGAATTGATTTGAAAATTGACTTTGTCATAAGTGTTATATTGTGTTTATACAAGGGATGACGAGGTGCCTTTCAAATTACTTTAAGACATAATGTGAAGAAAAGTTAATGGACATGCTGAAAGAGAAAGGGCCGCGCAACGGCCCTTTCTCTCCTCACCTTTTTTAGCCGCGAAACGTCATCCTTCGCTCGTGCATACTTGCGCGATGCGGAGGATCTATTCGGAGGACGATATTTCGGATATCAGTTGGAGTTCGAGAAACAGCAGTCTTCGATTAGAAGATCAATTGCTTCGTCTTTAAGAGTAAATGAGTGTTCGAGTACATGGAATTTCGACAAACATCCTTGCGGTGCAATTCCCCTTCGTCGTTTTGTCTCGCTGCCAATGACAAGCTGTGAATTTTGATTGAAAATGAACTATGTGGGTTTCTCCTATTTCAAGAGCATACGTCTCCGAATGCCTCACCCTCCGCCCTCTCCAGCGGAGAGGGGACCGATCCTGCAACCTGAAATGTGAACGTTTTTTATTGCCGTTTTTTTGAAAATCAAATCTTTTCAACTAACGGAAACGTTCCCCTCTCCTCTGGAGAGGGGCTAGGGGTGAGGCTTTCAGACGGTTTTTTCAGCGCTCACTGTTGGATTTATATGTAGGACTAAGGATGACTGCTCCGGAGCGTTCACCTTTTAAAATGCGTTCATCTCGCACACCTCTTACGCCATTCCTCTTTCATCTTTTCGCGATCTTCCGAAGACATATTCATCCACTTTTCGCGAAATTGCTTTTGAGCAAAGGGTGGACGTTTACCATAAGGTCTCTTGAAATGAAAACCACCAAATAAAATTCTGGCCAAAGCGAGAATCCCCATGGACTGCCAATATGTTATGGCTTTTAGTCCCGTTACATCCGGTAAAATGGAGTTCCATAACCACATTACTATACCGGATAATACAAAGGCTGCTGCTAAAAAAAAGATGACAAACATGCCTCTGAATTTGCGTGGACTAGTTGGATGAGTTGAGTTCATGAGAAATTTATTAATTCAAAAGTTCATTGTATAAGGGACGAAGACGATTGCGGAGATGTTTAATAGCGTATCCTTTTCGACTTATAATTGTCTTCAAATTTTCTGATTGTATTTCGGCGATTTCTTGAAGGGTTTTATCTTCCAATTCGTTCTGCACGAAAACCGATCGTTGTTCTTCCGGTAGTTCTTCTAAAGCTTCCATCAGTTCTTCCCAAAAGGCTTCTCGGAAAATTGAAAATTCGGGGTTGTCATCTGAAGCCATTGCTAATATTTCTCCAAAACTTATTTCACCGTCTTCATCCTCGTAGAGAAAGTCTTCGATCAAAGTTGTTTTCTTTTTACGATAGCCATCCGTAAGTCGATTACGAGCTACTTCGTGAAGCCAACCACTCATGCTCCTTATATCATCCAGATTGGTCAGTTTGCTCAATTGATACCAAACGTCTTGAAGGACATCTTCCGCTTCCTCTTCCGAATCAACTTTACCTCGAATAAAACCAAAGAGCTTTCTCCCGTAATCTTTAACTACAGTAGCAATATTTTTACTTTGGTTTTCACTCATAAATGGACGGCATCCTTGAGGGATGACGGATGAAGCGTGAAATTACTTTAAAATCGGTGACTGTTTTATGGATTCTCTTTAATTCATGAATGCAGATGAGCCTATGGCTATGTAGAGAACAATGAATAGAATTATAAATGGAATTATTACTGTGAGTATAGATTTCAAAACACTGAATTGATGCACAACGGAGATTCCGATAATGATTAAAACGAGATTCCATATCCATAGAATGGCCATCGCTATTCCACAAATGGCAAAGGCAATGTTAAGCCCGGTAAGAATACCTTCATCCGTTGCTTGAATACTTTGATAACCTAAAATAACTTGCAAAATTGCTAGTATAAAAGCCGGAACCAGCGGTATCGAAGAATAGGAGATGGCGCGCAAAACACCGAAAAAATCTCCTTTTCCACCTATCCACGAACCAGTAAAAGATAGAATGGATGCCCAAACGAAAGATGTCATCATTCCAAACACACAACCTTTGATGACCCACCACATCCACTCACTAAGCCCAAGGTAATCTTCAGCATTGAGAAATACGCGATTGCTATAATTCACCATTCCGGCAATGGCCAGTAGACCATAGAAATGTTTGTCGAATTCTTGGTGATACAACAATTCATGGGTTTTTCGTGGATAAGCCCATATATCGATGAATACTTGTCGAAAAGTTATCGGTGGATGATCAAAAGGCTCAGCGGTTTCATTGTCAAGAATCATTTTTGAATTAATTGTTTATCAAATATATATAGAATATTTTTCCGAAGCTGATTCCATCTTTCTAGCAGTATTATATACAAAAACAAACGCCTACCTCGCATTGAGGTAGGCGTCCGTAGTTAAGTCAGAATAGTAAATTACTTCACGAGTAATTTTTCAGTGAAGGTTCGGGCGTTATTTGATACAACAACTTGATACACTCCTGATACAAGAGCTTGATCAAAGTGTATAATTGTTTGAAGAAGCGATGTACTTGGTTCCGTTCTAGAATGAACAAGTTTGCCATTCATATCAAAAATTGATATGTTTACCATCGACTCGTCAAATCCGGTTAGATTCAAATAGATCATATTTCCATCGCATGGATTTGGATAAATGCTCATATCTGAATTCATTTCACTAGTTGAATTTCTATGTGTTGTTGAGTTTTCTGTTTCGGCTAATACTTCAGATGTCAACATCATTTGAGGACCAACGATGCTCAAGCAGGTAACCGGACCTTCTTGACCTTCACCGGATGCGAAAATCGGAGTTACACGAACATCGTAAGTGGCTCCCGGTGTTAAGCCAGGCACTGTGAGTAAGTGTAAAAATCTATTGCTTGATCCACGGTAATGAACTATGGGTAATTCGGAAAGGTCTGTACGTGTGAATGTCCATTTGTAATCAGTAACACTGCAAATAAATGGATTGCTCGCAACAGTAGAACCCAAGAACTTCGGACCATTAGAACACTGATCAGTCAAACGAAGTGCAGCATTCGGTTGGTTTGAAATGATAATTTGACAAGGACTTTGGGTTGGTACTTCTATCGTAATCGGATTTCCTTCTGAATCCAGAAGTTCATAGATAGCTGTTATCTCAACATCATATGTATCGCCCCACGCTAAACCGGGTACCGATGATAGGATAATAAATGTAGATCCTATTTTGGTTGCAGAATAGGTATCTCCTGTGCTCGTAGAGGTGAAATCAAAGCGATAAGCATTTGCTGCAACATAATCCGCTTTGTACATAGCGCACAAGCTGTATGGTCCCACTCCGTAGTCGCAAGTACTAGATGAAGTGAAAGAGATACAAACACTGAATACACCTATTCCTTCAGATGAATCGTAATTCCTGATGCCGATTTTGTAAGTGTCACCGGCAGTAAGTAGGTCCGAAATCAATAGTTCATCACCGGCTCCGGAAATGGAATTCTGAGATGCTACCAGATTGCCGTTGGCATCCTGGAGTTCTATAATGATATCATTTGATCCGGCGGTTACATCTATTGAAATTCCATTCGATGGAGCCACAAGTGTGTACCATTTGTCTTCTCCGGTTACTGCAAATGTTTGTGCAAATTCAGAAGGACCGAATAGAGATAGATCAGCGCTGGCAGAACTGCATGCGGGGTATGCTGCCAATGGAGCTGCTGGCGCGTTGTATGCAAATTCACCGGCTTGAGGATATACCTGATCGGCTCTTTGAGCCAAGTTTTGTATTCTTAAATCGAGTGAAGTAGTTTGCTCACTAAGCTGATAAGGGGTAGCATCGTAGAATGTATTTATGTATTCGGCAAAAGCATCTTGTTCGCTACCGGGTACAGTGAATGTTGCAACTCCCGGAGCAGTTAGAACCACATCTAAATCTACGCGGTTGCTACCCAAACTTAGGAATGGGTATCCGTCACCGCCACCTGCGAGAAAATTCAATGTTACCATTTTGATGACGCGTGTTGGGTCACCATAAACAGATCCGTTGTAAACAATTGAATCAAGCACAGCGCCATTTTCATCTACGATAGCGGCATTTAAAATTCTGCTGTTTGCCGGTTGACTTAGATCATAACTAAAGCGCATTCCTGAAATTTGCGGAAATCTGCCGGGCGTTTGTCCCGGACCGCTGGCGGCAACTCCGTGTTCGAGAAGTTGTTTTAATCCACTCGCGGTTACATCTAAAACTGAAAGTCTATTATTGAATCGAAGAGAATTTTCAATATCAAGTTGCGAAATATCTCCTTCTTCTTTGCCGGCCGTTGGATTCGCTGCCGGTGGCAAATACTGAACTTGGTCGCCCACTGCAAACACCTGTCCCATTGCTGAGCGAATACCTCCACCATTTTTGAGAGATACCATTACCTCACCATCATATTGTTTGGCTTGCCATAAGTTAGCATCAGCGGTAATATTGCCCAAATTAGTTTCCTGAGTGCGCACGAAATTGCGCAGTCCTTGCAGATATACATCCGTCTTACCGAATATGTTTCCGTCTTTAGACAAGATAACTGAATTTAAAGCATCACACAGTGTCTTTACTCTGTTTCCTTTGGTACCTGCGGCAAAAGGACTAATAAGGTCACCATATAAATCAAGTACCCCTTGATCGTCTGCAGCGAATGCACCGCTGATGTTTTCATCAACTGATGATGGAATGATCAAACCATTGCTATCAAAATCAATAACTAGACGGCCTACATATTTGTATTCGCTTGTAGTGTTGACGATAACCGTTGGATTTCCATCTGCATCGGTTGTAAAAAATGGATACGTTTCAGCAGCCACATCACCTGCTCTCATGCGGTCTTGTGGGTCGGCCATAAGTGTGTGTGATCCACCGGCAAGAATAATATCTACACCATGTAAGTATGTGGCAAGTTCTTTTTCAAGTGTTAGTTGTTGCAAGTGAGCAAGGAGAATTACTTTGCTCACGCCTTGATTTAAAATAAGATCATCAATAACAGGTTGAATGATGCTCGCTAGTAACATCATATCATCTGTTCCGGCACCCGGATTCATAACGGTTGTTGCTCCCGGCGATGAAATAGCAGCAAGGATCGGAGTGGTAACACCGACAACTCCGAACAGTTCTCCATTTTCCTCAATTATAGTTGCCTTAGCCAGTTTGCGTACAGCGGCAATTTGAGCAGCTGTCATTGTAGGGTTTGACTTAAAAAAGGAATCAGGCTGAACACTTGGTTCGAAAATATTAGAGAGATTCACGTCTCCCGAAAAATTCAAATTGGAACTCAAATAGGGGAACTGAGCGCCAAACCAGCGAATGGCAGAACCGGAGTTAACACCTGCGATCATATTTCTTAATTCTGAAGTGCCCAAGTCGAATTCGTGATTGCCAAGGACAGATGCTTCAACGCCTATGAAATTCATAATGGAAATATCCGGACGTGCAATACCGGCGCGTAAGTCGTTGTTGGCAAAATTTACTCCGAAGTAATCTATATATGTATTCTTAAGTGGAGTTACCATTGCCGGGTCTTCACCGGAAAGTGAAAAGGGACTTGGTATCCAATTGTCTCCGGAAGCCAAAACCAACGTGTTCGTATAGGTCTCTTCGAGTGCATCTACGATAGCTGCAAAATTTGGGGCATCCTGTGGGGCTGTTAGACCTCCCTCAAAATCGGAGGCGTGTAAAATCTGGAGTGTGATCTGGGAATTTGAAGTAAGGCTGGTGCCGATCAATGCGGCTAAAACCGAAATCTTCATAAGTCTCAACATAGAGTAGAATTGGTTCATTTGAATAGGTATTTGTTTGCGGCTAAGAAACGTGCATGATGAAATCTGTGCGTTAAGGAATAGTGATTGACTCTGCCTATTCGAATTATTTTAATTTTATGAATGTGGAGAAATGGTAACTAAAATGTTATTCAAATAATAACTCTGAATGGCAATTAGTAAAGCTGAAATCGCTTTTATCATACTTGCATAGGGCTCTGATATGGGATAGGGAATCATACGAAAATGCCCTTGTGAAATTCTCACACGTCAAGTTCGGTCACCCTCCGGGAGTAAAAAATGCACACTCATGAAAAACCCGGCGAATGATTTAGTTCCAAGCATTGAACCGATTTATTATTAACGTGTAATATTGTTCATGAAATTGAGGCACTTCAAAATCTTTTGCTTGTTATTTTTTTCGAGCTTGGTTCCAGGCCTGGCCCAGGACGCTATTTTCAATTGGATGAAATATGTTCAAACCGAAACCCCTTATGGTGATGCTCAGATTATTTTGGATAGAGAAGGAGCTCCCTGGCTAGTGGTGAAGAGTTTTCTCGGAGTAAATTTTAGTGGTACAGGGAGTATGGGATTTCAGGATTATGAAGGCTCCGGATTCTATCGCCTCGATTCATTGGGAAACATGAAAAATCGATTTCAGATCAGTCATAGCGGTGGTCGATTTTACTGCGATGCCATGGCTACCGATGAGCAAAATAATTTATGGATTGTTGGTCAGGCGCAGGATAGCTTGATTATTAATATGTCGTCGGGACGTAAAAGGATTAAGTTTAAGGGTCTCAAACCGGTTTTAGCTGTATTCACTTCAAATGGTGAATTTGTGAGGGCTGATACCATTTCTGTGGATAATGTTCGGGAGATTTTCGATATCGCTTTCGATAAAAAGAATAGAGCGCACCTCTTGATGAGAAGCGAAAACTATTTCTCAAAAAAAAATATTTTAGGAGAATATGTTTCAATATCAAAACATGTCCTACATCATTTGTTATTGGATTCTGCGGGAAATGAAATAAGTCGGAGAGAGTTCAAATTAGGTGAAATGCAAGGAGCTACTATGTGGAATACATCTCATATTTCGATAAATGAAAGTGGCTACTACATTGCAACACAATACCACGACACCATTAGCACTCCGGAAGGAGTTTTGGTTCCATATATGCCAATAGAAAGCAATAATGACGTGACGTATGAAAATCATGGGGTAGTCATGCATTTTGATTTGGATGGTAATTTTCTTTGGTATAAAACGGTCTTTGGCTTCAGCTATCAACACATAACTCAACTTACATCCGATACTAGCGGAGTTTATTTTGCGGCAAGTTTTGCCAATGAATGTTCTTTGAGTGACGACAATCAGATAACACATTATTATGAAGGTGGCGGCGAGTTGGGGTATGGTGTAATGCTAGTTTCTATTTCAAATCGAGGTGATATAAGATGGACAGATTCCCATGCGGTGCGAAAATATTTTAGTGGATTTTTGACTTGTGTGGGATTAGAGTTAGATCAAAATGAACAGTTGATTGCTGCTTTTAACTTTAAAGATTCGCTGGTTGTGCACGCCAAGAATCGCAGATATGATTTAAAATGGAGCGAGAAGATAGGACATACTGCTTTTTTCATGATCTATGATCAAAAAGGTGAAGTTCTTAAAGTTCGCAAGGATCTGGATTATAAAAAGGGGAATACTCTTTTAACGGATGTGCGAAGCATAGGAAATAAGTTTTTGGTAATGGGCAGTTATGAACCTAAATATTCCGGTGGTGTATGGAACAAGCAGGATGGGTCTCATAGCCCCTACACATACGACTTAGATCTTTCCGTGCAAATGCACGGAGCAAAGGATGTTCGATTGCCTTCACATCCAACTATTTTTTATAAAAGTCTTTTTGTCTATTGTTACAATCAGAAGAAGGTCGACGATACACCGGACAAAATTGATCTCATTGAACCGGAACCATTGAAACCGGACACGATGGTGCTCGCTTGGACTGAACCAGTGATGTTGGATTCATTGTGGGTAAATAACCCGATTGATTCTATGGATGTGGCTTTGAACGACGAACCTGATTTAACATTTGATGAATACCCGGTGGATACCGCACAAATGGTGAATTCAGCACTGGACATCAATCTATTCCCGAATCCAACCCGACGAAACCTCAATGTACGAATCACAGGTGTAAAGGATTTTTTTTCGCTTACATTTTATGATGAACGCGGAAATTTATTATTCACAAATTCAGCATACGCGAATTCACCGGAGGTCAACTATGAGTTCGATGTGTCCACTTACGCCGGTGGAATCTATTTATGTGTGTTTGTAAATGGAGATGGGGAAGTGAGAACCCTTAGATGGATCAAAGTGAATTAGCCTAATTTCATCAAGGGTTTTAGATTATTAATCTTTTACAATTTTAATCACTTTTTCGCTGCCTCCGCTGAAATGCAATGTTACGAAGTAGATTCCTGCGTTTGCATCTTGGAATGGAATCTGATGATTATATCCTTTGATTTTTTTGGTTAAACAATGTTCCCCGGTGGCTGTGTAAACATCAATACGGTCAAGTTCTTTTTCGGCGCGTATTAGGAGGTAGTCATTCACCGGATTCGGACCAATGGAAATCTTCTCATCGACTTCCTCTATAAATACAGGGATAAAGGTTCCACAGGAATTTCCACCGACATTACTATATTGAAGTTGAGCGACCGGTGAACCTCCTCCAAAAGGTCCGTAGCTTAGTGTACTCTTGTATGTTTGACCAACTCTTTCTGTATAATTTTCGATACTATAGGAGTTTCCAAAACCGTCGTACGGAGCAAAGCAAAAACAGCTATCACAGTAGTTTACAAATTCACCTGTTTGAATAAATCTTTTTGACATTTCACTGCAATATTCCACGGAATCGTATGAATAAGTGTATCCATCGTAGCTCGTCATATGATTCGGAAAATTTCTAAAGCTCTTTTCTTTAGCAAATACAATAGGATTGGAATAACCAATATTATAAGCTGGTCCGGACCATTCAAATCCCTCCGGAAAGGTTGAAATCTGTTCCGTAACGTTGAGATAAATCCACACAGAATCCGTTGTTTCAATTCGTTCTTCGATCGTATAAATCTTCTGTGAAAGAGATCCTGTTCCATTCAAAGGTCCCGGGTTGGTGCCAATGTATTCCAATGTATCGCCCGGTTGCCAAGGGAAGAGTTCGCCATAGGTGATTTGGTAATATCCCAATGAGGGATTTTCTGAACCGACCAGTTCGAGACCTTTTTCAGTCTGTGGGAAGTCTCGACAATTGAGAAAACTTACCAAACCATATTCTTCCGAGAGTTTTATTTGAAATTCATTCAATTCCGAAGGAAGTGGATTCCCTAAATTATCGAACTTATGGATGGAATAAACTTTAATAGTTGAAATGTTTCCGAGAATATTAAGTTCTACTACATCATCGAATCGTAAATAAAATGTTTCATTGTTGGCTTCATAGAAGATGGTTGAATCCCCTAACGGTGTGTTGAAATCAAAGGAAATTATTTCGTTCCAACGATTTTTAAGTTGGAGTTTTTGTGTACTGTTATTCCAATGGAAAGATCTTCCAAGCCAGCTCGTATCAGCTTGAGGAACAAATCCACCTCCCCAACCTTCGCAATACTGACCGCTTATATCGGTGTAATTCGTGTACGAACTCATGTATTGAAAAATTTCTATCGAATCCTCATATTCCAACATTTGAATAGGGAAGTAGTAGTATTCATTATCCGCCGCATTATCCGCTGCCTGAAAACGTTTGATTTGATCGATGTTGAAGGGTGTATAGCTCTGTGCGAAGCCGCTTAGGACACTGCAAAGAAGAACGATCAAAGTGAGTGTGACTTTCAATTGGTTCATGATACGTTCGGTTTGGTTGGTTAGCCTTTATACAAAGCGGAAACAAATTAACCTACTTCTACGATAATGAAGACAGAATTTTCGTGAGATTGTGGGAAAACGGAGTGAAAAGCAGAGTGAGAACCCTTCGGCAAGCTCAGGGACCATGAAGAAAAAACAGAGCGAGAATGTGATCGAGGCTTCGCTCTCGATAATAGAGCGAGAAAGAGAGTGAGAATGATAAATAACGAGAAGAGAACGTTAAAAGAGACAATCCTATAGAGTGAGAATGAGTGTGAGAGCCCTTCGGCAAGCTCAGGGACCATGAAGAAAAAACAGAGTGAGAATGTGATCGAGGCTTCGCTCCCGATAATAGAGCGAGAAAGAGAGTGAGAATGATGAATAACGAGAAGAGAACGTTAAAAGAGACGATCCTATAGAGTGAGAATGAGTGTGAGAGCCCTTCGGCAAGCTCAGGGACCATGAAGAAAAAACAGAGTGAGAATGTGATCGAGGCTTCGCTCTCGCTCTCATTCTCACTCTGTTTTTGTACCCGGGACGGGAATCGAACCCGTACAGCTTTGCAGCCACAGGATTTTCTTACCAACTATGACTTGCGTCACAGGTTTGCCTTTGCAAACCTTTTGTGGTCTGGACTTTCTCTTCATCATAACACCAATTTCTTGGTGCCTTAGATGCTGCCTGTTAAGTCTCTACACCTTTCCCACTTTTATGGGACTTGGCTCGGGATTGCCACTCGTTAAAGAGGTTTCCCCGAATTTAAGCAGTTCTGCATCCACTATTTCTAATGGAGCACTCAAATTTTTCTTTGATTTATTCTTTGCTCTAAAGGTACTGGTTTGACTATGACAATTCGGGCATATTAACCTTAAATTGTTTAGTTTGTGATTACGACTGTTACCATCAATGTGATCTAATTCCAATGAAATAGTTTGACCATTCCAATCTGATATACCGCAAATCTTGCATCTGTATTGAAGCACATCTTCCTTAAGAATTCGTCGCTTCAATTTGAATGTTTGAAAATGTGGATGTTTACCAGCAAGAATTTCAGACAACGGAATTTTTGTTTCAATTGCCTTATTGATACCTTTTCCACTTTGGTTGGGCATATAGCAATCCAATTCAAGTGCTCTTTTTTTGAAAGAGTTGAAATGCAGCCCTAATTCAGTCGCTGCTTTTGCCATTGAACTTGAATTCCTACAAACCTCAATGAAGATCTCGTCTGAAATCCTCTTTTTGATTCTCCAGTTTTCCATTTTCCAATTCCTTTTTTGCAAAGATGTCAAAGAACGTCTAAGTCCTGCGTGTCTACCAGTTCCACCACCCGGGCATGTGAGTACGGAGTTTTTAGAAACAGGAACAGGACGTTCGAAAAAACATTCCTGTTACCTACTTTTTTTACTCCTACTCAATACCTTTCCAAAAGAACGGTACTAAAAAAAAATCCCGACCTCTTTCGACCGGGATTCTGGAGCGAGAGACGAGACTCGAACTCGCGACCCTAACCTTGGCAAGGTTATGCTCTACCAACTGAGCTACTCTCGCATGATGTCAATAAAACTCCCAAAACGGGCTGCGAATATAGTATCGTTTTTTACAACGGGAAATCTTCAACCAAAAAAAAACTTTGAATCGCCTCTATCCATTGAAAATCAGGGCTCAGGAATAGAAATGTGCTCGAATAATGAACCTTGTCCGACTCGGATTACTTCAGTTTTGCCGACAAATACATCATGATCTGCTCGGTCGCCCCCAGATTTTCAGACACAAATCGTTTGGAATTCGAACCCATTTGATGCATCATTTCTGGTTCATTCAAAATCTGACACATGCTCTGAACGAGATCCGGTGGTGATTCGACAGATAAGGCTCCGCCACATTCAATCAATCCGCGTGCTTCGTCGAACTTTTGCCAAGTAGGTCCAAAAAACAAAGCTTTTCCATAGACCGCAGCCTCCAGAGTATTGTGAATGCCTTTACCATAGCCACCACCAATAAGCACAACATCTGCGTAACGATAAATCATGGATAGTTTTCCGATAGAATCTATGACCAACACATTTTTTGTCTGCTCCGATTCAGAATTATTTTCAGACCACAACATCGCTTCTTCACCAAAATACGAAAGCATTTCCTGAACACGATTTTCATTTACCTCATGAGGTGCGATTATCAAGGCAAGTTCGGGTATATTCGATTGTACTTCTTTAGCAATGATTTCTTCAGTTGAATAGCTGCTTCCAATCACTAGAATTTGTCGTCCCTTACAAAACGAATCTAGTATCGGATCAGACCAAGTTTGATTTGCAATTTCAACAACTCGATCGAAGCGGGTGTCGCCAACAATCGTGAATGAATTTATCGAGAGTTGTCGAAGTAGTTCTGCAGATTTAGAATTCTGTACAAAAAAGTGATCGAAACATTTTAGCACATTAACCCAAAAACCACTTTTCGACTTAAAAAATCGCTGATCTTCTCTGAAAATTGTGGAAATTGAAATAATCGGAATCTCCTTTGATTTCAGGGTAAATAGGTAATTAGCCCAAAATTCATATTTTACAAATATCACTAACGAAGGTCTTGATATATCAACGAATTTGGCAGCGTTCGAAAGCGTGTCAGCCGGGAGATAAAAAACACCATCTGCTTGTTTGTAATCTTTTCGAATTTCATATCCACTGGGAGAAAAAAAAGTGAGCAAAATTTGAACGTTTAGTTGCTCTTTTTTGAGGGATTCTATAACCGGTCTTCCTTGTTCAAATTCACCTAAGGATGAACAATGAATCCAAACGAGTTTTCCGGGATGATTTTCCCGCCATTTAGTCAATTGAGAAATCCAATTTTTCCGTCCTGCCACCCAATGTTTCGCCTTTGGATGAAACAGGGCAGCAACATGGATGAAAAAGAGATAAAACCAAATACCGATATTATACAGAATCCTCATATCAATCGAAGTAGAACTCGTTGGCTGCGCGTTCATACAAATGTAGGACCCAGCCAAATCGAAGCCCTAGCAACATATCAAATCTAGGCTCGTTGTCTATTGTTCCCGTATCGAAATTGATAGCTCGGCGCCCTTCGGTCCAGCCTTCAATGGCTTCAAGTCCTATGTAAAAATTGACAACCCGACTATTACTCATATTGAAATATCCTAAAAACTGATTCGCTGCAAAGCCGTTGGTGAGCCTATCATAACCTTTCAGGTACTCTCCTTCGAGTTGGGCAATAGTTGATTCTTGATGTTCTAAGCGAATTTTATGTTGTAAAAAGCCGATACCGCCATAAATCAGCAAACCACTGTTTTTATTCTTCCCTATGATCGGAAAAAGCCGACCACCATTTAAACTCAAATGATAACCGCGTTCTTGAGCAGAAACAATTGACGGAACGCCCTGATCGTCGAGGATTTCACCTTGATCTGTAAAGAGATTCTGCATCAAACCGGGTTCTAAAACACGATTTCCAAAAATGTAAGTGCCTTTCACACCGTAATACCAATTGGTCTTCGACTTTATATGAAAACCAATCCCTAGAGCGAGATTATCGCGAAAACGATCGGCTAAATCTCCGCCCGCACCGTGATAGCCAAAATGGATATCGACGTGAGGCGTAAACAAACTCGAATCCTGAACCTGATTTTGAGCTTGGCTTGTAATACAACAAATAAGGAGTGCGAGGGAGCAGAGGATTCTGATCATGTGCCAAAGCTATTCATCTATTTGGAATTATGAATTATGGATGATGATGAATTATGAATTATGAATGGGGTTCGCGGTTGACTTGAAGATTTACTTCGAAGGTGATGGGTGATGGATGAAGGATGCATAACTGGGAGGAGCCGAGGTTTTAGAGTAATAGAAGAACATCGATCCTGAGTGCAGCCGAGGGGGTGTGAGATGACGGGTTGCTAATGATGGGTCGTCCCCCTGAGTCCCACGTATAAAATCCAACCGTGAGCGTTGAAAAAACCGTCGGAGAGCCTCACCCCTAGCCCCTCTCCAGAGGAGAGGGGACGTTCACGTTAAATTGAAAAATGTTGTTTTCAAGAATGCGCGGCTTTAAAAAACGCAAACTTTTCAGTTTACAGAATCGATCCCTCTCCCCTGGAGAGGGCGGAGGGTGAGGCCTTCGAAGAAGAATGGTTTTTCAAAACTAGAAAATGTAAAAATCTCATTTTCAACCATGTTCCACAACTTGTCATTGGCAGCTTGCCGTGTCCTTGAGCTCGTCGAAAGGGGGTGGGTGAAAGGTGTTGGGTAGCTTTATATGACAACCGTTCACATACCAAGGGCTTCAGTCCTATTTCAATTTTTTTTTGAGAATTCCGACATCCCGAAGATGTCGAACCCGGTGGCTTGAGCCCCGGGTGAGAAGATCGAATGGCGATTGGTGTAAATTGACGATTTGTCTTTGAGGGTTTTGGATGCTAGGTGATGGGTGATGGTCTTCTTTATTCGAGAAACGTTGGCATTTCAAATCACGTCAACGTGGACTGCCGCCTGCCGACTGCCACCTGCCGACTGCCAACTTTTTCGTCGACTTCTCCCTACTTTTGCGACCCTCAAAAAAAGATTACATGAAACAACTTCAAATGGTAGACCTTCTAGGTCAATATGAACAGGTTAAAGAACAAATGGACAAGGCGATACTCGATGTCGTAACCTCATCTCTATATATAGGTGGCCCGCAAGTGAAAGGGTTTCAAGATGAATTAGAACACTATCTGGGAGTAAAACATGTGATTCCTTGTGCAAATGGAACCGATGCTCTGCAAATAGCCATGATGGCATTAGGACTGCAACCCGGAGACGAAGTAATTACGGCAGCTTTTACCTACGTGGCTACCGCTGAGGTAATTGCCTTGCTCCAGTTGAAACCGGTTTTGGTGGATGTGGATCCGGAGACCTTCAACATCGACTGCGAACAAGTCCGAAATGCCATTGGACCAAAAACCAAGGCAATTGTGCCGGTGCATTTGTTTGGTCAATGTGCTAATATGGAGGAAATTCTGGCAATCGCATCAGAATCAAATATATATGTTATCGAGGACACTGCTCAAGCAATAGGTGCGCGTTATACCTTTTCGGATGGCAAAACAGTTTCAGCCGGTTGCATGGGTCATATAGGCTGCACTTCATTTTTTCCTTCGAAAAACCTTGGATGTTATGGAGATGGGGGAGCGATGATGACCAATGATGATGATTTGGCGTTCAAAATCAGGCAAATAGCAAATCATGGTCAGGGTCAACGCTATTATCATGATGTAGTTGGAGTAAATTCTCGTCTAGATGCCATCCAGGCCGCAATATTGAGAGTGAAACTTCCACACCTAAATAAATACAATGAGCGCAGGGAAAAGGCAGCCTCATTTTACGACCATGCTTTTTCGGCTACATCGAAGCTCATAACCCCTGTTCGGGACTCTAAAAGCACCCATGTATTCCATCAATATACATTAAAAACCAATGGAGTAGATAGAAATTCGATTCCTGACAAACTGGCTGTCAAAGGCATACCGTCCATGATTTATTACCCGGTTCCTTTACATCTTCAAAAGGCATATTCAAATTTGGGCTATTCTGAGGGTCAATTCCCTGTAACTGAGGATCTTTGCCGTCGAGTTTTTTCACTCCCTATGCACACGGAGCTTACCAATGAACAACTGGAGTTTATTGTGGATGGAGTAATGGAAGCGATATCTTAAGATTTTCACAATTCAAAGTTCAAAAATGACCTCGGAGCCTCCGGTTGAAGGGGTATAAAAATTCGAATTGTTGAAAACTTCCGGTTTCAATCGTTCGGTTTCCTTGAAAAGTCCGAAATCTGTTAAAATTTTAAAATACTGTAAAACAATATATTACAAGGAATATTTTATCCAAACGGCTACAAATCATGACTTCTGTAAAAATATTTTCACAATGACTGTTGCACGATTGAATATCGCTTGTACATTTGCGCCCCCGTTTTTGCGGCCGTGTGAGCATTGCCAAAAAGGGAAAAAATAAGAGAAATTTAGAGAATGCCAACCGTACAACAACTTATCAGAAAAGGTCGTGAGACCTTACAGTACCGCAGCAAGTCAGCGGCTCTGACCTCTTGCCCACAACGCAGAGGTGTGTGCACCAAAGTGTACACTACTACTCCTAAGAAGCCGAATTCGGCCCTTAGAAAGGTAGCTAAGGTTCGTCTGACCAACAAGTTTGAGGTAATCGCTTACATCGGCGGAGAAGGTCACAACCTTCAAGAACACTCAATTGTTCTCGTAAGAGGCGGTCGAGTGAAAGATCTTCCGGGCGTACGTTATCACATCGTACGTGGTGCTTTGGATACTGCCGGTGTTAACGGCCGTGGACAGCGCAGATCTAAATACGGTACTAAGAGACCTAAAGTAAAAAAATAACCGCGATATTATTTGATCCATGAGAAGGAGAAAAGCCAAAAAAATTCCAGTACTACCAGATCCGGTTTTTAACGAGGTGGTGGTTACGAAGTTCGTAAACAACCTGATGTTGCAGGGTAAGAAAAGCACCGCTTTCGGTATTTTCTATGATGCTATCGACAAAGTTGGAACGAAGTCGGGCGAAAATGGTCTGGAAATATGGAGAAAGGCACTTGAAAATGTGACCCCAGCTGTTGAAGTACGTAGCCGCCGTGTTGGTGGAGCTACTTTCCAGATTCCATCTCCTATCCGCGATGATCGCAAAAGTTCTATGGCTATGAAATGGCTCATAGGATACGCTCGCAAACGCAACGAAAAAAGCATGGCCGACAAACTTGCCGGTGAAATCATGGCTGCTTTTAAGGAAGAAGGTTCTGCTTTCAAAAAGAAAGAAGACGTTCACCGTATGGCAGAAGCAAACAAGGCTTTCTCACACTTCCGTTTCTAATCTGAAAGCCTAAAAGGAACCCAAAATGTCAAGAGACCTTAAATATACAAGAAATATCGGTATCGCCGCCCACATTGATGCGGGAAAGACGACTACCACCGAGCGTATTCTTTATTACTCCGGTGTGAACCACAAAATTGGTGAAGTTCACGACGGCGCAGCCACCATGGACTGGATGGCTCAGGAGCAAGAAAGAGGTATTACTATTACTTCTGCTGCTACTACCGTTTTCTGGAATTACCGTGATAACCAATATCACATCAACATCATCGACACTCCGGGTCACGTGGACTTTACCGTAGAGGTAAACCGTTCACTCCGTATCCTCGATGGTCTTGTTTTCCTTTTTAGCGCCGTTGATGGGGTAGAACCTCAGTCTGAAACCAACTGGCGTTTGGCAAACAACTACAATGTTGTTCGTCTTGGATTCGTAAATAAGATGGACCGTCAAGGTGCCGACTTCCTCATGGTGTGTAACCAAGTGAGAGAAATGCTCGGTAGCAATGCCGTTCCTCTTCAATTGCCTATCGGTGCAGAAGATGATTTCACAGGTGTAGTTGACTTGATCAACTTCCGCGGAATGATCTGGAATGAGCACGATAAGGGTATGACTTATCAGACTGTTGACATTCCGGCAGATATGTTGGAGGAAGCAACTATGTGGAGAGAAAAACTTCTCGAAGCAGTGTCTGAATACGACGACAACCTGATGATGAAATTTTTCGATGATCCTACTTCGATCACCGAAAGAGAAATCCTAGACGCTTTGCGTGCAGCTTGTCTCGACCATAAAATCGTTCCAATGGTTTGTGGTTCATCCTTCAAAAACAAGGGTGTACAAACCATGCTTGATCTGGTAATGGAACTTCTTCCAAGTCCATTGGACAAGGAAAGCGTAAAAGGTATCAACCCTGATACACTTGACGAAATTAGCCGTAAGCCCGATTATAGCGAACCATTCGCAGCTCTTGCTTTCAAGATTGCGACTGACCCATACGTTGGACGACTTGCATTTATGCGTGCCTACTCAGGTATGCTTCAAGCAGGATCCTATGTTCTGAATACCCGCAGCGGTAACAAAGAACGTATCTCACGTATCTTCCAAATGCATGCTAATAAGCAGAACCCTGTTGAAAGCCTTGGTGCCGGAGATATCGGAGCTGCAGTAGGTTTTAAGGATATTAAAACCGGTGATACTCTGTGTGATGAGAAAAATCCAATTGTTCTCGAAGCAATGGATTTCCCTGAGCCTGTAATCGGATTAGCAATCGAACCTAAAACTCAGGTCGATCAAGATAAAATGGGTATGGCTTTGGCAAAATTGGCCGAAGAAGATCCTACGTTCCGTGTTAAAACGGACGAAGAAACCGGTCAGACTATCATCAGCGGTATGGGTGAGTTGCACCTCGAAATTATCGTTGATCGCATGAAACGTGAGTTCAAAGTTGAATGTAATCAGGGTGCTCCCCAGGTTGCATACAAGGAAGCAATTACATCCGATGCAAATCACCGTGAAGTGTACAAAAAGCAAACGGGTGGTCGCGGTAAATTCGCCGACATCGTTGTAAACATCGGACCAAACAACGACGCTGAAAAGCCAGGTTTGGTATTCGTAAATAATATTAAAGGTGGTAACGTACCACGTGAATTCATTCCGGCTATCGAAAAAGGATTCAAGGAAGCCATGAACAATGGTGTACTTGCAGGATACCCACTCGACAGCCTGAAAGTTGAACTAAACGACGGTTCATACCACAACGTTGACTCCGACGCCCTTTCATTCGAATTGTGTGCGAAGATGGCCTACCGCGAAGCACTTCCAAAGTGTAAGCCGATCATCCTCGAGCCTATCATGAAACTCGAAGTTGTTACCCCTGCTGAAAACATGGGTGATGTAATCGGTGACTTGAACAAACGTCGCGGTGTGATTGAAGGAACCAGCGAAAGAAATAGAGCTACCGTTATCAATGCTAAAGTTCCACTTTCTGAAATGTTCGGTTACGTGACAGACTTGCGTACCATCACTTCAGGTCGTGCAACATCAAGCATGGAATTCAGCAACTACGCTCCTGCCACCAACAGTGTGCAAGAGGCAGTTATTGCTAAAGTAAAAGGTAAAGCCAACGTATAACAGCGATATTAAAAAACCATAATGGCCCAAAAAATCCGCATCAAACTGAAGTCTTACGATCACAACTTGGTCGATAAGTCAGCAGAAAAAATCGTGAAGACAGTGAAGTCTACCGGTGCTGTAGTGAACGGACCTATTCCCCTTCCTACACACAAAAGGATCTACACTGTACTCCGTTCCCCTCACGTAAACAAGAAGGCACGTGAGCAGTTCGAACTGAGTTCATACAAGCGTCTGCTCGACATCTATTCTTCTTCATCGAAGACTGTAGATGCGCTCATGAAGCTGGAGCTTCCAAGTGGAGTTGAGGTTGAAATCAAAGTGTAATTAATCAAGTAATATAAACACACATGCCAGGTATAATTGGTAAAAAAGTAGGAATGACTAGCATCTATAGTGCCGCTGGGAAAAATATCCCATGCACAGTGGTGGAGGCTGGTCCATGTGTTGTGACTCAGATCAGAACTGAGGAGAAGGATGGATACAGCGCGGTTCAGTTGGCATTCGGCGACAAGAAGGAGAAAAACACCTCTAAGCCAATGATCGGACACTTCGCAAAAGCCGGAACAACTCCAAAAAGATTCGTAGTTGAGTTTCATGACTTCTCACAGGATTTGAAACTAGGAGACAAAATTGTCCTTGACGGACTCTTTGCCGAAGGTGAGTTCGTAGACGTAGTTGGTACCACCAAAGGAAAAGGTTTCCAAGGTGTTGTTAAACGTCACGGTTTTGCTGGAGTAGGTGAGAGCACTCACGGTCAACATAACCGTCTGCGCGCTCCGGGATCGCTCGGTGCATCTTCAGACCCATCGCGTGTATTCAAAGGCATGCGCATGGCCGGAAGAACAGGTAACGCTCGTCGTACCGTGCAGAATCTAGAAATTGTTAAAGTGTTGCCGGAAGAGAATTTAATCCTCATCAAAGGTGCTCTTCCCGGTTTTAATGGTGCAACCGTATTAATCATCAAGTAATCATGGAACTCGAAGTACATAACATAGAAGGAAAAAAGACCGGAAAGAAGGTTACTCTTGATGATTCAGTGTTCGCTATTGAACCGAATGATCACGCGATCTATCTCGACGTTAAGAAATATCTGAACGCTCAACGCACAGGTACTTCTAAAACGAAAGAAAGAAACGAAGTAAGCGGGTCGACTAGAAAAATTAAGAAGCAAAAAGGAACCGGTGGTGCACGTGCCGGTAGCATCAAGAGCCCAACCATTGTTGGTGGAGGTGCTACATTCGGGCCACAGCCGCGTTCATACGATATCAAGGTGAATAAGAACACCTCTCGTTTGGCTCGTAAATCAGCATTGACATACAAAGCCAAAGAATCAGGAATCATCGTGGTGGACAACATCACAATGGACAAACCAAAGACAAAGGAATTCAGTAAGGTAATGAGCAATCTAAACCTTTCTAGAAAAACTTTGGTGTTGATCTCGGAGAGAAATGACGCTGTTTACCTTTCAGCTAGAAACACAAAAGATTACAACGTGAAGATCGCATCATTGGTGAATACCTATGATATCATGAATAGCCAAAAAGTGGTGTTTGTGGGTAACGCACATGAAGTTGTAACTGAAATTCTTAATAAGTAAGCACCATGAGCCAAATCCTTATCAGACCACTGGTTACTGAAAAAATGACTGCTATCACTGAGAAGCAGGGCAAATTCGGATTCATCGTTCATGTGGATGCGAATAAAATTGAGATCAAAAAAGCTGTAGAAAAGCAGTTCGGTGTAAAAGTCCTCGACGTTAACACCATTCGCTACAGCGGAAAACGCAAATTCCGTTATACCAAAACAGGTATCACTTCTGGAAGAAGCGCCAGCTACAAGAAGGCCATTGTGAAATTGGCCGCAGGTGACACTATTGACTTTTACGCCAACGCATAATAGAAGAAAAGAATTATGGGTATCAAGAAATTAAATCCCGTTACCGCAGGTACCAGGCATAAAGTAGCTCTCACGTTTGATGAGTTGACTACTAACAAGCCTTTTAAACCATTGGTTGTTCCACTTAAATCTACAGGTGGACGAAATAACCAAGGTAAGAGAACCATGCGTCACATTGGCGGTGGACACAAAAGACAATATCGTCTCATAGATTTTTTAAGATCTAAGCACGATGTATCCGCAAAAATTTTGACTGTAGAGTATGATCCGAACCGTTCATCTAGAATTTGTTTGGTAGAATATGCTGACGGTGAGAAGAGATATATCCTTTCACCAAAAGGTATCAAAGTGGGTCAAACTATCATGTCAGGTTCAAAAGCTTCTCCTGAAGTAGGAAACGCTCTTTATCTGCGCGATATTCCACTCGGAACTCTTATTCATAACATTGAAATGAAGCCTGGAAAAGGTGGAGTTATAGCCCGCAGTGCCGGTAGCTATGCTCAGCTTACTTCCCGCGATGGAAAATATGCTGTAATCACCATGCCTTCTGGTGAAAACCGCTTGATCTTGTCTGATTGTATCGCCACCATTGGCAGTGTATCAAACGAAGAACACATGCTGGTTGTTTCCGGTAAAGCAGGTCGCAGCCGCTGGTTGGGTCGTCGTCCAAGAGTTCGTGGTGTAGCCATGAACCCGGTAGATCACCCGATGGGAGGTGGAGAAGGAAGAGCTTCAGGTGGACACCCTCGTTCACGTAAAGGCCTTCCGGCTAAAGGTCAGAAGACTCGTAAGTCGAAGAAGCCTTCAACAAGATTCATTTTGGAACGTAGAAAGAAATAATATTTTAAGAAATGTCAAGGTCGCTTAAAAAACCGCCGTTTATCCACATCAAACTTCAAAAGAAGATTGATCAGGCACAGAGTTCAGGTAAGAAAACAGTTATCAAGACTTGGTCACGTGCCAGTACGATTAGCCCTGAGTTCGTTGGTATGACCATCGCAGTGCATAACGGCAAACAGTTCATTCCGGTGTACGTTACTGAAAACATGGTAGGACACAAACTCGGCGAATTTTCTCCGACTCGTACCTTCCGCGGACACTCCGGAAATAGAAAATAAGTAGAATTATAACGCGAACCTTCCGATAATAAATCCGACAATGGGAGCTAGGAAAAGACAAATGGCCGAGAGGCTTAAAGAAACGAAGAAGCAGACGGCAATTGCCAAACTGAACAATCACCCATCTTCACCAAGGAAGATGAGATTGGTTGCTGATATCATCAGAGGTAAAGAGGTCTTCATGGCACTCAATATTCTGAAGTTCACACGCAAGCACAGTGCACTTCCAATGGAAAAACTTCTTCGTTCAGCGATTGATAACTGGCAAACAAAAAATGCCGGCGAAGATCCAACAACCGGCAACTTGGTGGTGAAAGACATCATCGTAGACGGCGGACGTATGTTGAAGCGTATTAGCCCGGCCCCACAGGGAAGAGCTCACCGCATCAGAAAACGTTCGAACCACATTACAATCATAGTAGATAAAAAATAATCTTTAGAGATAGCAAATAGAATGGGACAAAAGTGTAATCCAATTGGCAACAGGTTAGGTTTCATCAAGGGATGGGACAGCAACTGGTATGGCGGAAAGAACTACATGGATAAAATCGTGGAAGACGATAAAATCCGCAAGTACCTCATGGCCCGTCTGAAGAAGGCCTCTGTTTCCAAAATTGTGATCGAAAGAACATTGAAACTAGTGACCGTTACCATTAACACTGCCCGTCCGGGTGTGATCATTGGTAAAGCGGGTAGCGAAGTGGATAAATTGAAGGAAGAGTTGAAGAAACTTACCGGAAAAGATGTTCAGATCAACATTTTCGAGATCAAACGTCCGGAATTGGATGCGCGTCTTGTAGCTGATGGTATCTGCCGTCAAATCGAAGGACGTATCTCTTACCGTCGTGCTACCAAAATGTCCATCTCTACAACCATGAGAATGGGTGGAGAAGGAATCAAAGTGTCGATTGCAGGCCGTTTAAACGGAGCTGAAATCGCACGTACAGAGACTTACAAGGAAGGTCGTATTCCACTACACACCTTCCGTGCAGATATCGATTATCATCACGCAGAAGCTCATACTGCCTACGGCCGTATCGGTGTTAAAGTATGGATATGCCGTGGTGAGGTTTATGGAAAGAGAGATCTTTCGCCGAACGTTGGTCAGCAACTTAAAGGTTCCGGTAACCAAGGTGCTGCTCCAAGAAGCCCAAGAGGCGGTGGACGCAGACCAGGTGGACCAAACAACAAGAGAACTGCCAACTAATCAAGGATAAAAATTTGTAAAGAGCGAACAAAGCCATGTTACAGCCAAAAAGAACGAAATACAGAAAACAGCAGAAAGGAAAGATCAAGGGTAATGCTACCCGCGGAGCACAACTTGCTTTTGGATCATTCGCTATCAAAACCATGGACGAAGGTTTTATCACTTCAAGACAATTAGAGTCTGCGAGGGTGGCTGTAACCAGATTCATGAAGAGAGAAGGAAAGGTTTGGATCCGTATTTTTCCGGACAAACCGATTACTACAAAACCTGCTGAGGTGAGGATGGGTAAAGGTAAAGGAGCTCCCGACCATTGGGTAGCTGTTGTAAAGCCGGGACGTATTCTGTTCGAAGCAGAGGGAGTAACCCTCGAGATCGCACAAGAAGCATTGCGCCTCGCCGCTCAAAAACTCCCTGTTCGTACGAAATTTATTGTACGTCCGGACTACACAGAAGCATAATCCCGTAAGATAGAAAGCATGAAAGCGACCGATTACAGCAACCTGACCGAAAAGGAAATCCGCGAGAAAATCGCCGAAGAAAGAGCTGCTCTTTCTCAGATGAAATTTAACCACGGAGTAGCAGGTACAGAAAACCCGATGACTATTCGCAATAAGCGCAGGGATATTGCCCGTATGCTCACTGCATTGAACGTTAAGAACAATAACAGCAAATAACCCTCAAGGGTATGGACAGAAAACTTCGAAAAGAAAGGACAGGGGTGGTTACCTCCAACAAGATGGCCAAATCCATCGTTGTGACTGTGGAAACCAAAATTATGCACCCCAAGTATGGTAAGTTCGTGAAGCACACGAAGAGATTCATGGCGCACGACGAAAACCAGGAGTGCGGTGTGGGCGACAAAGTGCTCATCATGGAAACACGTCCGCTCAGCAAGCTGAAGCGTTGGAGACTTGTGCAAATAATAGAGAAGGCGAAATAAGCCACCTAATAGAAGTATAGAACAATGATACAGACAGAATCACGACTGAAAGTTGCAGACAATAGCGGCGCGAGAGAAGTTCTTTGCATCCGTGTGTTGGGTGGTACCCGCAGAAGATATGCTTCTCTGGGAGACCAGATAGTAGTGTCCGTGAAGGATGCACTTCCGGGTGGAAACGTAAAGAAAGGTGCTGTTTCAAAAGCAGTAATCGTTCGAACTAAAAAAGAAGTTCGTCGCGCAGATGGAAGCTACATCCGTTTCGATGACAACGCTGTGGTTCTGTTGAACCCGGCCGGAGAACTTAGAGGAACTCGTATTTTCGGCCCGGTGGCCCGAGAACTCAGAGAAAAAGATTATATGAAAATTGTTTCTTTGGCTCCTGAGGTAATTTAAAAAGCTGTACCAATACAGATAGAAACCATGTTCAAGAGATTGAAGGTAAAGAAAAATGACCTGGTGGCAGTTACCACCGGCGATAACAAGGGCAAGCAAGGTCGTGTGACCAGCGTTGACCGTAAAAACGAACGCGTTACCGTTGAAGGTATCAACCTCGTATCAAGACACCGTAAGCCGTCTGCTCAGAATCCACAAGGTGGAATCGAGAAAAAGGAAGCCGGTATTCACATTTCTAATGTGAGAGTTATTGATGGCAAAGGAAATGCTACCAAAGTTGGACGCAGACAAAACAGCGAGGGCAAACTCGAAAGATATTCTAAAAAATCAGGGGAGACACTCAAATGAGCACCGCACCACGTCTAAGAAAAAAGTACGAAGAAGAAATCTCGGTTAACCTCCGTAAGAGATTCGATTATTCTTCGCCAATGCAAGTTCCGAAGATCACGAAGATCTGTCTGAACCAAGGTCTCGGAAAGGCTACTGCCGATAAGAAAATTATCGACTCAGCCGTTGATGAACTCGGACTAATCTCCGGTCAGAAAGCCGTACCAACCATGGCAACCAAAGATATCTCTAACTTCAAGTTGAGAAAAGGTGTTGCTGTAGGAGCAAGAGTAACACTCAGAGGCAATAAGATGTACGAGTTTCTCGATCGTCTGATCTCTGTATCACTCCCAAGAACGCGCGATTTCCGTGGTGTAAGAGCCTCCGGTTTCGATGGAAGAGGTAATTTCACATTTGGTGTGAAAGAACAGATCATCTTCCCGGAGATCGACCTAGATAAAATCAAGGCAATAGCCGGAATGGATATTACATTCGTTACCACGGCACCTAACAATGAAGAAGCACGTGCTCTTCTTGAAGAATTCGGATTCCCTTTCACCAAATAATAGATAGAAGACAATGGCAAAAGAATCGATGAAGGCTCGCGAGAGAAAAAGAATCGCTCTCGTAGAGTTGCACTCAAAGAAAAGAGCTGAGCTAAAAAAAGCCGGTGACTGGGAGGGATTGCAGAAACTTCCGCGCAATAGCAGCAAAGTGCGTGTACGCAACCGTTGTGGCCTAACTGGCCGTCCTCGCGGTTACATGCGTCAGTTTGGACTTTGCAGAAACCAGTTCAGAGAATTGGCCCTAGAAGGTAGAATTCCTGGTGTGAAAAAAGCCAGCTGGTAATCAAATAGAATAAAGAACGAAAGTAGTAATACACAATGTTTACAGATCCAATAGCCGATTTTCTGACCCGTATCCGTAACGCGCAAAGTGCTCGTCATAAGGTGGTCGAAATCCCAGCAAGTAACCTGAAAAAGGAAATTACCAAGATCCTCATGGATAAAGGGTACATCCTGAACTATCAGTTCGAGGATGGAAAACCTGGCGTTATCCGCATTGCACTTAAGTACAACGCGAAAACACGCAAACCTGCCATCACGAGCATCAACCGCATTTCTAGCCCGGGTCTTCGCAGATACACCGGTGCAGATCAATTACCCCGCGTATTGAACGGAATGGGTATCTCTATCTTGTCTACATCCAAAGGTGTAATGACAGAGAAAGAAGCTCGTCAAGAAAACGTTGGTGGAGAAGTATTATGTTACGTTTATTAAGAAACTGACCATTAAATAAAGTCGACACATGTCACGTATAGGAAAAGCGCCCATATCAATAACCAAAGGAGTTGAAATCTCCATGGCCGATAATGTGGTGAAAGTGAAAGGCCCAAAAGGCGAATTGACTCAGTTCGTAGATCCTGCGATCTCGGTGAATATCGGAGAAGGTGAGATCACCTTGAGCCGCACCAGCGATCATAAGAATGTTCGTTCTAAGCATGGTCTGTACCGCGCCTTGTTAAACAACATGGTTACCGGTGTGAGCACGGGTTTTACCCAGAATCTCGTTATGATCGGGGTAGGTTACAGAGCTAAAGTTGCCGGTCAACAATTGGAACTTTCTCTGGGATATTCTCACCCAATTATCATCGAAATTCCAACCGAATTGAAGGTGTCGGCCAAAGCTGAAAAAGGAGAAAACCCGGTGATAACCATCGAAGGTTTCGACAAACAACTTGTTGGAATGGTATCAGCTAAAATACGTTCTCTCCGCAAACCTGAGCCATACAAAGGAAAAGGTGTGCGTTACGCAGGAGAATTTGTTAGAAAGAAAGCAGGTAAGACTGCAGCAAAATAAAATTGTAAGATCATGTCATTTAGCAAAGAAGTTCGCAGAAAGAAAATTCGTAGCCGTATTAGAGGCAAAGTGGTTGGTACTCCCGAATCACCGCGTCTCTCGGTTTACCGCAGTAATAACGAGATCTACGCTCAGGTTATTAATGACCTGGACGGAAAGACCCTCGTAGCTGCCTCATCGTTGGCCATTAAAGGTTTGGACAAGATGAACAAAGTAGAACAAGCTAAAGTGGTTGGAAAAACTATTGCCGAAAGAGCTGTTGCAGCCGGAGTAGAAGTAGTTACGTTCGATCGCGGTGGTTACCTCTACCATGGACGTGTGAAATCCCTAGCAGAAGGTGCTAGAGAAGGAGGCCTTAAATTCTGATAATACAACAAGAAAAAGAATGTCACAGGAAGGAAAAGCAGTGCGCGCAAGCGACTCTGAACTGAAAGATCGCTTGGTTGCCGTTAACAGGGTAACCAAAGTGACCAAGGGTGGTCGCGCCTTCGGGTTCGCAGCTATCGTGGTTGTGGGCAACGAAAATGGTGTAGTTGGTCACGGTCTTGGTAAAGCCAAGGAAGTTACCGATGCCATTACCAAAGGTTTGGAAGAAGCAAAAAAGAACCTAGTGCAGGTTCCGGTACTAAAAGGTACCATTCCTCACGAACAATATGGTAAATTTGGCGGCGCTCGCGTGCTGATCAAGCCGGCTTCACACGGAACAGGTGTAATCGCAGGGGGTGCAATGCGCGCCGTACTTGAGAGTGCAGGTGTAACGGACGTTTTGGCCAAATCTCAGGGCTCATCGAACCCTCACAACGTGGTGAAAGCTACACTCGATGCTCTTTCAAAATTGAGAGATGTTAATGAGATCGCCAGAACACGTGGAATCAGTGTACAAAAAGTTTATAACGGATAATAGCGTAAGCAAAATGGCAAAAGTTGTTATAACACAGGTACGCAGTACCATAGACCAGCCGAAAAGGCAGAAACTAACCATCCAAGCGTTGGGTATTAAAAAACTCAATGTGCCGGTTGAAAAAGATCTGAGCCCTAACATTCAGGGTATGATCAGAGCTGTTAGTCACCTACTTAAGGTGGAATATAAATAATAAGCATAAAGAAGAGCAACGATATGAAACTGCATAATATCAAACCGGCCGAAGGTTCAATTACAGATCGTAAGAGAATTGGACGTGGAGAAGGTTCAGGGCACGGTGGTACTTCCACAAGAGGTCACAAAGGAGCCGGATCACGTTCAGGTACCAAGCGCAAAATTGGCTTCGAAGGAGGTCAAATGCCACTTCAAAGAAGGGTTCCGAAATTCGGATTTAAAAACTTCAACAGGGTGGAGTATAAGGGTATCAACCTCGATACTCTTCAAGAACTGGTTGAGAAATATAAACTGACTGAAGTGTCGCCAACTACACTAGTGGAGTATGGTATATCTTCGAAAAACGACCTCGTGAAAATTCTTGGCCGTGGTGAACTGAAAGCGAAATTGAACGTTTCAGCTCACGGCTTCTCAGAAACTGCACGTAAGGCAATTGAAGGATTGGGTGGACAGGCAACTACGCTATAACAGAATCGACGTATGAAAGGCTTTATAAAGAAATTGCGTGATATCTATCACCACGAAGAACTGAGAAAAAAGATTCTTCTTACTCTTGGATTACTCCTCGTGTATAGAATTGGATCGTTTATCGTTCTTCCGGGTGTGGATGTATCCAAGCTAAATTCAAGTGATCAGGAAGGTCTTATCGGTCTTCTCGGTCTCTTTACAGGAGGTGCGTTTAGTCGCGCTTCGATCTTCGCATTGGGTATCATGCCGTACATTTCGGCGTCGATTATTATTCAGCTCCTTGGTTTGGCTGTTCCTACGATCTCCAAAATGCAACGCGAAGGAGAAAGTGGTCGCAAAAAGATAAATCAGTACACTCGTTTGCTCACCATCGCTATCGGCGTTGTTCAAGCTCCCGGTTACATCCTATCGACTATCGATCCTTCTGCTCGCCCTGATTTCGCATTATGGGTGCCCGCAGCAGTGATCATCCTTACTTGTAGTACACTCTTCGTTCTTTGGATCGGCGAACGTATTACTGACAAAGGAATTGGAAACGGAATTTCGATGATCATCATGGTAGGTATCCTTGCAGATATGCCCGGATCCTTTTTCCAAGAATCACAGGCGCAATCTGTATTTTTCTTCCTTATAGAAATCGCAGTTCTCTTTGTTGTTGTTGGATTCTGTGTAGCAGTAATTCAGGCTGTTCGTCGAGTGCCGGTGCAAATGGCCCGTATGAATACAGGAGGTACTCATCTTCCACAAGGTGAAGGTGCTCGCTCTTTTATTCCTTTACGTGTGAACTCTGCCGGTGTTATGCCGATCATTTTCGCTCAGGCGATCATGTTCTTGCCTCTTTACCTTCAGCAAACGGAGACGTTCAGAGATAATCCTGTTGTTGCCAGCCTCGGAAATATTTATGGTACAGCTTACAATGTCTTGTTTTTCTTCATGATTGTAATCTTTACATACTTCTATACTGCAATTACCACTAATCCCGGTCAAATAGCAGACGATCTGAAGCGCAATGGAAACTTTATTCCGGGTGTGAAGCCGGGTAGACCAACTCAGGACTTTATCGATACTATTCTTTCGAGAATTACATTGCCCGGTGGTGTTTTTGTAGGGTTGATTGCAATTCTTCCGGCCTTGATATATATGTCAGGTCTATCGAAGACACAAGCGTTTTCATTGTTTTACGGTGGAACGTCATTGCTAATCACAGTAGGTGTGTTGTTAGATACACTTCAACAAGTTGAAAGTCATCTGTTGTCAAGGCATTATGATGGACTAATGAAGTCCGGAAGATTGCGTGGCAGAACTGCTGCAACTGTTTCGACAGGTTCGGCATTTTAAGATAGTAGGATAATAGTGGGGAAGGAAAATAAACCGGTTTATAAAACCGAAGAGGAAATAGAACTCGTAAGAGAAAGTTCTTTGTTTGTTGGAAAAACTTTGGCTGAATTGGCCAAACATATTCGCCCCGGAGTAACCACTCTGGAGTTGGATAAGTTGGCCGAAGGCTTTATACGCGATCACGGTGGAGTGCCCGGATTCCTTGGATACAACGGATTTCCAAACTCCATCTGCTCAAGTGTAAATAGCACAGTTGTGCATGGACTTCCAAACGCAATAGCTCTCAAGGAAGGGGATATAGTGAGTGTAGATTGTGGAGTATTGATGAATGGATTTTATGGCGACAGCGCCTACACATTTGAAGTAGGTGTGGTTAGCCCGGAAGTGAAAAAGCTGATCGAAGTAACTAAACGTTGCCTCGAACTCGGAATCGAAGAGGCAGTAGCCAATAAGAGAGTAGGGGATATCAGTTTTGCAGTGCAGAACGAAGCGGAGAAACATGGATACGGCGTCGTAAGAGAGCTAGTAGGTCATGGAGTGGGTCGCAATCTTCACGAAGCACCGGAAGTACCGAACTTCGGTAAAAGAGGAAACGGAACACTACTGATGCCCGGATTAGTAATTGCGATTGAACCGATGATCAACATGGGACGACGAAATGTGAAGCAGCATTCAGATGGTTGGACGATTTTAACCGCCGATGGATTGCCGAGTGCACACTTTGAACATACAATTGTGGTGAGAAAAGACAAAGCTGAAGTTTTATCAACCTTTGAATATATTGAACAGGCGTTGAGCCTAGTGTAAAAAAATATGGCCAAACAAACGTCAATAGAACTCGACGGTACGATCATCGAAGCCCTTTCCAACGCAATGTTTCGCGTTGAGTTGGAAAACGGACACGTGATTACGGCCCACATATCGGGAAAGATGAGGATGCACTACATCCGAATCCTACCTGGCGACCGGGTGAAGGTGGAAATGTCACCCTATGATTTAACAAAAGGAAGGATTTCCTTCAGATATAAATAAAAACACGAAATGAAAGTACGTGCATCGATTAAGAAACGTTCTGCCGAGTGCAAGATCGTTCGCAGAAAAGGGCGCCTTTATGTGATAAACAAAAAGAACCCAAAGTTTAAACAAAGACAAGGATAATTTTTCCCTACGGGAAGGAATAAACAACGTATACAATGGCAAGAATAGCAGGTATTGATTTACCACGCAACAAAAGAGGTGAGATTGGACTTACCTACATTTTCGGAATCGGTCGCAGTCGCGCTCGTCGTATCCTGAGCTCTGCAGGCGTTTCTGTAGATAAAAAAGTACAGGAATGGGACGACGACGATTTGTCGAAGATCCGCGGATTCATCACCACTGAATTTAAAGTGGAAGGTGCCCTCAGATCAGAAGTGCAAATGAGCATCAAACGTCTGATGGATATCGGTTGCTACCGTGGTGTTCGTCACCGCACAGGTCTTCCTCTGCGCGGTCAGTCCACCAAAAACAACGCACGTACTCGTAAGGGTAAGCGTAAGACCGTTGCCAATAAGAAGAAAGCAGTTAAATAAAAGATAGCTCTTTAGCAAACAGTAACATGGCTAAACAAGAAAAAAAGAAAAAGAAAAATGTGGTGGTAGAAGCTGTAGGTCAGGCCCACGTGCAATCTACATTCAACAACATCATCATTAGTCTTACCAACAATCAAGGACAGGTTATTTCCTGGTCTTCAGCCGGTAAAATGGGCTTCAGAGGTTCCAAAAAGAACACTCCGTATGCTGCCCAAGTAGCCGCTGAACAATGCTCAAAAGAGGCACACGAACTCGGTCTCCGCAAGGTGAAAGTGTACGTGAAAGGCCCGGGTGCCGGTCGCGAAAGTGCTATCCGTACTATTCATGGTGCCGGTATTGAAGTTACCGAAATCGTTGACTGCACTCCGATGCCGCACAACGGTTGCCGCCCACCAAAACAAAGAAGAATCTAATTTCATTATCAACTTTTTAGGTTAAAAGAAATGGCCAGATATACAGGACCAACCAGCAAAATTGCACGAAGATTCCGCGAACCCATCTTTGGACCGGATAAAGCCTTGGAGAAAAGAAATTATCCTCCAGGACAACACGGACCCAACAAAAGAAGGGCGAAGCAATCCGAATATGCCGTGCAGCTTATCGAAAAACAGAAAGCGAAGTACACTTATGGCATTCTCGAGAAGCAATTCGAAAACCTTTATCTAAAGGCTTCCGCTAAAACGGGTGTTACCGGTGAGATTTTGCTCGCTTTTTGCGAAGCTCGTCTCGACAACGTAGCGTACCGCCTCGGAATCGGAAATACTCGTCGTGCTGCTCGCCAGTTCGTTTCGCACAACCACATTACTGTTAATGGTAATGTTGTAAACATACCTTCTTTCTCGTGTCGTCCGGGAGATCGTATCGCCGTGCGCGCCAAATCAAAATCTCTTCCTGCCATCACCCTCAGCTTGGGTAGCAGAAAGAATTTCGAGTGGCTCGATTGGAACCAAAATGATATGACAGGAGTATTCCTGGCATACCCACAACGCGTTCAGATTCCTGAGAATATCAAGGAACAACTGATCGTCGAATTGTACTCGAAGTAATTTTTTATTATCACCTCACACAGAACCCTTACAAACACAACATGGCAATTATCGATTTCGTAAAACCAGATAAGGTCGTAATGCTCGAATCGAATGATTTCGCAGGATCGTTTGAATTTCGCCCGCTGGAGCCCGGATTCGGCATCACTATCGGAAATGCCCTCCGCAGGATCCTTCTTTCTTCCTTAGAAGGTTTTGCTATCACTTCTATTAAGATTGACGGTGTGGATCACGAATTCTCTACCGTAAAAGGTGTAGTAGAAGATGTAACTGAAATGGTACTCAACCTCAAGCAGGTTCGATTCAAACGTCAAATAGATTCATCTGAATCTGAAAAGGTAGTTGTGGTTATTGGCGACCAAGCACAATTTTCTGCCGGAGACATTGGCAAATTCACATCTTCATTCCAAGTGTTGAACCCGGATCTCGTGATCTGCAACATGGACCCAAAGGTGAAAATGCGCCTCGAACTTCAAGTGGGAAAAGGTCGCGGTTACCGTCCGGCTGAAGAAAATAAGAATAGCCACCATTCAATAGGTACTATTTTCATCGATTCAATTTTTACCCCTATTCGCAACGTGAAATTCACAGTTGAGAACTTCAGGGTTGAACAGAAAACCGACTACGAAAAACTCATCCTTGAAATTCAAGGTGACGGTAGCATCACTCCGAAGAACGCTCTTCAGGAAGCAGCCAAAATCCTTATACACCACTTCATGCTATTCAGCGACGAGAAAATATCTCTCGAAACTGAAATGAAGAAGGAAGTAGAAGAATTTGATGAGTCTTCATTGCACATGCGTCAATTGCTAAAAACTCGTTTGGTAGATATGGACCTTTCGGTTCGCGCTCTAAACTGTTTGAAAGCAGCAGATATCGAGACACTAGGAGATCTAGTTGCTTATAACAAAAACGACTTGTTGAAATTCAGAAACTTCGGTAAGAAGTCGCTCACCGAGTTGGAAGAACTTGTAGAAAACAAAGGCCTACAGTTCGGAATGAATACAGCTAAATACAAACTGGACAGAGACTAAAAATCTGCCGGTTAAGGATAATCATCGAAAGAAGAAAAAGAAATGAGACACGGAAGAACACTCAACCACCTGGGAAGAAAATCGGAGCACCGCAAAGCTCTTATGATGAATATGGCCAATTCCCTGATTGAACACAAAAGGATCAATACTACGCTCGCTAAAGCAAAAGCTTTGCGTCGTTTTGTAGAACCTTTGATCACAAAGTCGAAAGCCGATACAACGCACAACAGAAGGATCGTATTCAGCTACCTTAAAAACAAGGAAGCCGTTACCGAACTTTTCCGCGAAGTAGCTCCAAAAGTGGCTGATCGTCCGGGAGGTTTTACCCGTATCATTCGCACCGGTCACCGTCAAGGTGATAACGCCGAAATGTGTATGATCGAACTCGTAGACTTCAATTTGATTTATGGTAAATCAGTTGATGCCGGAGCCAAGAAAAGAACACGTCGTGGTGGTGCTAAAAAGAAAGAAGCCGGTGCAGCTCCAGAAACTCCTGCAACTGATGCGGCAGCTGATGAGCCAAAAGCAGAATAATAATTTGTGCGTTGTGACGCACATGATTTATATGAATGTGATAAATGTCCGCCCCTTGGCGGACATTTTTTTTACCTACTGCAATCATTGAACAAGGGTTGTAGAAATCTTTTGATAAACCTTTAACCCATAACCCCTATCGGGATTCTTAAATTTGCACCATGCGAGAAGTAAAATCAGCCGTCCTTCTTCTACAGGATGGCACTGTTTATCATGGTACTTCATGCGGAGCTATCGGCACCACTACCGGTGAAATTGCCTTTAATACGGCTATGACAGGTTACCAGGAGGTTTTTACGGACCCCAGTTACTACGGACAAGTGCTTGTTATGGCTACTGCACATATCGGAAACTATGGCGTTCACGATAAAGAAGTAGAATCGGAATCCTGCAAAGTTGCCGGAATCATTATCAAGAAATTCTCCGATGTGGCGAGTCGAGTTGGTAGCAGTGCCAGTCTCCAGCAATATTTGGAGCGCGATCGAAAAGTCGGCATCTCCGATATCGACACAAGAAGTCTAGTGCGACATATCCGTCAGGCCGGAGCAATGAACTGCATTATCTCTTCCGAGATTTCAGATTTGGAGATTCTCAAAAAGATGCTTTCAGAAGTTCCTTCGATGGATGGTTTGGAACTTTCCTCAAAGGTGGCAACAAAAGAAGCTTTTTTCTTTGGAAATGCTGATTCTGAAAATAGAATAGCCGTGCTCGACCTTGGGGTTAAAAAGAACATTCTACGCTGCCTTGCCGATCGTGGAGCCTATCTGAAGGTATTTCCGATGAACTCAAGTGTGGAGGACATACTGGAATGGCAACCTCATGGAATAATGCTCAGCAATGGTCCCGGTGATCCTTCAGCTATGCCTGCTACCATTCAACTTGTGAAGTCGCTTATTGAAACGAATCTACCTGTATTCGGCATCTGTCTGGGACATCAAATTATTGCCTTAAGTCAGGGACTGCAAACGATTAAAATGTTTAATGGACATCGCGGGATTAATCATCCGATAAAAAATCTGATTTCCGGAAAAAGTGAAATCACTTCGCAGAATCACGGCTTTGTGGTTTCCGGAGATAGCGTTAAAAACAATCCGGACATTGAAGTGACACATAAGCACCTCAACGACGATACCATTGCGGGAATTCGTATTAAATCGAAAAAGGTTTTTAGTGTGCAGTATCACCCGGAAGCTAGTGCCGGTCCTCACGATTCTCGTTACCTCTTCGATCAATTTATAGAAAATATTAAAACCAATAAAAAAGCTGCGGTTACGGCCTAAGTTTTAATTTCAAAAAATAGTATGAGTCAAATTGCAAAAATTCAGGCGCGTCAAATTCTCGATTCTCGTGGAAACCCAACCATCGAGGTGGATGTAATCACTACCGAAGGTGTTATGGGAAGAGCTGCTGTTCCTTCGGGTGCAAGTACAGGTGCCCACGAGGCGGTAGAATTGCGCGACAACGACAAGTCTATTTACATGGGCAAAAGCGTTAACCGCGCTGTACAGAATGTGAACGAAACTTTGAACGAGCAATTGGCCGGCGCTTCCATTTTTGAGCAGAACCTCATCGATCGCGCTATGTGCGGTATTGATGGCACCGAAAACAAAGCAGCTCTGGGTGCAAATGCTATCCTCGGAGTCAGTCTTGCGGTGGCTAAAGCTGCTGCTCTCTCTGTCGGACTTCCTTTGTATCGCTACGTTGGCGGTGTAAGTGCGAATACACTTCCGGTGCCGATGATGAACATTATTAACGGTGGTGCTCACGCCGACAACAAGGTAGATGTGCAGGAATTTATGATCATGCCTGTTGGAGCTCCTTCTTTCAGCGAGGGATTGCGCATGGGTACCGAAGTTTTTCATCACCTCAAAGCGGTTTTGAAAAAGGCCGGATACTCTACCAACGTAGGAGATGAAGGCGGATTTGCCCCTGAGTTAAAAAGCAATGAAGAGGCATTGCAAATTGTGATGCAAGCCATCGAAGCGGCAGGCTACAAACCCGGCCAAGACGTACTCTTAGCGCTCGATTGTGCGAGCACTGAATTTTACAATGCCGAAGAAAAGACGTATCATCTCGAAAGCACCGGCGACAAATTAACTCCGGCGCAGATGGTAGATTATTGGAAAGGTTGGTGCGATAAATATCCAATCATTTCCATCGAAGACGGATGTGCCGAAGACGATTGGGATGGCTGGAAAGCCTTGACAGACTTGGTAGGCAATAAAGTTCAATTGGTAGGCGACGATTTATTTGTTACAAATATTACACGTCTTTCAAAGGGAATAGAGCAGGGAATAGCTAATTCGATTCTAGTTAAAGTTAATCAAATAGGAACCCTCACCGAAACGATCGATGCTGTATCCATGGCGCATCGTGCTGCCTACACATCGGTAATGAGTCATCGCAGTGGTGAAACAGAAGACACTACTATAGCCGATCTAGCTGTTGCCCTCAACTGCGGTCAAATCAAAACAGGCTCACTCTCACGTACCGACCGTATCGCCAAATACAACCAACTTCTGCGCATCGAAGAGGAACTTGGAAAGATGGCATATTACCCGGGGAAGGGATTGTTTGGGCGGTAGGGGATTACTGTCTGTAGGTGCGCACGGCAGTGCGCACCTACAGACAGTACCCACCTGCGGACCCTGATATTTCTTCAGCATAGATGCTGCTAGCCGAATATCGACCGCTTCGTATTCCGCCCTTTTGTTATGCACTTGCAAACAATAAGAACATATCGGAGTCGTCACTACCTCTTACGATTTCTTTGAATGAATAACACCCCAAAATAATCAATAGGAGCAGTTCGGTTTCATTAATAGAAGGGTCTATAATGTTGAGAAGTGTCTCAGGCTTATGGGTTATATCTATTTTGTAAAAGAAAATTTCCTTTTGGTTGTTATTGAAAAACGTAAGAGTAGCCAAAGGGGAGTTGCTGATTTCACATGTGTATTGATTTCCATTTTCAAGTTCAATTCGGGCCTTGCTGCCAAGGAAGTTTCTTTTCATGATTAGGGTCTGCTTCCCATCATTGTGAATAGTCGTCTTTGCATTCCAAAATCCTTCGTTGCGAATGACATAATTTAGTCCATCCAATGAAAAAGTTGCTCCTTTAAACTTTTCTTCTTGCAACTCAAGCATAGTTTCATCGTTGCTCTTTAAAGTGATTTTCGTTTTTGAAAATGTCCATGTCAATTTTTGATTGAGAAGTGATTTTAAGTTCTGCATATTTTATGGATTTAAAGGTTTTAAAGTATATCCCCTTCATAAGGCAAAAGTAGAATACGGTCCTTTTTTGCGCTAGAGAGCAATGCTTCTTCGGCGACAAAAACTGATGAACGGTGCTTTCGTAAAAGTTGAAAGGGTTTTTTGGTTAGATAGGCGCAAAAGAGAGTGATGCCTTTATAAGTACTATTTAAGTTTTAGAAACCTTCCCGCACATAGTAAGCGAAACCCAAACTACTAAAGCCCGAATATACATTTTAGGGTATAAGCTGATTTCGTTGTACCTTGTATTCCTCAACCTCCAACCTATGAAAAAAACGTTACTTCTTATTTGCCTGTTTTTATCGATTAATCACCTCAAGGCTCAAGTTCCGGAATTCAACTTTAGTACTCCAACCCAAGGTTTGTGTTTCGATTCTGTAACTACATTGCTGGGATGGGAGAACTGGACAGCTTATCATACTTTAGACAATACCTGGGATGGACCAATAGATTCGTCATATTGTATTTCTACTCGTGTTGAGGGGGAATCTTGGATTCAAATTCAACTCTCCGAAGTTGACTTGATTCGCCCGGTTTATTTGAAATGGAATGCACCGGATAGCGTCGTTCTCAATCCGGATGCACTTTACTTCTTTGAGACTACAAGTGATATCGGTCTGACGGGTCTTAATATGAATAATTTCTGTGAAGGCGATAATTTCTGCAATGGTGTTTTTACCGAAATCCAAATACCGTCTGATCCCTTAGATACCTCAAATACACCCATTCTCAGAAGATATTTTGAAGAGTTTATGTACTGTGATTTTGGATGTGGTTACAATTTTTCTTATTGCTTTCCTACCGAATATTTTGAAACCGGAAACATCCTAAAACAGGTAGTTTTTAAATACGATTTTTCCAGTAATAATTCTTCAGTTGTTTTCTATATGACCGATGCTGCCATCACAGACGTTAGCAATTGTAGCAACTTCCTTACAGAAGAGGTCATGCCATCGTATAATTGGGGTGGAAACTACTATGAAATCGGGTGGGATTATACCGAGTGTATTGAGTTGGGTGGATGGTGTTACTCGATGAAACCTAATATCGCCCTGTGGAGTGGGGAGGGCATCCCATCGGATACCAATAGATATTATATCGACCTTTATCCTATTCCAAATTCACCTGTTCAACAGGAAATTACCTTAGTTATTTCCTATGATCGGAGCTTAACCATGCAGCCATTTGCTTATTTTCGAGGAGGCCTTCTCGAAGGAAGTGATTCAGTTCGACACAACCTTACCTTGATTAATGAAGGTATGATGTGCCTCAACAACTTCATTGATGTAGTAGTCGGCCCCGGAGATCAGTACATTCATAAACCCGGTGCTTCTGTGCATTTTCAGTCGGGCAGAGCATGTATGCAATTAAGCGGTGATGCTGCTATGACCATTACTAAAAACGCTAAATTTCTTTACGGAGATAATGGTAACGGTGTTCTGGCAGTATATGGAAACAGTACGATTACACTGGAAGAAGGTGCCGAATTAATCCTGAATAATAAGCTGATGATTGAAGATCATGATAGCCTAGATTATGGAACAACAGTGGATGTGTACATGAACAAGGCTTCCCGATTGTCCTTTGGTAACAAGTTCAGACTCGTGAATTTTAGTCGCGATGAAAATGTGAAAGTGCTTATTCACCTAAATGGTGGCGTACTCGATTTTTCGGGACTGAGTGAAGAGGAAAGACGACACTTCGAAGTTCGTTACCCAGAGGAAACACAAGAACTTGCCGTGATTGCTGTTTATGGAAATCCGGTGGACGAATCGCTAGATTTTGCGTTTCATTCTAAAGGATCAGGTAACTCGGAACTACGAATCTATTCGGTCGACGGACGACTGGTGAAAGACCTCAATTATTCAACGATCGCCGGATTTAACAATGTAAACTGTAATATCGGTAGCCTTCCCGCCGGACAATACACCCTGAATATTTCACACGGAAATGATCAAACGGGATTTCAATTTTTGAAACAATAGGGGCGCGCGGTCTGCAGGGGCGTACGGTCTGCAGGGGCGCACGGTCTGCAGGGGCGTACGGTCTGCAGGGGCGCACGGCAGTGCGCCCCTACAGACCGCGCCCATTTTCAATTTTCAAATACCGTCGCACCCCCCAATGCCCCAAATAGATCAACGGCGTCAACGCCACCGCAATCAATATCTTGAGCACATAATTAGTCGCGGCAATTTCGACATAATCACCAAAGGCCATCCTACCTGGAAGAACAAAACCCATGTATAAAACGATATAACTGTCGAGGAGCTGCGAGATGAGCGTGCTTCCTGTGCTTCTTAACCAGATCATCCGATTGCCGGTTTTGTGTTTGATCCATTGAAACAAGGTGGCGTCGAGTAGTTGAGATATCAAAAAGGCAGTAATACTTCCAATGATTATCCATGGTGCTTGACCAAAAACTGTATTGTATTGTTCATTCGTAGCAACCCCCGGAACTTCTTTTGCCGGAATTTGAAGGGAAATGAGTACTATAAAAAAACAATACCCAATGAGTATAGCTGTAATCCATGATAATCTTCGAACTGCCTTCTGACCATAAAACTCATTCATCAAATCAGTAAGCAAAAACACAATCGGCCAGGGTAAAATGCCGACGATCGTGGTAAACGGACCAAAATCATTGCCGAATAAATTAAATTGAATGGGAACATCAATCAGTTTATTGCTAATCAATTCGGCTGTTACCGCATTGGTGACAAACAAACCCGCGAGAAAAATGAAAAGCCATTCTCGTCGTCCGCCTATGATGCTTATGGAATTCAATAGTCTTTGGTGATTTTGATTTCGTGCTTACCTGCCTTTATAACGTATACACCTTTCGACCAATTTTGTGTTGCAATGCGCGACTCCTTTCCGCTGTATACAAGTTTGCCGGATACATCAAAGACTTCTATCTGTGGATTATTTCCCGACACATTTAGGAATCCATCGCGATCAAAATAACATGATATATCAAGGATGTCAAATGGGGATGCTACGTGTACAACGCCTGTATGAACAGCCCAAGCATACCAACCGGGCCTGAGGTTCGAAATGTCAAATCGTCCCATCCAATTGTCTTCGCTGCCTTGAATGTTCAATTCATAGGCGTCGTATTCTATCCACGCGGATTGCGCATCGGGACGCCACATCAAAATGAGACTGTCTTCGGTAAGCCCGTTTTCTTCCAAATATGTGAAGAATAATGGATCAAAATAGGAGTTACTGCTTTCGTTTCCGAAATAGCGAATGGTCGCACTCATTTCCACTTCTTCAGGATAATTTCCTTGCACATACCAACATCTATCAGGCGAAATATACAAGTCTGTAAAAGGAAGGAAAGGCGTCGAATTAGCAGCAGCAAAGTGATTCTCAATGCGCAAAGCGATCGGCAGTTGACCAATCACTTCTACATCCAATTCTATTTCAGCATAATCAAAATCATTTGGACCAAGGTCATTCAGTAATTGACTTTCTGCCAAAACGGCTTGCGATAACCGGTCGTTGGGGTTTAGGATAATTTGATTCGCTAAAAAATTATCCGGTAAATTCAACGTAATCCATTGCGGATTTTGTGTAATGAATACAGTCGTGTCGTAGAGATCTAAAGTATTCGAAGCGAACGCCAATATGTCAAGCGGTACATTCATAAAATCAACGCCTGTGTAGTGTTGATTTTGTTCGACCAACACATCCCATTCCGATGAGCCTTCAACAGGTGGTTGCGGATTTAGAATTCGAAATTCTGTAAATCCGGGAGTGAAAATATGATTGTCAAAAAATGATGTAAGATCAGCATCCGTGAATCCCTGCAGAAAATCGCGCATCTCTTCACTATTGATGTCGTCGTATTTAAATGCTTCCATCAAAGCTTGAATGGCCGGAAAAAAATCATCTCCCATGTAGGCTCTAAGATTGTGCGCCATATCTGCACCCTTGTTATACACATGCGAGCCATAGGTAAGGTTGTGTGGCACGGGACTGACGGGATATCGATCGCCATCATCGCGATGTGCGAATAACAATACATCTTTATGATTGTCGCGAACATAGTTTCGATAGGCTTCTTCTCCATAAATCATTTCCATAAAAAGTGCTTCGGTGTAGCTAGCCCAACCTTCATTTATCCACATGTCTTCTGCCGTTCTGCACGTGAGGTTATCACCCCACCAATGGTGCGACAACTCATGCGCGTACAGTGTTTCATAAGTGAGTCCGCCATCAATAGCAAAAAGTGGATAGGCAATATTGGTAGCGTGTTCCATCGCGCCTCCATTAAAAGGAACAGCACAAAATCCAACACGCGGAAAACGATGAAGACCATACCTATCTTCAAAACCTTCTATAGTTGGAATTAAGTTTATCATGCTTTGTTTCATCTCCAACGTGTCTGATGCTTTTGCTGTCAACCAAACCGGAATGCTTTCTCCTTCGAGATTTATAAAAGAATCTTCGGCGTGTACATAATCTCCAATGGCTACCGAAGCCAAATAAGTAGGTATTTCTTCTTCTAAAAGCCAATGGGTTAATAAGGAATCGACACCTACCGTTTCCACTCCGGTGCGAAGTCCATTGCAGTAAGTCGTTTTCCCGTCGTTGGTCAAAACATGAAATTCATAGGCGCTTTTTTCAACGAAATTGTCGAAACAAGGAAACCAGACTCTTCCAAAATTGTGTGGTTCCGCATCGAATCCAACACCCAGATTAAAAGCATATCCTGAAATAGGATTGTAAAAACCTCCCCAGGTGGCATCCGTTTCGGGGTCGCCGTGGTAATGAACCGTTAGACTATAAAAATCAAATTGTGCCAAGGTCACCGGCAATTGAACCACGAGTAATGGACTTTCATAACTAAAAGAAAGATTTTCTTCTCCCACCGTAACGCTATCAACGGTGAGGTCGAGTAGGTCCAAACTGAGCCAATTGATGCCATCCATCTGTGATTCAAAATCAATCGTGCAATGTCCTGTCAGTTGATTCGAGAATATTTGTGTCAGGTCGAGATCGATGTTGTATTTGAGAATATCGATCGTATCACTCCGAAGATTGTTTTCTTCATCCGTTACTTTTAGTTGATAATCAATGGAATGAGACTTGTGTTGTTTGGCACAGTGTTTCATTTTTCTCACCTGACCATAAGTGGATGGAAGTGCAATAAAGACTAGGAATACAATTGTTAGAGACTTGTATATCATTTGTTTAAATCTAAAGAAATACTAAAATCGAAGTTTTGAAGTGCCAAGATACAGGAAGTACTTCAATAGGGCTGCGGCTTTCAAAAACGTAGGATTCCTAAGGTAGGGTGAATAGGGGGCACGATGTATGTACTGTTGGAAACCTAAACGGTAATAACCGAACGTATGAAACCAAGTAACGAGCTTTTTGATCTTATCCAATCGCTCACCAAGTCGGAGAAGCGATTCTTCAAGTTGCACTCCTCACTTCAGAGCGGCGATAAAAACTATCTGCGACTCTTTGATGCGATAGACCGCATGAAAGAGTATGACGAGTCTGCCTTGAAAAAAGTATTTAAAGGCGAAAAGTTTATACGACATCTTCCTTCCGAAAAAAATCATTTGTATCGTCTGATCTTAAAAGCGCTCCGTGCCTATCATGGTGAGAATTCTATTTCGAGTATTCTGAAGCAGGAGATCAAAAACATTGAAATCCTATACAACAAAGCACTGTTTGAAGAGTGCAATAAATTTTTGGTTCGAGCTAAAAAACTAGCCGTTCATCACGAGAAGTTTTATTATTTGTTTGAATTGATCAACTGGGAAAAAATGCTCTTAGAAGAGGCTTTCGAAGATGGTCAGTTTACCCGAGATCTCGATAGTCTAATTGAAGAAGAACGTGAAGTAATCGAGAAACTGCGGAATCTAGCCGAATACCATGTCTTGTACAGCAAAATTAACTATGTGTTCCGTAGCGGAGGATATGTTCGCACGGAAGAGAACAAAGCGATTGTAGATGAGATTGTAAATCACCCGTTAATTAAGGGAAAAAATACTGCTCTAAGCAAAAGAGCGGCTACCATTTGTTATTACACGCAAGGATTCTGCAATATGGCCAATGGCGATTACAAAACGGCATTGGAGAAATTCAAACGTGTAAAAGAAATTTTAGATGGTGTTCCACATTTGAAAGTCGATTTAGCAAAACGTTATGTTCGCACAGTAAGCAACATTGTCAACTGTCACATTGATTTGGCAGAATACAAAGAAGCCGAGGAAATGATTTTATTCCTTCGAGCTTTACCCGAAAAGGACGATGCGTTTTCTAGTGCAGACATTTCTGTAAATGTCTTTAGAAATGCAGGTTTGGCTCAAATGCAGATTTCTCAGAAAACAGGTGATTATGCACGTGGTGTAAAAGACGCTGAGGAGTTGATGAAGACTCTTTCTGAACTCGAAGGCAAAATGCACAAGGAACATGAGCTTACCTTTTTCTATCAATTTGCTCATATTTATTTCCTCGCCGGTCAGCACAACAAAGCTCTTTATTGGATCAATAAATTACTGAACGACAACGAAAATAATCTTCGTCAGGATGTATATAGTTATGTACGTTTATTCAATCTCGTAGTACATTACGAATTGGGAAATCTCGATTTGCTCGAATACACCTTGAAAAGCACAGCTCGTTACTTGCAGCGGAGAGGTCGCGATTATCCGATCGAAAAGGTAGTATTGGAAAACATGCGCAAACTTATTCGCGCTCAAAACGACGAAAGCCGTCGTCGCATATTCCAGCAGTTCAAAGAAGAAATGCAAGCAAGCCTCAAAGGACCGGAAGATCAAGTTGTACTCAAGTACTTTGACTTCTTCCAATGGATCGACCATAAGCTCGATTCAAAGTGGATTCCGGCGTTGGTGTAGTATGATTTTGTACAATAGAACAACATTAAAAAAGCCCCCTTTCGGAGGCTTTTTTTATTGAAATATTCTTGCGTTTTTAGAACTACGCTGTTGTCTTCAATTCTTTGTCTAGAAGTACTCTGATTTTTTCGATCTGCTCATCGGCAAGTTCTTTGTCTACTAGAATACGACCGCTGTGCTCATCTACGATGATCTTCTTGCGAGCCGCAACATCTAATTGCTTCTGAGGTGGGAGCTTGATAAACGATCCGGCTGATGCCTCTCTTTCGATCGGAACCACTGCCAATCCATTGCGCGAAGCTCCGCGAATACGCTTGTATGCAGTAACTAAACGCTCTTCGATCATATCCTCAGCTTCTATAGATTTTTTCATCAGAAAGTTTTCCTCTTTCTGTGTCTCTGCAATGATCTCATCCAACTCGCCTTTCTTAACCTTGAGGTCGTTTTTACGTTCCTTCAATTTGTTCTTAGCGGTTTCTACCACTTCATCTTTGGTGATCTTTTGCGTTTCTGCTTCTTTGATTCGCTTTTTATTCAACTGAATTTCCAATTCCTGGAATTCAATTTCTTTGTTCAAAGAGTCGAACTCACGGTTGTTCTTAACCTTAGCGAGCTGCTCTTTGTATTTTTTAATCAACGCTTCAGAATCCTTGATCGCCTGCTTACGGTTCGTAATGTCCGTATTCAACGTTCCGGCTTCTTCCTCGAGATTTTTAATACGAGTTTCTAATCCTTCGATTTCGTCTTCGAGGTCTTGAACTTCCAATGGAAGTTCTCCACGAACCGAACGAATCTTATCAATTCGAGAATCGATAAGTTGAAGGTCATAGAGCGCGCGAAGTTTCTCCTCAACGGATAGAGACTTCTTTTTGTCTTCTGCTTCTGAATGTTTCTTAGCCATGCTTAATAGAAATATTGTACGGGGTTTGTTCTGACTCCCGAAAAATGGGTGGCAAAAGTAGGGAATTTTTCGGCGAGATAACTTTTTAGTATCTCAGGCGTGTACTGTTCGCTCTCAAAATGCCCGATATCAGCGATCATCAGCCTTCCTTCACCATCGAAAAACTGGTGATATTTAACATCTGCCGTCACAAATGCTTGTGCTCCGGACGAAAGAGCTTTAGAAATCAAAAAACTGCCGGATCCTCCGCAGACTGCCACTTTCGATATTTTTTCGTGGGAAGTAGAGGTGTATCGCACAACCGGAGCGCGAAATTCGGTTTTTAGTAAATTCAGAAATTCCTGAACCTCCAAGGGTGCAGGCAATTCACCTATCATGCCGGCTCCGATATACGAGTTGCTATTTTGAAGCGCTACCACATCGTATGCCACCACCTCGTAGGGATGAGCTGCATGCATCTCGGCTAATACCTTGCTTAAATCGGCCCGTCTCACCACCATTTCAATGCGAACTTCCTCAACATTTTCGATTTGATTCAACTCACCTAAAAAGGGGTTTGAACCTTCCAAAGGGCGAAAAGTGCCGGTTCCGGTGAGATTAAAACTGCATTCATCATAATTGCCGATTTTGCCTGCTCCGGCTTTAAACATGGCATTTCGAACTGTATCGGCATGATTTGTAGGGACAAAGACACCCAATTTGCGCAAAGTGCCTTCCGAGGGTTGAAGTACGCTGGTATTCATCAACCCGAGTTTATCCGCCATTTTTTTGTTTACACCATGCGAAACATTGTCCAAATTCGTGTGGATAGCATATATCGCCACATTCGATTGGATAGCTTTTATGACAGTTCGTTCCACGTAATTGCATCCTGTGATTTTTTTCAACCCCCCAAAAACAATCGGATGATGAGCAATTACAAGATTGCAATTCAAACGGATAGCCTCTTCAATTACCTCTTCTGTGCAGTCTAAAGTGAGAAGTGCACCGTGTATGTTTTGATCGGGGTTTCCGTATATTAAGCCCGAATTATCGTAGGATTCTTGCAACGATAGGGGTGCGAGATCCTCTAAAACAGTTGTTATTTCGCGTAAATTCATATTTTATTAATAAAGCACAAATAAACGATGCCGAAGTTACGTCTGATCCTTATTCCATTTTCGATTCTCTACATGGGGATTCTGTGGATCAGAAACCGCCTATTTGATCTCAAAATTTTGAAATCACAACGGGGTGCCTTACCTACCATCGTTATTGGCAACTTATCGGTAGGCGGAACCGGTAAGACACCTCATATACAGTATCTCATCCATCTTCTGAAGGAACACTGCAAAGTGGCAGTTCTTTCCAGAGGTTACCAAAGGGCCTCCGTAGGTTTTATTCTGGTAGACACTCGCTTGGATTCTCAATTGTTCGGTGATGAACCGGCTCAATTGGCAAGAAACAATCCTGACATACCGTTGGCCGTGTGTGAAAATCGGTTGGATGGCTTAAACCAAATGAAAGAATTATACTCGAAGATCGATTGGGTTTTAATGGATGATGCATTTCAACATAGAGCTCTTTTGGGTGACTTGAACATTCTACTCACTACATTTCAGCAGCCCTTTCACAAGGATTATGTATTACCGGCCGGCGATTTGCGCGATCATCCCGGTGAAAAAAGAAGAGCGGATGCGATTTTGGTGACCAAATGTCCTGATCTGGAAACTCCTCCGGATGTATATGAATGGAGAAAAGCGTTGGGAATTAAAACGGGTCAGGCCCTCTTCTTCTCGAAGCTTAAATATGGAAAGGGAATGTCCGTTTATGGAAATCCTGACGAGGAGATTGGTAAAAGTGCCGTGGTCGGTTTTGCCGGAATCGCTCGACCTAAAGATTTTGAAAATTATCTGAAAAGCCAATTTGATCTTAAAAAATTCAAAAACTTCCCCGATCATCACCAATTTACCTTAAACGACCTAGAGGCACTCAAGCGCGATATGCTTAATTTTGGCGACCCCGATATTGTGTTGGTAACAACCGAGAAGGACCTCTCGAGACTAACAGGGCCCAAAGAAAGCGCTTTGCTCAAATCGTGCAGACTTTTTGTAGTCCCTGTGGAAATTGAGTTTTTACCTTCTGAACCTACGTTTGATAGTTGGCTGCTGCGCAAATTGGAAGAGAAAAAAGAAGAAAGTTTGCATTTAAAAAAGTAGAAAGGAATAAAATCAAGATGAACAGTAAAATTATTTTCGGTTGTACAGTAATGCTTTTGAGCCTATTTGCATGTTCCGGTGGCGGATCAAAAGGTAGTATCAAAGGATCTATCTCGGGTGGAGAAGGGCAAACGATTTATTTGGTGAGACAAGTTAACAACAAAGCCGTGCGCACGGATAGCAGTGTCATAGGGCCCGATGGCCAATTTACTATCACACCTGTGCAGTCCTTGTCTTTGGATTTTTATTCATTACAAATCGGAAATGACAATCTTATGTTAGTTACCGATAGTACGGAAAGTCCGGTTATAACAACTACACGTGCCGATTTTCGTAAGAACGCCAAGGTATCAGGTAGCGAGGGTTCTCAGAGTATTCAGGAATTAAATGCAACCCTGGAACCACTTGCCGCTCGTAAGGATGAAATGACCGCGAAGTCAAAAGATTTTTCACTAACCCCGGAGGCGAAGGCGTCTTTGAAGTCCCAGATGAACGATCTAAATAAAGAAGCGAGCGACATCATTAAAAAATGGATAGAAGGAAATACATCTAATCCGGCATCCCTCGCCGTTTTGCGTATGCTCGATCCCAAGGTAGAAATGGCGCTTTACAAAGACGTTACCACCAAGTTGAAAACGAAAGTAGGTGAGACAAGTTTGTACAAATCTATTTTGGCAGATCTGAGCAGATCCGAACAAGCGGCAAAAACTCCAACCTTGGAGAATCCGGCGGGTGGTGCTGCAGGTGCTATTTCAATCGGTGCAATGGCTCCCGATATTGCTCAAAAAGATTTGCAAGGAAATGTCCGTAAGTTGAGTGATCTGAAAGGCAAAGTGGTACTGCTTGATTTTTGGGCTTCGTGGTGTGGACCATGCAGAAAGGAAAATCCTTTTGTAGTTGCCATGTATAAGAAGTACAACAAAAAAGGCTTTGAAGTATTTTCTGTATCGCTCGACAATGCCCAAGATCGTTGGGCACAAGCCATACAACAAGATGGTCTTATATGGCCAAATCACGTGTCTGATTTAAAGGGATGGCAAAGCCAACCTGCAGCAGATTACGGAGTAAGAAGTATTCCGTTCCCGGTGCTACTTGATAAACAAGGCAAGATAGTTGCTTTGGGAAGCGACTGCAGAGGCGAAGGTCTAGAAATGCAGATTAAACAATTGTTGGGTTCTTAAACAATTCAGTGGGTAATTAAACTTTGACAGAATGAAGAATGTATGGCTAATAGCTTTTTTACTCTTTGCCTCAGCGGTATTTGCGCAACGCGGAAAAAATCTCAAGCAGATAGAAAAACTTCCGGGTGTACATGGTACCATAGCGGGTGGAGGCGGAAGCACGATTTACTTGATAAAAAGCGTCAACAAATCTGAAATTTTATTGGATTCTGCTTTAATCAAAGAAAATGGCAACTACGATTTAGTTCAAACAAATCCACTTCCTTTCGATTTCTACAATCTCGTTTTCGAAGGAACTCCTGTTATGTTTATTACCGATAGTACAGAGGTTGTAACCATGAATGCTTCGGCGACAGAATTCAGAACTTCAGCCGTGTGGTCAGGATCGCCGCAAACAGAGTTCATTCAATCTTTAATAAACGAACTTGATCCGATTGTTGTGCAGCAGCAGGTCTATATGCAACTTGCCAATGATCCTAATGCTTCTCCGGAAGAACGCGTTGAAGCGAAGAAAAAATACAACGAACTTGCTACGAATGCCGGGGCTCGTTTGAAGGAGTGGATCAAACTTCATGAATCTCAACCTGCAGCTCTAGTTGCTCTCATGAGTTTGCCGGCCGGCACTGAATTGGCTCTATATAGAAATGAACTCGCTTTATTAAAAGATAAAGCAGGTCACACCGATCTTTTTGCGATTGTAAAAGGCGAAGCCGATAAAGCAGAAAAAATGTTGATGCAAAAAACCCAACAGCCTCAACAAACATCGGTAATAACGAAAGGTATGATTGCACCGGAAATCGCATTGCCGAATCCCGATGGAACAATTATTACTCTGAGTAGCTATCGAGGAAAGGTAGTGTTGGTAGATTTTTGGGCGTCATGGTGCGGACCGTGTAGAAAGGAAAATCCCAACGTAGTAAAAGCCTACGAGAAATATGGACCGCTCGGTTTTGAAGTTTTATCCGTGTCTTTGGATACAGATAAAGCGCGGTGGGTTCAGTCTATTACTCAAGATAAACTTACGTGGCCCGGACAAGTTTCAGATTTAAAAGGATGGAATAGTAAAGCATCTGCCGATTATGGCGTTCACAGTATTCCGTTTCCTGTGCTTATAGACCAAGAAGGAAAAGTAATTTCTTTTGGATCCGATGTTCGAGGTGCCGGACTTGAAGCACTTCTGGATCAATTGCTCAAACCCTGATAGCACTAGGGAAATCAAGATCCATGTCGGACACGACAAAGAAAAAATATTTTGCATCGGACTTCCACTTGGGAGCGCCAAATGCTGAAAAAAGTCTCGAGCGCGAAAAGGCACTGGTTAGATGGTTGGATAATGCGTCAAAAGATGCGGATGAAATTTTTCTCGTTGGCGATGTTTTCGATTTTTGGTTTGAATACAAACGTGCAGTTCCTCGAGGTTATACTCGTTTATTAGGCAAGATATCTGAACTTACCGACAGAGGGATAACGGTTCACTGGTTCCTTGGTAATCACGACATGTGGATTTTTGATTATCTACCAAAAGAGTGTGGCGTTATCATTCACAAGAACAACATCGTGCGGGAATGGGATGGAAAGAAGATATTAATTGGACATGGTGATGGTCTTGGCCCGGGAGACTATGGTTACAAGTTTATAAAAAAGGTGTTTCGAAGTTCTATTTGTCAATGGCTTTTTGCTCGATTGCATCCAAACTTTGGAATATGGCTTGCGAAGTCATTAAGTGGCTACAGCCGAAGTACAACAGGGGATACGGACAGAACCTTTTTGGGCGACGATCGCGAGTGGCTTATGATTTATTGCAAAGAAATTTTAGAAAAAGAACATTACGACTATTTCATTTTCGGTCACCGACACCTACCCTTAGAAAAGAATGTAGGACCTAATTCTATCTACATGAATTTGGGTGAATGGCTCAATTATAATTCCTACGCTGTTTGGGATACCGGTACACTAAGTCTGCATTATTTCGAACAAGAAAAGAACTAAGCAAGTTACATTTTTGGTTTCCAATTTTTCCACTTTCCCAAATTGGAAAATGATTCGTTGTGCCATAAACTGATAAATACACCGCGTGTTTTTTGTACTTTATTTTTTAAATCGGCGATTCTAATTTCTGTTTCGGAAGATGATAAATTTTGATAATGCCGAAAGGTGATATCCATGTATGAAAAGGGATGCACGTAGAGATTTGTTATTTCCTCGTTAGATAAATCGTACCAACGAAAAGCGAAACTCGTAGATGCCCTAAAGCCCGGTTGGTCGGCATAACCCATCGTGTAGTCGTGACGAATTCCGGAGCTATATAAATTTCGATAAGTCTCGGGAAATCGCATTACCAAATAGTGTTGGCGCGAATTCAAACAAGGTCGACGGGTAATTTCGACCAATCGATTTATTTCTTTTTTAAGACACGGGAGATCACCATTGCTCTTAACTCCCGGATGAATTCCTACTTGGCCTTTACCATCGAGTTTGGTAATTAATTTTCGAAGTGGTTCGCTCGTGTAAGGAACATTGATATCATGTTTGTTGTAATCTGCTAACAGGAAAAACCAAATTACGTTGATGCCTGATGTCTTTTGAACTTGAAGGATATGGTCATAGGTATCGAAATCATCAGCTCGGAAACCAAGCAATGTGGATAATCGACGGATAAAATTGCCGAATCGCAAATTCACAATGTCCAAACCGAAACCTCCGAGTGTTCGTTTAAACCCTTTATGCTTGTACGCGAAAGCAGAATCAATGTCGATAGAAAGAATTTCTTTGTATTCCGTTTGTTGTGACGAAGCGGTCCATTTTTCTTCAATGATTTCGACAAGAGCGTGGCGCCATTCATCAACCAGTGGACGATCTAAAAAATTATTTCGGAAAGCAAAGGAAGTACTTGCTAAAAACCTTCCCAATTCATCGCGGCCTGCTTCTTTGTTGTATTCTTCATACCTACTTACCAAATAGAAAGTGGCTGCTAGTACATCGAAAGGGATTTCTGATGTTACAGGAAAAAGGCTTGGTAGGCCTTTCCAGGTATTTGTGCCGGGTTCTGCGGATGAATGAGTGGTTTCAAACAAAAGTCCGCTCGGTTTTATCCAGATAGAATTGGGAATGTTATTCTCGTGGTTGTAACAAATTACGGGACCATCGTACGAAACGGATTTCCCCAAGTCCGATGTGATAACAGCATTTGGATACCATGGTTTAAAAAGCACTTCCACAGCATATTCTATACGAGGCGATATTTTTTCGGAATATATCAGCATGAAAAAAGAAAATCAGAAATTCGATGGCATATCAATGAAGATGCATTTGCTTCTCCATAAAATCCAGGCCATGTATAACTTTCGTCTTTCAACATTTCGATATACGTGTTGACCAATATTTTCTTATCAATGGCGCAAAGCCGTGCATTTCCATTTTCCACTAGCTCTTTCCATTCTGTTTCGCTTCGCAAGATCACGCATGGTTTACGGAAGAAAAATGCTTCTTTTTGAACACCACCCGAGTCGGTGATTATGAGATTACTTGATTTTTCCAACCACAACATGTCGAAGTAAGATACGGGTGGCAATAGGTGCACACCATCGGCCTGAGAAATATGGATTTCCATGGTGGCAATCATTTTTCTCGTGCGCGGATGTACGGGAAACACAATACTCAAGCCAGTTTTTTCGTGCAGTTCAATCAAAGACTCGAGTATGGTAGAAAGCTGTTTAGGATCGTCGGCATTTACAGGTCGATGCACCGTACACAAAACGAAACTACCTTCATGGAGGCTGTATTTTTCGGTAATAGTTTGATCACGTGAGGCAAGATCGCTGTAATAAATAGCATTATCGAACATTACATCACCACTCAAAAATACGCCCGGGTGATCGCGGTCGAAGGGTTCCTTGTTACTAATTGAAAAGCCCTCTAAGGCAAGGTTGTTAACGGCTGTTTCGGTAGGCGCAAAAAGCAGGGTGGAGGCGTGATCGCAAATAATGCGGTTTATTTCTTCAGGCATGCCTTTGTTATAAGATCTCAAACCTGCCTCTATATGAATTAAGGGTATGTTTAACTGAGAAGCTGCAATACTACCCGCCAAGGTTGAGTTGGTATCGCCATACAAAAGCACGGCATCCGGTTGCACTTCAGTCATTACATTTTCTAGTTTGCTCAACATTCCGGAAGTTTGAAAGGAATTACTACCACCACTAATCTCCAAGTTATAATCGGGTTGGGACAAACTAAGCTGGTCGAAAAACACCTTGGACATAAAAGGATCGTAATGCTGACCGGTATGCACAACTATTTCCTGAATGGTGTTGCTATAATTTTTTTTCAGTTCTCGACTGATGGCCGAAGCTTTGATAAACTGTGGCCTTGCGCCGATGACTGTGAGTATTTTTTTCATGCCTGATCCAAGGTTCCTTCGTCTGCGAAACTATAATATCTAGTTCCTGTTACAATCAAATGATCGAGTACAGGAAGCTCCAAACTTTTCCCAACACTTACCAATTTGCGAGTTAGACGGAGATCCTCTTCACTAGGTTGAGTATTGCCACTAGGATGATTGTGGGCTACAATGATAGAGGAGGACTTGTTTTCCAGCGCAATTCCAAATACTTTTTTCGGGTCAACGGCTGTATAGCTGATTCCACCTTCACTTACTTTCTGAACCGAAATCACCGTATTGCGCTTGGAAAGCATCATGATCCAGAATTCTTCGTGCCCCAAGTCCCCAATATGAGGCAAAAAATGCTCATAGGCGCTATGTGAACGGCTTATGGCCGGAGTATCGCGTGCTTCTGTCAACCTGCGCCTTCGACCCAATTCCAGAGCCGCTAAGAGTATTAAACTTTTTACCTCGCCCATGCCCTTGAATTTTTTTAAGGCGGCTATTTCCAGCCGTCCGAGTGCCACAAGGTCGTTATCTACACTCCCCAATATTCGGCGGGCAAGGGATACGGCGCTTTCGTTGCGGTTTCCGGAGCCAAGTAATATGGCTAGAAGTTCGGAGTCGGATAATGAAGAAGCTCCTTTTAGGCTGAGTTTTTCGCGCGGACGGTCGTCCGGAGCCCACGACTTGATGCCGTTGCTTGTTTCCATAGTTTTTTAGTTTTCGCTGCTAAACTATTGCATCCTGCGGAATCTTATTGCTTTGGATAAAAAAAAAGCCTCCAAGAAGGAGGCTTTGTATCTATGTCTTTTACAACAATTAGTTCAAGTGATTGATCTTATTGGCAATGCTGCTTTTCAAATTGCCCACTTTGTTTTTGTGGATAACAGAGTTTTTGCCGAGCTTGTCCAACAAAGAAATAACACCGGGTGCCATTTTAACTACTTCAGCTTTGCTGGTGAGTGATCTTAGCTTGCGAAGTGCATTACGCATAGTTTTATGGTAATACTTATTGCGCTCACGCTTTACATCGTTAGCACGGATTCTCTTGATTGAACTCTTATGATTTGCCATTGCTTTTTCTCAAAAAATTGGGTTGCAAATATAACATTCTTTCTCCAAATTCCAACAAATCTCTTTCTATATCTAAAAATAACCGACTTGGAACATTTTGCACCGTTATGCCGTAACACAAAAGGTTATTTTAACAATAGATGCTCTTCAACATAAAAGAAACGCTCTGCTTCCTGTATTTACTGGCTTCAAGCGCCGCCTTGATGGCTCAGAGTCAGGTTGTTGTTGTTGAAGGTCTGCTCAAAGATCTGAAAAGTGCTACATCAGACAAAATTCGGTGTGAGCTCCATGCCAAACTTGCCGGCGAATACCTTTTTTCGGTTCCGGATTCGGCTGAATATCATTCTATTAAGGCGTTTAAGTTTGCGGAAGAAATCGAGAATTACGCAATTTTGGCCAAAATGTCGAATTTCCGCGGAATTATCCAACTTAATCAGGGTCATTATCTCTCTGCTCTCGAATGGTATCAGAAGGCTCGAACTATTTATTCGCACCAAAACGATATGGATGGAGCCGTAAAGGTTTTAAATAATATTGGTATTATCTATAGTGCCATCGGCGAATTAAATAAGGCCGTTGCATCCTATCTCGAGGCTTATCAATACAACGAAAAGAAGGGAAACAAAGTAGCGGCTTCAACCAATCTCTTCAATATTGCAAGCGCATATATCGAATCGAATCAGTTTGATCTGGCCAGAGGTTATGTAACCAAGTTAATAAATCTTCAGGATGGAAATGCTGAACTGGCTCATCCGGAAAGCCTCGAGGCCGAAATTTTGGCGCACGATGGCAAATTGAATGAGGCTATTGCAAAAGTAGATTCCGCTTTAAGCCATTTTAGAATAAAACCCGATCTCAGTAACGAAGGTTCTATGCTCGTGCTAAAGGGTAAAATAGTTGCTAAGCAAAATAAGTTCGAAGAGGCTTTGAAATTGTTTCAGAGAGCTGAATTGATTGCGGAAGAAAATGACTTCAATGAAATTATTTTGGCTGTATTGCGAGAGAAGGCAAAAATTATGGCGGCTATGGGTCAACATGAAAGGGCCTACAATTACCAGTTGCAGTTATATGACGCAAAAGACAGTCTTGCACACATCAATGATATGAATTTGATGGGCGAGATGAATGCTAAGTATGAAGCTGAAAAACGCGACGCAGAGATCGCTCGTCAGGCACAGCAATTACAAACCAAGAACTTTTGGATATTCGTAATCGGACTATCTACACTTGCATTGGCCGTTATTATTTTCATGATCTACTTCACTCTTCAAAAGAAAAAGAGACTAAATGGTTTGCTAACTCGACAGAACTTTGAAATCAAATCGCAACGACAGAAGATAATTTCCTCGATCAGTTATGCGAAAAGGATTCAACATTCGAGTTTAACAGCTCCCGGAAAGTTGAAAGAGTATTTTGGTGAATCGTTTATTTTATTTCGACCTAAGGACATTGTGTCTGGCGATTTTTATTGGTTTCGAGAAATAGCCGGAAAAATTTATTTGGCCGTTGTAGACTGCACAGGGCACGGTGTCCCCGGCGCTTTCATGTCACTGATAGCTTCCGAAAAACTAAACATGGCCGTAGGCGAACTTGGTCTGCGTGAACCCGGTGAAATCATTACAGCAGTAAATAAAGAAATTGTACGTTCGCTCGACCAGGAAAACGCCCCTGAAAATGTACAGGATGGACTTGATTTGAGTCTTTGCGTGATTGACCCTACTAACGGTGAAGTGAAGTTCTCAGGAGCCAACAGTTCTATTCTTCATATTTCAGCCAATGGCGAAGTGGAAGAAATAAAATCTATCGCCTTAGGTGTGGGTGGTTCTATGTATGGTAAAATGTATCTCAATGGCTTTAGCTTCGAGACATCGGAGTTTACTTATCGCAAAGGCGACAGCTTGTTTATGTATTCCGATGGATTTTTTGATCAGTTCGGTGGAATAGATTCCAAGAAATTTAATAAAGGACAGTTTCGTGAAATGCTCCGCGAGTCTACTAAACTTGGCTTGAACAATGCCCATGATTTTTGCAATAATATCCTCGAACAATGGATGGGTTCTAATTCCCAAACAGACGATATACTTGTGCTCGGTGTTAGGTTATAATAACCTTCGAAAAGCGTTCTTCTCCTATTATTGATTACCTAGTTGTCGGCTTCGAATTTCGCACGACAGTCAAAAAAAATGTCGGACAATAGCCCGACACACGATTTGAAATAATAAAATTTTACGATTTCCTTTCTACAATTTCGATGCGTAGATCTACTAAACTTTGCAGCTCTGCACCTTTTTCGAGCATGAGTTCATCGTTGCTGTCGGTGTGCCATTTCACGAGATAGTGTGAACGCGGATCCTGCTGCTCTAATATGGTAAGCATCTTTAAAATGAACCTACCTGATGATGAATTGAAATAATCTAAATCGAGATTTACTTCAAGTGGTTTACGCGGATTATCATCTGCAAATTCCCTAATCCACTGAAGAAGGGGTTGGTAAAACTGATAAGCATTTTCCGGAAACGACCTCCCCGAAATGGTCAAAGTACCACGGCTCAGTTCTGATCTGATTTCCGGAGTATCGTCCGATTTGGGTATGTTGAGATCGAGTAATGTCATTTATCTCTAGTTATACGATGACGTCCAGTCCAAAAAAGTGTTGATTCGGACCACGTTCTTCAAATTTAAATTGCATTTTACCTTGACAGGCCATTGCAACTTCGATAAGCCCTAGACCACTTTTAGATTTGTTCTCAATTTTTAAACTGGCTTTGATGGCCATAAGATGCAAGTTCTTGAGTTCTGCGGGACTTAAACGACTTAAAAATTTGAGTTTTTCGTCGAGAAAGGATCTGGCAGAACTTGAAATTATGTTTCCTGCCATCACTCGAATTCGATCGTTTGAATTCGATAACATAAATGTACCATCTGAATGAGAACAATCGGATTTAGTATGCTTCGCAATGTTTTGCAATAGCTCTATTAGAATATGCCCCACTTTCCTGCCCAAAATCCCATCGGATTTTGAATCTCTGAAGTTTTGTTCGACCATAGACAGAATAGAAAGAATGGACTTTTGCGAAAGGTCGCCTTTAAAAAATAGCATAATGCCATGTCCAAGTAATTTGGCGTGAAGCCAATCGGTATCTTCGATTTTATTGGTGATAATTCCCGCAGTCTTCGACTTTTTATGCAACATCGTTACTTGCTGGTGGAATCGCGCATATCGCTGATCAAACTCGGAAAAATCGCAGATTAAGTCGTTGCCCGATTTACGTGCCAGTTCGATCAATCCCAATCCGGCTCCTCCTCGGGTATTAATCTCGTTATTCTTTAATTGATAGAGATACAGTTCCTTTAAGTTCATTCCTTTTAAAGAATTCACACTTTGTACCTGCGCATTCAGAACTGAGATTTTATCTCGATTGACAAGATTAACGGAGTTGATCGTAAAATAGTTATCTTGATTTCGGAATGTAAATAAACCGGGTTCAGAACCTCCGGAGCTTGCCAACTCTTCAGGTTTACCATGCTTGATAATGTTCTGAAAGCATTCTACAAGTAAAAACGAAACTTTGCGATTTATGAGTGGCTGTGTGGGAATAGCACCCATAGAAAACTCTGATAGATCAAGTATGTGTGAAGTCAGATTTTCGGCAAAGGGTCCACTATAGCAAAATATGGGATGGCACTCCTCGTATCGCTGAAACAGCGAATAGAGAAGAACCAATGAATCCTCCGTAGAATCGGGGACTCTTTGAGGCCGAATATGTGGTAGAGCCATATCTTACTTTAAAGGGTTGAGCTACCTGAGTTTGCGTATGGAACACAGGGAACCAAAACCTTGTACGGGACATGGGGTCTATCTGTTACAAAACCGATGAATACTAGTCTAATGATGCACACCCACGACCGAACTTACCAAAGCATGAGCTTCTGCAGCGATGTCTTGAATCCAGGTTTCCTCGATATAATGCAAAACTTTCTCTCCGAGTTTATTTTTAGTCAGAGTTTCACGCAACTGAAGTAAGATAAGGTCCTGATCATTGTCCGTTGTGAACTTAATCTTTAAATCCATATCGGCTCCATCTTTTACCAAAATATCATCTTCGAAAAGTGCCTTGGTAACGTGATTTTTCAATTCAGCGATAGGGTGCTTGAGCCCTTCTTCCACAAATTTGATTTGTACTTCGACCATTGGATTAAGGTATTAAGGGTTGATAAATTGAACGACCGGAATATGACCTCCCCCCTATATCACACTACCCTTGCTCACCGAGGTCGTGAAAAGAACGTTTTACTAAACAATGTTTAGCCCGAGAAAGATATAAAAAAGAAATGCTCAGGTCAACAGAAATTCAAAAAAACTTTTTGAACAGGTGGAATTCCACTGTTGGTCCACTCTAGAGGTAGAATTGAGGTCTAGCCTAAGCGTTGAAGAAACCTCTCGAAGCCTCACCCCTAAACCCTCTCCAGAGGAGAGGGGGACCTTCATACCCAATGAAATGAGTAGTTTTCAAATGGTATTTTTCTTGAAATAGCGTATACTTTTCAATTTGCAGAATCGGTTCCCTCTCCTCGTCCTCCTGAGCCTGTCGAAGGATGGAGAGGGCGGAGGGTGAGGCCTGCGGAGACGAACGCTCTTGATAAGAAAATAGCGAAATAGTATTCACAAGCTAGATAACCAACTTGTTATGGGGAGCGGTAAAAAACAGCTAATGGATAAAAGGATTTGTTCGTCCACAACAGATTTAATTGTCCGCTTGTAGATTTTCCCAAATGGCCACAACCTCCTGTTTTTCTTTATTCTCGGCGCCCAAAGATTCAAGTGATCGGAATACTCTTTTCCCGGTTGCGATGACGCTACTTCCACTTTTTTGAATGGACGAAATATGCTTGGACAATTCCTTTATTGAGACCAAACCAATAACGAAATTGTAGTCAGGGCTTATGTAGCCTTTCGATATCTTATCGAAGTGTATCGCGTCTTTTGTTCTCTCATCGGTGTAACGCAGGTAAACTTCTATAAATAGATCACTCCGAGGTGTGGTAGCGCTATTAGATTTGAAGTATGGGTAGACTTTACCTTTTATCAAATCTTGAACGTCGTTGAAAACGGCTGCTCCGGTGGGTAAAGAACCTGCACCCCGTCCATAGTAGAACTGGGTACCTGCAAACGGTGCATCTATTTCTACAGCGTTAAATTCATTTTCCACCCCAAAAAATAGGCTGCCGGAATTCACGAAGTGGGGGAGTACATAAGCAAAAAAATCAGTATGCTCCTGAATCAAAGTAGGGAGAACTTTAATTCGAAGATCATTTGAACGGGCGTAAGAAATGTCTGCTTCTTTCAGATTATCAATACCGAAGTTAATTACATCTTCTGTCGACAACAAGACACCAAATGCATGTTTTGCCAGAATTACTGTTTTAAATTTTGGATCAAATGCCTGCACATCGTTTGTCGGATCTGTTTCTGCAAAACCTAAATTCTGCGCCTGTTTTAAGGCTGTTTTGTAATCTAGGTTTTCATTGAATATTTTAGACAAAATGTAATTGCTGGTGCCATTAAAAATACCCTGGACACTGCGCAGTTTTTCCCGACTGAAATATTTTTCAATGGTTTGAATGATTGGAATGGCGCCGCAAACAGCTCCTTCATATAAAAGGGGGGTGCCTGTTCGTTTTTGTATTTCCAAAAGCTCGCCAAGATGTTGGGCCAACATTTTTTTATTCGCGGTTACTACAGGTTTACCCAAAAGCAATGATCTGCGCACTATGTCAAAAGCTTCATCCGCTATATCGATGGCTTCTACTACAATATCTATCTGTGGATCATTCAATATTTGATCGGTATCAAACACGAAATACTTGAGATCTATGGATCTTTTTTTCGTTGGATTTCTAACGGCAATTTTTTCGATGCGCGCTGATTCGTAATTTACTTCTGAGAGTATTTTGTAAAGACCCTGACCAACTTGTCCGAATCCAAACAATCCTATGCGTTTCATATTTTTCTTTTAAGTGTGTGTGCTTGGTTGATTTAATGCAATTTTTCTATGGCTGAGTTTGATTTTCCGATTCTGCGATTTGCCGATGAATCGGGCAAGAACGGTGCTTAATTGTTCGGTTTCTGTGAGAAATCCATCATGTCCGAAGTTGGATTGGATGCAGCAAAACTCCGCTCCCGAAATGAGGTCTGCTAAATGTTCTTGTTCGATGGGAGGAAACAACAAATCACTTGTTATTCCAATGACGATGGTTCGCGCCGAGAACTTCGAGAGGGCAATCTCTTCGCTAATCCTCGAGCGAGCAACATTGTGAGTATCCATCGCTTTGGAAAGTGTCCAATAAGTAAAGGCATTAAAACGCTTAACGAGTTTTTCTCCTTGATACTGTTGGTACGCAGAGGCTCGGAATAAATCAAGTTTGTCGATATCATTGTCTACTTGTGTTTGTCCATATGCATGGTAATGTCGGTAACTGAGCAAGGCAATGGCTCGCGCTGCCTTTAATCCGGCAAGACCTGCATCAGGTTGGCGAAACTTCCAAGTTTCATCGCTTTCAATAGCCATACGTTGTGCTTCATTGAAGGCAATGCCCCAAGCTGAATGTCTCGCGTTGGTGGCAATCAGTGCAATGTTCTCAAACAGGCCGGGGCGAGAAATAGCCCATTCGAGTAACTGTTGACCCCCGAGTGAACCACCGATACCCAAATAGATTTTTTCAATCCTCAAATGGTTTCGGAGGATCTCATGTGCACCGGAAATGTCGCGAATACTGAGTCTTGGAAAGTCTTGAAAGTAGGGCTCTCCGGTATTCGGATTTATACTTAATGGACCTGTGCTTCCATAACAACCACCAATAACATTGGCACAGATGATTGTATATTCGGTTGGGTTAAAAAGATCTTCATTTCCAAATAGTCCTTTCCACCAATCAAAGACATCGCTGTTTGCCGTAAGCGCATGACATACCCACACTACCGGCTTGCCCGGGGAATCGAGATCGCCATACACGTGGTAGGCGATCTCAATTCCCGGCAAGTTTTTTCCGGACTCAAGCGGAAAGAGTTCCTTATGCAAATACTTCTTCATTGATTTTTTCTTTGGTCAAAGGATTTGCCAATTGATCAAATGCTTGTTGTAGATCCGCTTTGATATCTTCTACATGTTCGATTCCCACCGAGAGACGCAATACTCCGGGTTCTACGCCCGCAGAGCGCTTTTCGCTTTCACTCAATTGCTCGTGTGTGGTTGTTGCAGGATGAATGATGAGCGTTTTTGAATCCCCCACATTAGCCACATGCGAGATGAGCTGAAGTTTATTTACGACTTCATCTGCGACTTCTTTGCCACCCGCTACTTTGAAAGATAAGACTCCACCAAAGCCATTTTTGAGGTACTTCTTTGCTAAGCCGTTGTACGGTGATGATGAAAGTCCCGGATAGTTAACGTATTCAATTTGTGGATGCGTTTCCAACCACGACGAGATAGCCAACGCGTTATCCAAAGTTCGCTGAACACGCAGTGAAAGGGTTTCCAGACCTTGCAGTAACAGAAAGGAGTTGAAGGGTGATTGTGCCGCTCCCCAATCCCGCAAACCCTCTACGCGTGCACGTATGATGAACGCAATGTTTGGCAGTCCGAGCGGATTATTTTCGCCAAAAATGTCCCAGAATTTTAAACCATGATAACCTTCACTAGGTTCTGTAAATTGTGGGAATTTGCCATTGCCCCAGTTGTAATTACCACCGTCGACTATCACACCGCCAATGGTAGTACCATGACCGCCAATCCACTTTGTTGCACTTTCTACAACTATGTTTGCTCCGTATTCAAGGGGACGAAAAATATATCCGCCGGCCCCGAATGTATTATCGACAACCAAAGGAAGATCGTAGTTTTTGGCCAGTTGGGCAATGGCTTCAAAGTCGGGAATATTGAAGCTTGGATTGCCAATCGTTTCAAGGTAGATGGCTTTGGTTTTGGAGTCGATCAATTTTTCGAATGATTCCACTTTGTCGCCCTCGGCAAAACGTGCTTCTACACCCAAACGTTTAAAGGCTACTTTGAATTGATTGTACGTTCCACCATAAAGAAATGAGGTAGATACAAAGTTGTCTCCTGATTGAAGAATGTTGTTGAGTGCGATAAACTGTGCTGCTTGTCCACTTCCTACGGCCAGTGCTCCTACACCGCCTTCGAGCGCTGCGATGCGTTTTTCGAAGACATCAGTAGTAGGGTTCATGATGCGGGTGTAAATGTTGCCGAATTCGCGTAAGCCAAAAAGATTGGCTGCGTGAGCGGAGTCTTTAAAACCATAACTGGTAGTCTGATAGATAGGTACAGCGCGGCTTCCGGTGGTTGGATCAATTTCCTGACCCGCATGTAATTGCAATGTTTCGAATTTGAGATTCTGTTGTGACATTTTGTTTTGTTTTTTAAGTGATGAGTTGTTTCTTTTGTTTTAAATCGGGTGGGACCGAAAAAAAAGAAGCCCCTCGGTTTTATGTTCCGAAGGGCTTTGCTGTTTTTTTGAGTTTGTATATTGACCGTGGTCAACGCATTCGCTCACAACATCGCGCCTTGGAGTAGGGCATGCGACACATGCAACAACATGACATCATTGTGATGTGTGAAGTGGTTTGATTATTTTGTTGATGTATCATCTATTTTGATCAATCTTTTTTTACCACAGAGTTCGCAAAGTATAGCGCAAAGTCCACTAAGGGCGTGTTTACTGCGTATAATCCAACTTTGTTCATGTTCACGTTTTTGTTAAACTAAATCACTTTTTTTTTACCACAAAGGCTACAAAGTTTAGGGCAAAGCGCGCGGAGTGTGGGTTTGAAGTGCCTATGTCAGCTTTGTAAAAATGCACATTTCAATTAAACGAAATCATTCCCTTTCTCTTTCCCTTTCCCAAAACCGAAAAAGCCCCTCTTTCGGAGGGGCTTTCTGTATCTGTTGTAAAAATTGTCTGGTTCTTACATACAAAGATAACGTCCGTCCCTTCCTTCGGTGGAGCACCTACAGCAGCACATATGCATGGTTGGATTGAACATTATTTTTCTTTGTTGTGGGTGCAAATATAAAGTGAATGTTTTTTGAAGTTCCAAATTTTTTTTTTCTAAATGCCAAAACGGCTGCTGTCTTTGGGTAGAAAAGTCAGTAAAAGCTGATGTTTTGGTTTGTGTTAATTTTTTTACCGGGGATAGTAGATTTTCAGGTGGGGCTACAAACACTCTTAATTCCGATTCTATGTTTGCTCTCATGGGTAATGTCGTTTTATAATTCAATAGACAATCATCTTCCATTGATATATCAACCAATATAGGACTTACGTCTTATTTGAGGTGTGGTTCTAATGATTGTTTGTGAAGTCTATGTTATGACACAACGTAATCATACAAAATTCAAGTGAAATTGTGTAATGGTGTTGAGAGCCATGAAGGTCAAATTTGCCATTCAAAGCAGACACTGTTGTCTGCAAGCAAATTTAAAGTGATGGGTATAACATCGGAAGGGCAAAGTTATGTGAAGAATCGAGATGTCGGAAGACCGATGCACCTCAATTTACACAAGGAACATACGTATAGAAAACGGGAGATCAAATTAAGTAAACTGTTGTTTGCAGTACTCTTAATGTTGACATTGGTTTTTGTTTTCACTTCTTGTAAGAAGATGAACAAAACCCAGAAAGGGGCGGTAATCGGAACTACCGCCGGTGGCGCTATGGGAGCCATTATAGGAAAGGCATCGGGCAATACTGCCTTGGGAGCCATTATTGGTGCAACCGTTGGCGGAGCCTCCGGAGCAATAATCGGCAATCAAATGGATAAACAAGCCGAAGAAATAGAAAAAAAGGTGGATGGTGTTGGGGTAGAAAGGGTAGGTGAGGGAATATTTATAGAATTCAATAATGCAATCCTTTTTGCTTTTGATAGATCTGATTTGTCGGGTGATGCGGAAATGAACCTCGGTAAGTTAGCGAAGGTGTTGAAAGAATACCCCGACACAAATATCGAAATCCGCGGACATACAGATAGCGATGGGACTGAAGAGTACAATCAGACATTATCGGAACAACGAGCGGTGAAAGTGTCGGATGTCCTTATCCAAAAGGGTGTTGACGCGTCAAGAATTACGGTTGTAGGGTATGGCGAATCATTGCCTAAAAATGAGAATGAAACCATAGCGGGACGTTCAAACAATCGCAGAGTTGAGTTTCTGATTACGGCTAACGAAAAAATGAAGGCAGAGTCTGCCGATAAATCAAAGTAAAAAGTATTCCTTAATAAAAATATTATGAAAATTAGTATATATACGGTTCTTATCGTAGTGTCTACTTCGCTATCATCTTTTGGTCAAGGGGGCACCCAATTCGCAGTTCTCAGTGGGGTAGGTCTTCAGAATATCACAGGCAAAGATTTTGAAGGAGATAAACTTAAAAACGATATGGTTATTGGGGTTCATGTGGGTGTAAATGCTCAGATTCCCATAGCTCCGGAGTTTTATTTTCAACCGGGATTACTTTTTGCTACAAAAGGAGCGATAGATAAAACCGATAATATTAAATTTCGTTATTCCTTATCGTATTTAGAGGTGCCACTTCATGTAGTTTACAAAGCACCACTAGGTACGGGTTACTTTATGTTAGGCTTTGGACCTTACATAGCATATGCGATGAACGGTAAAGTAACATCGGAGATTGAATCTGTAAAAGTAGAAACGGATATTAAGTTTCAGAATAAGGTTGAAGCATCGGAAACGTTGGATGCAGTGTATTTCAAAAGAATGGGTGCCGGAGCTTCAATTTTTGTAGGGTATGAGTTTGCAAACGGAATATTTCTGACATTCAATACTCAAGTAGGTTTGTTGAATTTACATCCGGAGTATCCGGCAATTGAAGATGACAAGTCTTTGGTACAACATGCAGGTTTTGGATTATCGCTTGGTTTCAGATTCTAATTTGGAACCGTTAGCGTGATGAAGATGATTTAGATCTTCCTTAAAAAGAACTTACCTACGTATCAAATAACCAAATAGTAACCTTTCTTAGTTTTACTAATTAGAAGCAGATTTATCTGCTTCTTTTTTTCTTGTAGCCTGAATTTTTGCGGGATCTCCGAAAATATAATGCCATTTAAGCGACCATTTTTTTGTGCTCATTACATCACGCCAGATATCGGCAAACTCCTGAAAATTGATTATGAGGGGGTTTGATTTTTGCGAAAGATTCTTGGTCGTTCCATATTTAACAGCCTCTCCCTCCGGTTCGAATGTTCCAAATAATCTGTCCCAAATGATGAAGGTGGCGGCGAAGTTCTTATTGATATAGTGTTCTTGGGACCCATGGTGTACCCGATGATTAGATGGAGTTGCAAAGATGTACTCAATTGCGGGATGCAAACGTCTGATGTATTCTGTGTGAACCCAAAATTGAAATAGAACCGCTATTTGGTTTACCACAAAAAACACAACAGGATGAAAACCGAGTACAGCCACAGGAAGGAAGAATATGATTTTCAAGTGCTGGAGCCAGCTGAGTCGAAATGAAAAACTGAGATTGTATTTTTCTGCACTGTGATGAACCACATGGGTAGCCCACCAAAAACGTTGGATATGCGAAATACGGTGAGCCCAATAACTACAGAAGTCGAGGATGATGTAGCAGGGGATGATGGACCAAACGGTTAAGTACATTCTCCAGGGCACCCAATTGTAGATAAGTACTACGAGGAAGAAGAGGGCAAATTTGATCAGAAAGGCTATAACGACATTCCCAACGCCCACCAACACCGAACCAATAGTTTCATCTTTTAAATAGAGTGATTTGTCTTGTCTTCGAGAAATGAACCATTCGAGGATCACAAAAAAGAACATTACCGGAGCAGCCCAAACAATTATTTCAGGAGCATTTTTGCTGAGTTCTTTCACATGTATTAGATCGATTTCGGGAGCGCCAAACCATTGCATAATAAAATAAATTAGTTCAAGAACATGTAAAATGTTCCCGAAGATCGTTGATATATTCCTTGAAAGAGTTTATTATGTGCACATAGGGCGATATCCTAGAACAGTGCCGCTCTGAAATGGGGCCCTATAAACACATTTGTTTCTACTTACGAAAGTCACAATGAACTCGGAGAATGTATTTATATGATTTGGAAGAATGGTTTCATTATTTTTAATGGAGAGCCTGTGAGGTATTTTTTCGGAGTTGTGTAAACCTTTTTATGCCCCGAATTCAAGAATGAATTGGAGTGATTTAGGAAACAGTGCCTGTGCTATTGGAGGTTGCAGGATTAGATGGTAGTTTTCTGTTTTTGGCAGTGTGAGTTGGAGTTTGAGTATTGAGCAAAAACAAAGAGTGCGAGCCTGTTCTTTCGTTCATGTTAGCCCTTCGACTCCTTATCCCTCGTTCCTCGGGATTCGTCGTTCAGGGTGACGGCGCTGGAGTGTAGTTTATAGGGGCGGGGGAAATATTGTGCAAGGGCCCCAGAG
>JBILMS010000028.1:0-41733 GCA_044375415.1 Flavobacteriales bacterium
GTACCAACATTGGTGAATTTAAACGTGTATTCAACACGATCACCCTGCTTTACTTTACCAAAGTCGTGAGACATTTGTTCCCATTTGATAGTGGTTTTTGGTAGAGCCTTTGACTTTTCACCCACAGTAGACTGTGGTGTCGGTTTGCCTTGTTCCCCAACTGGTTGAGGAGTTCCGGATGCCAATGGATCTTTTCCATCGGTCACAGGATAAAATGTATTTGGCTTCGGATTATTAATTGAACCTTTGTCAGCACTTACCGTGCTTGCATCCGTCGCCGAACGACTTTTATATGTTTCATCATTTCCATTCCAGGCTTTCACAGCCAAAAAGCCGAGAGCTACTGCAATTACTGCTAGCAGACCTATTTTTACTCCATTGCTCATTGTCGTAGGTTGATTTTGTTTATTTCTGTTTTATTCGTGAAAGGCAAATTTAGCAAAAGCTCTAAAGCGGTTTGTTTAATACTCTGTTATTTAAAATCACTGTGAGCCAACTTTGTTTTTTCGAATGTTCCGTCTTCAAGAGATTGCAATGCTTTCTTAAAGGCAGGATTCAACTCATTGATTACTCGATAGAAAGCTGAATAATCGAAGAGATTTCGACCTACCAAAGCTTTTGTACGTATTCGAATGGCTCTTTCCGAAATCGCAAATTCGGCTTTATTGAAAGGCACCCCTTTTTTCTCCAATTCATCAATCATTGCTTGGATACCCGAAGAAGGAACCTCATAAAACTGAATAAAAGATTCGAGAGTAGGGTAGGCACGCACCAACTTTTCACGTTCAGCATCCACATAATTTAGAACCCAATCATTGTTTACACCTGTTCTAAGTAATTCCGAGAAATAGGCACTGCTTTCAGTAGTGTCCAGCGGCACAAAGATGTCGGGTAAAATGCCCCCACCTCCGTATACAGTTCGCTTTTTGATATTAGTGAAGTATTTTAAAGAATCAGGAAAAGACAAACTATCGAGACTGAAGTACTCGCCATTTTCAAAGCGATTCTTTTTGTCAGACATATAGGCATCAATGCCATCTTCATATGGTTTTTGAATACATCTGCCGGCAGGGGTGAAATATTTTTGAACCGTCAATCGAACGGCACTTCCATCAGGCAATGGTATAGGGCGTTGGACAAGTCCTTTACCAAAAGATCTGCGACCTACGATTAGACCTCTATCCCAATCTTGAACGGCACCACTTACGATTTCGCTGGCAGAGGCAGAGGACTCATCGATGAGTACTACGATTTTACCCTTTTCAAATTTGCCGACAACTTTCGGGTTAGCTTTAAAGTTTTCACGCGCAAAACTGCGTCCTTCGGTATAAACGAGCAAACGATCGCCGCTAATGAACTCATCGGCCATTTCAATGGCAGAATTCAAAAGTCCGCCTCCATTGCCTTGTAAGTCTAGTATCAAATCTTTCATACCTTTTGCCTTCAAGTCATCCAGTGCTTTTCGCAGCTCTTCTGTTGTTGTTTTAGCAAAACGACTCACTTTGATATACCCGGTTGTTGCATTGGCCATGTAGCTCGCATCGATACTAAAGATCGGAATTTTGTCGCGAATGATCTCGTAGCGTAAAATGTCTTTTACACCCTTTCTCCAAATTCCAATTTTCACGGGTGTACCCTTCGGTCCTCGGAGTGAAGTTGTAACATCATTATTGGTGACGCCATTGCCGGCTACATTTTTTCCTTCAATCTCTACAATTTTATCTCCCGAGCGAATTCCCAACTTTTCAGAGGGACCACCTTCAATTGGATTTACAACTAAAATGGAATCATGTAAAATTTGGAATTGAATTCCTATTCCTTCAAAACTTCCTTGCAAGGGTTCGTTCGCTTCCTGAAGTTCTTCTTTGCTGAGGTAGACCGAATGCGGGTCGAGTTCTTCGAGCAAAGAAACAATCGCCTTTTCGGTAAGGTCTTCTGCGTCTACAGAATCCACATACATCCTTTCGATGTAATTCAATAAAGTGGCAAATTTGTCTACTGTTGCGGTCTGATCTTTCACCTGAGCAGAGGCAGGTGAAGCGATAAATGCTATCCACAGAATGAGGGATGCAATGAGGGTTTGGGTTTTATTCATGAATTTATATCGTGACGTCAAAAATACAGGGGTCTTTGTACTCATCTATTGAAAAAAAGTTAAACTAATTTTGTTTTAAAGCCTCGAAAAATAAGGGTGCGAAATTTATCGCAGTTCAGCATGGCAAGTTTCGAACCAAATTCAATAAGGGGTTTAGGATTCCATAAAGTTCATTCTCGCTTTACCACTTCAATCCATTTTTCAAGTCTATTGCCATCTACATCTACCAAAGTCAAAAGATGTTTTCCTTCCTCGGGTTCCACACTCATTTTGTGCGATTCGCCTGTTTCTCCCAAATATTCATCATCGAGATGCCAAAATAGCTTTGATCCAGGTCTGCTGTGTGTCGCTTCCAATACGATAGGCATCGTTTTACCATCGAAACCACGAGAAAGATAGAGCCGCATATCCGATTTTGGATAAATAAGTCCAATCGGTGATACTTCTTCTTCTCCACAGCCCGGGGCAAAAGGGGGCAAATCCCGATAGGTTGGGTGTTTAACTTTATAGTAGTGAGATTCTAAGGGTTCTAATACAAACCAATTGCTTTCCTGAATTCCATATTCCTGACCGCATTCTTGTGTAACTCTGAATTGTCCATTATCGGATAAGTGAATTCGTTTGTGGTAGGTGCACAATGCTGTTTCGCGACCGGCAGTAGGTGTATAAATGGTGTCCACATCACCGCAATAGGCACCGGATTTCATGCCGCTTTCCCTGCATACTGCAAGAGGGATCATGTCGTCATACGGCTTCGAAAACCAAGTCGTCGAGCCAAGACAATCAAATACATCAAACATAACAGGTGCTGCAACCGAAGTGCCTGTGAGTTGAGGTCTTCCTTGACCATCGTGATTTCCGACCCAAACACCAACAATATATTCGGGAGTGCTACCTACCGACCAGGCGTCTCTGTTTCCAAAACTTGTTCCCGTTTTCCATGCAATAGGTGATGAACCGGCATACGACTCCCAACCCATTTCTTGATCCGGTCGGTTTACTTTCAACAACGATTCATACGTTGCGTATACAGATCCCGCACTGAAAATGATTGGGGCCTCACCTTCAATACTTTTTTTCTCCGAATCAGCTTGAAGCCAATGACCTTGGTTCCAAACATCCGAATTATATTTTCCATTAGATTCATGCCAATGAGTTACAATTTGTGCTAGAGATGAATAGCCTTGAGTTATGTCCCATAAACTTGCTTCGGCGCCTCCTAAAATGAGAGATAAACCATAGTGTTCAGCCGGTTGATCAAGGTGTTTAAAGTTCATTCGTTTTAGCAAATGATAGAACCTAGGGTAATTATATTCCTTAAGCATGAAAACGCTTGGAACATTCAACGATCGGGTTAATGCAAGACTTGCCGGCACTGCACCATCGTATGATTCGGAAAAGTTTTTTGGTGAAAATCCGCTGTACTGAACCGGGTAGTCGCTGTACAAAGTGTGAGGCAACATTAAACCATCTTCAAGCATAGCCGCATATAAAAATGGTTTTAGAATACTCCCGGTGCTTCTTCTTGATTGAACGATATCTACGTCATTTCCAAAAGCTCGTTGAGCATCATTTGTATTTCCAATATAGGAAACAACATTTCCTGTTTTTGCATCTAAGACTAAAACAGCCATGTTGTGAATTTGGTCCCATTGAAGATTTGAAGCATGTCGACTAACGACTTCTACAACTCGTTGCTGCACATCGGAATCAATAGTGGAAAAAAATCGCTTGCCTTTACCTTTCAAACGAATGGTTGTGTTGAGCAAATGACGGGCTTCCTGGGGAAGGGGAAATGGTTTTTGAGGCAAAGGTTCCAACTTTGCCAATTCGAGTTGATCTCGTTGAATGTAACCTTGGTCATACAGAACATCCAATAGACGATTTCTTTTATCGCGAAGTCGCTCTTCGTTTTTACCGGGAAATATTAACGAAGGTGCATTCGGAAGTACAGCCAAGGTTGCTGCTTCTGCCCAACTGAGTTGATTCGGTGTTCGTCCAAAATATCTCCAAGCCGCAGCATCCAAGCCAACGACATTTCCTCCGAAGGGTGCATGACTTGCATAGTAGCGTATGATTTCATCTTTTGAATATGTCAACTCGAGGCGCATAGCCATCACCATTTCTATCGTTTTTTCTGAAATGGTGCGTTCGGGGTTTCCACGACTCATTCGTATGACTTGCATAGTCAAGGTGCTCGCACCGCGCTTTCGGGTACCCTGAATATTTTCTATCAAGGCCTTTGCTAAAGAAGGAAGATAAATGCCACCATGATCGTAAAAGTGACGATCCTCAAAAGCAATAAGTGCCTTTTTAAATTTATCGGGAACGGAATCTACCTGCGGGAAACGCCATTGTTGATCATCTGCAATGACAGCACTTAGCAGGGAACCATTGCGTGCATAAATCGCCGTACTGTAAGGTGAATTGAAAAGCGGGTCAGGCAGACAAAACCAAAAGTAGAGTCCGAAGATCGAGGTGATTAGCCACAGAAGTATATGTTTTCTCTTGCGCAATTTGGACGGAAAAGTACATATATGAAATCAAAAAAGAAAGTCTATAAATTTCAGAAGCCCGCAGCTTTGCAGCATGCGGGCCTCTTACTTAGACCAATTAAATTGGTCTCCACCCTATATCTATCGCACAATCATTTTCTCTTCGAAGGGCAAATCGTTTATCGTATATCGAATGAAATAAATTCCTGAAGCAAGGGGTGATCTGAATGTATAGCGCTCTGCATTTCCGGTACTTTGAAGGATGTTTATATCGATGCGCTCTACTAGATTCCCTGATGTGTTAAAAATCATGAGGTCTTGATCGTAACTTCCTGTCTTAAGGTTACTGAAATCTAAAAATATCTGTCTTCCATCGGATGGATTTGGGAAAAAGAGCAGCACTTCTGATTCAGTTGTATTCGATTCAGCAATATCAATGTTCATGGAAATAGTGAAATCACATATAGCGCTCCATTCGGTGTACACGCTCTGGCCAAGGCCACAGCGAACCTGCAATTGATAAGTTGTGCCGGCAATGAGCAACATGTATTCTGTTATCTGCAATTCATTGTCCGCAGTAAACAATGTAAATTCATACGATGGACCGGTGATCTTCCATTCGTAATTAAATGCTCCGGAAATTTCGTTGCAGAACAACATTGTGTTCCAGGTGTCGAGTTCGGTACCACACGATTCGTCTGCGATTGCAGGGATATCGGTGAGCGACTCAAGTCCAATTGAACATAAAGGTCCGTATGGTCCCCATTCATTATTGACAAGAGCTTTTACCTGAACGTTTAATTGAAGTCCATTTTCGATACCCGGTATTTGATTAATGTAAAATGCCGGTCCGATACTGTTTTGTTCTCCCAACATATCGCCATTAGTCGAAATAAATTTCCATTGATACATTGCTGCATTTAAAACTGTTTCGCAGGTAATTATATCGGTCATGGCAAATGACATGTTGTCACATTGGCCGTCTATTAGTTGAGTTATAAGTTCAGGTGTTTCGCAGTCGTATGAAATGTCGAATTCAACACTTGCAGTACAGTTATTGGCATCAGTTATTAATACGATATACGATCCGCTACTAAGGTTTGAATTGATTTGCCCGGATGATCCATTACTCCAGAGATAAGTATAAACCGGAGTACCACCCATACAATTGATAATAGCTGCACCATTTCCACCTTCGCACGTTTCTGCAACCAGATCACCTATCTGAGCAATTAACTGTGAGGGTTCATTGATTGTGATGGTTTCTGAAGTAGAACAACCTTCATCATCTGTGGTAGTAACAAGGTATGTACCTTCAGCAAGTTGATCAACAAAGTTTGTTGTTTGTCCGGTACTCCAACTATAGGTCTTGTTTCCGCTTCCACCGGAGGCGGTAGCTGTTGCAGTACCGTTGGCCATTCCATGACAGGAAATATCTGTTTTGAAAACGGCAAGGCCAAGTTGTGCGGGCTCAGAAATAGTAACTGTTTGCGAACCACTACAACCATTGCTATCACTGGCCTCCACAGAATATGTGCCGGGAGCTAGTCCCGATACAAGTTGAGTTTCTGCACCGTTACTCCATAAATAGGTGTAGTTTCCATTTCCACCTCCTGCCAATGCAGTGGCTGTGCCATCATCGTTTCCGTTACACGAAATATTTACTGCACTAATATTTACGGCAAGTGATGGGCTCGAAGAGATAGTAAAAGAGGACTGCTGAACACAATCGTGGGAGTCTGTCAGTACTACTGTATAATTTCCGGAACTGAGATTTGCAACCGTATTACCTGAGGCGCCATTGCTCCATGATACTACATAAGGTGTGGTTCCTCCTGCGGGTGTTAGTTGGGCCGATCCGTAACTTCCACCGCATGCGATATCAAAATCAATCAGATTTGATTGAAGCACTGCAGGTTCATTTACCGTAATATTTTTTGTCTTTATACAACTGTTAGCATCTGTTGCGGTAACTACATAAGTTCCTCCATCAAGATTTGAAATATTCGGACCAACCGTACTTGTATTCCATGTGAACGTATAAGAGCCGGCACCTCCTGTAGCACTTGCAGAGATTGCTCCGTCGTTTTCACCGTTGCACGACACGTGTGTAATTGTATGTGAAATGCTTATGGCAGTGGGATTCGTAAGTGTCGATGTAGATTGTTTTGTACATCCATTTATATCAGTTACTGTGACAGTATAGGAACCGGAAGCAACATTGCTTAAGTTTTGTGATGTTTGACCGGAACTCCATGAATAGGTGAATGGACTATTTCCTGTAACCGCATTTGATACACTGCCATTTGTACCGTTGTTGCAAGTTGGTGATGTGCCGGTAAGAACTGATGTGGGTCCTGCGGATACGGTAACACAATTTGCACAGACGAATGTATTTGATCCGGTCGCATTTGAAGCGACTAAAGTGATATCAAAAGTTCCGGCTGTATTATACGTTATGTCGGATGGATTCTGAGAAGAGGATGTGGAAGGTGTTCCTCCTTCGAAAGTCCAAGACCATGAGGTGGGCACATTAGTGCTTAAATCAGTATAAGAGGTAGTACCATTTTTGCAGATGTAATTATCTGCAACAGCGAAATTGGCAACAGGAGCAACACCTACCACCGGAATTTCTTCGACACAAAAATCGTGCACAGCTTCTTCTCCCCAGTTACCCGATCCAAAAGCTATTTGAATATTATCGGCATCAAACAAGGTATAATCTCCTTGCGTAAAAGACTGTCCGTCGCCGTATGAATCATGCATGTGCAGTGTATAGCAACCTGCTGCCAGACATAGATTTTCGGTTATATCGAGTCCCTGTTGATTGTTTGCATAGGGTCCGCCGGACGCTGCGACTTCATTGGTCCCACTTATAATTTCCCATGTCGTTTCACCTCCGAAAAAATCAACTTCGACCAATAAACTCGCATTGATACCGGATGTTACTGAAAAGACGGCTGTTCGCTGATCATTACTTACATTTTGATCTGCTGTGCCATTGGGTAGAACGGTCCATACATATAGCGTATGAGTTCCATTCGACGTATTAAGAGATGGAAGAGTAATGTTTGTAGACATGCCGGATACAAGCGATCCCGTCCAATTGTATGTATTGTTTCCAACACCATTTAAATTGTATTGGATAGTAGCCGAAGTAATTGTTACACTTCCGTAATTGATTAGGCTTACAACAGCAGCAACTGAACTCTCACAAGTTGTTCCGGTAGGGGATACAATAGCCGAAATGCCGATGTCGAAGTTCGAGACGGGCACACAACCGAGTGAGTTCAAGAGACTCGCCCTATCTGTTTCAACGGAGGTTCTCATGCGCAGTTTCTGTCCTTCGGTAAACATATTTTTACAGGATTCGGGTGTGTAATCCAAGTAGTTTTCTACTTGCTGATTGCCGCTGCATGCGGGACTTGAGCAAGAAGAATTTAAAGTTGTAATTGGCGTATCGCATACTTTATCTCCACCGGTCGTGCAATTAGATTCTGTGCAAGCACTAGTATTATGAAACGTATGATAGAGCGACAACGAATGCCCCATCTCATGCGTTATGGTTCGATTTTGTGCCGTACTTGGTTTGAGATTCCCTACCGTTCCGAAGGCGTTGTATAGGACAACAATACCGTCTAATGAGCTATTTACGGGGAAATATGCATATCCTTGAACACCTGATTGCGCATTGTTATCTTCTATTTCATTTACAATCCAAATGTTGATGTATGAATCTCGGGGCCATGTGCTGAGACCCTTAACTTCTTCTTCTTCTGCACCAATGTCGGTTGTCGCTTCGATTCCCATCTCAGCATAATCGGTAAGAACTGAGCCATTCACCCGAACAATGCCCGATGAAGGATCTCCGGATGGATCGCGTTGGGCGAGGCAAAATTGAACTCCGACATCTACGCCATCGCCGAAACCCGGAGTGCCCGGCACCTTGCGGAAGTCGTCGTTCAGTGCTTCAATAGCCGAATAGATTTGTTCGTCGGAAATATTAGTGCCCGTTCCTGTGGCTTCCCCTTCATGGATAACATGAATCACTACCGGAATAGTGTACACTTCGTCCGTACGGTCTGCAGGATCTAAGCTCATTACCTGCTGAACCGCGTTTTCAAAGTAGAAAAAGCTTCGGGAAAAAACCGGGTCATGGGTAATTAAACTGTCGTTTTTTTCATCACTGGCACAACCAAAATCTGTTGATTGGGCCATCGTTTCAACAACTATTAGACATGTTAAAACAGCGACAAGGTTCAAAATTTTCCTGATATTCATAGGATGCTCGCCGTGGTTTATGCGGCTCCTTTGATACGAAACAAGTGAACATAAGGGTTGCGAAATGAACGAAACCTAGCGTTTATTTAGACGAGTATCTATTTAAGCTATAACAAGTAGTATTTATGAGCTATGAAAACACCTTATTACACGATGAATGTATTTACACCGAAATACACGCTAAAAAGGATATCCTATTCCAAGATTGAAAGTTGCGTCAATCGCATTCGGTGTGGCACCCAGACGGGCAAGAAATAACTTGTATTGATCTTTGGGTTCCCACCACCACCGCTCACCTTTTACTTTCGAAGGGTCTTTAACCTGCACCCCTAAATCGAAACGAACTAAGAAAAATTCGAAGTCGAGACGAATACCGATACCGGTGCCAACCGCCACTTCACCTAACCAATCTTTTCTGCTGAAGTCACTTCCCGGACGAAGGGGGTCGGGCTTTTGAAGCCAAATATTTCCCATATCCAGAAACCAGGCACCATGAAACATTTGAGTCATTTTGAAACGGTATTCAAGGTTAACCTCTATTTTAATTTCACCAATGTTGTTGTAGGTTCGAATGGCTGTGGTATCGCGGAACGATCCGGGACCAAGAGTGCGCGCCTGCCATGCCCGGATACTGTTTGATCCACCGGAGAAAAAACTCTTTTCAAAGGGGAGAGCGGAGAGATTTTTTCCGGGAAGCCCCCAACCCACATTAGCTCTACTCGCCAATGCATTCGTTTCATTGATATTTCGGTAAAAACGAAAATCTACTTCAGCCTTCACGTATTGAGCAAATCGTATTCCTGCAAGTTCATAACTTCCGGCTTCATCCAAAGGAGCGCTTGAACTTTCATATATGCGACGAAGCAAATTTCCGGCACCTTCAACGTAAGCCCTCAAATACATGTATTTTGGCTGTTGTACGATGCGTTGTGTATTTAAAACCCAACCAAGTCGGGAAGCTGTGATAAAGTGGTCGCGATAGGAATTAGCAAGAAACTCATCATCTAAATCTACAATGAATTGCTCGAAAGCTTCTGATTTTTGAATTTTTATTATTGAGATTTCAGCCCAATCGATAAATACACGTGAACCATGTGCAGGGTTTTCAATCATACTGTTGCCATAAACAAGTCGCGAAAGCGTTCGCTGATAGTCGGGACGGCTTTGATAGTTTAAAGATGCACTAATGCTGGTTTGAGGGTCATTACTTCGTTTAAACCTATCCAATGAAAGAGGCAGAATGCGCGGAACTTTGAATATTACTTCCGGTCCAATTTCAAACGTATTCAATTTTACGTTTCGCGAAACTAGTTCGGCATAAGAACCGTCGACACCCGATTCGGTGAGACTTCGAGCGGCCTCGAAACCTAGGATATTTCGTATTTCTAATTTTTCAGCGCCTCTAAATAAATTACGATTGGTATATACAAGGTTGGCATAAACACCCAAAGCACCATCTCGATGGGTAAGTTTTGGATCCAGACTTAAGGTTTGTTTTCGCGAAGGTTGTAAGTATATATGTGTATCAAGTATATTGAACTCCGTACTATCATTTGCCTCTGTTGCTTCGAGTTGAATGTTTACACTTTGGAATACTTGAAGATGAGAGAATCGCTTATAGGTTTGGTCAACTTTTGATTTGCTATACGTATCGCCCCTATATAATGTCGTAGTGTAGTCCAAGACAATGGGTTTTAGAATCGGTTCTCCCGAACTTAAAACTTTCAGACCTCGATATCGTAGCGTGTCTCTGGGAGTAAGCGTTTGATCAAAAGCACCTTGATTTGTATGAAGATATACATCGCCCAAAAAGTACTTTCTATGAGGAATACCTGTGCTGTCAGAGGCATCGGCATTAGGATCATTGCGATTATTGATTCGCATGGTTAAGTTTACTTCTTGATTTCCGATGGTGCTATCGGCATCTACAACAATGTAGTCTTTGCTAAAATCGAAATATCCTTCGTTGTTGAAGTACTCTGTTATAATGTCTCTTTCCCTATCTATCACATCAACATCAAAAAGCACACAAGGTTGAATGGCACTTCGCTCAATTATCTGAGTAAGTTTCCGAGCCAACACAGGATCTTCTATTACATATCTGATTTCACTGATTCGGTATGGGTTCCCCGGTTTTGTGTGATAAAGGACTTTGCACCTTGAGCTATCCGCACTTAAAAATTTTATCTCCGGTTCTACTGCCACATTGAAGTACCCTTTTTTCTTTAAAAATACTTCGAGTTGTTTTTCAGATCGATCGACCAATGCACTGTCTAAAAAAACAGTAGGCTCTCCAACTGTGTAGGCCCAAAACATAAGCCAACTTTGACATTCTTTGTCCGATTTGCCTTTTGATTTTCTCTTTGCATTCACTCCCACGCAGCGCTCTTTAGCACGTAATTCACTTTTAGCCAGACGCCTCTTATTTACCAAATTGTAAATGCTATGATTGAGACGCATCCCGAGAATTTTCCGATTTGTCTTCGGTCTCAGAAGTGCGGTCATATCATCAGACTCAACCCTAAATTCATCCGGTTCATCTTCTATGACAACTGTATGCTTTTTGAGGTAAACCTCATCCGGTGGAACTTTAAGTAATAGACCGCAAGAAGAAAAAATAAAGACAATTGTCAGCATTGTCATAACTGACAGAACTGATCTACGGGTATTTGTCAATATTTTAGCCACGTCCATTTGAGTATGCAATGTTATTCAAGACCTACCAATATTCTCATGTCCTTCAGTGCTTTTAATAACAAGTTGACATCTGAAAACCGAACCAAGAAGATAAAATGCCGGGGAATCATTTCTTATTGGCCGTCGAATCAAACGTAAAATCATGCCAACCAAAGCCGAAATTAAAAATATAGCTTCCCTTCGTTTGAAGAAATCGCGGGACGAACAAAACCTGTTTGTAGTTGAAGGTGAGAAAATGGTTCGCGAAGCCATTCACGCAAAATGGGAGGTCGTTTCTCTTTGTGCCACCAAAGAATGGCAAACAGAAAATAAGCACGCTGAAGTAGTGTCGATGGCAGACATGGAGCGAATGAGTTCATTGAGTTCACCTTCACCTTGTTTGGCGGTGTTAAAACAGCGAAAGGATGTGCTTCCGAATGACATGAAAGGGAATTGGTTGCTGTTGGATGCGTTGGCAGACCCCGGTAATCTTGGAACAATCATCCGGACGGCAGAGTGGTTTGGACTGGAAGGTATTTATTGTGCAGGTGATTGTGTTGAACTCTATAATCCCAAAGTAGTGCAAGCGACTATGGGAAGTATCTTCAGGCAAAAGATGGTTTATGGTTCGAAGGAAACTATTTTGTCTAAAGCCAAATCGGCCGGAATAAGAATCCTTGGCGCGTCTATGAATGGGGTTAATGCAAAGGATTTCGTTTTTGAGAAAACGGATATAATTGTTATCGGCAATGAAAGTCGAGGTATTTCCGAAGATTTTATGAGCGAAATAAAAGAGATTATTTCTATACAAGGGAAGGGTAGGGCGGAGTCTTTGAATGCCTCGGTAGCCGCAGGTATTATTATGTCTCTATTGTAAAAGTTCTTACAAGGCCCCCTGAAAACAATTGACTCGATCTTTTTGCTTTTTCAAAAGATTTCGGAATTCACATGCAAGCTGATCCCAATTGTCAAATTCTTCTTGTAATACCAACCCGACCCCTTGCACATACGGCGATTGCTGTGTACTCGCTAAACGATAATCATTACTCTCGCTATAAACTACCAAGCGAAGTTTTCCTTCAGGAGTAAGTTTATACTCCAACCGGATGTCTCCAATAAGGTTAGAGGGGTTCTGCGAAGCACTTGTTCCCGACGATACACCGAAGTTGCCCATCACAATTAATTTGTTGTTGAATAATTGTGTGCCAATGATAACCTCCAGCTCTTGGTTTGAAATCTCACTACCGGGACGATAGTTAACCCCTAAATTGAAATCGTCGCTCAATTGACTCAGCCAGTTTGAAAGCTGAGATGAAATAAATTCACTTGTGTTTTCTAATGCGGCATTAGAACTAGCTTGTGTTTTTGTAATGTTCGGAGGGGCGAGGAATCTGCGCATTACCAGAAGCGCAAAAGCCTGTCTGTTTTTCTCATTTTCTGTTGAAATAACACTGGCTATTCGGCTTTTTGTAACTTCATCGGAAGAAGGAAGTTCGATGTCAAAGTCGATCGTTGGATTGAATAATTTGCCATGTAGTCCCATGATCAAATTAACAGGAACCCTTTGTCCACTGGCAGCAGATTCGGGGATTACATCAGCTAAAGATGCATTGACTCTGTATATTGTTTCTAAATCCAAATCGGCTTCGAATGGGTCGCCATACCAAGAAATAGTTCCGCCCGGCCTTAGATCAAAGTCTTTGCTGAAGAGATTTTTAAGCGTAAAAAGATAGTTTCCTTCCAAAACTTCTACCGTTCCAAACATTCGAAATGAAGAGAGATTACTAATGTCCATCATAATATTTCCTTTACCTCTTCCGGTAATCACATCGCCGATGGCTTCATCGAATATGATTTGAAATTCTGCATCGGGAGTAATTTCAAGTTCAAAACGCATCTTAATACCGCTTAAGTCAATTTCTTCATCAACTACAGGTTGATCTACATCTACGAATCGAATGAAATTCTCGAATGTCAATTCACCTGTTTCGCCCATAGGCATTGCCAATCGAGTGCCTCGAGCACTTTTTAAGTTGATGTCAAATTCGAGTTGTTCAGCTAAACCAAAGATCGAAACACGGCCTGTAGTATACGCCTTTCCGTAGTACAGTGGATTCATGAACACATTTGTATTCATGGCTAATAAAGGTCTTTCCATGTCGATGTTCACGTCGAAGTTCCACTCCGCAAAATTTTCGTGAATAATTGTACCCGTTAGCAGTCCCACATTTCCCTCTTGATCTTTGATGTCAATCGCATCAAAAGTGATCATATCCGGATATAAACCACAGGGCTCCATGATTTGATATTTGGTGTTCAAATATTTTATGTACACCCCGGCATCTTTCGGTAAAATAAGTCCTTCCAACTGTGGTGCATCCGGCTTTCCGGTAACCGATATAGAACCATTCGCATATCCACTGAGAGATAATACCTCGTCCGAAAGGAACTCATTTAAAAAGGCCAATTCGAAATCATTCAATTTGGCTAAAAGATTCAGAGGACTTGTTTCATTTTTAGGTTCATAGTATCCGGCAAAAAGTAATGGTGATATATCACCTTTCTGTATTTCACCATCCACATTGAGCTGCTGTTTCAAGTTGTCCCACGTACTTTCCAAACAAACGTCGCCGACTTTATAATCGTTGATCGCAAAATCGGAAAGAACAAGGTCACTTGTGAAAATCACATGTTTGTATACGTCCCGTATGGAGGCCATACCTGTGAGTTCACCATACAACTTGGTATCACCTCCCGGGATAAAAGCATTTACAGAACTGACATCCAGCGCCACCATTTCCAAGTCTAACCGAGTCGAGGGATTATCTGATATCCCGCCATTTATGCGAATAATTTGAGCTTCATTTGACATACGGAATCCCCGAATATCTACATAATTGCTGTCGAGGGCTATGTTGGCTCCCTTTTGAAAAGTCCAGCGGTCATCGAATACCCGCATCGAACTCTCATTCATCAAAAAATTAACATTGGTACTGGAATGCACGGTTAGCATGCCGTTGATGTCGCCACTGTGAACCGTAGTACTGTCATTTCCCCACGAAATAGCCGTAAATACTGTATCTCTATCTGTTCGTGCATCGATAAATAATTCGTCAAATTCCAAGTGATTTGCCAACAGAAGTTTATCAGTTGACATCGTAATAAACATAGAATTTTCTTCGGGACTTGTATCAAAGGTTACGCCGTACAAATGATTGGAACCATAACTAATGCTATCCGAAGTAAGAATTCCCTCGAAAAAGGAAGCGTTCTCATCGACTGTAAAATCTATGCGAGTGCCGGGTGCAATTTTTAATTCGGGTATAAAAATTTCCGAGATTTCACTGAAATCTTTTATGATTAAGTTTATGCTAAAATCTTGTGCGCTGTGTTTAGCAATTGGAGGACGGAAACTAGGAACAACATTGGAAAGGATGCTTAAAAATGTGTGTTCGATGCCTTCCAAATCATATTTACCGATGAGCTCTCCATCTGCAACTTTCGAGGTTAACGTAATCTTGGGTATTCCGCTTCTATCGGCGTTCAAGTGAAGTTCGCCGATGAAGTAGTCGCTGTCTTCTGTACAAAAAACCAAATCCTCGCAGTAAATATCTCCTGAGAAGTTTTTGATATCAAAATACTCACTGGAAAGACTAATGGTTCCACTAACACTGCTGTAATTTTTATCGGTTAGAAGACCAATCTCTTTAAGGTCTACATGAGCAATATCTGCAACGAAATCGAGCGATGGCTTTTTGCCCGTAAAGTCAAGTTTTCCATTGAAATCCATTATTACATTCGGGTCGGTAATAGAAACATTTCCTTCGAAAAAGTTCTTACTTAAGTGACCGTCGGCTACAATGTTTGTGCAGTTATACCCATCGTAACGTATACTCTGAACTTCACCGGTGATCTTTGCATCGGCTCTTTCGAGACTAAATCCTTGTCCTGCGATAGATAAGTTGGAGTTGAGTACCCCCAACTTAGATCCGGGATAAAATTTTCCGAGGTTAAAGGACTTTGACCCGATATTACCACTATACACGTAGTCATTGATGCTTGTATCTTTTCGGAGTGCCAAGTCGCTTGTGATTGTTCCAATATCGGTTGTAAATTGACCATAGGACACAAAGTCGTTCAAGAAGCCGGTGAATTTCCCTTTGAAATGTATTTGTCCAAGTGCCGAGAGATTCTCCGGTAAGATCAACTTTTCACCGCCGGTAAAAGGAGGTATAGGCAGTCGCTCGAGCTCCGTTTTATTACTAGTTAAATCCTTTACGTCAAGATCAATAAATGTTTGATCCATGTTAGGCAAACCATCCATAGAGAAGTTACCCATGAAATAAGAACTTCGATCGAATTTGATCTCGATGTTTTTACCTCTCAACTTGGATACTTTTCCGCGGATATTACCACTAATAAAAATCTCCTTTTCAATTCCCTCTAAGTCATGGCTGAACCAGGCAATATCAGCCAATTGAATTTTTGAGCGTTTTAGATTATGGTCCATTTTAACCTTTTGCTCAAAGTCGTTCAGGTCGTCAATGGATTCATATTTAAATGCCAAATCCCCTCTTAGGTATGACCTTCCGGTTTCAATGGACGCATTTTTTAAAAAAATACCTGTTGGCTTAGCATGTAAGTCGGCGCTTAATGCTCGAAGGTCCATGCCTTTTCTTTCAACCATCGAAAGATGTTCAATGCGAGCATCTAGGCTATCCCCTTGAAATGCAAAATTCTTCAGGTTTAGATTAATGCCCGACATCTTCAAATGATTCCAGTCGGTCGAGAGCAAGGTGTCTTGTTGCCGCAACATATTGTCAAACAAAAATGTGCCATCAACCAAAATGATTTCGCGGATTTTAAAAGTGGTACCAGACGTGTCTTCGGGGGTTGAAAGACTATTTATGTATTTCGATAAAACGGAGATATTTAATAGGGAATCGGAATGTAGTCGAGCTAATCGAAAATAAGGGGAATAAAGACTGGCCCCGTCTATAGTGAGCAATCCGGAGGTGCGATCGAGATGATATTTATTGAGACGTAACTCGGGAATGAACGCCAATGTGTCGGCTTCTATATCTTCGATGTACAAATTTTTAAGTACTAATCGAGACCACAGGTCGATTTCTACACCTCCAACTTCAACTCGTGTTCCCATTTCTTCGCTCAGGTAAGAAGCAATTTTTTGAGAAAGCCAGGTCTGAACTACCGCTGTGCGTATGGCAAAAAATGTCCCGGTCATCAGAAGTATGATGATTATCAATAGGTTTCTTAATATTTTAAGTAGTCGCCTCAAGGGTTGTAACAAATAGCCGGAACTGTGGCAAGTTATTGCTTAAATGATGCCAGTTTTTTCTAGAAGAGTCTTGGCTTCAACAAATGTTTGTCAGCAGAGACGTTTATATTCTATACGGGTTTTATGAACGATGTATTTTAAAGTATAAAATGAACAGAGAATGATTGATTTTATTGATGTTTCAGAATAAAAAAAAGGGTTCCGACAAATCGAAACCCTTTTTCCCAAAGTTGGGTATTGGTTTTGGTTAAACCCGGGGACGGGAATTATTCGTCACCCAGTCTTTCGAAGCTAACTTCCTCTGTGCCGTCTTCATTAGGTCTGCGCTCACTTTCAGCACTTCTGTATTCGCCGCTATTTTGCAATTCTTTTATTTTATCCATTGTGTCGGACATTCCTTCTAAAAACTTCTCAAAATCTTCTTTGTACAGATAGATTTTGTGCTTTTCAAAACTGAATTGACCTTCGCCTTCAATCTGCCGCTTACTCTCTGTGATGGTCATAAACAAATCTTTTCCTCTAGTCACTTTTACATCAAAAAAATACGTCCGTTTTCCGGCCCGTACACTTTTTGAGTAAATATCCTCTCGGTAATATGCACCCTCACTCATGGTTTCGAAATTGGTTCTTATTAAGGAATGTCGAAGCCAAATGTAAAAAATCCTACGATTGTTTTAATCTTATTTAGAAAAAAGTATCACAGAATCATAAAGTTTTTCTCCGAAATACCGGATAAGCTTCTCCCAAAACGACAAAAACCCCGAAATACTCGGGGTTTATTGTTTCAAATTCAGTGTATTATGGGTTTAAGTCAATAGTTATCGTATTTCCATTCGGACCGGTTACACTTGCCTCATCGTCGCACGTCCCATTGCCATAATTAACAATAAAAGTGCCGGCAGGAGCCATAACAGAAACCACTCCTTGGGTGATGTAGTCGCAAGTATGGTAATGGTATAAGGGAGAAGTGATAGTTCGTGAAACCACAGTACCGTCTGCCCGTGTATTGGTTCCTGCGCCTGTCACTTTCCAATCGTTATCCGCACATTCCGGCGTATCAAAACCTGCGAGCCAGGTTATTTCCGAGTTAAAATTCCGGTGAAAGACCCCGTTGTCGTATGTGAAAAATACGTCCACAGCCCTCAGGTAAACCGGTTGTCCTTCTCCATTCACTCCCATATTGGTTGTTATGCGGCTTCCTTCAATCTCAATTCCATTGATGCTGTAGTTATCGAAAGTTACGGTTCGTATAGAACCCGTCTCTTCAAATGGTGCGGTAAGGTGAACATACATGATTCCACTTCTAGTGTTTCCTCCCGGGCCGGTGCAACCATCACCAAAATCGATTGTGATCAATTTCGGGAATTCGGCATTGTCCTCCGAAATTACAGTGCAATCGGAGAAATAACCCAACCAACCACAGAGGTTTCCGCTACCTCCCAGCATATTTTTCTGACTTACCGCATCTTCATCCGAAGATACATTTTTCTCGACGAATGAGTTTACAGATTCATTGCGGGTTTCAACGGTGTCAATGAGTTTTTCCGGTTCATCTTTCCTACACGAACTAAGCAGAGTCATTAAGGCCGCAATGGTTAAAATGATTTTAGACTTTTTCATGATTTTAGGTGAGTTTGTTTTTTTATACGATTTGAATCTTGGATAGATTCGGATTCATTTGGTTTAATGTGGAAGAACATTTTTTTTCTAAAATCATCTTTTTTGCTACGAACGGAATGAGCTTTCGAAAAAAAAAGCCGTCCACAATCTGGTTGGGACGGCCTTTTCAGTGAAAATTTTATTTACTTACTTACTACATCTTTATGAAAGGAGCAGTAATAGCCTGACTATCCATTAATAGATGAATTGTATAGTTACCTGATTCCAAATTTTGAACAGGAACAGTGAGTTGGTTTTGTCCTTGAACCAATACTTGATTATTTGCATTGTACACCTCTCGTCCCATAATGTCAAATATCTTGATCTGAGCAGACGTTGAAAGTGGAGAAGTAATCATCACGTTTATCCGGTCTTCAGTTGGATTTGGATAAAGAGTGAGGCCCATATTTCGCGTCGTGTTTTCGTCAATGCCAACAGGAGAGTGGGCAGGGAAGGAGACATTATCTATCCAAACAGCGTCCTCACCTTCAATACAACAAAAGGCATCTTTTTCGTATGTCCATCTCAACGTATGAGATCCCGCAGTGATAGGATACGAAACTTCTACCCATTCATTTTCTCCGCTCCACGAACCAAGCGTATTGCCATCGATCTTGAAGCTAAGCTCATCCCAACCGGCTTCACTACTGGTTCGGAATGCAAAATTCACTTCACCTGCTTCAAGAAAATCTAATGTTAATTTCAATATGGTTTGGTCGCCATCTGCAATTACTCCACTTTGCATGCAATATGTTCCTTCGTACGGAGTCAAAGCTGTAGTAAACCAATCCGAATCGCCATCCAATTCCCAAGAGAAATTGCTAATATCACCTGTTTCCCAATCTTCCATAATGATGTCAATTACCTCTTCAAAAGAGCACATCGTAGAGTAGTAGGCAGTGCCTGCACTGAAAGAAAATTCGAACAATTCTCCATCCGGAACTTCCGACGCAACGGTGCATGGGAAAGTCACTGAAACAGTTTCACCGGGTTCTACCGAAACAGTTAATTCGGAAGTATTATCCGGAATTACATAAGCCGATGATTCTGTCAAAATAGCATCCAGACCGACTACCGTAGAGGCATGACCGTTGTTAGTTACCGTAAATGTCAATTCAGCGGTTTCTCCTTCTTCAAGTCGGCCATTGCCGCCACTTTCGGTAAGTGTAAATTCACCACAGCTTAGCACAGGAGCGTTTAAAATAATAGTAAAGTTCATGTCCCAAGCATTTCCTTCGGAGTCTGTAATTGCCAGTGAGAAATGTGCAATATGCTGGTCTTCGACACCATTAATAACATCAAAAGCATAAGCATTTTCAGCCATAAGATCAGATGTTGCCAATATATCGCCGTAGAAATGGTAATCATCTGTAATTACAACCCAACCATCGGTGCTGCTTAAAGTTGCTTCCACTCCATAGGCCGTTTCTATACCAACGTTTTCAAGAGAGATGTCGATATCTACAGATTCTCCGTGATCTGCGAGTGTATTATTATTTCCCTCTAAGTCGTCGATTAAAACAGTTTGATCAACAACATAAGGACCGTCCGCAACTATGAGGGTTACAAATCCTTGATAGGGGATCGTGTTAAATGAAGTAACAGTAACCAATATAGTTCCGGGCACAACAATCGTTTCAAAACTAACTGTGGCCATGCCTCCGGAAACCAATGATGTACCTATGATTTCACCATCAATTGTCAAAGAAACAAGAGCGTCTTCTACGTCACACAAAACCTCAAATTCTGAAATTCCGATAAATGCTGTTTCAAGGTGATCAACCACCAATGCTTCCGGAAAAGCGGTGCGCAACTGAACTGAAGGATCACCCATCAAGTGCCATGTATCGGTCATATCGTCGCCACCACCGCCGTATACATCATTCATACTTGCACATCCGTGATTATGTATGGAGCCAAATGTGTGTCTCGTCTCGTAATTTACCATGTCGGCAATGATGTGATTCATTTCGTCCTGACCTTCCATCGGAGGTGCCCAACTTTGGAATACAGAACTAAATGCTCCACCAATTCCACCTGTCGGACCGGTAGCATCGTCGGCTTTGATCCATGCTTCACCGAATGTATCTCCGCTGCCCGAGTCATCATCGAAATCTCCAACACAACAACCCACAATAATGAAATAAGGGTACTTGTGATAATTGGTAAGTGCGTTAATATTCGTATTGGTAAAACCGGTTGTGCTAATTATACTGTGATTTCCATGTCCGGTATAGTTGATCAAAGAACAACCATCGTTGATAATGGCAGAAAGATCTGATGCTGTCGGATTACCCGATTCGTCGGCTGTTTCACCTCCTGTAGGGGAAGAAGAAGTGTGAGTTGATTCATATAATTCCCATACCTCCGTATATGTAAAATCTAGTAAATCTTCTTTGGTGTCATTGGCATGTTCCCAATCCTCTTCGCCATCGTCGCCGATACCCGCTCCTTCATTGCTGCCAATTCCCACAGCCACGCTGTACCAATCAGTTGCCATGTATGGATTTTTTTCATATTCCAAAATCTTCTCGACCAAAACTTCGAGTTCAGTAGGTGTATGAACTAAAAAACGGCCTAAGAAAAACTCACCGTAACTATCATCGCCCGAAACGTAAGAATAACAGGCATCACAGTATCCCTGACCTCCACTATTATTTACTAGTTGGGTTGGAACTTGATCTTCATCTCCTACAAGCACAACGTACGTCAAACCATTGTCGTTGTAATAATCTTCAACAAAGGATGCAATGGCTGAAATACCACCAATTTCGGCAACATCAACCACTTCCGTTGGAATTCCTTTTTCTTTTTTCCATGAAACCCATGGTGCCAGAGTTTCCATATATGCTGCATCTGAAATGACCAACATATTTCCTAATTCACCAACCACATCATACCGATTCTGATGTTGGTTGTAATTGAGGAATCGTGCAGCATACATTTCATTCATTACCAGATTGGTTCTCTGCGATACGGCCGTGGGCAGAGGGTTTTGCCCCATTTCATCGCCCGGAAGAACAGAAATTGTAATCTCTGTGTAATGACGAAGCACCTTAGTAATTGGATTGTATTGTACCGGATAAAAATAAACGGCTTGACCTCTGTATTGGTTTTGAACATAGGCTTCTCCGAGAGAAGCAAGGTTGCCGGGAAAAAACGCATCTTGATTGTATGCCGGTCCATATTCAAAAGGAATAGTGGAAGGGTCGACATTGCGAATTAGGTTTCCTTTCGAAGGAGCTACCTCAATATTTGGATATTCAACATATTCTGAGGAAAGAATATGGATGTTCATGTTAAAAGTATCATCAACAATTACTGCCGATGCAGTCCTAGGAAGATCGGGAGTCCCTTTTCTCAACATAGGTTTTCCTGATTCAATTACCGGAAGCACAAGATCGTTTTGAACTGAAACAAAATTTATTTCAGCACTTTCATTTTTCAGCGTGATTACCCCTGACACATCACTGATTAATTGAATCTGGGATTGTGCAAACTGAAAACAAAGCAAACTGCTTAGTAGTAGAATTTTTTTCATGAATTGAATTGAATTGGATTGGTTGATTTATTGGATCAAAATTTTGCGGGCGTTTCCTGAGGTATTTCTCATTATATATGTTCCAGGAGAAAGAGTCGAAAGGGTTAAAACGTGGGTTGGGGAACTTACTTTAAACTTCATAATTTCTGTTCCATGGAGATCAACAAGACTGTAATCGTCCGCTTTAAAACCAACAAGAGTAATGAACTCAGATGCAGGCTGAGGAAAAATAACGGTCTCCGGTTGCACTTCATTCAAACCGACAATTGATGTTGAAAAATAATAGATCATATCCACGTGTTCTTCAATCGCTCCGGTCGGATAAACCCAAAAATGAATCATGCCGATGCCGGGAACTGAAAGTGGGTTCATGGTCAATTTGGTAAATCCGGCTTGACCGGGTCCAACCGGCAACATATCTCCCGTATTTGGTAGGTAGGAGTAACAATCGGCCCAATCACAAATGCTGATTTGCCATTCCTCCGGACAAGTATTTTCGATTACTCGCCAACTGATGTTAGCAGAATCCGCCGCATCGTGATTGATGTAGATGTAATGATCGGAAAAGGTTTCCATTTCTAAGACAGCTTCATATTCATCGCCGGGATCGAATGTGAATGTTTGGGCATTTGCTGATAACAACAAAAAACAGCCAAATAATATGTGAATGCTTCGTGAGATCATATTTGGCGGAAATTTCGTAAATATTTGATCTAATGCAAGTTTAAATCTTTGTAAAGTTTGGATACCTGAAATCATTGTCAATTTTAAGGGAAATTCATCCAGACTGAGCATCTTTGCCTCATGATAGACAAATTGGATGACACACCGGCCTTTTCCATTTTTAAGAAATCGGCACTGCAAGATTGGAATTCGGCCATTGCTAAAGAACTTAAAGGAAAAAATATCGAGGAGATATTTTGGCAAAATGAAAATGGATTTACCATCTCTCCATACAGCCGTCCGGACAGCGAACAGGTTGTTCCAACTGCGGCAGCTTCACATTGGGAAATACAGGCCAAATGCAGCAGTGATGATGACTTAGAATTGAATAAGAGAATTTTATGGTCGCTTAATCAGGGAGTAAATTCGATTGAAATTAATCTAAGCGAAATACCTATAGCCCGATTTGATAACGTTCTGAAAGATGTGAAAATTTCGTTCATATCGCTATCCTTTACCGAAGTGGTTCTTCTACCTGAATTATCTAATTGGTTAAAAAATCGCGCGACCTTGGAGCAGGTGACGACATCTGAAATAAGGGGCTCGCTGCATCCCACCAAAAACTGCACTCCTGAAGAGATAAAAGCTTTCCTCGGTGAGTTCACTTCCTTTTCTTTATCTCCTTCGAGTAGCGTGGCTATTCACAATAGGGGAGGAAATGCGGTTCACGAATTAGTTTGGAATTTGACCTTTGCACATGAGCTTATGTTTTCATTAGATCCCGCCGTGGCGAAAGAAACTGCGTTGAGAGCAACGTTTGCAATTGGAAATCACTTTTATACTGAAATAGCCAAACTGCGAGTTTTTCGAAGACTCTGGAGCAAAATAGCGGAATCCTATGGATGGAATCAAACGATTCAGATAGGCGCGGAAACCAGTTTTTTCTTCCAAACGGCACTCGACGAAAACAACAACATAATTCGTTCTACCATTCAGGCAATTGCTGCCATATCAGGTGGAGCAGACAGCCTGCGCATTTTACCGTCGGATGAATGGTCAGGCGAATGGAACGAAAATTCTGCCAGAATTGCTATCAATATTAATCACCTCTTGTCCGAAGAATCACATTTAAATGAATATAGAAACGCTGCAAGTGGGTCATGGTATTTGAGAGATTTGGAAGATAACCTTGCTGATCGGGCATGGCGATCATTCATAGATTGGGATAAATACCCCGGGATGCAGGTGCATGTTATGCAATTTTTAAGTGAAGTGAAAAGGACTAAAAAGGTCCGAAATACTGAAGTTGAAACAGGAACCAGAACGATCATCGGAGTAAACAAATATCGGGGTCAGATCAGCGAAAAACACGATAGGAGTCCAGTGGATAGATTGAGTTCTTTTATTGAAGAAAAGAGTAGGGAGGAAGCACAATGAACAGAGTAATTTTTGATCCGGAAGCATTTGCCGTTCGTTCGTTAAAATCCGAAATGGCCTCCTTTGATGCGGGAATCCCACCCTTTGTAAGAGGTCCTTATGCGAGTATGTATAGTATTCGACCATGGACTATAAGGCAATACGCAGGTTTTAGCACAGCGAAGGACTCTAACGCTTTTTACCGAAGAAATTTGGCGGCAGGGCAGAAGGGATTGAGTGTTGCTTTTGACCTCGCAACTCACAGAGGATACGACAGCGATCACCCCAGAGTGACGGGCGATGTGGGTAATGCCGGGGTAGCAATCGATAGTGTTGAAGATATGAAAGAGCTCTTCGATGGCATTCCTTTGGATGAAATGAGTGTATCGATGACAATGAATGGAGCCGTGATTCCAATTCTAGCTTTTTACATTGTCGCCGCAAAAGAGCAGGGGGTGGAGATTTCAAAACTGTCAGGGACCATTCAGAATGATATTTTGAAGGAGTTTATGGTCCGAAATACCTTCATTTATCCACCGTCACCAAGTATGCGCATAGTGAGCGACATATTTGAGTTTTCGAGTAAATACATGCCCAAATTTAATCCGATATCCATTTCTGGTTATCACATGCAAGAAGCGGGAGCTAGTCATGAAATTGAGTTGGCATACACCCTTTCCGATGGATTGGAATATGTGCGGGCGGGATTGAAAGCAGGTATGTCTATCGATGAATTTGCGCCGCGTTTGTCTTTCTTCTGGGGGATTGGAATGGATTTTTTCAATGAAATCGCCAAAATGCGCGCAGCCCGATTGATTTGGGCAAAATTGATCCGACAATTTGAACCGAAAGACCCAAAAAGTATGGCTCTTCGCACCCATTGCCAAACGAGTGGTTGGAGTCTCACACGCCAAGATCCATTTAACAATGTCGGCCGAACATGTATCGAAGCCATGGCGGCTGTTTTTGGAGGTACTCAATCTCTACATACGAATGCATTGGATGAAGCCATTGCTTTGCCCACCGATTTTAGCGCACGAATTGCCAGAAATACCCAGCTTATTCTGCAAGAAGAATCAGAAATTTGTAAAGCAATTGACCCTTGGGCCGGATCGGAGGTAGTTGAAAAACTCACTCAGGAAATGGTGGAAAAAGCTTGGAAGCTCATCCTAGAAGTTGAAGAGTTGGGAGGTATGACCGCGGCCATCGAATCCGGCTTGCCTAAACTGCGAATTGAAGAGGCTGCTGCTCGTCGTCAAGCACGAATAGACAGTGGTTCTGACAAAATTATAGGAGTGAACTGCTTTCAAGTAGATGAAGAATTAAATAGTAAGCTCGAGCTCTTAGAGGTCGACAATAAAGCAGTTCGTCTTTCGCAAATTGAACGATTGAAAAACTTAAGAGCAAACCGTGATAATGCTGCCGTTCAGGACTCTTTGGCGAAACTTACTGCTGCAGCGGGGAGCGATCAAAACCTATTAGAAGCTGCAATCGACGCTGCATCCAAAAGGGCAAGCCTCGGTGAAATCAGTGATGCGATGGAAAAAGTTTTCGGACGTTATGCCCTCACTATTCGAAGTATAAGTGGTGTTTATTCTAATGAAACCGGAATGGATCAAGATTTTGCAAAAGCACGAGCACTAGCCGATGAAGTTACTGCTTTGATGGGTCGTCGCCCTCGGATCTTAGTTGCAAAAATGGGACAGGACGGGCATGATCGAGGAGCAAAAGTGATTGCTACAGCCTTTGCCGACATTGGCTTTGACGTGGATATTGGTCCCCTCTTCCAAACACCCGAAGAGGTCGCGAAACAAGCAGTAGAAAATGATGTGCATGTTGCCGGGGTTTCTTCGTTAGCTGCAGGGCATAAAACACTTATTCCCGAATTGGTAAAAGAACTTGAAAAACTGGGACGTAAGGATATACTGATAGTTGCAGGGGGTGTTATTCCCGAAAGAGATTTTGAGTATTTATATGACAATGGTTGTGTGGGAGTCTTTGGCCCCGGCACCAAAATCAGCTTAGCCGCCATAGATATTTTGGAAATATTGAAGGCAGGGTTTGAAAATTGAAAATGGAAAATGTCGGGAATATAGCTTGAAAAGGCTGATTTCTCTCTCGTGCACATGAGTTCACGGTGTTTCTAAGTTGAAATCACCGTGTCGCCGCTTTCTCCCTCTCGGCTGAAGCCCGTGGTACCCCTAACGATTCAAGAAACCGAATTTATCACCCGAGAAACATCGTGTAAAATCGTTTCCCAAAACGAAAACCCCATTCATAATTCATCATTTATAATTCATAACCCATAATTTATAATTCATAACTCATAATTCCCTGAAATTATGTATATTCGCGCCCCTTTTGAGAGAAGCTTATGGTTTCTCCGGGACTCGGACCTACGACCAGCCGGGTACATAAAACACAATAAAAACCCCTCCTGTCGCGGGTCTTAGATGAAAATCTGACGGGATACAAGAACAAGCCAAATGGCCGAATCAAAAAGAGTAAAGGCTGAAGAAGCCGATCTGAACGAAGAGTTCAAAAACGTAAGTCCAGCTCCGGACGCTGAAATTCCTACCCACGTTGAAGACGAAAAGGTAGAAGTGGAAGTAATCGACAATCTGGATCTGTACAGCACAGCAGACGACAGTGGTCTTATCACCGAAACAGGTGAATTCAACTGGGAAGCTCTAAAAATCGATGGCGGATACTCAGAAACTGAGCGCACTCGCTACGACAAAATTTACGAAGACACCCTTTCTGCTATTGCCGAAAAGCAAGTGGTAGATGGCACCGTTATGCAGGTGAACAAAAAAGAGGTTGTTGTAAATATTGGCTACAAGTCTGAGGGTGTTATTGCAACTACAGAATTCCGTTACAATCCCGATCTAAAAGTGGGTGATGTCGTTCCGGTATATGTAGAGCAAGCCGAAGATAAAAATGGTCAACTCAACGTGTCTCACAAAACTGCTCGCGTATTCAGCGCTTGGGGCAATGTGAACAAAGCACTTGAGTCAGGTGAAATCATCAAAGGTGAAGTGAAGTGCAGAACCAAAGGTGGTCTTATCGTTGATGTATTCGGAATTGAAGCATTCCTTCCGGGTTCTCAAATCGATGTGAAGCCTATCCGCGATTATGATGTTTACGTTGGTAAACTAATGGAATTGAAAGTTGTGAAAATCAACCAAGAATTCAAAAACGTAGTTGTTTCGCACAAAGCACTCATCGAAGCTGAACTCGAAGAACAGAAAAAGCAAATCATGAGCGGCCTCGAAAAAGGTCAGGTACTCGAAGGTGTGGTGAAAAACATCACTTCTTACGGTGTATTCGTAGATCTTGGTGGCGTAGACGGTTTGGTGCACATCACCGACCTCTCGTGGGGACGTATCAACCATCCTGAAGAAGTGGTTAAACTTGATGATAAAATCAACGTGGTTATCCTCGACTTCGATGACGATAAAAAGCGTATCGCTTTGGGCGTGAAACAATTGTCTTCACATCCATGGGATGCAATTCAAGAAAAACTCGAGCCTGGTCAGAAACTGAAAGGAAAAGTAGTAGTTCTTGCAGACTACGGTGCTTTTGTAGAAGTAGCTCCGGGTGTAGAAGGACTTATCCACGTATCAGAAATGTCGTGGAGCAGTCACCTAAGAAGCGCACAGGACTTCCTTACAGTTGGTCAAGAGATAGACTGTGTAGTTCTGAACGTTGATAAAGATGAAAGAAAACTTTCATTGGGTATCAAGCAGTTAACGCAAGACCCATGGGAGGGTATCGAATCTCGTTACCCCGTTGCAAGTAAGCACAAAGCAAAAGTTCGTGCATTCACGCACTTTGGTGTATTCTGCGAATTGGAAGACGGTATCGACGGATTGATCCACATCTCTGATCTTAGCTGGAACAAGAAAATCAAGCACCCAAGTGAATTCTGTGCTATCAATGACGAACTTCAAGTAGTAGTACTCGAATTAGACAAAGAAAACCGCAGAATCAGCCTCGGACACAAACAACTCGAAGAAAATCCATGGGATGTATTCGAATCTGTATTCACCGAAGGCTCTCGTCACCAAGGTACTGTGGTGAAGAAAGAGGGTAATCACGCAATTATCAACCTGCCTTACGGTTTGGAAGGTTACTGCATGACTAAGAACCTCAAAAAAGCGGATGGCTCTGCTGCCAAAGTAGAAGAGACCTTAGAATTCTTCATCCTTGAGTTCAACAAGAACCTCAGAAAAATCAACGTTTCTCACACTCGTACCTTCCAAGATACCGAAGACGCAGAAGACACAGCGGCTAAAGCTGCACGTCCTCGTCCAACCGGTGGAAACAAGAAGACAGGTGCTCCGGATGTTGAGTCTAGCAGTGCGGTTAAAGCGAACAACGAGAGAAATGAGAAATCGACTCTTGGTGACCTCGGTATCCTAGCCGATCTGAAAGATCAAATGGAAGCCACTACTAAAGATGAGAAGAAAACTGAAGAGGGAGAAGGTTAAGATCCAATATCCTCATAGAATTAAAAAGCCTGTTCTTCATAGAACAGGCTTTTTTTATTGCAAAAAAAAGACCTTTAGTCATAAACTAAAGGTCTAGTGTAAGTGTGATATCTAATTCTATATCAAAATATTATTCATCACCCAATGCTTCAATCTCTTTCAACTCCTGATCCAGGATTTCTTCAATGGCCTTTCTTTCTGCTTCGTTTAATCGGGCGTCGAGTTTGGCTTGACGTTTCATAAAGCGGTACATATCTCGCTTGTGGATTTCGTAGGCGATATAGACAGTGTAATTGTTGTCTTTGATGTACTTCTCTTCACCGATTTTACGCAAGTCAGCAATTTGAGTATTGGTAACCTCACGAATCAAGCTCTGAAACTTATCATTTATCTCAGAGTTATTATTAACCTGTGTGTCAGCTAAGTATTGATCCGTTACTACTTTCATTCTAGTACCTACCTGTTGAGCCAGTTCTTTTTTTGCTTGCAAATCGGCTTTGTTTTTTGCGATGTTTTCGTCCATCGAATCACCTTTACCAACTGCTCGGAAAAAACGATTATTGCTTTCGTACGCATTCCCACTAAAAGGTTCTTTTACTTTTTCCCCTAAGTGGCTGTTTTTAGAACATCCCATAAAAATGAGGGCGGAAGCCAAAATGGCAATTCCGGTTATTTTGGAAAAAACTTTCATAATCCTATTTTTTTTTGTGTTTGATGAATAAGTTAAAAATTGTGCCAGAATAATTTCAGGGCAAATTAAATGAAATTGTTAGTTCTCTATAGACCGAGTTCACGACGCCTTAATGAGTCCGCATTCGAATTCTTCGACCAATAATCGGAGCGAATCGACTTCAACAACGTTCCCGTTGTTGTCAAGACCGTAGCATTTTCACCCCAACCATCGGGATATGTTTCTGTCCATGACTGTATCTGATACGGAAAATTCGCACTGAATCGGATTTCCAATTTTCTTTCAATTTCTTTATAGTCAACGGTATACACGATTTCGTTTGCCTCGATCCGTTTAGTACAATTGGCTGTATATGCTTTGGCTTTGATATGTTTAAACCGCAAGAAATGCATGGCTGGAATTATATCCTGTTCACCCTCAATGAGTAAACTGGGATTTATACGGATGGTATTCCAAAACTCATCTTCGGAAATGCTATTCCGGATGTCAAAAGATTCTTCAAACTCCGATTCGAAATAGCTATGCAGGAGCCAATCGTAATAATCGCCATTTCGCTTTAGTTGAGCAAACGTATGCCCACACCATTCCTGACAAGAATTGTTGATTTTTAGCGATTTATCGCCGGTAATCGGACTAAAAACAGAAGTTAGCAACGAATAAGGGTATATGCCTGTTTCGAAGTTTCTAGTGAAATTCAATTTTAGGAGATCAATTCTATCTGATGGAACGGCATCAGGATTATCTAGTTTAACCAGCTTGGATATAGAAAAAGGCTCCGTCACGAAAACCATTACGGCCGAACCTTCCCGCAATTCGCCATATCTCGCTTGCACTAATTTGTAGCTGCTGAGTTCCGCTTTACCATCAAACCAGTATTCATTGAACTCTTTATTTGCGGCAGCATTGAACGGGATGGGTAAGGCCTCTGAATTCGTGCCATTCCCGCAAGCAAAGGGTAAACCTATCAAAACGGACAATGGAAGGAGTAGGATAGTTTTAGACATTTCTTCTTTTTGAGTGCAAAGAGAAGAACAAAAGCTTATTCAAAATTGTTCTGCCTTCGTTTTTGTTTACGACTTCTCAGTTATTCTACCTTTTCAAGTTATTATCGCCTCAGGAAACCTCGTTTAATAAAAATTAAGATTGTTCTTCGCAACTTCTCGAGTGAATACAATCTAAATTAGCGCGACTTTTCAAAAAACCGTTTGGAAATAAATCAACAAAATCAAGCTTCTATTATGAAGAAAATCTACGCATTAATTGTTTTAATGGCATTTGCTGCCGGTACATGGGCACAGTCCTTTACCAATAGCTCTGCCTCATTGCCATCGACCTACCATAGTGGTGGAGTAGTTGGTGTAACCGATATGAATAATGATGGTTACGACGACATTATCGTGATGGATGAGTCCACCGATCTGTATGTGGTGTATCAAAACTCAAATGGCACTTTCACCGAGGAGTTTTATGGTCAGGTATCCGGTGATGCTCAATGGGGCATGGCTGTCGGAAACATGGACAACGACGACCACTTAGACGTTCTATCAGGGGCTGCATACGACAATACTCAAGTAATGAGAATTACAAGTCCCGGTAATGGAACCCAAGTCGAACTTAATGATCCGAATGGTGGTATTTTCATGCAAGCATGCAACTGGGGTGATATCAATAACGACGGGTGGTTGGATGTATTTGCGTGTCATGACGACGGTCAAGCCCGCATTTGGATGAATGATGGAGCAGGAAACTTGGACTACAACAACACTGTAATCAATACAGCGGTTTATCCGGGTGTTGGCGGCGAAAGTGCCAATGTCATGAATTCGGGAAATTATGGATCTGTTTTCACCGATTTTGACCGCGATGGTGACTTGGATCTTTTTGTAGCAAAATGTCGCCAGTTCATTAGCGATCCTTATGACTCGAGAAGAACGAACTTATTTTTTGTAAACGATGGAAACAATAATTACGAAGACCAGGCACATGAGCGCGGTCTAGTAAACTTGCAACAATCGTGGACGGTAGATTTTGCCGACGTAGATAACGACGGTGATTTCGATTGTCTTTTGACCACTCACAGTGCAACTCTTCAATTATATTTGAATGATGGAGCTGGGTATTTTACGGATGTTACAGTAGGAACCGGTCTGGATGTTTCGGGATTTTTCCTTCAAGCGAAGTTTGCAGATATGGATAATGACGGTCACCTAGACCTCATTCACTCAGGCGGAGTGCATAGGTATTTCCATAACAATGGAGATCTTACGTGGACAGAAATGGATGTATTTCCATACACCGACGAGATGCATTCTTTTGCAACCGGAGATCTTAACCACGATGGATTCTTGGATTTATACGCTAGTTACGGTGACGGATATGTGAGTTCAGATTCTTCGCATCCTGACCGTATGTGGATCAACAATGGAAATGATAATCACCATATAGTTTTCGATCTGGAGGGTACAGTATCCAACCAGCAAGCTGTAGGTGCTATCGTTGAAATTCATGGAGATTTTGGTACTCAAATTCGTGAAGTTCGTGCAGGTGAGAGTTACGGTATTTCAACTTGCTTTGCTACTCACTTCGGAATCGGTGCTTCTACATCCGTTTCAGAGGCTATCATTTATTGGCCTTCAGGACTTGTAACAGTAATTGAAAATCCGGCCATAGATACGGTTCACGAAATTATTGAAGAAGATTGTACTGCTCCGGTTGTATCAATCAGCGCTCAAGGAGAAACTGAAATTTGTGAAAACGGTTCTGTTACAATTGACGCCACCGGTAACCTTGGATCTTTTGTTTGGTCAAATGGTGCAAACACTTCCTCAATCACTGTTTCTGAAGCAGGCAACTATTCGGTTACTGCTTGGAACAATGACGGTTGCGGTGCGGTTTCAAACGTAATTACTGTAGATATATTAGAAGATGAAACTCCAATCGTTTCAGTTAGCGGACCTACTGAATTCTGCGAAGGAGAAAGTGTTCAACTGATTTCGAGTTCAGCGAACGGCTATGCTTGGAGCAATGGTCAGAGCACACAAGCAATCACTGTAACAGAGCAGGGAAACTACTCGGTTGTGATTACGGGTGTTTGCGACGATTATAGCTCATCTACTATAGCTGTTGTTGTATTTGATGCTCCCGATGTTCCGGTTGTAAGTGATGTTACACTAGACACTCCCGGCAACGCTTCTCTCGAAGCTACAGGCTCGGATGTTCGCTGGTATGCAAATGCCGACGACTTAAACCCAATTGGAACCGGAACTAGTTTTACTACTCCGTATAATGCGGTATCTACAAGCTATTGGGTAGAAGATGTTGCTACTCATGGTGGTCTTATTGGTACCGGTGGAGCGTTAGCTCCTTCAGCAACAGGACAATATCATAACAGTAGTAATTTCTGGAATTTGTTCGACGCTCACGAGAACATTTTCATTGAATCTGTTAAGGTTTTCGCAGGTAATGCCGGTGACCGTACTATTCGTTTAGTAAATAATCTAGGCGAGACCATGGAAGAATTGACGGTAAATATCCCGGAGGGAGAAAGTGTTGTCGAATTGAATTTCTATGTTCCTGAAGGTGTCGATTACGGATTGAGAACTACGAATTCAAATCCACAACTATGGAGAGATAAAAACGTAGACGTAGAAACTCCCTATGATTTTCCATACGACATGAATGGTTTAGCCACTATTACCGGTACAAATGTGCAAGGTGATGATACCGATAACTATTACTATTTCTTTTATGATTGGAGTGTCAAATCTGAAACTTTTGAATGTCCTAGCGACCGCGTGGAAGTTCAGGTGATTGTGCTTGGTATCGAAGAATTGATCGGCGTTAATGCGCTATCTATCTTCCCAAATCCAAGTTCGGATATCCTTAATATAAACTTTGAATTAACGGCTTCAAATAAAGTGAGCCTAAGGTTGGTAGATGCTTTGGGTAGAGTTGTTGAAACAGCCCAAATCAACGCCAACAGCGGAATGAATACATGGAACTTTAATGTTTCAAATCTTGCAGTAGGTGTCTATAATCTCGAATTCACTTTGAATGGCGCAACCGCGACTTCAAAGGTGTTGGTGAAATAAAGATTAAAAGCATTCAAAAAAGGCTGTCTCTCAAAGAGGCAGCCTTTTTTTATGCCCTTTTTTAAAAACTTTTCAACTAAAACGACACTTATTAACATCATGGAAGCCCTTTGTTTACAGGGCTTTTCGAATGTTCACAAAATATGAACATGAGATCATTAGTGCTAGGCATTGGGTACTTTTGGAAATTCAAGATCAGCCCATTGTTATGTCTAAAAAATCCGTAGAAGAACTTCAGAATATTTGTAGCCAAGTACGCAGAGACATTGTACGCATGGTGCATGCCGTGAATAGCGGTCATCCCGGTGGAAGTCTTGGTTGTACTGAGTACTTCGTAGCTCTGTACAACTCAGTCATGAATGTCGATTCCGCAAATTGGAACATGGATGGCAAAGGAGAAGATCTTTTTTTTCTCAGCAACGGGCATATTTCACCGGTGTGGTATAGTGTCTTGGCTCGTTCCGGGTATTTCCCGGTAAGTGAGTTGGCATCCTTTAGAAAACTCAATACCCGACTTCAAGGTCATCCCACCACCCACGAAGGTCTTCCGGGAGTAAGGGTCGCCAGCGGCTCGCTTGGCCAAGGCCTCAGTGTTGCGCTCGGTGCAGCGCAAGCGAAAAAATTAAACAACGACAAAAGTCTTGTTTTCACACTACACGGTGATGGTGAAATGCAAGAAGGACAAATATGGGAAGCCGCCATGTATGCGGCACACCACAAGGTTGATAACATCATCAGCACCATTGATGTGAATGGTCAGCAAATCGACGGTTCAACCAACGATGTCATGAATTTGGGTGATTTAGGAGCCAAATGGAAGGCATTTGGTTGGGACGTAATTACCATGGATGGAAACTCTATGCCGGCCGTTATCTCCACTCTCGAAACAGCTAAAGAACATACCGGAAAAGAAAAACCGGTAATGATCTTGATGAAAACAGAAATGGGCAAGGGAGTCGATTTTATGGAAGGAACTCACAAATGGCACGGAGTGGCTCCCAACGATGCCGAGCTCGAAAAAGCCCTTGGACAACTCGAAGAAACAATCGGTGATTATTGATTTGAAAGAAGAAGAAAAAATATGTTAGACTTCACAATACTAGGTTCTCAGGATACACGAAGTGGTTTCGGCGACGGGCTGCTTCAATTGGGACGAGAAAATGAAAAGGTAGTCGGTTTATGTGCCGACCTGATCGGATCGCTGAAAATGGATGCCTTCAAAAAGGAATTTCCGGAGCGCTTTTTTCAGGTGGGTATTGCCGAAGCAAATATGATGGGATTGGCAGCCGGATTTACTATCGGTGGATATATTCCCTTCACCGGAACATTTGCCAATTTTAGCACAGGAAGGGTCTATGATCAAATACGTCAGAGTATTGCCTACAGCGGAAAAAACGTAAAAATTTGTGCATCCCACGCAGGTTTAACCTTAGGTGAAGATGGGGCAACACACCAGATTTTGGAAGATATTGGAATGATGAACATGTTGCCACACATGACCGTCATTAACCCCTGTGATTATAACCAAACCAAGGCAGCAACCATTGCTATTGCAAAACACCACGGTCCGGTTTATTTGAGATTCGGAAGACCAAAAGTGCCAATATTTACGGCGCCTGATCAAGTCTTCGAAATTGGAAAGGCCTGGCATATTCATGAAGGTAAAGACGTAACGATCATAGCCACCGGACATCTTGTTTGGAAAGCGGTAGAAGCAGCCAAAGCTTTAGAAGCAGAGGGTATTTCTGTTGATCTAATCAACATTCATACAATAAAACCATTGGATGTTGAAGCTATCGTCAGAAGTGCTTCGAAAACCGGTGCGGTCGTTACTTGCGAAGAACATCAAATAAACGGCGGACTGGGTAGTGTAGTGGCTCAATGTCTCGCTATGCATCAACCTGTGCCTATTGAGTTTGTAGGCGTTCATGATTCCTTTGGCGAAAGCGGAACACCGGAACAGCTCATGGTAAAATATGGCTTGGATACGCCAAATGTGATCGAAGCTGCCAAAAAAGTAGTTAATAAGAAAGTACACGCCTAAAGAGGCAGAAAATTGAATAGAATATGGTAACAAGAATTATCGCCATCAACACAAGTATCTTTTCTCATGCTGAAATGAGAATGGATGATTGCGACAGCATCCAACTCGTTGGACCAAACAACGTGGGAAAAAGCACGCTCATCTATGCGTTGAACTTCCTCTTCATTATTGATGGTCATAAAATGACTTTCAGTGGACAGCGCAGAGGTGACAAAGAAACTATTCACCACTATTTCCCTACGCACAATCAGAGTTACATCATTTTCGAAATAAGCAAAGGAGAACCCTATTGTATTATGGTTCGTCGTGATGCTGAAGGAGAATTGGAATATTATCGTCTCGATGGGGCTTACAATAAAGAGCATTACTTCATTAAAGATGGTAATCACTCTAAGATCCGCAAGTGGGACGAACTGCAGGAAGAACTCTTAGCACAAGGGGTAGAGCTCTATCATTTCAAGAGTAAAACAGAAGTTTTTAATGCCGTATACCAGCGCGGAAAACGCAACGAATCGGCTGTTTGGTTGGAAGAAACAGTAAAAACGGATGGCTTAAGTAACAACTTCTCCAAAGTATATCGTTATCTGATCAATTCGAAATTGATCAATAATAAGAGTTTGAAAGAAGCTCTCATCATTGCCGATAACCGCGAGAATGATGGAATTAGTTTCTCTCAAAAAAACAAAAAGGATATTAATGATCTCGTGCGCTTAAAGGACGAAATCAAGACCATCCGAGGGATTCAAAATGAGTTCGAGTCGTTTCGCGAAGTAGTTAATCTATTCAAAGCAAAAACACTCGTTGTCTCTGATTTGGTGTATGCTTTTAACAGCAAATACCTCAAGACCATCAGCGATTTGGATACCCAACGTCTCGAGAAAGAGAAGGGGTATCACAATATGATCATCTCCCTAAATGAGAAATTAAAACCTCGTCAGGAAGAGTTGAACCGCGAGATCGGAAAAAAGGAAACCGAGGTAGAAATGAAAGAGGGTCAATTGATTCACTTACAACGTAACCTCGAAGAGCTGAACGGTATCGAAAATCAGGCCTTCCTCATTGAATCGATGAACAATCTCAATGAGAATCGCAAGCAAGCCGAGGCAAGAATTACCCTTGTAGAAAACACAAAACTCAGCAGCAAGCAGCTCGAACAGAAAATCGATCGCTTGAATGCCGATACTACTCGCCTAAAAGCCCAGATTGAAAATTACGATCACCAACTCATTCATTCTATTTCCGGAAAACAAGATACCAAAGAGCTCCTGAATTTTATTTTCTCATCTGAATTTAGCAGCTTATCGAGTGATCTTGTTAAAAAGAAAGTTTCTAAAACCGGCGATACTCTTAAGATTTTCGATGGTGAAATAGAAATACCTGCCGATTTGCCGGTGCGCGAAATTCCTTCGATAGAGGCTCTAAAACTGAACCTGAAAGAAATCGAAGCAGAGTTGCATGAACAGGAAAAACTTCTTGCGGTTTCCTTGGACTTCGAAAAAGCGCGTCGCGATCTCGACGGAATTAATGCCGATTTGGATATTGTTAAACTTAAAATCAATAAGCTTAAAGAAAAACCGGCCCTTGAATCAACAGTAGCTGAACTCTCCAAGGAAGTTCGATCTCTCAAGAATCAGAAGGAAAAACTTGAAGAAGAACTCGAAAAACTCAAAGAAGAAATTACTTCAAAGAGCATTTATTTGGATACCGTTCGCGAAGATGCTCGTCGTTTGGAAGAAAGAATCGATGAACTAAAATCCAAAAAGGCCGAGATTGAGATGTTGGGCATAACACCAACTGAATTCGAAACCAACGATAATCTTGAAGATATCTACGAGAAAATCAGGGTGGCGAACCATGATCGTGAAAATCTGAAAGTAGGCAAGGATAGGACTTTTGATCAATTAAGATTCAAAACCAATAGCGCTGTTGCCGACGAAAATGAATTTGTAAAATACATCGAAGAAGAAATCGCCTGTATTACCGATAAGGAAAAAAGCATCGATGGACTTTTGCAGAGCATAAGTACTCAATTCGCCAATCCTGCCCACAATCTGAGAAGGCGTTTTGATGAATTTAAAGAATACGTTTATCACAGCTTCAACGAAAGCCTTGCGAAAACACGTATTTCGAACATCGAATCTCTGCGAATTGAATTAGTAGAAAACAAGCGGGTAATGCACGATTTGGAAAGAATTGCCTCCATTCAAAACATGACTTCGCAATTGGCTTTTGAATTTGATAAAGCGGAAGATCTGGAGATTTTAAATAAATACCTCGATCAAAGCAAAAAAGTAGTTTTTGAAGACCTTTTTGATATTGAATTACACTTAAACCTTCGAGGACACATTAAAAAAGTGGACTTAAAAGAACAAGTGGAATCGGATGGAACCGACCGAATGATCCGATTGGTGATCATCATGGCGATCATCAACAGAATGGCCATCTCGAGTGAGGCAAATCGCACCGTGTTGTTTATCGACGAAATTGGTACCATCGATGAGCAAAACCGTCCGGAGTTGGTGAACTTCTGCCGCGAACATCACTTCTTGCCAATTTTTGCAGCTCCGCAAGCCTACGATGGATTCTCGAAGTATTACTTCATATTCCGTTCAAAAGGTAAGATCAACCTCAATGATGATCAACATTCAGTTAAACGCACGGCTTTAGCCTAAACCCTTTGAAATGAATTGTAGCCATAAATCAATAAGTATGTTCTCTGAATCAGTAGAACAAAAGGGTGGAGAAGGAGCTGTTGATAAGCTTATATACCATCTAGAACTCGTGGAAGAAGAAAACCCAACTAATCAAATTAGCCATGTTGAGGCATGAACCACAGACCATACTGAATTTCCTGCACAACTACTTTGATTTGATGCAGGATCTCTTTTTCTTGCAAAAGAAAGAGGGTATCATTCACAAGGAAGAGCTCGATTTGATGTGTGCTAAATACGGCGTTGGACTTCAGGCAAAACTGAAAGAATATAAGGTCATGCGCCCGGTCGGCACCGACTTCGAAATGCGCGACTCTTACTATAAACTGTTTGAGTTTCTACTCTATGAGTTCCGTCCGCTGCTTCCTGAGACTATTGATAAATACAAATCGGCTGTTTCCGAATTGTTTAATAAGATTCGCAAAGGTATCCACCACGATAAGGACATCTTGCTTGAACGTGTGAAAAACGTGAGTTATCAGGTCCGTGAATTCCTCGATTTGGTAGAAAAAAATGCGCTGCGATTATTGAGCGAAACACGTGATCTTAAAAGTAACATCGAACGCGTCGATTATCGAGACAAGGTACACCGCGCCTCATTTTGGATCGAACATTACATCTTACCACTGAACAAAATTCTGGATGTAAACCAGCCGGAATCCATAGCAAGTAAGCTTCTCGAGATATCCGAATATGCTAATCGTCGCAGGTTGGATACGCATAATGAACTTGCCCGTATTGAGTTTGAAAAACTGTACAATCAGTTGATCCAAACGCACAACGATTTGCTACGTCAGTCTCGAATTTTAACAACGGAACTTCTGCCGCTTATCGAAAGGATTCGAACCGAATCTTTGTTGTTGACCGGGTGGATCGAATTCTTGAGGAACCCCTACAAAGTAGATCCTCCTCAAATGCTGAAATCGAACCGCGGTATGCCGTATGCGAAAGATATGCTGTACAAAACGCGCGAATTTTTTGAGCAGTTTCAACAGCAGGACGCCATTGTTATCGAAGATAATTCAGTCGATTTTGATAGATGGATTTTTGATCGCGATTTATTCAAACAAAAGCTAGAAAGCGAATTGCCTTGCAACGATTTCTTTGCTTGGTGTATGAGCTCACTTAAAAAGGATTTTACTGAAGTTGATACGGAGAAATTTTTTGCCGTCGCCAACCTTCTTTTCGATGAAGATTTATTGATCGAATACAACAATCGATCGGAGAGGACTCTGATTGAAACCAAGAATTCCTCTATTTCTGTTCCCAAACTTAAAATTATTCCAAATGGTATATCCTAAAGACCACCGACATCTTGTAGAAGCACTGATGGGCGGAAAATTCGTCTTATCGAACGATGAAATGTTCAACTCTTTAAAGGAGAATGAGCAGTTTTATGCCGAATTCTTTAAGGTTTCTTTCAACTATGAACTTGTTTTGAAACAGGAATTTGCCTACCTCTTGTCGAGAGAAACAAATGAGAATCTTTCACGGGATATAAGCATCTTCATTGCAGTTCTTAGTTACGAATTGGACCGCGATAGCAAAAACTTTATGGAGATGTTCGAGTTCCATGAGTTTGCATTGGAAGAGATTGATCGTTACTTCGAAAACACCTCATTTATTGATTTGGTAGAAAGCAACAAGCAACTCAAAGACAGCGATAGCCGAAAGACGTTGATCAATGCTATGGCCCGAAGAAACATCGTTCACAAAACGTTTGAAGATCGTTTCTGCTTTACGCAAGCGCATAAGGTATTCGTAGAGTTTGCGAAAGAACTCGCCATAAAAAGAATGCAACAAGAGCCTTATCAGATGAATTGATTTAGCAGTTAGATTACATAAAAAGTTAAACCCCGGCACATCCGGGGTTTTTTATTGGATATAGTACAAATAAAAAAGGTCTCCCGAGGGAGACCTTTTTTCTTGCTATAAGAGATTATTGCTTGATGACTTTTACAGTCTGAACGTTGTCGCCAATGAGGAGATTGAGGAAGTATACGCCTGACTCAAATTGAGTAAGATCTACTTGCTCAACAACTACTGATTGATTTTTGTTGATCATACGCTCAACCACTAAACGTCCTTGAGCATCTGTAACCTGGTAACGAACTAGGTTGCTATTCAAACCTTGAATAGTAAGGTTAAATAGGCCTGCCGTTGGGTTAGGGCTTACATTGATGCTGTATTCAACACCGAATTCATTCAAACCGGTAATGGTTACACTTTCAGTCCAAGTACAACCGTTTTCGTCTGTCACAGTTACAGTGTATGTACCTGCATCATCCAAACCACTTAAGTCTTCTGCACTTGAACTAAATCCGTTTGGACCTTCCCAAGAGATATCATAGCCCGGAGTACCACCGGTGATATCTAAAGAAATATCTCCACCATCTTCGTCTACACCGCTAATCGGTGTAATCGTACCTTCAAGTTCAGATGGTTCTGCAATAGTGATTGTTGATATGGTTACTTGGCAACCGTTGTCATCTTCCACAACTACGCAATAAGTACCGGCATCAAGGTCATCGAAAGTGCTCGAAGACTGGAAGTTATCGCCGCAGTTGTTGCTGTAAGAATATGGAGCTGTTCCACCGGTAGCGTTGATAACGATTTCACCGTCACCTTCATCATTACAAGTTATATCTGCAGAAGTTGTTGTAGCATCGAGTTCTACAGGTTCAGAAATTGATCCTGAAGTTGTGGTTGTACAACCATTTGCATCAACCACGTCGTAAGTATAATCACCTGGAGCTAGATCGCAGAATTGTACCAAATTACCACCGTTGATCTGGTATGGGGCAGTTCCACCATTTACGTCTACTTCGATGCAACCATCGTCATCGCCATTACAGCTAACGTTTGTAGAAGAAGTGCTTGCTTCAATTTCAGCCGGCTCATCGATTGAAATAGTTGTTTGACCAGGACAGTCGTTTACATCTAGTGCATAGACAGTATAGTCTCCGGCCGCAAGACCTGAGAAGTTGGCCGAACCAAAATTCTCATTGTCGAGGCTGTAAGAAAAAGCACCCGTTCCACCTGTGGCAGAACCTGTGATGGTTCCGTTGGCACCGTTAAAACAAGTTGGCTCAGTAGAAGTTGCATTTACAACAACCGCAGCAGGAGAAGCCACCGTAAACGGAACTTCATCCATACAACCATTGCTGTCCATTCCGTACATGATACCTGCACCGCTGGCAACATCTACAATAAAGTTTGTTCCATCAATGTATGGACCATCGATATTGTTTGCACTCCAATCTACATCACCTGTACCACCACCCCAAGTCATAACAACCGAACCGTCGTTAGAATCAGAGCAAGTTGAAGCTATCGTAGAAACTACGATTGCAAATAAAGCCGCAGGCTGAGTAACACAAAACTGTGTCGAGTTGCCTACACAACCATTGCCATCAACTACATTCCAACGATAACAGTCGGGATTTAAGTCGCTGTAGTTCGGAGAAGAAAGGATGATTGGGTTTCCTTGGTCATCTAACGCAGGAGTGTTTTCAGGAGAATACTGAAGATTGTACGTGTAAATACCGTTTCCACCGTTAGCACCGGCATTAACCACA
>JBILMS010000029.1:0-41319 GCA_044375415.1 Flavobacteriales bacterium
AGGGAAGGTTTGATTGAAGTTCTCAGAGAATTTGTATTAAGTACAAAGTATTATGAATTAAGATACATTTCGTTTATCTGATCTGATCAATTCCTCATTGAACGATTTTCTACGCGCTGAAAGCGCATTATATACTAGAAAAACGATTTCCCCGAACGGCTCTAAACGCGCTGAAAGCGCATTATTTATCGTCGAGTTCGTTTGATGAATAATGCACATCGATAGTTCTCGTAAATCTGAAACGATTTGTGTAGACAAGAGCTGCAGTAGTTTTAACACAAAGGAATTACCAAGAATTCACTAAGAGGCACAAAGGATTTAGTTCGACAAAAGCCACCCTGCCGTACCTTGCCCTCGCGATGAACGAATTAAAACTCCTTCTGCTCTCGTTGTTTTTTGCTGTAATTACATTGTCGGGTTTCGGGCAGGCTCCATATTTAAAAGATACTCTTGGCTACGAGGAGGCTTGCAGGGCGGGGCGGATTTACCAAATTACTTTTAAGTTACTAAAACATAAACCGGCTTCGTGTTTGGTAAATGATGCAGAGATGCTAAAACGACTAAATGCTCTTGCCTGGCTTCGACAAAATCCGGATAAAAAAGCATCCTGTTCACTTACGCTGGTTGTGAATTGCGAGGGTGAACTTATTGATGTAAGTTTTTACAAGAACAGCAAATTCCCTGAACTTGATGCCGCCATCAAAAATCTTTTTGAAAAACACAACAAATGGAATGCCGGGCTTTTGGACAATAAACCGGTCGACAGTTTTGTTGTAAGAAAACTCCGAATTAAAAATGGAGTTTTAACATGGAAATAAAAAACTTTTTGAAAACCCGTTTATTCTTGCCGCTTGGTTTAACGATTCTGGTAATAGGTTTCGTTGCCGGTATTTCTTCGTGCTCACAAGAGGTGTCTGCCAATCAAAAAACAGCTTCTAAAACGGTTCGGCCGTCTTACCAAAATGGTGATGTCGTTTTTCAAACCTCTGAGTCTTCTATGAGTCAGGGGATTCAATTGGCAACTAACTCAGCTTATAGTCATGTAGGAATTTTGTTTTTTGAAAATAGCAAATGGATGGTCTACGAAGCCGTTCAACCGGTATGTAAAACGGAATTATATGAATGGCAAAACAGAGGCAAAGATGGGTATTGTGAATTTCGAAGGTTGAGTATGGACACAACTAAGCTTACTACCGAACAAATTGCGAAAATGAAAACCTTTGCCGACAAGCAAATAGGGAAAAACTACGATTCGGCTTTTGATTGGGACGATGAAAAAATGTACTGCTCCGAATTGGTGTGGAAGTGTTATAAAGAAGGCGCCGGAATAGAATTATGTGCTCCCAGACCTTTGAAAGATTACGACCTTACTCATCCACTCGTTCGACAAAAACTCGAAGAGAAGTATGGAAAAAATATTCCGTTAGATGAGTTGATGGTTTCTCCGGGAGATCTTTTCACTTCGAAAATTCTTGCACAACCCATGTGGTAGTAGAAACAACTACTCGCGTCTAGCGAATTGATTCGTGTTCATAAAAAAAACAAAGCGGTCCTTTCGGAACCGCTCTGCTGAAAAACTTCGCTTATTGCGAAACGGAGATTTCTGAACTATATCCTATCTGTGATTATGAAAAAGGCACAAGGGCAATTCCTAAACTTACGTTGTATGCTTCAGGACCTTTGTTCTCTTCGAAGAGTGGGGTGAGCCCGTAGGTGGCGAAGAAAGTAAGGTTTCTGTATCCCACGCGCACTGTGGCATCCAGCGTAAAGTTGGTCATGTTGAAATCATTCTTCACTCGTGAACGCACATCGTTATCGTTGGCTTCAAATTTTTGCTTTGCAATGCTGCCCATTCTCCATCCACCAATTACACCCATCGCTAAGTGAAAGTTTTTGTCGCAATCCTTGCTTGTGTTAAACTCGAGCATCACTGGCACGTTGAGATAAGAGGCGCGTAATTTGTTCTTTGAGAAATTGATAAGTGTATCAGGCACCGCAAACGTTGAGTCGTCGACATTTACAACGGTCACATTGTTTTTTAATCCGTAGCTGTTGTATGTAAGGCCGGCTCCGACAGCAAGTCCAACATAATCGTCAATCAATCTAACCTTGCCTTCGATTAGGTTGAATCTCCATGTAAATGAGCGTGCATAATCGAGTTGCAACCATTCGTTGTCTCCTTCGAATGTGGTCTTGCCATCTTTATTGAGTAAAACGTTTACGCCAAAATCAATTCCATCCCAATAGGTAAGTTCGGCCTTACCGCAAATGTCCTCGTCCTCTTCAGTCCATGCAACATCGGTGGTGTCTTTAGTGCCTTCGTCGATGACGATTACCTTGGTGTCTCCAATTTTAAACTTGGTTGTATCAGAAGGTTCTTGAGCGAAGATTCCGAAACTTGTCATTAAAAATGCTACAGTAGCTATTGTGGTTTTCATACCCTTAAAATTTTCTTGTTTGTGTTTGTATATGCATCGGACGCCCGGCATTCCGATTTGTTACAAGACATTAAAAAAATATTTTAAGATTTGTCCGAATAGCCCGAAAACACTGATAGTCCCAGTGGCTATTTTTTTACGAGTTTTCCGTGGTCATTCACCATACTCCAGGTATAAATGCCTGAAGGAAGGAAAGAAATATCCAAGAGATTGGTGTTCGGCTTTAGCGTGTTGAAGTAAATCACTCTTCCGGAAATATCAAACAAATAAAAGATTTCATTGCTTCGATACTTGTTCTCCACATAAATAAATCCGTTGCTCGGGTTAGGATAAATGTTTATACCCATACCTGTGATCTCTTCTATTCCAACCGGTAAAAAAGTGATGCAATAGTCCTCTGCTTCTCCATCATTCAAATCGCCACACGCTTCTGTCGGAGTGCTGTCGCCACCATAACTCATTGCCACACGCATGCGCACATGCGAACCCACAGGGACGCTAGAAGGAATCGTGAACTCGTGCGACACGGTTGATGTAATATCCGATTGAGAAGAAAATATAAGTTCTTCGTTGTTGGAATTGAATTCTCCATCAGAGTTGTAATCGATCCATACTTTAAACTGTTCGTTGAATCCGAAGTTGGCAAAACCAGGGGTGAGTTCTAAAGTATATGTGCTTCCCGCATTTAGATCGGTGCTCACGTCTGTGTAATCGCCATAGCCGTCGTCCGAAGCCGTAGTGTTGTCGATGGTGTTCAACTTCACTCTTTGGATGAATTCCAAATTGGAGTTGCCTGTGATTGTGCAATATTCCAAATCCTGACACGACCCGCAGCCGGGTGTGTTGAAGACCAGTGTTTGAGGGCTGTTCAGCGGGTCGCCGCAACCGGAAAGAACTGTCATGGTGTATTCGGTGCAGGGTTCGTAGTCGAATGTTAGCTCCGGAAGAACGGTGTTGATGGACAAACTTCCATTGGGCCATTCGAGGAGAACGGTATAGCCATCTGCAATGAAAATTTGCCCCCAGCTGAGCTCGGCTTGTTCAGTATCTGTTACAAAAGAAACATTGTATGTCGCGGATTCGGGGTGCGAGCAACATCCATCCGTTGTAAAGAGATAGGGTTCAGACCAATCGCTTTGACCTTTGCCGCAATTGGCTTGCACCTGCACTTCGTATTCTGAACATAGAATTAAATCAGCAAGCAGTGTTGAATTCGTTTCTATTTCATTCAACTCAATCCAGTCCGGATTTCCTACCACACGATAGCGAAAATTAAAATAAACCATATCCTGGGTTTCCATCCATTCAACCAGATAATCCAAACCATCATCCATCTGATTTGCCGAAATATTAAAGGGTGAAATGCATCCTCCTTGTTGACATTCATCCATCACCAACAAAAGACTGTTGTTCACATTAAGCCTACCTCCGCTTGCAACTTCATCGCTGAGATTGCTCACTGCGTCTACCCCATCCAAAATATAATCTCGAACCAGAAGCGCCGTTCCTTCGGGGTCTGCATAAGCTTGAATCATGAGGCTAGTGCATGGGGCAGAATACAACAAGGCCACAGCCCCTGCAACGCAAGGGCTTGCAAAGCTGGTTCCTGAAGCGTTTCCATATCCATTGTTATTAGCCAAATACACCTGATCGCCCGGTGCGGCAATGTCTATGTTCGCAATGCCATACCCCGAAAAATCGCGAATATCATTGTTGTCGGTAGCCGTTACGGATATTAAAAAATTACTTGGACAAGTGGTGGGTAGGTCACCCGACAAATCCACATTTACTTGGTTGTTTGCCGTGGCAGCACAACTCAATACACCATATGTGCCGAGCGAATCGTACATAGCGCACCACAGTGGCGCATCGTCTGCCTGCCCGAAGTCGACTCCCCATGAGCTGTTTGTAACAACAACGAAGGCTCCTTCTTGTCCATTTGTTTCGTTATACATCTTTCTCATTACAAGAGGGTAGGTATATGCCGCAATCGCATTGGCTTCGCTTATCCCACCCATTCTAACCTGCATCAATTCGACATCCCAATTTACCCCGGTAATTCCGGTAGTATTGTTGCCCGTAGCCCCTATCATTCCGCTGACCTGAGAGCCGTGATTTCCTTCGGGGATGTCGTCGTCTTCCGTTTGTACATTCCAACCATCTACATCATCGACATATCCATTATCGTCGTCATCAATACCGTTATCGGGGATTTCGTTTTCATTCATCCAATGATTGTCGATAAGATCGGGAAGGTCCCAATTGGAACCATTCGTTTCAACCACACAAACCACCACTCTATCGCCCGTTGAGGTGGTTCCTCCGGTGGTAATGTCCCATGCCAAGTCACTATCAATGTCATGATCGCCCGCCTCAACGTGATGCCATTGGCTACTAAAAAAAGGGTCGTCGGGAATGTTTCTCTCAGTTAAAACGTGGTTCAATTGCGCGTTTTGAACTCCCTCGAAGTCTTTTATGGCTCGCAGAATTACGGGGGCCTTCACTACTTCTTCATTGAAGCCCAAAAGCCAAACCCTCATATGCTCGCTTACATTTCTTTTTACTGACACATTCGCATCCGGAAAAAGGGTGCTTGCTTTCGCGGCAATTTCGTTCGGGTCGGTTGTGCTATTAACCTGAAACAATAGTTCTCCCTGAACCACGGCTGTTGTTTGGGCTTGTCCCAATGAAACAAGTAGGCACAATCCGCATACTAGCAGAAGGCCGGAAAATCTGTTCGTTATCTTTTTCATGCTCCTTTTCTCATACAATCTTATTCCTCTCCCCCCGACCGGCGTTTACCTTATATGGTAACCAAAAAGCTCCATCTACCGTTGAATGCGTGTAGTTGAGAACAATGACCCCCTATCATCCATCCATTCAAAACAGCAAAAAGGATGTAAAGCCGGTTCAAATCTGTGAAATTAATGCAAGGAAAACCTTCCTTCTGCGAATAATTTCAAGCATTGCGCTGTTGTTTACTTCCACCGCGCTGTTCGCACAAGCACCTGTGTTTGCCGCGAACAACTTAGAAGGCTGTACACCCATGGGCGTAATCATAACGGTTACCTCTCCCGGTGCCGGGTCCATAAGTTCCTATGCCTGGTCGATAACCTATCCCGACAACACTACGGTAAACGCTAGTTCGTCTCAGTATATCGCCATTTTTTCTCAGCCCGGAACCTATGATGTAAGTTTAACTATCAATGGAAGCGAGACTACTACTATTCAAAATTATATCACGGTTTATCCTGTTCCACAAGCCAGTTTTACTGTAAATGACCAAGAGGGCTGCTGGCCATTTTGTGTTGAGTTTACCGATGTCACTCTACTCGGTGGGGGTGATATTGTTGAGTGGGCGTGGGATTTTGGTAATGGCGCAACAAGCACGGCTCAGAGTCCTGTGTACTGTTACAATCAAGAAGGAACATACTCTCCCGTATTCTCGGTTGAAGATGAGCACGGGTGTTTTTCTGATGTTACTATGCCGGGATTAATAAATGTAGAATCCACTTTTCCAAATTCGGTATTTACCATAAGCAACGAGCTCGATTGTATGCCTCCTGTGCTCGAAGAGCTTACAAATAACAGTAATGGTATAAGTGCTCTTACAAGTACCTGGGACTTTGGCGATGGCAACACAAGCACTTTACCCGGTGCCGACGATACTCAACATACTTGGAATAACACGGGAACATACAGCGTGTGTCTGACGGTTGAAGATGCCATTGGGTGCACGGATACTCAGTGCCAAGAACTCGTGATTTTCGATACGGCCGAAGCGTTGTTCACTGTCTCAGAAATACAGGTTTGTGAAAATGAAGCGGTAGCATTTACCAACACCACCACCCCAATTCCTGTACAATTTCAATGGGATTTTAATAATGATGGAACCATTGATTCCTACGCTCAAAATCCGAATTACGCCTTCTCTCAAAACGGGAACTATAACCCCTCACTGAATGTCGTCTATAGTAATTCGTGCTTCGATCAAACAGATGGTTTATTTAACATAGAAGTAATTGATGGCATCACGGCATCCTTTTACGGTGACACGCTCGAAAGTTGCCAAGTTCCCTTTGATGTAGAATTTACAGCGAATGCTTCCGGTCCGGGAACACTTACATACGGATGGACCATCGGCGGTCAGTCGGTAAACAATAATGAAGTCTTCTCATACTCCTTCCAAAGTTTTGGAAACTACAGTGTGGGTTTGAATGTGTCGAATGAATATGGTTGCAACACTTCCGTTTCTATAAACAACTACATCCAAATTCAAGATCCGGATGTCTCGTTTGTACAACCCGCGTCTGTTTGTACCAATTCTGTTTTTTCCTTATTGTCAATTACCTCATCTAGCATCGATCCTATCGTTCTATGGGAATGGGATTTTAATAGTGATGGAATAGTAGACTCTAATGATCCTGATCCGGGGATTTCCTATAGCGCTCCGGGTAATTATACCATTTCAGTTTCGATTACTACCGAACACGGGTGTTCTGCCTCTTATGTCTCGCCTGCCACAATCACTGTGCAAGAACAGGTGGACACCGGGTTTACAGCTAATACACAAATAAGTTGTGCGGGAGAAGCTGTAGAATTTTGTGTTGATCAACAACCCGGCGTAACTTATTCTTGGAATTTTGGGGATTCCGGTTGGCAGACTTTCAACAACTTCAATACCTGTGTTGCGCACGATTATATCGATACGGGATATTTTGATGTTGGCCTTTCGGTGTTTAATTCAGGTTGCTTTCTTCAGGTAATCTATGAAGACTTTATTTACATCGCCCCACCCTTGGCTATGTTTGAATTTGAAATTGACTGTTCGAATCTGCTAGGGGTTCAATTTCATGATACCTCCATCGGTGCCGATTCGCTCGTGTGGGATTTTGGCGATGGTACAATCGACTCATCAAACAATCCTGATCCTTTTCACAACTATAGTGTCGGTGGTATTTATAATGTAGTGCAGACAGCATATAGCAATGTTGGTGATTGTCCGGATAACAGGGAATTTGAAGTAACATTATTTCCCCCAAACCCGTCTTTGTTAATATCCCCGAACGCGGGTTGTCCTCCCCTTTTAGTTCAAGTGGAGGATGCGGCAAATAATTGGACATGGGACATTCAAATAAGCAACGGTTATCACATCAATGTGTACTGGGACGATCTTCCAAACCTGTGGATGCTTACCTACGAACATGACGGGATAACCGAAACGGAGAACTTTGGGATTAATGGTGATTTTTTGCCGGATGTTCTATTTAATGTCGCCGGAAATTATGACTTCTTGGTAACCGTGACGGACCAAAACCTTTGTCAGGCAGACTCACTTTATGATGACGCAGTTGTTGTGGCCGCTAATCCGGACTTTGCTTCATTCAACGTTGTGCAAGAAGAAGTTTGCGACAGTGTTTACATTTCATTTTCTCCGAATCTTCAAGACCTTGTTTCTTGGGAATGGGAATTTAGCGATGGAACAGTTGTCACTGAAGAAAATCCCGGCCACACATTTGAACCTCCATATCCCTATGGCGATCCTCTTACAGCAACTCTAACGGCAGTAGATGTTACGGGTTGTGTTTCAACTGTAACAGAAGAAATTTCGCTGGAATATCCTCCAACCGCGGGTTTCACGGTGGTTGTAGATCCAAGCTGTATTGGAGATGATGTTCAGTTTTTAAACACGACACAAGACTCTGATGCGGGTTACACCTATGAATGGTCTTTCGGAGATCCTGGGTCCGGTGCTAATAATACAAGCACTCTTGAAGACCCTGTACACGTGTATTCCAGTAACGGCACATACGAGGTTTGTTTAACCGCTCATGCGCCCAATGGTTGTTCCGTTTCTTATTGTAATGCCGATGCCGTTCACGTAACAGACCCAATAGCCAGTTTTGACTTTACATCTAACATCAACAACTGTTTGTTCGGGGTTTCTTTCGAAAATACCACTCTGGGAAATATCGTTTATACAGAATGGGATTTTGGAGACAACCAAATAGGTCTCGGTGAAAATTCCTTTCATACATACCCTATCGGGGTTTACGATGTAATGCTTGTCGTGGTGAATGAAAATGGATGTATCGACACCCTGTTTGTTCCGGATATTTTAAACTATGGTGATGTGATCGGTCCATTCACTCAACTCTTGGATACCGCAAATTGTACTCCTTTCACTGTCGACTTTTCGTCATTTAATATCGGCGACACTTCCTTCGAATATTTCTGGGATTTTAATGACGGTAATGGAGATCCAACAAGTGTTACTCAAACGACTCATGACTATACCGCTGCAGGCGAATATTGTCCCTCGTTAATTATGACCGATGGAAACGGGTGCCCTGTGCTTATCAGTTGTCCCGATACAATTGAAGTAATCGACTTTTCGTTGGCCTTTAGTTCTATAGACCCAATTTGTTTTGGCGATAGTCTTCATTTATCAGTTGCCGGGGGTACTTCTTACGTTTGGCAAAACACACCATATGTTACCGAAATAAGTCCGGGTGAATATGAGTTGCATCCGCCTCAGGATTATACGTATTCATTAACCGGATATTACAGCGATTGTGTGACTACTCAAGATATCAATCTCACTGTGCATCAGTTGCCAACAGTTGTTGTTGATGAAGTGCCCGAGGTCTGTTATCAAGATCCGGCTTTTGTGCTCGATGGCGGAGAGCCCATAGGCAGCTCAGGTGAATACTACATTGAAGGTGTTCAGGCCACAACCTTTAGCCCTTCGCAACCTCCCGCAGCGTTCTACGAAATCGTTTATGTCTATACAGACGCAAATAATTGCACCAATAGTGACACCACAAGTATTTACATCAACCCTCTTCCAAATGTAAGCATCCCGTCGTTTGCGCCTGTATGCGAAGATGGCGCGGTTATAAATTTAACCGGAGCAAATCCGGTAGGCGGAGCTTATGTGTATCTCCTCGATACTATTACTAGTTTTTCGCCCTCCATTGGTTTTGGAGCTTATCCCATTTCCTATTTTTTCACAGATCAAAATGGATGTACTAATGTTGATAGCGAAAGCATCGTTGTACATCCGTTGCCAATTCCTTCTATGAACATTGGCGACATCTGTCTAAATCAATCGTTGGTTATTACTAATACAAGCTCTATACCCCAGGGCACTATAACGTCTGCCACTTGGGACTTTGGTGCTCAAGGAACTCAGAATAATATTCAACCCGACCCGATAACTTATCAATCTATTGGAAATTATTCAATAGGTGTTCAGTTGTCTTCTTCGTTTGGTTGCACGGCTTCACTTGATACGACTATCAATGTGTGGGCGGTGCCAAGCGCCTCCTTCGTTGTTCCCGAGGGCTGTCAATATGATGTGCTCCTTTTCTTAGATGAAAGCACGATTGAAGAAGGAACCATAGACGAACTACAATGGATCGCCGAGGGCAACACGCTCATCGGATCCGATTCGATGTTATATGCTTTTCAAGGCTGGGGGTCGCTAATCATGAGTCTCGTGCCGGTGAGTGATCATGGATGCACAGACACAATCATACACCCCGTTACTATTCACCCGGCACCTGTCGTAACTCTCTTTGTAGATAATACGTGCTTTGGCGATATGGCCGAACTAGTTGCAGAAAGCAACATTCCTGCAGGATCTATTATACAAGAAACATGGGCCGCAGGAGACGAATCGCCTGTCGTCTCCGGAAATGCAGTTGACCACTACTACTATTCACCCGATACATACGGCGCAGTATTTAGCGCAACGAGCGACCACGGGTGTGTGACAAGTGTGGTCGATTCTATCATAATCTATCCTTTGGCATATCCGGATTTTTCAATGGAGGCGACCGCATTTTGTGCTTTTTTACCTTCGCAATTCACAGATCAAAGCACGGTGGAGAACCCTTACGATGTTGTTGCCTGGGAATGGTTCTTGGAGGACTCTCTTTTTAGCACAGAACAAAATCCCTTTGTTTACTTCAGCGATCCCGGCATCTACAATCTGACTTTTCAGGTTACAACAAACATGGGTTGCCAATCCGATTCTTTGCTCCCAAATGCCGTTACTATTTGGCCGAAACCTGACGCAGCTTTTATTCCTAATCCCGACGAAGCGTTTATTTATTATCCTCTTATAGAATTTGAAGATTTGAGTAGCGAAGACGTAGTATCGTGGGCCTGGGATCTCGGCGATGGAACTTTTACGAACGAGCAAAATCCTGTTCACGAATATCAAACATGGGACGTTTATTATGTTGTTGAGTACGTAGAAAATCAATATGGCTGTCTCGATACGGCCTGGCATGATGTGGTCATCAATCCCGACGTGCTAATCTATGTTCCAAATGCATTTACACCAGACCTCGACGGGATAAACGAAACGTTTAAACCCGTCATGAGCGGCTTTGATGTTGATCTATATGAGTTCAGTATTTTCGATCGGTGGGGAGAGGTTATTTTCCGAACCGAGGACCCGGAAAGTGGTTGGAATGCCGGTGCTATGGAAAACGGATACTTTGTACCCGACGGTGTTTACCAATGGCAACTTAAAGTTCGCGCAGAACACAACGTAACTATCCGCTTGCTGCAAGGTCATGTAACCGTCCTTCGGTAATCACTCACACTTTTGGTTCGGTAATTGTCAATGTCGTTATATTCGTTCACAAAAAACTTCGAATATGACTAACATTAATAAACTCGGCTTATCACTTTTACTTGCGGCTTTTATCGCTTCGCAAGGATGTGCGACCAAAGATTCAATTTCAAAAACAGATGATACCGCAATGATTCAAGCAGGGTTTGTGTCGGGTTCTATCCTCCACCAAAAAGGTAAAGAAACTCCTTGTGACTATCTTATAAAATTAGACGACGGATCGTTATTAGAGCCCGCAGGCTTGGGAGAAGAGTTTAAAAAAGGTGGACTAAAGGTATGGGTACAATACGCTGCCAGCAGAAGGGTTAGCCTTTGCGAAAATTCTATGCCTATTACTATTGGCGAGATTAAGAAAAAATCATGATCTTGATATATCAATAAAAAAGGGCGTCAACAAATTGACGCCCTTTTTTTTATTTGGTATCGAATTTTATTTCACCATAATTTTTCCAATCTTACCTTGATCGTATGTTCCCATGCGTATAAGGTACTGTCCTTTGGCAGCATAACTCATGTCGAGTGGATAGCTGAATTTATCGTCTTGAGAATACACTTTGTTTTCAACTATGCACCTTCCGGTAATGTCGAATACACGTAATACAAGAAACTTTTGTGCCCCGGGAGCATTTAAAGAAATCGTGTATTGATTCTCTGCATTAGTAATAATTATCAGATCATTTCCCTGAAACACTTGGTCTTCTACTCCAACGTTTCCAATCTCAACAGTATAGTCTTCGGTTTCGCCGTATTGGTTTTCGTCGCATGAATTATCTGTTACTTCAGCAAGCCAATTTGTTTTCGCGCGCATCAGGTGCTCTCCCAACGCTGCATTCGAAGCTACTTCAAAATCCATTGTTTCGGTATAACTTCCATCTGCCATGCCCGGAGCAATAACATAATTGTCGACCGTGATTTCGTTATTTTCAAAAACAAAATTATCGTTGTAATCAATCCACACACGAACAAATTGGTCGCCGTATCCGGTTGTAACCGTCATGTCGTAGGTGATGCCCTGACTTAAGGCCGTCGAAAGATTGGTGTAATCGCCGTAACCAGTAGGGTCGCAGCCCGAGTTGTTGTTTATGCTCTCTAATGTTAGCACCAAAAAGCCATCACCAAAACCACAATCGCTGCCGGGTTGACAAAACTCCTTTGTAACGACTGTAGACACTTCGTCATTGCCGGTATCAATATCGCCCGGAAGCGATGTGTAAACGCTTAGCGTGTAATCTCCGGGGTTACCAAAATCTACTGTTGCATCAAACGTATAAGAAATGGTGCTCAGCGGATTTAGTGTCTGCGTTACCGTTTCTGTTACCGCCGCGCCTCCGTTAAATTCATAGGTCACTTCGAAATTGGTGTGAGAGGCGCTACCAAAATTTTCGATGGTAACTGTAACGTTCTCGCCCGCGCCAAGTCCTGTTCCTGAAACCGGAGATATAATTGCTGTTACCCCAATGTCGTCAGGATTTACGTGTGTAACCACTCTCGTAGCCGTGTCATTAAACATGTTCTCATCGCCCACCAGCCCGGTTGCGGCCCATATATTATATACTTGTCCGGGCGTAGACAAGTCTGCTGTTGCCACAAATGTGTATGGCGCAACCTGTCCCGGTGTCAGCGTTCCGGCATATGTTTCCGAAACAATGGTGCCATTGTCCAATTGATAACTTACAGGGAAATTAGATTGACTGTCTAGTCCATAATTTCTTAGTGTCACTGTAACAACCTCTGTTGCGGTCAAGGCTCCGTCGTCCGGTGTGTCAATACTTATAACCCCAACATCATCGGAGAGAGACGCGCCAATTTTGAAAACACCAACCGTGTTTCTGCGCTGCCCTCCTATAAATAATTCGCCGATGTGCCAAAAAGTACAATCGTCGATAGGGTCCACGGTAAGTTGAGCATAGTCGCCATATCGGAAAAAGTCCGGGCTGGAAGTACCTTGTTTAATTAGGCCCTCTTCTACCGTCATGGTCCCTAGGGGGTCTGTGCTAAATCGACCGGTGTAACGCAATGAAGCGTGATCATCCGGCCCTCCGGCTGTATAACCTAGAGCAATATTGCCAAACTGGTCCATACAAATACTACCACACCAAGCGCTAAGTCCATCAGGCTGCACATAGGTGCCCTCTTGGAAAATAGACCAAGGCTCACCCGCCGCATCCTGACGAAGTTCAAACCATCGAATACCTGCATAATCATCTCCGCCATCGAGATCGACAACAAAATTTAAGACACATGCATTGTAAGATGGAAACACTCTGTATTGTGCCATGTACATAATGGTCGCCTGAAGTGCGTCCAGGTCGGCTCCCGGTGAAGGAAGATTGTCGAAGGCTCCTCCATCAAACACGCTATCAAAATCTTCCGTGTTTATAATCTGTGGGCTTGAGATCGTAGAGGAATTAATGTTGTCCCAGTTTACATTGATGTTCCAGATTTTTAGGTGATCCTGATTCACGCCGTTCCAATTATCATCTTGCAAGTAAATGATTGGAACATTACCCGGTTCAGGTGCCACAGTTCCATTCGCGTTAAAACCAAGCGGGCTGTAAAAGCCGCTCGTAACAATATTTGGAAGTGGGAAACCCGCCATTTGCGCGTTTGCACCGATTAGCATTTGTTCGCGCTCTATTGCATAAACTACTTGCGATGTTCCCGCGGTATTGGAGTTCTTATTAGCGGTGATATAATATCCGTCCGACCAAACAGAATATTTCGGGTAATCGGGAAATGAGTTTACACCAAATTCATATGTGTACCATCCGTCGTTTACCGGGTCCGGGCCTTCACTCACAGCACACAAAAAAGAGTTGTTAAACGAAAACTGACTGATAAAAAATCGGTCTGCAAAACGATCGTACATTACGATGGGGTCGCCCGACGATTCTCCGGGCCATATGTTCGCCAACGATGCTGCGTTTACTAGGGCGTTTCCATCTTTATCCCAAATGCGGAACGATGAATTCCAAGCATTCATGTAGTGATCCGGTCCTACGGCTCCTGTGGGGTCTGTGGGTGTGCTATTCGAGTTTAATACAGCATCAAAAACGAGGATAGGCTCACTTACCGGAAGTTTGTTGGATGAAAGTTGTTTTTCCATTAAAGGATCTCCATCAATAGGGAGGCCTTTTCCCGGAATAGTGCGGTTGGCATCCATTCGTTTGGGGTTAAACTCCTTCTGCTCATTTGAGCCTTCGATGAACTTTCCTGTTGCCTGAAGTTCCGCCAAAGAGGGTCTTCTTCCCAAGAATTTTCCTCCTGTTGTAAAACTTGGGTGTTCCTGCGACCAACCTGTGGCCGACAAAATTGCAAGACAAACGACTACGAGTGCTTTTCTCAAAATCATAAAATTGTAGATTATTTTAGCTAGGCCAAATATACCCACTGCCCACATCTTAAAACATGAGCAGATCAACAGAATACAACCGTTCTTGAAAAGCCACATGTTGATAAAACTCGTTTCTTCCGATATTGGCACAGGATTAATCTCCGAGTATGCCGATTCCTTTTACCCACATCGCTCTGCTTCTTCTGCTCCTATTGCCGTCAAGCTTGTATTCACAGGAACAGGCGCTGAGGGGTCGTGTCATGGATTCCGAAACCTTGTTTCTTTTGGAAGGGGCCACTGTCACCGTATTTCGAGACTCCGCTGATGTGCTTGGGTCGATGTGGTGTGAAAACGGAGAGTTCCGGTTTGAGAATATCCCGGTCGGAAAAATCAGGCTACGTGTTACTCTAATGGGATATAAAGAACGAGTGATGGACAACATCGCTGTAAATTCTGCAAAGGAAGTTGTGCTCGAAATCCTTTTGGAGGCCACCGGGGTCGTGCTCAAAGAAATTGAGATTCGTGCTAAACGCGATGGTGCTGTGCATCACGAAATGGCACCGGTTAGCGCGCGTGAATTCAGTGTTGAAGAAACAGATCGTTATGCCGGAAGCAGAGGAGACCCCGCGCGTATGGCCAGCAATTTCGCAGGTGTACAAGGGGCAGACGATTCGCGAAACGATATTGTAATTCGAGGCAATAGCCCTCAAAGTGTGCTTTGGAGACTTGAGGGTATTGATATTCCTAACCCGAATCACTTTAATATTCCGGGGACGGCCGGTGGGCCCGTTTCTATCATCAACAATAAATACTTGGCAAATTCCGAGTTTTATACCGGTGCATTTCCCGCTGATTTCGGAAACAGCTTGGGTGGTGTTTTTAATCTCAAAATGCGCAATGGAAACAATGAAACGTTTGAGGGCTCTGCTCAACTTGGGTTTTTAGGTACAGAGCTGCTTCTCGAGGGTCCATTGGGTTCGAACAGAAAAAGCGCAAAATCAGGCGCTAGCTTTTTGGTTAATTATCGGTACAGCACGGTCGAGCTGTTTTCCGTTTTGGGAATAGATATTGGATCCGATGCTGTTCCACAATACCAAGACGCTTCTTTTAGGCTGTATTTCCCCGGAAAAAAGAGGGATGCGCTCACCATTTGGGGAATAGGTGGAAAAAGTTCCGTTGACATTTTAATCAGCGATCAAATTTCGCCGGGCCAACGAAACATTTATGGTCAAAACGACCGAGATCAATACTTCTCTTCCACAATGGGTGTTTTGGGGGCCAGCTATCAAAAGACCGTCAACGAAAATACATTTTTCCGATTTCATGTTGGAGTGATGGGTGATTTGGTAGATAGTTATCATGAGCTGGTCTATCGGCAAATAGATAATTCCGGTGTGTACCGCGTTGATTCGTTAACTCCAATTCAAGACTACCGTTTTTCTCAAGGAAAACAGAGTGCGCATTTCGCGTTACACCACAAAGCCGGAAGGGGATACACCGTTCGGGCCGGCATTATGGTAGATCGCCACTGTTGGAATATGCAGGATTCTGTGCGCGTGATCGACACGAGTGCGGTCAATTACTATCTATGGACGACAAGATGGAACACCACAGCCGGTGCGTTTTTCTTTCAGCCTTATGTCCAAGTGAAGAAAAAAATATCTCCCTACCTAGATGCTATAGCCGGGATTCACTCATCCATATTCACCTTAAACAACAGTGTGTCGCCTATTGAGCCTCGGCTTGGACTGACGTACTCGAAAAATCCGTACCACACATTTGCATTTGGGGCGGGGCTTCACACTCAGCTGCAACAAGGATATCTCTATTTCTACGAGCCCGATTCACGTGGAACGATAAACCGAGGTATGGATTTTACATACAGCGCGCAGCTAATTCTTTCTCATGAATGGCAGGGCAAGGGACAGGTTCGCGTGAAAACAGAAGTGTACGTTCAGGAGTTAAGCAACGTGCCCATAGAAAAAAATCCTTCTTCCTTTTCATTACTAAATACCGGGGCCGGTTTCTCACGTTTTTTTCCCGGCGAACTAGTAAACAGGGGTAGCGGAAAAAATGTCGGCGCCGAAATCACGGTGGAAAAATTCTTCTCCGCAGGTTGGCTCTTTCTCTTCACGGCATCCGTTTTCGACTCGAATTACAAAGGAAGTGATGGTGTGACCCGCAATACGGATTTTAATGGGCGTTATGCCGCAAACATATTGATGAGTAAAGAGTGGTCTGTGAAAAAGAAAAATGCACTGATACTGGGGTCAAAACTCACAACCGCCGGTGGACGATGGTACGGGCCGGCAGACATAGAGGCAAGCAATCTCGCGAGAGATTTAATATACCTCGATGCGGAGAGAAATACCCTTCAATTTGATCCCTACTTTCGATTTGATATAAAAGTAAATTATAGGATCAACAGCAAAAAGTTGACTCATGAAATTGGTCTCGACCTCGTCAACGTTCTCAATACACAAAACGTTTTGAAGCTAACCTATGCGCCCGACGAAAGTGGAGATCCGGAAAAATCCATTCGACAAGAATATCAGCTTGGGTTTCTTCCGATATTTTTCTACCGAGTAGATTTTTAATGGTCGCGAAGAGCTTGTAAAAGCTCTCTGCCCCTCCGCTCCTCTGTATATCTATTTGCAATGTTGTTACGAGCCTTTTGCTTTCGATCCGTTGCATATTCTGAAATAGCAATGTTAACCAAATGAAGAAGCTCATTTGAGTCCTTATGATGCAACACATAACCGGCCCCATCAACCATGTCGGGCATGGAAGAAACGCCTGAAACAATAGGAACGCAACCACACAACATAGCTTCGCTCAGCGCATTTGGAAAACCTTCCGATAATGATAACTGCACATAAAACATATTGCTTTGGTAGAGCTCCAACAAGTCTTCATTTTTCGTGCGAGGAATGAGTTTTACATTATTCGGCAATTCTTCGCCCCAGCTGTTCGCTCCAACAATAGTAAATGCAAACTCGGGTAATGAGCGCGCAAGTTGAATAAACAAATCAACCCCCTTTAATATTCTCCTCCGCTTCTCTTCGCACCCTCCCGCAACCGTCAGAAAAGATGGTGTCAGGTTTTTGTTTCCTAAATACCATTTGTCAATATCATATCCATTGTAAATCGTTTGATGAGGTGTCTTTAGTCTCCCGGTGTAGGCCTCGAAGCCTTGCGCCTTGTTCGTTGCATTAAAATATTCATACGTCTTATAAACCAAGGCCTCGTGCACGGGAAGAAGAAGATGGGCCCTTCTGTAACTAGCCTTTACAAACGGTTTCATGAGTCTGTTGTTAAAGGCTCCGTAGCGAATTTCGGGAAACGAAACACAATCATATCCACCCATAACGATGGCTGTTTTGCACGAAAAAATACGCGATAACAACGTGGGTAAATAACTGTGATAGCCACCGAACTGAACTACCATCCAGTTGGAACGTGGCGCATTCGTGAGTATGTGATAGGCTTGAATTAAAAAAGAAATTGGCAGCAACCATTTCTTCGAAACATTAAACCTCTTCTTAATTACGTCATACTCTTCCTCTACTATTCGTATATCCTTTTCTACAAATGTGGCGTTATCTGTATAAAAATAGAGAAGCTTTTTTTTCATGTGAGTCGAGAGAGAAACTCATCCATCACTTTTTGAAAAAGTGGTTTCGAGTTAATTTGTGTGTACTCCCTATTTCGTCCTTTCCTGAAAACCATAAACTGATAATCATGCTCAAGAGTGGACAAAGAATATGTCCGAATGCTTTCTACACAAAAGTCTGCGGCATACAGGGCGCCCATTAAAACAGAGGTGTCGAGGGGCTGATCAATTATTTGCAATACTTCAGGTTTATTTTTTATAAAATACCTCAAGTATGGTGGGTTTGGAATGTGAATGCAAATCGTTGTATTCGAATGGCTGTGCTTTTCTATAACCCGAAACAAATTTGAGTGTTGTTCTATCGGAATGTGTTCCAACACATCGGGGAAAATTACAAAGTCAAATTTTTCTCCAACTGAAAAATCTGACATATCGGAAACAGCAAATGAAACGTGTGGCATCTTGGAAGACCAGATCTTCGCTTGATTTATACTCTCGGGACTTATGTCTACACCCAAAACGCTTCCCCGTTTACAAAACTTACCCAACAATTGTGTGAGGGTGCCTATTCCACAACCAATTTCTAAAACACGCGAATCGGATCTTAGGCCTGCTTTTTTGCACTGCTTAAGTATCGATCTATGACGAATGTTAATGCCTTTTTTCTTCTGTTTCGAAACATAGTCGTCGTAAAACTCTCTGATTTCTTCGCTCAAGGTGATTATTTATTGTGGTCAAATTTATTTATATCCTCTTTTTTTCGGGCTTTTAAACCAAGCTAAAAGAGCGGGAATTTCTTTGTGATATATGGCTAGGCAAATTGTGGTTGATGTTATGCAGCCGATGGCACCATTAATCAAGATCCCACCACCCCATGGATTAGCATAAATAAGCGCCAAAAAACCTGTCATTAAACCCGGCACTAAAAACATCTTTATTGGATTCGCCTGCGTTTTCTCGCCGCTTTTTGTTCTATTGTAAAGCAAAAGTGCTTGTGCAATTCGGCCGGAAATCGTTCCTATCAATGCTCCTGTTAGTCCAAAGGATGCGGCTAAAGCAAGGGTAAGTGCAATTTGTAGGGCCATGCTCGCAAGCGAATTATTCATGAGCATCCGGGTGTCCTTTCTAAACAAGGCAATACTAAATCCGGTACTGTAAGCGCCCCTCCAAACGTAGGCTATAGCAAACAAAGGAAGCCATGCCAAAGCTTCATGGTACTCCGGTTTTTTTACCAATAGCAAAACCAATAATGGAAGACCCAACATGGCAAGCCCTACAGCAAAAATGGAAAGCATAGAATACAAATGATGAAAGGGTTTTTCACCTGAAGTAACTTCGTTGCCCGCCTTTACGCGCATTCCAAAAAGTTGGGGATATATAGCCGACGCCAAACCATTCTGAAAAAAATCGACCGCCAACATCAAGGACAATACCAACGAATAAAGTCCAATTTCATGCTCGTCTACATAACGGTTTAATATATATGGACTCAAATAAGTGAGCGACCACGCCGCAATGCCCATTAAAGCAAGGGGCCAGCAAAACGAAAACCAACCTTTTATAAGTCCAAAATCAACGGCCCAAGGAAAACGCTTGTAGGCGACATAAAGCAACATACACACCCCTGCAATCATTCTGCCCAAGAGCGGACCGTCAATACTACCCGGTAGAAGCTGGAGAAATAAAACACAAAGTCCAAACATCAATGCCGAATTGATCAGACTTGTTATAAAAAAAACTGTAGGTTCCTTTTTTTGAATTTGCAAATTCTGATGAATGCGCAATGTGGATGTGGTTATAGCCGTAACCACACACGTAAGTCCACTCCAGAAATATTCCACTTCACCACCGCTCATAAATGCATCGGTCACCCATTGACCTATCAACATCATTACCAAAAAGAAAACGGTACCCAACATAAGTTGTAAAACGAAAATAGTTGAGACCAGTTTGTTTAAACGATCTTCGTTGTGTTCCTCAAAATGGTAATGTAAACTCAAGTAACTATCGAGGGCCACATTTACAAAATGATAGTAAAGAAGAGTAAGGCCTATAAGTAGACTTAGAATACCAAACTGGGAGGGTGAAAAGGCGTTGGTGTAAAACGGAAGTAACAACAAACTAGCTGCCATGGGCAATCCGCCGCCTATGGTATACGCTAATGTAGAAGTGAGTAATTTTTTGCTGAGCACCTCGTTATTTCACATGGAACAAATCAGAGAATATTGATTCTCGATGCAAGCTCTTCTTTGTAGTTGCCGCCAACAGGGATCTCACGTCGCAAATCCTGAATGATCACGCTGCTTCCAACGATACCTTCGATCTTATCCATGTTCACAATAAACGAACGGTGTACTCTCTGAAAAACTTTCATTGGAAGCTTTTTCTCGATATCTTTCATCGTGCCGTGAATAGTATACTTATGGTCTTTGGTATAAATCATCACATAATCCTTCAACGCTTCGACATAATAAACATCCGTTGTGTTCAGCTTGCTAAGACGCGAATGGTGCTTGATAAACAAATAATCTGCGCTTGTTTTAAAGCTGGTCAACGATCGTAAAAGATCATTTTCAACCTTAAGTTCCACTTCCTTTTTGTGTTTGTGCACGGCCATTTCGATGGCCGTATGAAGTTCCGTTTCTTTAAAGGGTTTAATTAAATAACCGTGGGGTTCGGTAAGCTTTGCTTTGTCTAGTGTGGGCTGATCTGCGTAAGCCGTAAGATAAATTACCGGAATGTCTTTCTCTTGCTTGATTTTATTCGCCGCCTCAATTCCGGTCATTTTACCCTTGAGCATAATGTCCATCATTATGATATCCGGTTGTAGAGACAAGGCAAGTTCAACGGCGCGCTCACCGGTGTCTGCATGACCAACAATCTGATATCCGAGCTTCTTCAGACTTTGTTCAATGTCCTTTCTCACAATGCTTTCATCTTCAACAACAAGGATATTTATAGACATGGCAACGAAAATTATTATTGAATTTCAAAGATAATGCGGAACTCCGTGCCTTTTTTAGCTTTAGAATCTATTTCTATTTTGGCATCCAACTGCTCGCAAAGCGTGTACACTAACTGAATACCAAGCGATTCATGTTTTTCGTAACGAAATGTACTCGGCAAGCCGGAGCCATTATCCTTTACTTTCAAACTACATTTTCCGCCCTCATCCTTAAAAGTAAGCCAAATTGTGCCGGCCCCGGTTTCTTTAAAGGCATACTTCAGAGAATTACTCATCAATTCATTTACAATCAAACCACAGGGGATGGCTTGATCAATGGGCATATTGATTTGCTCTATCTCCGATACCAACTCCACGCGGACACCGGAGCGCGTATAGCTGTGAATGAGGTTGGTAGATAACGCACGTAGATATTCTTTAAAATCAATGCTCGAAAAGTCAGCCGTCCTGTAGAGTGTTTCATGAACGAATGACATGCTTTTAATGCGCTGCTGACTTTCTGCTAAAATCTCCAGTGTACTTGGATCTTTCACAAAAGACGACTGCAAACTCAACATGCTCGATATGACTTGAAGATTGTTTTTCACCCGGTGGTGCACCTCTTGAAGTAGAATCTCTTTCTCTTTCAGCGATTCGCGAACACGTGTATCAATTTCCTTTCGCTCAGTATTATCGTACATCAGACAAGAGATTTCCTCCATCTCTGCGCCCATAAAAACAGGATTCAAAAACGTCAATATCCAAAATTTCCTTCCCTCGGAATTAAGCATCGGTATTTCAATCTGCGCTGTACCGCCACTAAACGCATTTTCAAAAGATGTAAATTGATCCTGATAAAAATCCGGGTCTTGGTACTTCTTGAACATTAGCAACAGATTATCTTCCATTTTAACCTTCTCATCAAACTCATTTTTCATGAACAACTTGAAATTGTTGTTGAATGAGGTAAGTCTGAAATTCTCATCGAAGGTCACCATCATTAGGTTTTCCGTACTATTAAAGATGGATTCAAGTTTCGCCTTTTGTTCCATCAGCTTTTTTTGCGTGATCTGATGCTGCTGAATTTCACGCTTCAAAATAGTATTTATTTCTTCCGCCAGTTCAGCGCGCATTTGCTCTTGAAGAAGCTGCATGCGCAGGCTTATGTTGTTTAACGTTACTTGTATCGACGGCTTATTGTCGTATACAGTAAGGGTTGCTTTAATTCCAACGCCAATCTCGTTTTTCTCGATGTCGAGCAGTCGCGTTTCCTTGTATGGCACATCCCCTCCCTGGCGAATGTGTGCCATGTCGGCTTCTAATTCGTGAATCAACACATCCGGTACAAATCGAATATACTCTTGATCAAATAATTCATCTTCATCTTTAGAGCCCATCAAAGAGATGGCCGCAGCATTCATGTATTTTATTTTCCCCTCCGTAAGAATCAATACCGCATTCGGAGAGTTTTCCATGAGGTTCCTAAAACGGAGTACACTTTGTTCTAGAGCGTGTTCTGCCTTTTTACGAGATGTCACATCAATAAGAACAAATACATTTCGCTTCTTATCGTTGCTTTCAATTGCGCTTCCGGTTACCTCTACAAAAATGGACCTGCCTTGTTTATCAAAGGTGCGCAGCTCCATTTTATTCGAATTCGAAATCTGAATTCGCGCCTCGATTCGTTTAATGTCCTGCGGTGTGAAAAACGAAGTTAAGGACATCCCGATTACTTCTTTTCGAGAGATGTAGCCAAAGAGTGTTACAAACTGCTCATTGCAATCTATTATTTCCCCATCTTCAACATAGACAACGCTTTCCAGAGACACCTCCGAAACTATTCTGTGTCGAAGGGCACGTTCGGACAAGTCTTTTTTGCTATCTGTTTTTGCAGAATACATCCTGCAAAGAATCAGGTTTTCTTTCTTCCAAAATATAAAATGAAAACACGCCGTGTAGTGCAGATTCTTAAATTCTTCAACCCAAATCCTATGATCATTTAGGTTTTTAAGAATGCGCATTTCGAGTTTGCTCGCTTGTGAAATAGATACATGATTAAAGAATGGTGTACCCAAAATATCTTTTCGTTGGGTATGCGACCACATTTCAAAAGAAACATTACAGTCTCTTATGATGAGTCCATTTAAATCGAGCACTAAAATCAGGTCATCACCCGGTGTGCTCACCAGTTTTTGAATTAAGGTTGGCATCCGTTATTTACGGGTTTTTGAAGGTGTCGGCTTATTCTTGATCATCCCGATTCTTGGGCAGTTTTATTTTCCTGCCATTGATTCCTACGGCTTCTCCGGCGACGTATTCCATCTCCAGAAGAAGCACGGCGGATTCATCGTAATAATACCACACACCTTCCATTTCCCCCCCCTGGTATTCGCCTTTCATACGGGTTGCGCCGTTGCTATACCAGTACCTGTGTTTACCTACAGGTACACCCCCTAAAAATTCTCCTTCAAAGGCCTTTTGGCCATTATCAAATTTCCATATCCAAAGTCCAATCCTTTCTCCATCGGCATATTCACCGCTTTCGTAATGATCATTAATAAGTTGAGTCCACATTCCGTGTTTTCTACCGTCTATGTAATCACCCTCATTAATTGCTACACCCAAACTATCGTACTCAACACTGTGTCCATCTTCTCGTCCCTTGCGATAAGTTTCCTCGCGATGCATCGAGCCACTTTGATAATACCACTTCCACTCTCCTCCACTTAAATCTTCATTGTAATTTCCCCTCTGCTCCACTTTACCACTCTGATAATAGTAGGTCCACGGTCCTTGTCTTTTTCCATTTTTATATGCTCCTTCAGCCCTTAGTTTTCCATCGGGATAAAACAACTTCCATGGCCCGTTTCTCATTCCGGTAGAATCCAACATACCTTCCCCTGTCACTTGTCCGGCTTCATAAACATAGCTATTAATAACATTGCCATCTTTATCAAATTCTCTGAAGGATCCGTGTTTCGCATTATCCCTATATCCTCCAATCATTCTCAATGTTCCATCCGGATAATATTCTTTACGTATATCCATCAATGCTGTTTCAGCATCTCCTTCAATCAATACACCATTTACATACTTTTCCATTTTTTCAAGATTCCCCTTTTTATTGAAAATCTTAAAAACTCCATTTTTCTTTCCGTTCGACCAATTGCCTTCTTCAAACAATAAACTCGTATTGGCATAATTATCCTTCCAAACCCCGGTTCTATTACCCTCGCTGTTATATCGATTTACAGGTTCTTGAGAATACAAAAATCCATTTCTATAGGTCATGTAGGTTATTACCCTTCCATCTTTTGCATATTCAATTGCCTTGCCTTCTTCAATATTATTCGCAAATTGAATGGATTTCCATAACTCCCCAGTCTCATAAAAATACCTCGCCTCATCCTGTTTTATATTGTTTTCGTTGTTGTACTGAACTACTCTTCTTCCCTTCTCATCATAAACCGATTCTAATCCATTTTTTAAGTCTTCGCGGTACGTAATTACCCTTTCTAAAACGCCATCAGCTCGGTAAAATTTCCAAGTACTGTCCAATTGAAAATTCTTTCTGTTTCCCTCAGATTTTTTTGTGCCATCTTCGAAATACGTAATCCAATAACCATTTGGCTTTCCGGATTCCATTGTACCTTCGCTGCTAACCTGTCCATTTTCATAAAGAAATTTTTTATATTCCGTTTGCCCCTGCATTTCCAAGTGGAACACCCCGGTGAAACAAAGTAACAACCACATCACTCTTAAACAAGTGTCATGTTTGTAAATCTTATTCAAGTATAAAATCATATATTCTTTTAAAAGAAAAGATAGATATAGATAGTAGTGCTGTTCATATGGTTCAAAAACAGGAGTCCTAAAATTAGGAATTTTGCTCTCTGCACATTTCGCGCCAAGTTCTGAACAGGTTGTAATCATCCTTTTCTTTGACGATAAAGGTATTAAGGGGTTTTTAAACATTGGAGTAATTCCTTGTAATATTCATAAATTCTTTATGTCTCAGCCTGTCCATAGGTTCATATCGTCGTGTGTAAGTGGAGTAATCTTTACAGCTTTCTTTCTTGTGATATCATAATTTTTGTATATACAGGCCTACCCCGTGTCTTCCCAAATAAAATTACCGTTTTCTTATCAACGTGCTAAACACGAAAAAGGAAGGCGCTTGTTCACAACCGTGTTTTGTTATGGTTTTTAACCACTTATAATATTTTTCATGTGGAACTTATATTTAATGGATTAATTTTGAATGATATGTAGACTAGAACACTTTCAAGTGGTTTATTTGCAGTTCATATAGAAGAGTTGATGAGAAAAATTGAAATTGGATCGGACCATGCAGGTTTCGACCTTAAAGAAAGTCTTCGATTAAAGCTGGAGAAAGAGGGCTATTTTGTCATGGATCATGGTACGTATAGCAATGCTAGTACCGATTATCCGGACTATGCGCATAAAACGGCTGAGTCTGTGCTTGCAAATCATGATACGGGAATTCTTATATGTGGTTCGGCAAATGGAGTATGTATGACAGCCAATAAACACCAAGGTATTCGGGCTGCTTTATGCTGGACAGAAGAAATAGCATCATTGGCGAGGCAGCACAATAATGCCAACATACTGTGTATTCCCGCAAGGTATGTGACGTTAGAATTGGCTTGGAAGATGGTTGAAGTATTTTTGGCTACCGAATTCGAAGGCGGACGTCATGAAGGAAGGGTAAATAAAATTAATTGCTGATATATAGAGAATGAATACGAAGGGTACAATTCTACTAGCCTCGCTGGTGCTGGTTTTTTCATGTGGAACACTTGCACAAGTTCCGGATAGTTTGAGGTTAAAATACGCATCCACTATTACGAAGGAAGAGCTTCGTGATTTACTGACCATTATAGCCTCCGACGAATATGAGGGTAGGGAAACAGGAAAACCTGGTCAGAAAAAGGCTGCGCAGTTTATTGCGGATTATTATAAACAGCTGGGAGTTCCACCCTGTAATAACGGATCTTATTTTCAGCAATATCCGCTTAAGGAGCAAACGAAGTCAAACTCATACGTGGTAGCTGCAGGAAAAACATGGAATTTCATTAAGGATTTTTACTTTTTCGGAGGTTTTGAAACAGAGCATTTAGTGTCTAGTGATGTGCTTTTTGCAGGCTACGGAATAGAGGATAGTAAATACAGCGACTACACAGGCATTGATGTGAATAATAAAGTTGTCATCTTGCTTGATGGTGAACCCTCAGACTCCAAAGGAACCTATTTGATTTCTGGCTCCAAAGAAATGAGCATGTGGAGCAAGGACATGTTTATGAAAATTGAAACGGCTAAAAAAAATGGCGCCAAAGGAGTGATCATGGTTAATAGCCAATACCAATTCTATATAACACGAATAAAGCCATGGCTGGAGATGCCTGATATCAGGCTCGATTATCCGACAGCAAATCCGGATAAGGAAGAACTTATTCCTTATTGTTTCGTCTCACCCGAAATGATGAACGCTATACTTTTAAATGGGGGTGGAAAGTCTCCGGAATACTACATGAAGAAAATTTCAAAGAAGAAAAAATCGGTAAGTAAAGCGTTGAAGACCATCGTGGAAATTCACGTGAAACGCGAAATCAACAAGATTACTGCCGAAAATGTGCTGTGTTACATAGAGGGCTCTGATCCAAAATTGAAAAACGAAGTGGTAATCGTATCAGCCCACTACGATCACATAGGTATTGGAGCAGACGGACAAATAAACAATGGTGCTGACGATGATGGTAGCGGCACGGTATCATCTTTGGAAATTGCGGAGGCTTGGGCCCAAGCAAAAAAGGATGGTTTTGCTCCACGAAGAAGTGTACTTATTCTAAATGTAAGCGGTGAAGAAAAAGGCCTTTTGGGTTCTGAGTGGTATTCGGAGTTCCCAATTTTCTCACTTGAAAATACAGTTTGTGATTTGAATATAGACATGGTGGGCCGCATGGATGAAGAGCACAAGGAAACCGGACCTGAGTACGTATACATCATTGGTTCGGACAAACTAAGTACCCAGCTCCATCAATTGTCCGAAGAAACAAATACAACCTATACCGACCTTAAGTTAGATTACACGTACAACGATCCTAAGGATCCCAATCGCTTTTACTACCGATCGGATCATTACAACTTTGCTAAGCACAATATTCCCGTGATATTTTATTTCAGCGGGGTTCACGAAGATTATCACAAACCCGGTGATGATACCGAGAAAATTCTTTTCGATAAAATGGAAACAATCGCTCAGCTGATATTTCTTACGTCATGGGAAATTGCCAATCGAGACCAACGACTGGTAGTAGATGTAAAAAATGATTTTGAACAGGATTAAGTTCCCTTAACTGTTGAGTTTAAGTACCGCGAGAAAGGCCTCTTGCGGAACCTCAACGGACCCAACTTGACGCATACGTTTCTTACCCTCTTTCTGTTTTTCAAGAAGTTTTCGTTTACGCGAAATATCACCGCCATAACATTTTGCAGTTACGTCTTTACGCAATGCTTTAATAGTTTCGCGGGCAATGATCTTTGCACCAATGGCTGCCTGAAGGGCTATTTCGAATTGTTGTCTTGGTATTAACTCACGTAGCTTAATACAGATTTTTTTGCCCAGCTCAAAAGCGTGGTCGCGGTGTATTAATGCCGACAAGGCGTCTACCTGGTCACCATTTAATAAAACATCCAATTTAACCAGATCGCTTTTTTTCATTCCTATCGGGAAATAGTCGAATGAAGCGTAGCCTTTAGATACCGTTTTTAAGCGGTCATAAAAGTCAAACACAATTTCAGCCAAAGGCATTTCAAAGTTAAGCTCAACCCGGTCGGTTGTTAAGTAAACCTGATTGGTTATGTTTCCCCTCTTCTCAATGCACAATGTCATGATGGCGCCGATGTATTCGGATTTGGTAATGACTTGAGCTTTAATATAAGGCTCCTCTACATATTCTAATTTACCGGGATCAGGCAATCCGCTTGGGTTGTGGATTTCGATGATCTCCCCACTTGTAGTTTTTGCCGTATAGCTAACATTGGGTACTGTCGTAATAACAGTCATTCCAAACTCACGCTCCAAACGCTCTTGTACGATTTCCATGTGCAGCATTCCAAGAAATCCGCAACGGAAACCAAACCCAAGAGCCGCAGAAGATTCCGGTTCAAAAATGAGGGAAGCGTCGTTGAGCTGCAGTTTTTCCATACTTGCCCTTAACTCTTCGAAGTCGTCATTTTCAACCGGGTATACCCCGGCAAAGACCATAGGTTTTACAACCTCAAAACCCTTAACCGCATCCAAACAAGGATTAACGACAGAGGTAATTGTATCACCTACTTTAACTTCGGTGGCGGTTTTAATTCCGGAAATAATATATCCCACATCTCCAACACGCACTTCCTTTCGCGGTATAAGATCTAATCCAAGAACCCCCACCTCATCGGCTTCATAGATTTGGCCGGTGCTCATGAATTTAACTTTCTCACCCTTGCGTATTACACCATTGATAATTCTATAGTAGGCGATGATTCCCCTGAATGAGTTGAACATAGAGTCGAAAATCATGGCCTGAAGTGGTGCGTTCGCATCCCCTTTAGGTGAAGGAATTCGTTCGCATATTGCCTCCAGAATCTCCATTACCCCCATACCCGTTTTGCCACTTGCCGCAAGGATTTCCTCGCGTTTGCAACCCACCAAATCAACAATCTGGTCTTTAACAATTTCGGGTTCTGCCGTTGGCATATCCATTTTGTTTAAGACCGGAATAATTTCTAAGTCATTGCCAATAGCGAGGTAAAGATTGGATATGGTTTGAGCCTGAATTCCCTGAGTCGCGTCTACAATTAGCAGCGCACCTTCACAGGCAGCAATAGAGCGAGAAACCTCATAACTAAAGTCTACGTGACCGGGTGTATCAATCAAGTTGAACACATAGTCCTCGCCCTTATAATGAAACTTCATTTGGATAGCGTGGCTCTTGATAGTGATGCCTCTTTCTCTCTCCAAATCCATATCGTCGAGCGTCTGAGCTACCAATTTACGGCTATCTACCGTGCCGGTAGCCTGCAATAGACGGTCAGCCAAGGTGCTTTTACCATGGTCGATATGGGCGATAATGCAAAAATTCCTGATGTTCTTCATTCCATCGTTTAAAAACGGCCGCGAAAATACGACTCTTTCGATCTTTTTCAGGGATAAATCGTAGATTATCAGCTCTGAAAATTCACGCGGAACGAGTGCTAAGCTTGAAACACCGCTCGAATCCCCATATGGGATTCCTATAAGGTCGGGTTTTTACAGCGACTTGTGTATCAGTATTTGAACCTTGGAACTACTTTTGTGTTCATTTAAAAAAACCCGTATTATTCCTTCTATGAGAAGATATGTAGTGCCTTTCCTGTTTTTATTGTTCGCTCAGCTATCGATCGCTCAGCAGCATGAGGTTAAATATTGCGGACAAACGGAGGCAACGGAACGACTGTTCAAGCGTTTTCCAATGGCCCAACTAGATGCCGATTTAGCGAATAGAAAACTTGAAAAGGAAACAGAAGAAGCTCACTATCGGAGCGGTGGAAATGATGAGGTATACATTATTCCTGTAGTTTTTCATGTTATTCATAATTACGGACCCGAGAATATTTCGGACGAACAGATTTATGATGCGGTAGATATTCTCAACCGCGATTTCCGAAAATTGAATTCCGATACCTCTCTTATTGTAGACGCGTTCGCCGATATCGCAGCGGATATCGATGTGGAGTTTCGACTCGCTACACTCGACCCTGAAGGAAACTGTCATCCCGGAATCAACCGTATCGTAAGTGCAGAAACTTACGTGGGCGACAACGACGAATTGAGTGACCTCGTTTCTTGGCCACGAAACAGCTATCTTCAAGTTTGGGTTGTTTCTTACGCGGCGGGAGCCGCGGGCTATACCAATCTGCCGGGCTCCGTAAATAACGTATGGGCGGCTAGTGGAGATGGAATAGTGTTAAAATCAGATTACTGTGGTTCTATTGGAACAAGCAGCATTGGCCGCAGCCGTACCCTTACGCACGAAGTGGGCCATTGGCTAAATCTTTATCACGCTTGGGGAAGCGGCAACAATCCTGGTCAATCGGGCAATTGCAATATGGATGATTTGGTATCAGACACCCCAAATACCATTGGCTGGAGCACTTGTGATCTAGATGGGGCCTCTTGCGGAAATGATATAGACAATGTGCAGAATTATATGGAATACTCGTATTGTTCGAGAATGTTTACAGAAGGTCAACGGACGAGAATGAGGGCCGCTTTGACCTCGAGTGTTGCACAACGAAATCAACTTTGGACAACTGCAAATCTTATTGAAACGGGCGTTTTCGAACCTGTTCTTTGTGAGGCGTTATTTGCCATTGATCGCCCTACTGTTTGTGTAGGCGAAACCATTCAGTTTACAGACCTGAGTTATCATGGCGTTACTTCGTGGGATTGGTCATTTGGAGATGGCAACACCCTCGCGGGAACTGATGCCGCAATCTATCAAAATCCAACACACACATTCGAATCACCCGGTTTGTACACCATTACACTTACTGTTGGAAATGGCGAAGAAAACGTCTCAACCGTGCAGGAAGATTTTATAATGGTATTGCCCGCCGGAGTGAATGATCATCCGTTTTCAGAAGGTTTTGAAAACACATTCCCGGACGACAACTGGCATATTTACAATCAGAATAGCGACCTTACCTGGACGGTGGTTACCACAGCCGCATATACAGGTAGTAAATCTTTAAAACTAAGCAACTGGAATAACGACCTTCTGGACAATACGGATGAACTTATTTCTGCAACGTTTGACTTATCCGAAATGGACACCGTTTGGTTGAGTTATAAGTGGGCATATGCAAACAAGATAAACGAAACCGACGATCGCTTGCGCGTGAGTGTTTCAGGAAGTTGTGGTTCTGAATGGTACCTGAAAAAAGTACACAAAGGCCTCACAGATCTGCCAAGCGCCAATCCTATTAATTCGGCATTTACACCATCGAGCACAGATCAGTGGAACAGCAACACGCTTGTATTGGATGACGAAGATTGGATGACAGATAAATTCAGATTTAAGTTTGAATTTGTGGCTAAAGGCGGAAACAACATTTATTTAGATGACATTAATTTATTTGCCGTTGACAATGAAGGCGTTTTTGTTGGTGAAATTTCACCGGCGATGGCACTTCAGGTATTTCCAAATCCCTCAGACGGTGATATGACCGTTCAGCTGTTTACACAAAACAATGAGGCAACAAGCATTAATCTTTATAATAACCTCGGTCAGGTGTGCAGAAACCTCTACAACGGATCGATTGGAGCAGGCAATCATATTTTCGAACTTGAAGGATTAACCTCCGGAATGTATACGCTCGTTGTAAATCAAGGCGACCAGACAATGACTAGAAAGGTCGTGATCCGATAAGAGTATCCACATCATAAAATAAAAAATGCCCTGCAAAACAGGGCATTTTACTTTTTATAGTATTCGGTTTTTTATTCTTTGTACCCAACCATAATAGACACACAGCCTTCTGGCTTGATGGCCGCCCCATCATTATCGGGAACGCCCACGCGCACAATAAGCTGTTGCGTAGTCTGCATCTTGAAATCAAAGATGTTTTTATTCTCAGCAGTACTGTTTTTGTTGCTATAAATCATTTCCTGATTAGCGTCTAAAACCTCAAACAGCACCTCTCCCAAACGCGGGTGACCACAGATTACCAAGCGGTATTGCTTGTTGGCATAAAAGGTAAGCAGAATTTCTGCTTCATCGCCCGGTACGAGCACGGCAGAATTGTAGTTGTCATTCTGGATATAATCTTCCAGCATGGGCAAGCAAGTGTTTTTCGTAAACGCTCTGCATTGAGCCTCTGAAACAGCCGGTAAGGCGAACAAAATCAGGGCTAGTAGGTATGTATGTACTTTCATATGATTCTTTTCTTGCTTAGGGTGAGTTATTGAGAAATGTACTTTGTACGGATCTCTTTGACTTTAGTTGACACTTTTGCCAAAGTTTCTTCAGACATGCTCACACCGGCCTTTCCGCCAATGACAACCATTCCGTTTTCGTCTTTTGATGTTTCTGCCCCCCCCTTCGTTTCTTCTACCTCGTTAAAGAGCGCTTGAAGCTCCGCAAGGTCCGCGCGAACGCCGGCTAAGGCAGGCGCCTCTTGGTATTCATTTAAGAGTGCAATCAAGTCGCGAAGAGCATATTTCTGTTCTGCAACACGCTGCTTTAGCTCTGCGCTCGATTTACTATGTAGGGCTCCAAGGTAAAGCCCCTCAACCCAACCACCCGTAATTACTAACGCGGAAATTTGAGCGCGATTGTTTTCTTTGAGATAGTCGTATAGATCCGCATATGCTTGAGAAACAATGTTCAAAAGTGAGTCCCTATTAGCCATGTTGGTATTCATTCGATCAACGATATCGTCGCGAAGAGCGCCGTCTATACCCAATTCGCGGGCCATTTTTTGAGCCGCGGCGAGAAAATTCATGCTCTCCTGCTTGCGATCGAAAATGCTCGAGTAACTCAAGTCAGCACCATAAATACCAAGATTTAGGGCCTGCTTTAGCTCACCGGTATAGGTTTTGGCGTTTTCCGTGTTGTTGAGCACAGACTTATCATACTTCGTTCCTGTCTCCTTTATAAGAGAGGCCATTTGCATGGGCGCCGGAATAGAATAGATAATTTTTTTAATACTGTTGAGTCTCGGGTCTTCTGCCTTGGCGGTTGTGTCCATGACAGGTGCATTCTTTCCCTTATCTCCGCTTTCGCAGGATGTGATCAGAAAAAGACTGCCGATGACGGCGAGAAACATGAAAACAGGAAGTTGTTTATGCTTCATAATGTGACGATTAGGGTGGAAAAATAAGTAGGGTAACACAATGCTTTAATAAGCTGTAATTTTCTTTATTCGCGTCTTCATACGCAGCCATACGTCATAAAGTTTTACAGAAAGCACTGTTTATTTAAAAAAACTTGAAAAAAGACCATTTCTGTTTTTCAGAATACAGATTTTCAAGACGAATAAAAACATCGATTAATGTGCCTCAAGCCAATTTTCACCGGTGTCCATTTCTACTGCCAAAGGAACCCTCATCGTTACGGCATTGCACATTTTGTCTTCCACAAGCAATTTTAAGCGCTCGAGTTCATCGCGATAAACATCGAAAACTAATTCGTCGTGCACTTGCATGATCATTTTCGAACGAAAATTCTGTCGTTGCATCTCTTCGTGAATTCGAATCATGGCTATCTTAATGATATCCGCTGCAGATCCCTGAATCGGTGCATTGATGGCGTTTCGCTCCGCAAACCCTCTAACAACGGCATTGGCAGATTGAATGTCCGGCAAATATCTCCGTCTTCCCAAAAGTGTTTCTACATATCCGTTTTTGCGAGCGAACTCCATGTTTTCTTGCTGATATGCCTTCAATCGAGAAAACTGAGTGAAATACGAGTCTATAATATCCTTCGCTTCGCCACGTGAGATATTTAAATTTTGAGATAAACCAAAAGCGCCCTGGCCGTAGATAATTCCAAAATTCACCGCCTTTGCTTTCGACCTCATTTCTTTGTCCACCGCTCCAATAGGCACACCAAATACTTTTGCCGCTGTGGCACGGTGAATGTCTTCTCCTTGAGTGAAGGCCTCACACATTGTATCGTCATTGCTAAGGGCGGCAATGATCCGTAATTCTACTTGTGAATAGTCGGCGGACAACAAGACACAATCCTCATTTCTAGGAATAAAAGCTTTTCGAATTTCTTTTCCACGCGATGTACGAATCGGGATGTTTTGAAGATTGGGATTGTTCGAACTCAATCGCCCGGTTGCCGCAACTGTCTGCATATAGTTGGTATGTACCCGCCCGGTTGTGGCGTTCACCATCGTCGGCAGAGCATCTATATACGTAGACTTCAGTTTCCGCATTTCGCGGTAGTCAAGTATTTTTCCAATGATCGGATGGTCGTTTTCATGTTTGGAAAGAATGTCTTCTCCGGTTGCATACTGACCCGTTTTCGTCTTTTTAACTTTGTCAGAGATCTTTAGTTTTTCAAAAAGAATTATTCCCAATTGTTTAGGAGAATCCACATTGAAGTTTTCACCGGCGATTTCATGGATCTCTTTTTCGAGTGTCGCGATTTCTTTTTGTAATTCGAAGCTGTAATCATTCAAAAATTTCTCATCGATGCGAACTCCCTCCATCTCCATGTCGGCAAGCACTTTTATCAAAGGTACTTCCACCGTGTTGTACAATCCACGAACGTCGGTTTTGTCCAATTCCGGATCAAAAACATTTTTAAGTTGTAGCGTAATGTCAGCATCCTCGGCTGCATAATCACAAATATCTTCCGGGCTTAAGTCGCCCATACTTCCCTGCGTTTTTCCTTTTTTTCCTATGAGCGTTTCGATGCCGATAGGACTATAACCCAGATAAACTTCCGATAAAAAATCCATGTTGTGTTTGCCATCCGGATTGATCAAATAGTGGGCAACCATTGTATCGAAAACTCGATTATGAACCGCTATACCATACTTGTGAAGCATCTTATAATCGTACTTAAAATTTTGACCAACGAGTTCTTTTTGTTTGTCGAAAAAAACAGGCTCAAACTTTTTAAGAAGTGCAATAGCCGCGTTTCTTTCACGTGGAACCGGCACGTACCAAGCTTCATGTTCTTTTACACTAAAGGACAAGCCCACCAGCTCTGCATTAATGGGATCCAGATCTGTTGTCTCCGTATCGAAACAAAACGTCGAAGAATCCACTAAAACATCAATTAGTTGTTTGACAAATTCATCGTTGTTGGCAAGTCGATAGTTGTGCTCTATATCTACGATTGTTTTTAATTCGCTGCGAACCTCAGCTTCTTTTTCAGCAGCGGTTTCCTCTTCCGGCGGACCAAACAACTCTCCCTGCTTACCCACAAACTCCGCAACCGGCTCTTCACCGAGTACTCTTTTTGTAAGTTGACGAAACTCGAGTTCGGAGAAAATGTCTCGAACCACATCTCTATTTACTTCTTTCACCCTAAATGCTTCCTCATCAATTTCGGCAGGCGCATCCAATAAAATGGTGGCGAGCTTTTTCGATAAAATGGCTTGATCCCTGAAGTTTTCTACGTTTTCTTTTTGCTTGCCTTTTAGTTCATGTGTGTGTTCCAAAAGCCCCTCAAGCGAACCGTATTGGGCAAGAAGTTTGGCCGCCGTTTTTTCCCCAACACCGGGAATTCCGGGAATATTATCCACAGCATCACCCATCATGCCCAAAAGATCAATTACTTGAAGAACATTAGATATGTTGAATTTTTCAAGCACTTTAGGAATGTCTAGTATCTCCGCTTTTCCGCCTTGATATCCGGGTCGGTAGATAAAAATATTATCACTAACAAGTTGACCATAATCCTTATCGCTTGTCATCATGTAGGTAGTAAAACCCTCTTTCTCCGCTTTTTTTGCAAGGGTTCCAATTACATCGTCGGCTTCATATCCCGCCGCCTGGAGCATTGGTATATTAAACGCCTCAATTACTTTTCGAATCCACGGAACAGACACCTTAATATCTTCAGGTGTTTCTTCTCGATTTGCTTTATAAGCCTCATAATCGATCTCGCGAAGTGTTTGCTCCGGCGCATCGAAAACCACCACTAAGTGCGAGGGCTTTTCATTGTTGATGATGTCTAATAGAGTATTGGTAAAACCGAAGATCGCAGACGTGTTCATTCCCTTGCTATTGATTCGCGGGGCCCGAATGAAAGCGTAGTAAGCGCGAAAAATCAATGCGTATGCGTCAAGTAAAAAAAGCTTTTTTTCGGTGTCTTTGGTAATCATATCAAATTTTCTTGTCTAAAGAGGGCACGAAAGATAATGGGAACAAAGTTGGTATGGATCAATGTGAAAGGCTTATACCGCTGAATTTAACAGAAGGCCCCTTGATTATAAGAGCATCAAACACTTGTCAACACATCATGTTGAAAGTGTTGCGGTCTAAATCAAACACCTACATTAGTAGCGCATTAGCACCATGCACAAAGCCTATTCTAAAACATTACAAGGTTTGTCTTTCAACCATCTAAAACGAATGAAATTCCTGTTGGCTATTCCGTTAACGGTATGGGCGCTAATTATTTCGTGCAACGAGAAACCCGAAGCGGCAGACACCTTAGCGGAAGAGATTGTAGCGCCCGGATTAGGTGGTGAATTGAGAGGTGTTTCTATTGGGGATGATTATGATAAAGTTCTCCAAACCGAACCGGCCACATCGCTTTATTCAATGCCCGACGAAATTGTTTATCGGCTGCCTGTTGAGGACGCGAGTGGAACTTGGTACGAAATCACCTACAATTTTAACGATCGGGGTTTATACGACATCTGCCTGGAAATTTTTCCAACCGATTCGATCACCAACAATAAAATTTTAGCAGATTTGTTGAAATTATATGCATCCAAATACGGCTCTCCGGTTTTTGATGAAGGATATTCCACGTGGAAAATCATGACTAAAAACGCACACGTTATTTCCGTAGACATGACAGACAGTTTGAAGAAACATGAAAAACCAATGATTCGAATAAGATACAATGAATCCGAACACTGATTGGTTGATTCATATCCGGGATCTTAAAGTCCTTTTTGGCGCTCCACCATCGGAAAGCGGTGTAAAAAACGTTTCTTTTTCTTTAATTAAAGGAAAAACCCTCGCAATAGTCGGGGAAAGCGGAAGCGGAAAGACAGTGTCGTCGCTCACAATATTAGGTTTGATTCCCGATGGCTCATGGTCGCAACGCGGGGGTGTAATTCACCTGAATGGTTTTGACGGAAATTTACTCGCAGCTGATGCAGAGGAAATAAGAGCCATCCGTGGCAACCGCGTGGCCATGATCTTTCAGGAGCCGATGACAAGCCTGAACCCCCTAATGAAATGCGGAAAACAAGTAGCCGAAGTTCTTGAATTGCATCTAGGACTCAATAAAAGTGCTGCACGGGAAGAGGCAATTCGACTTTTTAAACAAGTAATGTTGCCACGACCGGAAGCAATGGTAGATCAATATCCACATGAGCTTAGTGGTGGTCAAAAGCAAAGGGTTATGATTGCCATGGCTATTGCCTGTAAACCCGACCTGCTTATCGCCGATGAGCCGACAACGGCACTGGATGTTACCGTACAAAAGGAGATCATTGTTCTTTTGAAAAAACTGCAACGCGAAACCGGCATGGCCATGATTTTTATTACGCATGATTTGGCCCTTGTGGCCGAAGTGGCAGATGAAATTATGGTGATGCGACAAGGGGAGGTTATTGAAAAAGGTGAAGCAAAAGAAATACTGTTAAATCCCCGCGAGCCCTATACCATTGGACTTTTAGCATGTAGGCCCGCTGAGGCGAAAGTAACCGATCGACTTCTTACGGTTCAGGATATAGAACACGGAATTCGAATTCCGGAAAAAAGAAAAGCAAATGCTCTTAAGAGTGAAAAGCTTCTTGAAGTAAAAGATTTGTCAAAAGTATACCCGGGAAAAGGAGGTTTTTTTGGTAAGCCTACCGCGGAAGTGAGAGCGGTAGACAAGGTAAGTTTTTGGGTTAATCGGGGAGAAACTCTCGGCTTAGTGGGTGAAAGCGGATGTGGTAAAACAACTCTCAGTAGAATGTTGCTTAGGCTAATCGAAGCCTCTTCAGGGTCGATCATTTTCGATGGCAAAAACATTCTGGAATTAAACGCGACCGAAATGCGAAAACTTCGTCGCGAAATTCAAATTATTTTTCAAGACCCCTACTCTTCTCTTAATCCTAAACGCACCGTCGGACAGGCCATTCACGAGGTCTTGGTGTCGAACAACCTACACTCCGGCAATCGCCGCCAACGTGTAGAAGAGCTGCTGGAAAAAGTGGGTCTTCGAAGAACAGACTACTCTAAATATCCACACGAATTCAGCGGCGGACAGCGACAACGAATCGTTATTGCGAGAACTCTTGCCACCGAGCCCTCTTTTATCATTTGCGATGAAAGTGTGTCGGCGTTGGACGTTAGTGTTCAAGCTCAAGTGCTGAATTTGCTGAATGATTTAAAATACGAATTCGGCCTCACGTATATTTTCATTTCCCACGATTTGTCCGTGGTTCGTTATATGAGCGACCGCATCATGGTAATGAAACAAGGCAAAATAGAAGAAATCGGAGAAGCCGAAACGATCTTTCATCACCCAAAGTCTGCCTACACTCAAAAGTTGCTGGACGCAATGCCCGCCATCTCCAACGTCTGAGTTCTTCGGGCATGAAGGAAGTTTGCCCAATCGGTGCTAATTTCGCGCCCGTTATGCAAAATCAAGAAGACAAACTGAAACTAGTCATTTCCCACGCTAAGGAATATGGCTTTGTATTTCCATCATCCGAAATATATGACGGCCTCAGTGCCGCTTACGACTATGGTCAACTAGGCGCAGAGCTTAAAAATAACATTCGCAAATACTGGTGGGATGCGATGACGCGTCTCAACCAAAATATTGTAGGTATCGACGCCAGCATTTTCATGCACCCAACCACCTGGAAGGCTAGCGGTCACGTAGACGCGTTTAACGACCCCTTAATCGATAATAAAGACAGTAAAAAACGTTATCGCGCCGACGTTTTGCTCGAGGATTACATTAGAAAACAAGAGCAAAAAATTGACAAGGAAGTAGAAAAGGCAAAGAAAAAATTTGCCGACGCTTTCAACGAAGAACAATTCAGAAGCACAAACCCAAACGTTTTACGAAGTGCCCAAAAGATTTCGGAAGTGGAGGGTAAAATGAAAGCAGCTCTCGAAAGCAGCGATTTGGCAGGCTTGAAGGCGCTTATCGAAGAATGTGAAATTGCCGACCCGGAAACAGGATCGCGCAATTGGACAGAGGTTCGTCAATTTAATCTCATGTTCAAAACGGAGCTAGGCGCTCTCTCCGGTGAAGCGGGAATTATTTATTTACGCCCCGAGACGGCCCAAGGAATTTTCGTGAATTTTCTCAATGTGCAGAAGACCGGCAGAATGAAAATTCCATTTGGTATAGCTCAAACCGGAAAGGCCTTCAGAAACGAAATCATTGCACGCCAATTCATTTTCCGCATGCGCGAATTTGAGCAGATGGAGATGCAGTTTTTTGTGAAACCCGGCACAGAAATGGAGTGGTATCATCATTGGAAACAAGCTCGTATTCAGTGGCATAAGGCTATTGGCCTGGGCGAAGAGAATTATCGTTTCCACGATCACCTCAAGCTCGCTCACTACGCAAATGCGGCTTGCGATATTGAGTTCAACTTCCCAATGGGTTTTAAGGAGCTAGAAGGAATACACTCCAGAACAGATTTCGATCTTTCCAAACACGAAGAATTCAGTGGTAAAAAACTTCGCTACTTCGATCCGGAAACAAACGAAAGTTACGTGCCCTATGTTATAGAAACATCGATCGGTTTGGACCGAATGTTTTTAGCGGTATTAAGCACAGCATATAAAAATGAAGTTTTGGAAGACGGCAGCGAACGCACCGTCCTTGCTATTCCACCGGCATTAGCCCCGGTAAAAGTTGCCGTATTGCCATTGGTGAAAAAAGACGGACTTCCTGAAAAGGCACGCGAAATTGTAGACATCCTCAAATTAGATCACAACCTTCAATACGACGAAAAAGATGCGATTGGTCGCAGATACCGTCGTCAGGATGCTATTGGCACTCCGATTTGTATTACCGTAGATAATCAAACAATCGAAGACAATACGGTAACACTAAGAGAACGCGATAGCATGAAGCAAGAGAGAATTCATATTTCAGAGATCGCGGCAAAAGTGGAAGCTATGGTTTCCATGAAAACACTTTTATCGCAATTGAACAAGAGTGTGAACAAAACAGTTTAAAGGGCATGGAAGAGATTGTAAATAAAGTTGCCTCCAGCGGTTTAATTGCGATTGATCCTTCTACTCTATTGCCACAGGGTAAGCGCAGTCATATTGATATTAAAGATCAATTATGGCAAGGTTTGGCGTTAAAAGAACAAGATTTTCGCGAATGGCTTAAGAATACAGATTGGTCTCAGTACAAGGGCCACTACGTTTCATTGAGTTGTAGTGTCGATGCCATCATACCTCATTGGGCGTATATGTTATTGGTCTCCGTTTTGGAACCACACGCCTCGCTAGTTTTATTCGGCAGCCCCGAAGAACTTGAAACGGAATTATTCAGAAGGGCCTTGCGCCAAATCAATATTGAAGAATATAAGGACGCTCGCATTGTTATAAAAGGATGCAGCGATGTGGTTTTACCAAAATCTGCTTACGCCGATTTAGTAACGCAACTTCAGCCTGTTGCAAAGTCTATCATGTTTGGAGAGCCGTGCAGTACGGTTCCCGTTTATAAAAGGAAGGCGTAATTCTAAATAAGGTTCCCCCCTATCATTTTTCTCCAATTGATGTGTAGGACTTTTTACCACTAAGGGCGCAAAGAATTACACAAAGCAACACAAAGAAATTTTTTAAGGAGTCGTTCGTAAACGAACGGAGTGCACAAAGCTGTGTGCAGCTCATATCAGATCAACCTCTACATTCATAACCTATAATTTATATCTCGTCATCCATAACCCATCATCCATAACCCATCATTTAACGCTACTCCCCTGTTCCTGTTTCTCCAAACCAAGAACTGTCCTTTATCCCGCATTGCGCAATTGGATTATAGATAAAAGGAATTGCGCCGCGGGATTCTCGAATCTACGCGACAGGATTTGATTAGTGATAGATGAATAGCTAAGGATATTCCTATCGCGTGATTCGGGTATACATTTGTGAAATGAAATCAGAAACCGGTACCTACGCATCACTCAAACGCTTCAGTGGTGTTGCCCTCGCAGAAGGGGTGTCCTTTGTCCTCCTCATGTTCGTTGCTATGCCCTTAAAATATCTAGCCGACATGCCCGCTGCAGTTAAATATACCGGTTGGGCCCACGGGATCTTGTTCATCGCCTATTTCATTTTTCTGGCCGAAGTGAAATCAACTGCCAAATGGAATCTCAAGAAAACCGCCTTGGCCGCCCTCGCCAGCCTTCTGCCTTTTGGCACATTTGTGCTCGATAAAAAAATCATTAAACCGGAAATGGAAGCATTGAAATAGCTACGAATTTAGAGTGGTTCGTGCAGCACGATCCCCAAACTGTTTCTCCGAACTCCGAACTCACTTTCGTATATTGCCTTACTTTTTTCAAACTACATGAAACACACCTACCTTCTTCTTGCCTCTTTTTTCTTGATCAATACGGCTACAC
>JBILMS010000135.1:0-3879 GCA_044375415.1 Flavobacteriales bacterium
TCCGATGCAAGGGTTTTTGACCAATTCGAAACGGCAGCGCGGATGGTATTGCTCACGCCAAGTCCGGGCAGAGGTTGTTTTACCGAAGTGCTGATAACATTGATAATTCGACCATACCCTGCCGCCTTCATACCCGGAATTAAAGCAGTGGCCAATATGTGATTATTGATCAAATGACTATTAAAAGCCACACGAAAAGCTTCAATCTCCGCATCCGCTATTTTCCCCGGAGCCGGACCTCCTGTGTTGTTGACCAATATATGCACCGTGTTCTCTTCGGCGAAGGCCTGAATAACTTTTTGGACTTCGGCAGAATGAGCGAAATCCGCCACCAAATAGCGATGCCCCGTCCCCGGAAGTTGAGCCAAGGTCTCACGAAGTGAATCTTCGTTGCGCGCTAAAAGAACTATGTGAGCACCCAAAAGTGCTAATTCATTGGCTGCGGCCCTTCCTATACCCTGAGTAGATCCACAAACCAGAGCTGTTTTTCCTTCGAGATTCAAATTCATGCTACAAAGATGGAGCAGCCGACGAAACTTACTACCATAAAAAACGTACAATTTGATCTATGAAACCTCACTTTCCTCATAAATCGAACCTTCTGGCCATACCCCTCGTTTGTTTTTTATTGGGATCTTGCTCCGGAACAGATGACAAAATTTCGGTCGATACCAAAAGCGTTTATCCCGATACCTTGATCACTGTAGATGAGAGTATTTTCAAATTTAAAATTCTTATAGATCGCTCAGATTTAGACCCGGCGCCTGCGATTGCCGATCTGAACGAAGGAACCGGTGATTATGAAATCGACTGTGGCGACGATTTTTCACTTCGCTTTTCAGAAATTTCTATGTCTATTGAAGAATTCAAGTCACAACTCGAGAACGACACTTCTTTTCCGGTTGCCATAAGAGATGAAAGTCCTAATCATTTGATCTGGCAGCCGCTCCTTCCGGACAGCGCATTGGGCTACTATAATCTCTGTGCCATGCGCTCCATCAACGGTCACCCAATGCTCATCCGAAGCACAGAGAAATTTGATTGGTCGGAACAGAATATTCAAAAAATGCTCACCGCTATTCAAGGCATCGAGTAATTCCACTTGCCACTACATTTACGGCGGAGATGATCAAACTCCGATTTATTGCCATGAATAAAATCGAACATATTGGTATAGCCGTGAAGGATCTTGCCGCTTCCAATCAGATTTTTACAGACATCTTAGGAACTGCACCCTACAAACAGGAAGAAGTAGCGAGCGAAAAAGTAATTACCTCTTTTTTCCAAGTAGGTGAAACTAAAATTGAACTACTTCAGGCTACAGATCCTGAAAGTGCCATAGCCAAATACCTCGAAAAAAATAGGGAAGGAATTCATCACATCGCCTTTGATGTAGATGACATTTATTCGGAAATTGAAAGATTAAAAGCACTGGGATATGCTATGATTCACGAGTCACCAAAAGACGGAGCCGACGGAAAAATCATAGCGTTTATGCATCCAAAATCTTCGAATAGTGTTTTGATTGAACTCTGCCAAAACAAACCATAATAATTGGTTTATCCTCTACCGTAACGCTTTTTCTTTCTCATGTCCTTCTCCCATAACTGTGGCTTAGAACCACTGTTGTCTATTGTTTTACACTCTCGATCGGGGACCTTATCCAAGAATGCAATGCGGACTGTAAAAATGATGGGTCTATAACGTGAAAAGAAATATTGCAAAGTGCTCTTCCCATCATCCATTGGAAACAATGTCAGAATGGGAGTTTCAATTGAGGGCACGATATACACGCCATTTTCCGGTCTCCAACCAAAACCTAACTTGTAATGAAGTTGGCCTAAAAAAGCATTCGGAAATTCTTGAATCATTCCGGTAGTTGGACCTTTGTAATCGCGATTACTAATAAATCGATAATCGGCATTTACTCCAATACTATTCTGAATCCACGTTTTGTCGGAAAGCTGAGTAATATTCGAAACATTAAAAAAGGCACCGCCGAATACTTCACCAAAATAACCGGTGTTTTCAGTGCTCATCATCACTGAATCGACTCTAACCCTTCCGGTATAGTCCTCTGTACCACGAAGATTTTTTACATGAATTCCAAAATCCAGGTGATGAATTAAGTAGAGGTCTTTCAAGAAATAATGTCTTCCCACTTCGGCGTAAATACCAATCTTTCCGCCTTGTTTGAACTCCCCGCTAAACAACGTGTCGTTGAGTTGTTCGGTATTTTGTAAACGAGTTTCGGATCGATTGAACTTCGAGGGCAACATGTACGTCAATCCCGGCGCGAAAAACCAACCTCTGTTGCGAAAAGTGCCCGGAGTGTATATACTGCTGTATTGGCGACCTTCTTGAGCCGATGCCATTAAAACACCAAACAGTAAAAAACCAATCAGCACTGTATTTTTCATGGTGAGATAACGTCTCATTTCGATGTGTATTGTGATCAAAGATCCGCAGCTTCGGCGATCAATTCAGCAATATCTTTAACCTGCACGTCTTTTTCCCTTTCAAAGTGTTTTACTCCATCGGTCATCATGGTGTTACAAAAAGGGCAACCGGTGGCAATGAAGTCGGGTTTCGTTTCTAAAGCCTCCTCGGTTCGTTCCACGTTTATTTCTTTGTTTCCTTTTTCAGCCTCTTTAAACATTTGAGCACCGCCTGCACCACAGCACAATCCATTGGTCTTGCACCTTTTCATTTCAACCAATTCTGCATCCAGTTTCTGAAGCAAATCGCGTGGCACTTCATAAACGCCATTAGCCCTTCCGAGATAACATGGATCGTGGAAAGTGATTCGCCTACCCTTAAACTCCCCTCCTCCTTTCAATGTCATTTTACCCATTGCAAAAAGTTCATTGATCAATTGAGTATGGTGCAGCACTTCATATTCGCCACCCAATTGAGGATATTCGTTTTTTAACGTATTAAAACAGTGAGGACAAGCCGTAACAATTCTTTTTATGTTGTATCCATTCAGCACCGTGATATTATTCATAGCCTGCATTTGGAATAAAAATTCGTTGCCTGCTCTTTTTGCAGGGTCGCCCGTACACGTTTCTTCTGTTCCCAAAACAGCAAAACGAACTCCGCAATGCTGAAGAATTTTAGCAACCGCTTTGGTTATCTTTTTTGCTCTATCGTCGAAACTACCGGCACATCCTACCCAAAACAAAACCTCAGGGGTTTCGCCCGCAGCAGTCATTTCAGCCATTGTTCTTACTTTCAATTCGCTCATTTAGACATGAGAATTAATTCTGTTATTTTCTAAAAACCTGAATAGTATTCACTTCATCTACTAGGTCTGTGAATTTACCTTCGTAACGCGTAGCCCGCACAAGATGATTGTCGATCCAATGATAATTTCCTCCACGTGGTTTACCGAAAATTATACCGTGATATTTAAAACCATGTTTGGCTAGCCACGCCTCTGTCAATTCGCGATGTGCCTCTGTTCTAGATGTGAAAAAATAAATTACATGTCCCTCGTCGTACCACTGATTGCACTTCTCCAAAGCATCCGGAAAACATTCTGCGGTGACCATTCTCTCAGGTTCTTCGTTTGGAATATCCTCACTGATTGTACCGTCGATGTCGATCAGAAAATTCTTAACTCCTTCAGGCAAGACAGGACTCACTGCCTTTCCCTCCGCTTCTGCTTTTACTAGATTCGAATCGCTGTTTGGTTTCATACTTTCCATTATTGCGCCCAATTATTGCGATCGGCAGGACTAAAAGCCCATGGAGCGCCGTTATTTTCAATGTTATTAAACATCGTTGTGATACTCTCCGGTGATTTGGATTCCTCCATAATCAGGTAGCGTCGCAAATCAATGATAATTCATAAAGGATCAATATTTACCGGACAAG
>JBILMS010000030.1:0-40066 GCA_044375415.1 Flavobacteriales bacterium
ATGGCATAAAGAGGAGCAAAGGGAATCATGTAGTAATTGTGAACGCCAAATACACCGCCTACTTTAATCATAAAAAGAAGTAACATCCCAAGCACCGCCATAATTGGCCATCTTAAGCCTTTCTCTTTAACCAAGATCCATATCAAACCGCCCAAGCAAATCACGGTAGCCAAATAAGATTGTGTGCAAGCGAAGTAGAATTTCTCCAATAGAGGGCCCGGCTTTAGACTTAGTTCATAAAGGCCTTCTCCAAAAGTTTTTACAAACATGATATTCGAACCATACGTCTCAACCAAATGTGGATTCCATATAAAATACCACCACAAGATGAGGATAGAAGCCATTCCGGTAACGGCAAGGAGACTCAACTTTTTTAAAACACTACTACTCGAAGTAAAGGTTATAAAAGGAATCAGAATAAATACAAAAGCTGCCGGAAGTTTGGAAAGTCCGCCTAGGGCAAAGAGTAAAAAGACCCATATTAAGTGATACCACTTCTGTGCCTTCGCATACAATGAGGCAAAATAAACTCCGGCAATCGTTATTGATACACTAAATGTATCGGGCATGATTTTACGTCCGAACATAAACCACAGCGACAACAATAAGAGCAAAGCCGAATAGAAAGCCATCCTCTGGGGTGTCCACATCAACAAAAAGAGGTAGAAGAAATAGATTCCAAAACTCGTGACGATCAAATTTATCAGCCTACCATACCAATGTTCGTATCCAAAAATTGCAGAGATACCTGCGATTAATTCTTGAAAGAACGGAAACTCACTTCCGAATATTCCGGTTTTGTCTCCGCCAAATTGATCTGCTCTGGGATAGAATGGATTGTTTTCAACCTCCACAAGATTGCGAGCGACCATGCACGTTTGACTTTGACGCCAGCCGTGATTGCCATCTACCGGAGGATTGGTGATACCCCACAAACGAAGTAAAAAAAACAAGGCGATATAAAAACGAATATCCCAAAGCCGGTTCTGCCAGATAGGGGAGAGGGGAGTTATAGGGAGTGCTGGGGATATGTTACCATCTTGCTCTTTGACAAATCCGGTTTTGGCCTCACCCCTAACCCCTCTCCAGTGGAGAGGGGGACGTTTACGGTCAGTGAAAAGTATGATTTTCAAAAAAAGTCGGTTTTGTAAAACGTTCACGCTTCAGGTTGCAGGATGGGTCCCCTCTCCTCTGGAGAGGGCGGAGGGTGAGGCCTTCGAAGCGAAATCTTCTAGGAAGAGGTCAAGTATCCAAAGTTTATTTTCAAAAGAAATCACTGGCTAATCATCTCATTTCTTCTAAGAAGGCTTTACTTTTTACCTTCTGCTTTTTTTGCTTTTTGCATGGGGTTTTCAGCACCTCCACCACCGCGTTGTTGCTCCTTGAAAAGTTCGAGTCTACTCGGAACAAAACGTTGCGGCCAATAGTTATTTTCCAATTCGCAGTCAGCTGTTTCCAAAAGGGGGTCCAATAGAATTTCACTAACTTCTTTTTCCGTGATAAATACTTTGTTCACCTTTTTCTCATTCATTTTCCATATTTCTGCGGGAATGTGAATGGTCTCAGAAGTTCCATCTACGTACTTTAATTCAAATATTAGCGGCATGATCAAACCACCCACATTTTCTACTGTTACTTGATATAAGTTCTTGCCTGAATTCACAAGCTTCTTTTCTTCTTCACTTAACTTTGAAATGTAGTTATCGTAATCTTCGCGATCAAACACGGTTACGGCAAGAGGATCATATTTGGTGTAGAAGTCCGAAAGCTCAGGATCCAACTCTACTGCGGTTTTCCAACCGGCTTCGCTGTCCCTGACCTTGGATATATCTTTTGGTTTTCCTTCCTTTTCTTTTTTCTTTAGCGCATTTTCAACCTCCGGATTCTGAGTGTCAACTTGCATCCATTTCACATCTTCGATCGCCATATCGCAATGTTCGGTTCCATAAAACCATCCCCTCCAAAACCAATCGAGATCTACTCCGCTGGCATCTTCCATCGTGCGGAAGAAATCATCTGGTGTAGGATGTTTAAATGCCCATCGACGGGAATATTCTTTAAAAGCATAATCAAATAATTCTCTGCCCATGACGGTCTCACGCAAGATGTTGAGTGCTGTTGCCGGCTTGCCATATGCATTGTTTCCGAATTGATAAATACTTTCGGAATTGGTCATGATAGGAGACATTTTAGATTTATCGGCCTTCATGTATTCAACGATATTTCGTGCAGGACCTCTCCAACTTGGATAATTCCTATCAAATTCCTTTTCTGTCAGGTATTGAACGAATGTGTTTAGTCCTTCATCCATCCACGTCCACTGACGTTCATCTGAATTGATAATCATCGGGAAAAAGTTGTGACCAACTTCATGAATAATCACGCTGATCATTCCATTTTTTGTGCCTTCGCTATAGGTGCCATCCGGTTCCGGACGACCGCCATTAAAACACATCATGGGATATTCCATACCAATCCATTTGCTGTGCACGCTATATGCAACAGGGTAGGAGTATTCCACGGTAAAGTGAGAGTATGTCTTAAGCGTCTGCGCAATCACTTTTGTGCTGTATTGCTCCCACAGTGGATTTCCTTCTTTAGGATAAAGCGACATCGCCATGGGTTTATGTTTCTCTAATTGGACACCCATGGCGTCCCAAATAAATTTCCTGGATGTCGAAAAAGCAAAGTCACGAACATTTTCAGCTTTGAAAATCCACGTTTTTTCAGAAGTGCTTTTTTCTTTTTCGTTCTCTATCGCTTCGTCTTGAGTTACGATCATGATAGGTTCAGTTGCATTAGCGGCTTGCGACAAACGTTTTTGCTGCTCAGCAGTGAGCACTTCTTTCGGATTTTGTAAAACACCTGTAGCTCCCACAATATGATCGGAAGGAACTGTAATGGCTACTGTGTAATTTCCAAAGTTCAGCGTAAATTCTCCGGCACCTAAAAACTGTTTGTGTTGCCATCCCTGGTTGTCGCTGTAAACAACCATTCTAGGGAAAAACTGAGCGATGGTATAGAGATAGTTTTTGTCTTCTTCGAAGTACTCCCAACCACTTCGTCCACCGTATTTGATGCGGTCAGTGATATTGAACCACCATTTCATGCTGAACACGAATTTTTGTCCGGAGGCCAAGGGTTTTGGCAGATCAATTCGCATCATCGTTTTGTTGACGGTGTATTTCAGATTTGCTCCGGCAGCATCTTTTACCGATTGAATTTTAAATCCGCCATCGTAGTACTGAGTAATTTCATTGAGTTGATTAAAACTCAATTTGTCTTCAAGTTTACTCTGCTCGATCAATCTTGAATCAGAATTGGGGTCAAAAATGTTTTGATCCAATTGGAGCCAGATATAGGTCAATGCATCCGGAGAGTTATTGTAATACGTGATCGTTTCATCGCCATCAATCCGCTGCTTTTCATCGTCCAACCGGATTTTCATATTGTAATCGGCTCGTTGCTGCCAATATTCATGTCCGGGTGCTCCGCTAGCCGTTCTTTGATCATTGGGAGTAGCTAATTCAGGTCCCAATTGCTTGAACTTGTCTTCCCATATTTTAGGGGTTTCTTGGGCTACTACAACAAATGACATCAGCGCAGTAGCACTGATAATGAAGGATTTAATCATGATAATAAAGGTGATGAGGGTCAAATGTATAACTATTCTATTAAAATTAGATAGGCCTTAACGAATGTCCAACGAATTGCTATGTTGCAGATTGATTATATTTGTGTATGAACTGGCGTGACTACATAATATCGGATAAAGAAGTGTTGTTGGGGAAAACTACCATACGTGGTACACGAATTTCGGTAGAACACATACTAGATCTAAAAGTTAGCGGATGGTCAGAGGATCAAATATTAGCGAATTATCCTAGGTTGAATAAAGAAGCACTTCTTTCCGTTTTCATGTTTGTGCAAGAATGTATGCAGGATGGTCTATTAATTTTTGATGATAGAAAATCAGCGTAGAGAGATGAAATTTCTTGCAAATGAGAATTTCCCTGTTACAAGTTCACGTCTATTAAAAAATGCGTGTTTTGATATAGTCCATATTGGTATTGAGTATGTAGGAATCACGGATAGAGAAGTGATGCGTCTGGCAATTGAGGAGGAAAGAATTATTTTGACTTTTGATCGTGATTACGGAGAGTTGATTTTTAAGCATGCCTATCTCCCGCCAAAAGGTGTAGTCTATTTTAGAATAAAAAATTATACCCCTGAAATCCCCGGTCTTTTACTTGAGGAAATATGTAATCGCAGACCCATAGATTTGATCAAGCCTTGAGTGTAATAGATGAAACAGGAATAAGACAAAGGAAGTACTAACCAATCCTTTATTTTTGTCCCCCCAAAGATCCTCATCATGAAAGCGAAAAATATTCAGTTAATAGAAGTTCCAAGTGAAGTAGGTGCCGGTACCCGAGGAGCCAGTTTGGGTGTAGAAGCTGTAAAAATTGCTGCACTCGATTTCCGAAGTTCCTTCTTCCTTAAAAATGCCGGAATCGAAGTTGAGACAGAAAATAAGGCACTCTATGGAACTCCGGGAAACAGATACGCCAAGCACATTCAAAGTGTACACAAAATGTACGGCCGCATTATGAAAACGGTTTCGGATGTCTTGGTTGAAGGAGATTTTCCGCTCATTATTTCAGGTGATCACAGTAGTGCAGGAGGAACTATTGCGGGTATTCGTGCTGCCTATCCGCAATCTCGGTTAGGAGTAATTTGGATTGATGCCCATGCGGATTTACATTCTCCTTATACCACCCCCTCTGGGAATATGCACGGGATGCCCTTAGCAACAGCTCTAGGAGAAGACAATGAGTCTGAAAAGGCGAATGATCCGGATCCGGGTACACTTGAACTCTGGGATCAAATAAAAAACATGGGCGACATCTGTCCTAAGGTGGAGTACAGGGATCTGATATACATGACTCTTCGCGATTTCGAAGAACAAGAGGCTCATCTCATTCGAAAAAATAAAGTGAAGGTCATTAGCACGAATGAAATTCGAAAATCAGGTATCACCAAAGTTTGTCGTGAAGCCTTGAAATACTTGGTTCAATGCGATAAAATTTATATCAGCTTTGATGTGGATTCTATGGACCCCACCGTATCGAGAGGAACCGGAACTCCGGTTAAAGGTGGGCTCAATGAACGTGAGGCAGCCGATATCATATTGGAATTAATCCAAAATGAACGTGTATGTTGCCTCGAATTTACAGAGGTGAATCCTACTCTCGATAGCGAAAACGTAATGGCAGAAACTGTTTTTGAAATTCTTCAAAAAGTGGCTCGTCAGTTGGAAATTATCTAGAGATTCCCCAACGTATTACATACGCTCTACCATATCGATGCCCAACATCTTCATTCCGAGAGCCGCCACGTTTCCAACTTTTACGGATAAAGTTACCCTGAAATTTCTGCGCAGTATGTCTTCTTCTCGAAGCACCGGACATTCGTGATAGAATGAATTAAAATCTTTGATTAGCTCAAAACAATAATTAGCAATAAGAGAAGGATTGTATTTCACAGCGGCCTCACGAATGACCTCCGGAAAATCATGTAATTTTTTAATCAGATTTTTTTCTGCTAAATGCAAATCTTGTAATCCTTCGAAATCGGTTATCAAAACATCTGTTCCGGAAAGCTCTACCATTTTACGGGCGATGGCACGCGTGCGCACATAACCGTATTCGATAAAAGGTCCTGTATGTCCATTAAAATCGATACTCTCGCGTGGATTAAAGACCATGTTTTTCACCGGATCGACACGCAATAAAAAGTACTTGAGTGCAGCCATTCCAATGATTTGATATACTTGTTCTTTGCCTGCATCATCCAAGTCATCGAGTTTGCCTTGTTCTTGAGCAACATCACGTGCTTCCGATTTCATGGCCTCCATCAAATCGTCGGCATCGACTACGGTTCCTTCACGACTTTTCATTTTACCTTCCGGTAATTCTACCATTCCATAGCTGAGGTGAAAACAATTGGCTGCTTGCTCGAAACCAAGTTTAGAAAGGATTTTAAAAAGTACATTAAAATGATATTCTTGTTCGTTTCCGACTGTGTAGATCAGCGATTGAATATCGGGAAAATCTTTAAATCGAAGGATAGCCGTTCCAATGTCTTGCGTTATGTACATCGCCGTTCCATCTTTCCGAAGCAAAGCTTTTTCATCTAAACCTTCTCCGGTGAGATCTACCCAAATAGAACCATCATCTTTTTTGAAAAATGCGCCCGATTGAAGTCCATTTTCAACTTCTTTTTTTCCTAATAAATAGGTGTCACTCTCGTAATAAAGTTTATCAAAGTCAACACCCATTGCGCGGTATGTCGATTCAAAACCATCATAAACCCAACCATTCATAGTCTTCCACAAGTCGTATACTTCCGGATCTTTTTCTTCCCATTTAAGAAGCATTTCTTGAGCTTCTAAAATGATAGGCGCAGTTTTTTTCGCCTCGTCTTCACTTTTTCCGGCTTCGATTAGGACCTGAATTTCCTTCTTGTATTGCTGATCAAAGAGCACATAATATTTGCCAACCAAATGGTCGCCTTTGATTCCCGAAGATGCGGGAGTTTCACCATTCCCAAATTTCTGCCAGGCAATCATACTCTTGCAAATATGAATTCCTCGATCGTTGATGATTTGAACTTTAGTTACTTTATGACCATTGGCCTTCAAAATTTCAGCTACCGAATAACCTAAAAAGTTGTTTCGAAGATGTCCGAGATGAAGTGGTTTATTTGTGTTTGGCGAGCTGTACTCGACCATTACATGCGACTTTGAATTTTTTTCTGATAATCCGAAGTTCTCGTTTTTGGCAACCTCCGAAAAAAATCGAGTCCAATATGAAAAACGAATACTAAGATTTAAAAATCCTTTAACCACGTTATAGGCGGTAACATCCTCGCAATGTGCTACAAGGTATTCACCTATGTCGCTACCGGTATCTTCAGGTTTTTTGCCTGATATTTTGAGTAACGGAAACGTAACTAAAGTAAGATCACCCTCAAACTCTTTGCGTGTCTTTTGAATTTGGATATCACCGGCAAAGGATTGCTGATAAAGGCTATTCAGCCCACTTTTAATTTGTTCTTGGAGGATGTCTATAATATTCTTATTCATAATCTAGGGGTTCGCCTTCATCTTCTTCGTTGAAGGGAGATGGCAAAAATACTTCAGCAAGCATGCATCTGGCGCTACCACCTCCATGTGTTTCAATACAGGACAGTGAACTATGTAAAATCGTGCATGTCGATTCTATCACATCAATTTGACTTTGTGTCAGCGAATCGAATGCGGCCTTCGACATAATCATAAAATGTTCGTCACTCGTATTTTTCACTTCAAGCATATTGCCTGCAAAGGAGTCCATTTGTTGAAGACTGATTTCTACAATAGTTCGACCGGACTCTTTTAGAGAATCCATTACCATTTTTCGTTCTCTATGGTCTGTAATACTCTCAGCGCATAGGACGCATACGCGACTACCGATGCTCATCATCACGTTGGTATGATAAACAGGAAAAGTCTGATTGCCTTTTTTGTGTTGCGAAGTGAAAAGTATGGGTTTGTAACCAAATTCATTACCGAATTTTATGGCTGCTTCCGGATGAGTACGATCCGAAATGCACGAGTAGGCCACCTTATTGGCGCGATCCAGAACCATGCTACCGGTTCCTTCTAGAAATTTCTTTTCTGCTTCTAGATGAGTCAAATCGGCAACACGCCAACTAAATCCATTTTCAACTAGAACTCCTAAAAAGCCCTTGTCTCTCTCAATTCGACGGTTCGCAGCGAACATGGGGTGTAAAACGGCCATTCCATTTGCATGAAAACTTACCCAATTGTTCGGGAAAATAGAATCGGGAGTAGAGGGTTTTTGTTGATCATGTGCAACCAAAACCCTGATTCCGGACTTGTCCAGAAGCGACCTAAAATCCTCAAATTCTTGAAGAGCCTCTCGTTGCAATTTCTCATATTGTGTCTCCGAGGCCAGATGCTGAAAATGGTTGTTTACGGCTGTTTCGCCATTTCCGAAGAAGGCTGCCGGTCTGACCATCAATAGAGTATCTGTAACTTGTTGATTCATAGAGAAAATTGGCTGCGAAGGTAACCTTTTACTTTCAAGTTTCGTTCAAGTCACTTGATGCGTACTGGCATTTTATATACCCTATTATTTGCCCTCACCCTTTTCTGGACCTGTGGCAAACAATTATCGCTCTCTTCCAATGCAGAAGGCATGATTTTCTATGATATTTCGTATCCCCGAGAAGAAGGCAATCTTATGACTGAATTAATGCCGCGTGAGATGGTCATGAAATTTAAAAATGATCAAATATTTTCGGAGTTGAAGTCAATTGGAGGTCTAATGTCAATAACGATCTCCGCCGACAATGATAAAAAAGAGTTCGTTCAAATTTTAAAGGATTTCGATAAGCGATATGGAATGAAACTCGACGAACGGAAGGTTTCAGAATGGAATGACCGTAATCCGGAAATCAGAGTAGAATTGCAAGAGGGTACGGAGTGGATCGCCGGGTACAACTGCCGGAAAGCTATGGGGAGGTTTGTAAAAGATACGCTTCCATCGATCGAATTATTTTACACGGAGGATATTCAAATTAGTTCTCCAAATTGGTTTAATCCATATAACTCTGTTCCCGGTGTGTTGATGGGATATGATATCGAGTATTTAGGAATGAGAATGCGCTTCAGAGCACGAGAGGTTAGATTTACTCCCATCGATGCCAATAGTTTCGAAGTTAAAACACCATTTGAGGCCATTGACACGCAAAAGATGGACGACGTCTGCAACCAACTTATGGTTGATTTCCGAAATTAGAACTTTTCTATTCGAGGATGTCCAATGGCTTCAGCGCTATATCGATGAATTCAATTTCGAAAGCCGGAGATTTAATATCTTCCCATGTCACTTCAAATTCGTAGTAGTGTCCGTTCGTCTTTCCGGCCTTGGTCCGATTAGCACCTATGGAGAAGGTTTCAGGAAGTACTTCGCCTTTTGTTTTGCCATTTACGAAGAGATCCAGTCCAAATGTATATTGAACGGGATAGGAGTTAGAATTCTTAATTTTTACTCTAAGTTGTGGTGGACTACTTTTCTTGAAAAAGTTTGATCTAGACCATTTGTAATAAAACTCTACGCCGTCTACGGTGGACTTAAGTTCATATTTCGTTTGGGCCTGAACAAAAGCGGTTATAAAAACAAAGAGCAAGCAAAAAATGAGCTTATTCATACTTTTTTAGTGTCGCAATAGTGTTGAATGCAGCGAGTTTTGAAAGTTGTGGAACTCTGAAGAAACTCCCTCTAAGAAATTTGAAGTCGATAGTATCCGTTGGGGTAGTTGCATAAAAAACGAAATTATCGTCGACGTGGAAAACTCGTAATAAGGAATCGTAAGATACGTTGGGACCAAAATTGTCTTTTACAATACCCAATAGTCCCTTTGGATCACCCGGATAACCTTCGTCGTAATGCACATCCATTTGAATATATACACCGAGTCCTGCCCAATAATAACCCGAGTCTTCTACCAGCGGAGAAATCTTATTTACAAGAACGTTTTTAACTTCGTATTTCTGCCCCATATTATACTGCTTTTTATATCGAGCAGCAATGGTATCGAGCTCCAATCCTTCATAACGGAACATTCGCTGATCGTAAAAACTCAGGTGGCGATAATAATCCGTATCGTTTAATGCAAACTGAAAGTTCTTAATATTTCGCTCCATGTTTTCTTTCATCGCTTCGTTCATAACGAGCAGGCCGGATGTGTCCTTCACCAAAGTTCCAACCGTGTTTGGATCATGCGTGTGATTATTACAATCACATCCGGGCATGAGCATACTCGTCATCACAACTACACAAAGTGCTTTAATCGAATTCATGTTTTTGATTTATAAGTTGCAAAAGTAACCTTTGGAACTGAATTTAAGTTTAAGTGTCTACTTCTAATTAATAAAAGTACAGCGGATCCGCCAAAAGGTAGAGAATTTACACCGCTGTACTTTTTTTTTGAACCTAATCGGAAGAAGTCTGTACGGGACGTCAAATCGAAATCCCATGCAGCAATTATCCAAGTGGTTTTCTTCAGATGGCCGACATTTTCAGATTATATCTCAAACGATTTTTCTGATCTACGGATTTTATTATTTGTCGTGGGATGCCGACTGGATCAATGTGTTGGCTGCCTTCTCCGGTACATTGATTATTACGGGGATAGCAATTTACCTTGGGCTTGCCCCACGTAACTCTCTAAAAAGTGGTTTGGTTACCGGTCTCGGACTGTCGCTATTACTTAAAGCCAATTCTCCTTGGATATTTCTGCTGGCGGGTGCATTGGCGATTGCGCAGAAATTTTTGATTCGACCCGGAGGTAAACATTTGTGGAATCCCGCCAATTTCGGAATTGTGGTGGTCATACTAATTACCGGAAATGCCTGGATTTCGCCGGGGCAATGGGGGAGTGGTGCTCTTCTGGTATTTATAATAGGTACCCTTGGACTAGCCGTATTGTCAAAAGTTCGAAGGCTCGAAACCGGTTTTACATTTCTTCTTGTATTAGCCGCTCTCGAATACAGTAGAAGCATTTTGTACATGGGTTGGGACATGGAAGTTTGGCTTCATAAAATGAGCTCCGGATCTCTTTGGCTCTTCGCTTTATTTATGATTACCGACCCAATGACGATCCCGAATTCCGGCAGGGTCAGAATCTTTTGGGCTGCTGCTATTGCAGGCATATCATTTACCCTCACAAACTTTTACTTTATAAATGCCGCTCCTTTTTGGGTACTCTTTTTTGCAACACCATTAAATTATTTCATAGATAAGGTGGCAGGAGGGGCAGCATTTAAGTGGAACGACCACCGCAGTTCAAAATTGAATCATACTTTACAAATAACTCAAGACAAATGAAAATGCCGAAAATGAAAGTACTGCTCACCTTTGTGAGTTTCTTTACCATGCTGGGTTCTTTCGCCTTTTGTGGATTTTATATCGCAAAAGCCGATGCCACATTGTTCAACAATAAAAGCGAAGTTATCCTTGTGCGTGATGGATTAAAAACAGTAATCACCATGAGCAACGACTTTAAAGGAAACATGCGAGATTTTGCCATGGTCGTCCCTGTTCCTGTTGTGCTCAAGGAAAAAGACATCAAGGTGGTTAATAGACGAATCTTTGATGTACTCGACGAATATTCATCTCCGAGATTAGTGGAGTATTACGACAACAATCCTTGTTATGATAACCGACTTTACGAGGTAGAATCTGTCGAGATCACAAGTTCCAAAATGGAAAGGGTTCCGAAAATGAATGATGAACTTGCCGAGGAAAAGGGAGTTACCATCGAAGCAAGTTACACCATTGGTGAATATGACATTCTCATTTTGTCGGCCACAGAGTCAGGAGGATTGAAGGATTGGCTGCTAATCAATGGCTATAAAATTCCGGAAACGGCCGAGGAGGTATTGCAGCCATACATCAAAAGCAACATGAAGTTTTTTGTTGTTAAAGTAAATCTGGATAATGTCCAAGGCGCTTTCGAATATCTGAACCCTATTCAAATTTCTTTCGAGCATGAGAAATTTATGTTGCCAATTAGATTGGGCATGGCCAACAGTTCAGGCGAGCAGGATATGATTGTTTATGCTTTTACCAAAAATGGTCGAATTGAATGCACCAATTATCGCACTGTAAAAATGCCTACGGATAGAAATATTCCTCTACATGTTCAATCGGGTTTTGGTGAATTCTACAAAAATCTGTTTCAACGCACATACAAATATGAAGGGCGTAATTCTGCGTTCCTCGAGTATGCTTGGAATGTTTCTCCTTCTAATACAGGAATGAAGTGTGACCCATGCATAGGTCCTCCTCCGATCTACAACGATTTTGCGGAAGCAGGCGTCGATTGGGCGCTAAACGGTGGAGCAGGTGCGAATGTGTTTTTTACGCGCTTACACGTGAGATACTCGCGCGATAAATTCCCTGCCGACCTGACTTTCCAAGAAACTCCGAATCGGGAAAATTTTCAATGCAGGTACATTCTCACACATCCCGCACAAGGTCCCTTCGACTGCGAAGAGGCTCAAAATTATCTGGAGACAATTTATGAAAGAAGAAAAAAGGAGGTGGATGAGTACTATGCGTTGACCGGAAAAAATGATCCTATGGCAACGAGATATATTAACGAGTTCAATAAATATTTAAAAAGGAAACCTGAACAGGTGCCGGCAAAAGGGAATGAAAGTAAATATGTGCCGGAAAGAAATGAACCTGAAAGAAATGAACCTGAAAAAAACGATGTTGTGGTTTGGACCCCGGGCGACAACACAAAAGATCCCATGAGGTTTTTGCCGGTGGGTGTATTCGTGCTCTTCATTTTTGTAGTCATGCACTTCGCCTCTACAAAACCCAAAGTAGAGTCGACGTAAGGCAGGTGGTTTATTCACAAAAAAAAAGCGGTGGAAATAGTTTCCACCGCTTTTGATTTGTAGAAGTAATTTCTCTTAGTAATAAATATTTCTTCTCACTTTGGCCACGTATTTCGCCAAGCGAATTACTTGTTTGGTGTATCCGAATTCGTTGTCGTACCATACGTATAAAACAACACCGGTTCCATCCGGAGAGACGATGGTAGCTTGGCTGTCGAAAACAGAACAACATTCGTTTCCGATGATGTCGGAGCTCACCAACTCTTCGCTTATGCTGAAATAAATCTGGTTTACCAAATCACCGTCCAAAGCAGCTTTGCGAACCATGGCATTTACTTCTTCTACGGTCGTTGACTTTTTCACATACGCATGAATAATAGCTAAAGATCCATTTGGAGTAGGAACACGCACAGCATTTGCAGTAAGCTTATCGGCCAGCTCGGGAATTACCTTGGTTACTGCTTTGCCCGCTCCGGTTTCCGTGATTACCATGTTGATGGCTGCACTTCTACCACGACGGCTTTTCTTGTGCATGTTGTCCAACAAGTTTTGGTCGTTGGTATAGGCATGTACCGTTTCGATATGACCTTTATCCAATCCCAATCCATCGTGAATTACCTTTAAAATTGGGCAGATCGCATTGGTTGTGCAGCTAGCGGCAGAAAAGATTGTTTCGTTTTCGATATCTAAATCACGGTGATTAATTCCGTAAACAATATTCGGAACTTCTTTGCCGGGCGCTGTGAGAATAACTTTAGAAACTCCTTTAGAAGAGAGGTGTTTACTCAGACCTGCGCGATCTTTTAATACACCGGTATTATCGATCATCAGTGCATTATTGATGCCGTAAGCTGCGTAGTCAACCGTAGTGGGATCGTTGGTAGCAATCATAAAAACACGTTGACCATTTACCATCAAACAACGGTTTTCATAGTCAACGGTAACAGTACCTCTGAATCGACCGTGCACCGAGTCATTTTCGAAGAGAGCCGCTCTTTTTTTAAGCGACAAGTCATCATTTTCGCGCGTAACGATGGCACGTAAACGCAATTGTTGACCTCTACCGGCTTGGCTGATAAGTTCACGTGCGGCCAAACGACCTATTCGTCCAAAACCATAAAGAACCACATCTCTTGGTTCAATATTTTGACCTTCTTCTTTGAAAAAATTACGAAGTTTTTCTTCTAAAAAGTCTTTGTGATTTTTGTAACGATCGCGTTCGGTTAGCCATTCACTGGCCAATTTTCCAACATCAATTTTGGCCGGAGCCAAATCCATTTCGTACAAGGTTCTCGCTATGTCAGCAGAGTCGAAAACAGAGATTGCTTTGCCTACAACTTCACCTGCATACTTGTGCAAGCGGAGAATTTCGGTAATGCTGATGTCGGTGAGATGGTTTCGAAACAATACCAACTCAATGGATTTTTCAAAGAGCAGTTTACCAACATAATTGTTGAGATCTACCGCCGCTTTTTCCTGATTAACGTACACTTCCAGTTCATTGCTGTAAGTGTCCGGGGCCAGAATGGTTTGAGACATTGATTTAGATGATTTTGAGGTTAAAAAATTCCATTTCCGAGAATTCAAACAGGGTTCATTTTCCTGTACGGTTCAAGGGCCGCAAAGGTACAACCCGTAAAGCCTTGATTCCAAGTTGAATTACCTATAACTACCTTGCTGACTTATTAACAAGCTTTTGTGCCGGAATTGGCTGAATTCATTGGTTTTTCATCGAGTTGTCAATTGCTTTCGTCGATAAATTTTAAAAAGAAAAAGCCCCCGAAAATATTCGAGGGCTTGTATTCGATTCGTTCCGAACTGGGACTACATCCCAAAACCGTAATAAGCACGTGTTCCATTGGGGTAGTAGCCTTCAATTTCGACCATGCCTTTTTTGCCCGAAAGAACAGTGATCACCTCATCTGCGCTGTTAATTTTTTGATCATTTATTTTAGTTATAATGAATCCCTTTTGAATGCCGATTTCTTTCAACTTCCCTGATGTGAGGTTCGCTACTTTGGCCCCACCGCTTAATCCTAGTTTTTGTTTTTCAACATCACTTACATCCGTAAAATCTGCACCTAATGTGGAGGACGTTGCTGCTACTTCACTTACTTTGTCGATGAGGTCGGTGTTGCCGTCTTTGTTTCGGAGGGTTACTACCACAGTTTGCAGTTTTTTATCTCTCCACAAACTCACGTTTATCTTATCACCCGGACGATATCTACTTACTTGTTCTTGCAATTCAGGAACGGTATTCACCCCTTTTTCGCCCACTTTAAGGATAATGTCTCCCTCGCTAATTCCGGCATCCGCGGCAGCTCCTCCCTCGGTCAGAGAGTTTACAAACACCCCGTTTACAGAGGACAAGCCCTTTTCGCTTGCGATTTCTGGACTTACTTCCTGAATTCGAACGCCGATAAATGCACGTTGTGCACTACCGTAATTCATCAAGTCGTCGGCAATTTTTCTGGCTATAGAAGCAGGCACGGCAAATGAGTAACCTGAATAAACACCGGTACGAGAGGCAATAGCGGTATTTATACCAACCAACTCTCCCTTGGTATTTACCAATGCCCCTCCGGAATTACCCGGATTAACGGCAGCGTCTGTCTGTATAAAAGACTCCACCGGGAAAATTTCCTCGCTGCCATTTCCATTAAGCAAATTGATATTGCGGGCTTTTGCGCTTACAATACCTGCCGTAACAGTAGAAGTCAAATCAAATGGATTTCCAACTGCAAGTACCCACTGACCAACGCGAACATCATCACTGTTGCCCCAAGCCATGAAGGGTAGGTTGGTCGCCTCAATTTTAATCAAAGCAATGTCAGTCGAAGGATCCGTTCCAATAACCTTCGCTTCGTAGTTTTGGTTGTTGTTGAGGGTCACTTCTAGTTTTTGAGCACCTTCTACAACGTGGTTGTTTGTGATAATAAATCCATCAGCAGATATGATCACACCAGAACCGGAACCCTGCTCAAGTTGTGGGCCTTGCTCTTGTCCGAAAAAGTCCATCCAGGGATTGTAGGCATTATTGACTTGAGTTTGAGTTTTCACGTGGACTACTGCATGAACGGAACGCTCTGCGGCACCGGTAAAGTCGAGCGTTCCATCGGGTGGTAAAGAGCTGTAATTTGCATATTGAGCATAACCGCTTCCATCAGGAGATAGATTCACGATCTGAGTGTCTCTACCCACTAATAATTCATATCCGGCAATGGAGACGAATCCGCCTATCATTGCTGCTCCAAGAAACATCCAGTTTTTATTCATAGTAGTATCTATTTTTTTTGTAGTTCAACATTTCAAATTTAACGCCAGAGATTCTTAATCGTTGTTTAACGTGATCCTAACAAGTGTTAAGAGTCATATTACAGGCACAAATACACGAAATATTTTTATGATTCAATCACATTACAACAACGAATTTTCACGAGAGTTCACTGCTTAGAACTGGAAATAGATAAAAGGATGGAGGTCCGCCACCAAGACTTGATATATGAAAAGTATGGTGATCAAAATGGCAGAAACAAGAATCCAAATTGGCAGATTACTGAAATAATTTCGGTATCTCCCTTTAAGAGAAGAGGGGAGCCAATGGATGATCATGCCCACAAGGATTACAAGCATTACATTCCAATAACCGGCAATAACTTCAGGGGCCAGCGACCATTCTACGTTCAAAATTTTATTCAATATTAAACCGGCAGTATCCGCTTCCTTTTCCACGTCATGAGAAGCTTCAAAATCCTCCCATGTCGTACCTGTACCGGCTCTAAACCAAATGCGTGTAAGAGTTATAAAATTGAAGGTTAGGAAAATCATCCAAGCACGTACGTACCATTTGTCCTTGTTTTTCCATGGACTAATTTTTTTCCAAAGTTTGGATAAGACCAACCCGACCCCATTGAGAGCACCCCAAATGATAAAGTTCCAACTTGCCCCATGCCACAAACCTCCAACCAACATTGTGATCATCACATTCACATTGGTAGTTAACCAATGTGCAAAGGATTTGAAAATGTAGGTCAGAGCTACGGCCGTTGCAATAACACTTACACATAGCCATAATACAATCCAGGATCCGCTTAGCATGGTTACAAATCCTGCTATTACGCCAACTGCAATCCAAGTTGCAAGCGAACCACCTTTATTTCCACCTAATGGAATGTATAAATAGTCGCGAAGCCACGTGGATAGAGATATATGCCAACGCCTCCAAAAATCAGACAAGCTCGTGGCTTTATACGGACTGTTGAAATTTGCCGATAATGTAAATCCCATGAGCAAGGCTAGGCCAATGGCGATATCCGTGTACCCGGAAAAATCGGCATACACCTGCAAACTGTACCCGTACAAAGCCGTCAAATTTTCGAATCCACTGTACATTCCGGGGTTTTCAAAGATCCGGTCGATGAAGTTCACGGCGATATAGTCTGCAAGGAAAATTTTCTTAATCAATCCATTTATTATCCAAAAAATTCCGAGTCCAAACATCTGCCGAGTGAGCGCGTAAGGTTTGAACATTTGAGGAATGAATTCAGTCGATTTTACAATCGGACCTGCAACCAGCTGAGGGAAAAAGGAAACGTAAAACCCATAATCGGTTAATCTTTTTAGGGGTTTTAATTGAGCCCTATACACTTCGATAGTGTATGTCATCGATTGGAAAGTGTAAAAGGAGATTCCTACTGGTAAAACAATTTTTCCGGCATCGAAGCGGGTACCGAAGAAGCCGTTGCTCCAATGAGCGAGGTAGTTAAACACATGATGATCGGTATGAAACAGTGTATTGTATGAATCGGTAAAGAAGTACGCATACTTGAAGTAGCAAAGCAGGCCTAAATTCAAAAAAATACTCGTTGCCAGAAGCCATTTTTTCTTCTTTTGATCGCTAGATTCTCCAATCCTCCTTCCAATAAACCAATCCAAGGTGATGGTGAACAACAAAAGCAGAAAGAACATTCCGCTCGTTTTGAAATAAAAAAAGATACTTACAGCGAACAGAAATACATTTCGCCAAGAATGTTTTTTGTAGATAAAACCATCTATGGCAAGCACAATCGCAAAAAAGACCCAGAAAATGGCACTTGTGAAAATGAGTGGATTCGACGGATCAAAACTAAAAAATCCTTTAATCCAATCGTTCCAGGGTAAACTTGACATACGTGCGTGCGAATGAGGAAATTGAGCAGGTTTGAGAACAAAATTCTATACGACCAATTACTCTTATTTTGAAAAGTTATTGCTCGTGATCTAAAATATTTTATGAGTAAAGAAACCAACAAAAAAAGAACAGCCTTCTCAAATGGCTAGTTGATGATACCAAGGCTCGTCTGTATAGAGTCCTTTCCGCGATTTTATCAGGGGTAATGTTTCGTTTCGTATTACACCGTATAAATTAGTATAGCCTAAATCGATGGCAAGTTTGATGGTAGTCTCGTCATACGAACCATCCGGGAAAGCTAGATCTGGTATTGTATTTCCCGTTATCTTTTCTAGAATTTCTTTGCTTATCTTCAGTTGAACATATTGATCTGCTTCATTTTTTCCGGATAAGGGAATATGTTTATTACTGTGTGAGCCTATTGTAAAAAGTGGATTTAGGGAAAGCTCAAGGATCTCGGCGGAACCCATCGTTCTGTATGTATCAACTAAGAGCTGCGGTATAGGACGATCTAACGAATGTTGCAACTCGCCAATGAACGAGTTTATTTCGTTTATGTCTTTTTTCTTGAGTTCATGCGACAACCTTTTTCCATGGGCATTGATATAAATCCCATGAACAGGATGAGGGAAATAGTCAACATTTTCAAACGTGATCGGAGCTTTTCTAACCGAGCACAACCACTCCAAAAGATCGGGCCACAAAAGATTATCAGTATCTATATTTTCCGTTGAAATGAAGAAGGTAGCGGGAATTCTGTATTTCTCAAGTATTGGCTTTGCAAAACGATAGTTGTTTACAAGTCCATCATCGAAGGTGATTTCAATTGGCTGTTGTTTTTTAGTGCGGAAGAAATGTTTGGACAGATAACTAATCTGATTTTCAAAGTCGGCAGTTCGGTGGGTCCTCAAGTTGAATATTTCCGAGGTGTCGCTTACTACATTATGATACATCAAAATTCTGTCCGTTCGATCGAAAGCAATTTGTTGCCTCCATCCGAAACGAATTTTTTGTGCCCGAATGAATTTCGGTAGTAGTGACATTTTTACTTGGTGGGTGCGTCGTCTTTCTTAGCCAGTTTAATTCCCAGTTTGGTGAGTTCAACCAATCCTTCCTTGAATAAAATACCGGCAGCTTTTTTGAATGACTTTTTACTCATTCTCAAACGCAGTTTAATCTCTTCCGGTGATGTATCATCATTTAGACGAATGTATCCGCCGTTTGCCTCTATGAATTCCAAAAGTCGTCCGCGTGCATCTTGCAATAGTTCGGGACCTTCTTTTTGGGTACTCACCGTAATACTGGTACCTTCGACTTGACGAACGTAACCCTTTAATTTATCTCCGGTATTGACGGGTCGCATAATCTCTTGACGAAAAAGCACTCCGTGGTGTTTTCCATTAATAATAACACGTCTGCCCAAGTCCATTTTTTCGGCAATAATCAACTGGACTTCCTCTCCTCGCTCGTAATTGAGATCCGTATTTCTGAGGTAGCGGGTAATTTTAGTAGAGGCAAAGAGTCGCTGGTTTTCTTCATCTTCTTTCAAAATGACAACGGCCAAATTGCCTTCCTCGAGCGGTTCACGTTGCTCGCGATTTGGTATAAGAATGTCTCTAACAGACCCAATGTCTATGAATGCACCAATTTCATTGATGTTTTTAACGCGAAATGCTCCTACTTCATCCAATTGAATTTCAGGAAGACGGGTAGTGGCCTCCAAATCTCTGTTTTCGTTGTAAAACACAAAAACGCTAACAAGTTGACCGACTTCGGCACTTCCTCTGAACTGGCGCTTTGGTAATATGACATTGGAATAGGCCGTTCCCAATACTATTCCTGAATCAACTACTTCGAGTACAGGCAATTCCTGTACAATTCCGGGACGGATCTGCATCTTTATCAATTTGCCGCGAAGGTACGCTTTCAAGGGGTTTTATGTGCACATGATGACCTTTAATGTGGATTGGAGAAGACTTCTGACGATCGATCTACGCCGGTTCTTTGTAAATAAGATACCAATCATGTAGATTTGGGATCGTAAAACCTGTAATCATGAAAAGTTTTTTAAACCTGTTTTTTTGTCTATGTGCTAGCCAGTTTATCTCGGCTCAATGCGATCTAGGTGAAGTGGAAGTAACTTTTAACGTGTACGTCGATGCATGGGGAGAAGAAACCTACTGGGAATTTGTACCATCCGGAAATGGATGTGGAAACGGAACAATCGCTTTCGGAAGTAATTCCGAAGAAGTAGGCTGCCTGAACGAAATTGGCGTAACTGGTAACTATGGATATCCGGATAATACAATGATAGAAGAAGGTCCTTGGTGCCTTACCGAAGGTCAGAGCTATGATTTACATTTTGTAGATAGCTATGGCGATGGTGGACTTGTTTTCGAAGTTTTTTACGATGGCGCACTCGCGGAAGTTTTCTACGGAGGGGGTTCCGGAAATGTATGGACTTTCGAAGCGGGTGTTAGTAATTTGCCTGCATTCGACCAGCCTTGCGGAGCAGAGCAGGTACTTGTCGATGGAACACCTTTGATTTTGAATAATGTAGATGCCATGGCAGCTTTCGGAGAAATTCATCCTCCGGCCGCGGGTTGCGCATTGTTCGGTTCATGGTGCGAAGGAGGAGTGTCAAATTCTGTTTGGGCTTGGTTTGTTGTGCCTGATGGCGGTGTGTACGAGGTTTCTACTTGCAATCCGAATACAACATTTGATACACAAATAGCAATATGGAGCGGCTCGGACTGCAGTAATCTTAGTGAGTTTCAACTTATATCCGCTCAAGATGATGGCGGTTGCGGAGAAGGCAACGGATATGCTTCTACGTGTTATGTTTCTTGCCTAAATCCTACGAATATATATTACATACAAGTCGACGGTTGGGCGGGAGAGACAGGAAATTCTGAAATAACAGTTACACCGGTAAATATTGAAGCGTCTTTGGAAGCTTATTATGGTGATGTAAGCTGCCCCCTCGATAAAGGTGAATCAGGAAACGGATACGTTCAAACCTTCTTAATGGGTGCAGGCTCAAATTTCACCTCCCAATGGACCGGTCCCGATGGATTTTCTTCCGGTGAAAACTGGATTTATAATCTAGGCCCGGGTACTTATGAGGTTGTTGTAGAGTCGGCATGCGGCACTGTATTCGAAGAGTCATACACAATTTCTCAACCGGCAGGATGGAATGTAAACTTCGATGTCATTCAGCCATCCTGTCCAAACTCTGAAAATGGTGAACTCGAAGTAATTGTAAGTGGTGCAACTGCTCCTTACAATTTCAATTGGATCGGTCCCGATGGCTATACTGCTGTTGGTCCGCTGTTAGACGGTCTTATGGCCGGCGATTACAGCATGTTTCTCACCGATGAAAGAAACTGTGAGTACAATCAAACTATATCACTCAGTCCGGCAGGTGATTTTTCGTTTGATCTAGGTCCTGATACCGTGCTATGTTTGGGAGAGTCTTATTTACTCACAGCTCCTGTTGGCCTATCCTACTTATGGCAAGATGGAAGTGAAAATCAATTCTACAATATTGAAACATCAAATTGGGGTACCGGTCAGCACGTAGTAATTCTTACGGCAGAAACATCTGATGGATGCACTTACACTGATCCGTTCATTTTTACAGTAGAAATATGTGATAACATTTTCGAGGCAGAAAATCCGGCTATTCAACTATTCCCCAATCCATCGAATGGACAATTTACCATAGATAATAGTCTTGGACACTTCTCGTCATATTATGTGACCGACATGAGTGGAAAAATAGTGGCTAGCTTGAACAAGTTGAATTCCGAACTTTCGGAGATTCAACTGGAATTAGCAGCGGGGAATTACCTTTTACACTTAACTACCGCGAGAGGTGACGAATCTGTACAGATTGCTATAGTGAAATAAAACCGAATCACGCGATAGAGAAAAAAGCTGGTCAAATGGCCAGCTTTTTTATTTCGATTTCAAAGGCATCCAAGTGCGTGTCGTTTATATCGAGATGTGTGACAAATCTAATTTTTCCAAGTCCGAAGGGGAAACATAAAATTCCGATTTCCGAGAGTTTTTCAGAAACAGTTTTCGCATCCAAGTCTTCTCTGAGTTCCGCAATTACAATGTTTGTCTCGATGGGAAGGGTTCCTGTTACCCATGGAATTGAAGTTAGCATTTCTCCAATTTTCCTTGCTCTCAAATGATCTTCGTGCAGTCGTTTTATATTGTGTTCCAACGCATAGATACCGGCAGCGGCAATGATGCCCGCTTGTCTCATTCCGCCTCCAAAGGCCTTACGAGAGCGATGTGCTTTTTTAATAAACTCTTTAGACCCAACCAGGAGACTGCCAACGGGAGCTCCCAAACCTTTTGATAAGCAAATAGAGATACTATCGAAGTGACGAGCGTAATCGGAAGCCTGCATTTTCGTTTTTTCGAGAGCATTAAATAAGCGTGCACCATCCAGATGAAGTGCGAGCTGATTCTGTTTGCAAACTAGAGCGATTTCTTTAATGTCGTTGATATCATATACAGATCCCCCGCCTTTGTTCGCCGTGTCTTCCAAGCAAACTAAGCGCGTAAGAGGCAAGTGAACATCCGCCGGATTATTTATGTTCTGTTTTACTTGTCGAGCATTAATTCGACCGCGATCGCCTTCAATTAACCTTACAGAAGCCCCTGCATTTTTGGCAATTCCGCCGCCTTCATATAAGTATACATGAGCCAGAGAAGCGCATATCACTTCGTCGCCCGGCTGAGTATGAACTTGAATGGCAATTTGATTTGTTTGGGTTCCACTACTGCAATACAATGCTGCCTCATGCCCAAAAATTGTTGCTGCCATTTCTTCCAATCGATTCACGGTTGGATCTTCGGCAAAAACATCATCACCGACTTCGGCGGAGGCCATAGCTTCCCTCATTTCACGACTCGGTTTGGTCAAGGTATCACTTCTCAGATCTATAATCATGCTTTTTTGATGGGTTTACGGACAAAAGTATGGTCATCCGATGGCAATAATTTTATTTAAATTCAGATATAATTTCCACAGCGCAGGAAAAGATACAGAGATTATCTTGCGCCTCCAAGATGTCCATTAAGCCTCAACATAAAAAAGTACTGGTAACTCTTATAGTGATGTGTTCTGCACTTTTTTCGCAGGCACAGCAGAAGGTATGGGTGTTTTTTCAGGATAAAGAAGTAGGTGAATATGATCCATATAGCTTCTTCGACGAAAAAGCCATTCAGCGCAGGGAGCGCGAAGGTTTTCCGGTCTTTCATTCCGGTGATGTTCCTGTCAACCTTTCATACTTAAATCAAGTTGAAGAATTGTGTGATAGTATCGGTTATGCCTCTCGGTGGTTTAATGCTGTATCTTGTTGTGTAACGGATGCTCAGCGAAGCGAGATTGCTGCACTATCATTTGTCAAAGAAATTCAGGAGGTGGGCGTATATGAAGTAGCTCCTGCCTCAACAGAAAGAGATTGGGACTATGATTCCGAAGCCGTGCTCAAATCTCAAACAGAAATTTTGGGTGGTTCGGCCCTTCGTGCTAACGGGTTAAATGGGCAAGGGGTGCGCATAGCAATATTCGATGCAGGTTTTGCAAAGTTTGATAAAGCGGGTCCTCTGCAGCATCTGAAGGATAGCAATCGCGTGGTTGCAACCTATGATTTTGTTAAGAATTCAAAGTTTGTTTTTGATCACAATTCCCATGGCACAGAAGTGCTGATGTGTATTGCCGGTATCAAAGAAGATCGCCACTTTGGTTGTGCGCCCGGAGCAGAATTTTTACTTGCCCGAACCGAAAGATCAAGAGCAGGGACAAAAACGGATGAAGACCATTGGATCGCTAGTTTGGAATGGGCCGACAAATGGGGTGCCGACATCGTCAATTCGTCTTTGGGATATACAGTACAATTGTACTTCAGGCATCAGATGGACGGTCAACATTCTATGATTTCGAGAGCGGCCTCCATGGCTATTCAGCGAGGAATTTTAGTTGTAAATAGTGCCGGTAACGAAGGTGAATCTCGTTGGGAATTGATGAGTGCTCCGGCAGATGGAGACAGTGTTTTATCGGTGGGAGCTATCGATCCATGGACAGGTTATCATTCCGATTTTTCATCCTACGGTCCCACCTTCGATTTTCGAATGAAGCCGAATGTAGTGGCATTTGGCTATGCCGCGGTGGAGTTTGATGGGATTACGTCGTTATCGAGTGGAACTTCTTTTGCGGCTCCTTTGATTACCGGTTTTGCGGCTTGTTTGAGACAACTGCACCCCGATTGGACATGCGGAAAATTATTGACGGAAATACAATTCGCCGGACATCTATATCCGTATTTCGATTATGCGCATGGTTTTGGAATTCCAAATGCAGCACAATTTATAGAAGGATTTGTAGAACCGTTGAATTGTCCGGAGTGTTTTGAGTTGTCCTTAACGAAATCGCGTTACCCGGAAGAAGGTCCGTTTTCTGTAGAACTTACAGTCGATACATTATGTCTCGGTTATAAAGTTGGCAGCCTTTACTATGAATGGAAGGATGAGGTAGAGTACCGCAACTACGCACCTCTGTGTTATTTTCAAATTGCAGAATCGGATGGATTTATTAGCGAATATTTTATCAACCAAGCAATGAATAAGGGCGTTCTATGCAATGTTTATCTGCAAAAGGAAGACAAGAGATTGTTTCGTATTTGGTTTAATGGTCACCACTGGGATGTGCCCTTAAGAGATATTAAAGAAAAGGAAAAAGGATAACATGGAAGGTGTAAAAATTAGAATCCGGAGAGAGGAAAGATCTTGGCATATCAAGGATTATTTTATCATGTTTAGATGGTCGATTATCTGTTTTTTTCTGGCGATGCAAACACCGTTACTGAGTCAAATTAATCTTCTACATAAACGGCCCTACGAGCAATTGAACAAACAAGATGTGGGACCGAATACAAGGAACTGGTGGTCTAGTTACATGCAAGTGGGTTTTTTAGTACCTCTGGAAAATCAGGATAGTATAGGTGTAAAGGAGAATTTTTCAAACATGATGTTCGAAACGGGCTGGAGATATAAGTTCAAAATGAATGAGAATCTTAGTACGGGATTGGATTTTGGGTACAATTATCAGGAGTATAATATTCGTCAATCGGGTAGTAATAATCTCCTTTCCTTGAACATTATAAATGATAAACAATTAATTCGAATGCACGCCTTAGCAGGGGGCGCATACGTTCGGATAAATTTCGGAAAACGCGGGAATATTGTTGGTAAATACCTTGATCTCGCCGGAAATATTCAATATTCATTTCGCGACGAAATGCTCATTCGCAATAAGGTCGAACCTTCTACGGGTATGCCTGCCGAAAAAGTGAAAAATGTATATATCCATCTGCCTTTTGTAAGGGATTTACACTACTTCGCTACAGCCCGATTTGGCTGGAATTTTATTTCCATTTTTGCGAAATATAGACTGAGTGATTTTTTTACGCCGGTGATGTATTTTTACGACAACAAGACTTTACCTAATTTGCCATCCTTGCATATTGGTATCGAAATATCACAGAATTTCTAAAATTTCCCTTGACCAACTACTTCGCCATATTAGAATTACAGCCAGGTGCTTCGTCCGACGATGTAAAGAATTCGTTTCGGCATTTGGCTAAAAAGTGGCATCCCGATAGAAACAAGGATCCTCAGTCCACTCGGCGATTTATCGAAATCACGGAGGCATATGAATATTTGATGGACAACAATCGTCGAAGTGTTCATGCTTTTATGTTGAACAACAGTCAAAATGTAGATGAAGAGTTGGAGCGCAAGGCTCGGATTTATCAAGAGTGGTATGAGCAACACGCTCAAAGAACCCGCGAAAGAGCCGCCGGTTATGCAAAGGGTGGGTATTCACAGTTCAAGAAAAGTCCGTTGTATCAAGCGGCTATGGCGGTAAGCAAATTGTACAATTACTTATTTTTGGCCTTCTGTGTTATCGTTTTGGTTGCACCGATATTAGGTTGGTATAATAATTCAAAGGATCTCCCTATCGACGAAAGACAATCTCCGGTTGTTCTTATTTTTCCAATCCTTTTAGGGTTGATATTTGCAGGATTCGGTTACTATTACCTTTTTGTTTTAAAAACAGATGAAGATTGATATTATGAAAAAAATTGTTATTGCTTGTTTCCTTTCCCTTGTCGTTTTGAATTCGAATGCACATGAAGGAATGTGGATTCCTTCTTTGCTCGATGCTGTTTATGACGATATGAAAGCTTATGGATTAAAATTGAGTAAAGAAGATTTGTATTCCGTTAATCAATCGAGCTTGAAAGATGCCATCGTTTTGTTCGATGGCAGGTGTACAGCTGAAGTGGTCTCGGAAAGTGGATTGATCTTCACGAATCATCACTGCGGATACAGCTACATTCAATATCATTCCAGTGTTGAACATGATTATCTCACCGACGGGTTTTGGGCTAAGGGGCAAAGTGGTGAATTGGCATGTGAGCAACTCACTGCGACATTTATTGTAAGCATAGAAGATGTGACAGCGGCTATGAACCAAGGAATAGAGGATGCTATGCCTGTTGCTGAGATAGAAAAAATTAGAAACGCCAATCGAAAATCCATTGAGAATGCTATTGCAAAGAAAGACGGTCATGGGGCATATGTGCGAGCATTTAATTATGGAAATCAATTTTTCTTGATGCGCACCAAAACGTATTCAGATGTAAGATTGGTAGGAGCACCGCCTTCTGTTATCGGTAAATTTGGAGGTGATACAGACAATTGGGTTTGGCCTCGTCATACGGGAGACTTTTCGGTTTTTAGAATTTACGCTGATGAGAATAATGAACCGTCTAACTATAGCGAAAACAATAAGCCCTATCGTCCCGGACGTTTTTTACCCATTTCATTGGATGGAGTTAAAGAAGGAGATTTCAGTATGGTCTATGGTTTCCCGGGTAGAACAGAACATTTTTTGAGCAGTTGGGCGGTAGATTATCTCGTAAACAAATCATTGCCCGTTCGAATTGAAATGCGCGAAACAGTGTTAGGGGTTCTTGAAGGGGCTATGCGAAGCAGTGATAAAGTAAGGATACAATATGCAGCCAAACAATCTTCTATCAGCAATGCATATAAGAAGTGGATTGGTCAAGTTCAAGGATTATTGGAGGTAGATGCCTTGTCTGCAAAACAAAGAAGTGAAGCCGAGTTTAAATCAAGGACCATAAATGAGCGTGCTTTTGTAAATTATCAGAACGTTCTTCCCGGGCTCGAAGCACTCTATACGAACAATGAAAAATCGAATTTGGCACGAGATGGTTTTTCTGAATACATGAATTACGGACCTGAAATTTTCGCATTTGCCTATGGGTTTGATCCATTGCTAAACAATTATGAAAAATTGAAATCAGATGGGAAACTTGTTGAGACGATTAGCGAGTTAAAGAATAAGGCTCGATTATTTTACAAGAACTTTGATCTCGCAACAGAGAAGAAAATTTTTGAAGCACTAACACCTTTGTACATCGAAAGATTTGATGAGTCGTTCGGACCGGTGGTTTTGAAAGCAGAGTTTATGAAAAAGGGAGGAAAGGATATGTTGATGGCGCGTATGTACGACCAAGGATTTTTTGCTGATTCAACACGAGTAATGAATTTCTTAAACAATATCAATCCAAAGTCATTCAAGAAAATTAAGGATGATCCGGCATTTAACTTGGCTAAAAGGATGTTTGATATGTACAATACTTCGGTCAAGCCGGCCTATGCCCTTTTCAATAGTGAGATGGAATTTCTGATGACAAACTATGTAAAGGCCGGACGCGAAATGTCGCTTGGAGGTGATTATTGGTTTGATGCAAATTCTACTCTGCGTTTATCGTTTGGAAAAGTCGAAGGCAGCGCTCCTAGAGATGGCATGACCTATACTTATTACTCTACGTCGGATGGAATTTTAGAAAAAAACCGAAACAAACATCCCGATTTTGAAATCAATTCTCGATTAAAACAATTGCTCGCAGATAAGAATTTCGGTGTTTATGGCGAAAAAGGAGAGCTGCATGTTTGTTACACCGGTAGCAATCACACGACGGGAGGAAATAGCGGAAGTCCTGCGCTTAATGCAAAAGGCGAGCTGGTAGGAATTAATTTCGATCGTTCATGGGAGAGTACAATGAGCGATCTTGTCTATAATCCGGAAATCTGTAGAAACATTATGGTTGACATAAGGTACGTTCTATGGGTAATAGACGTGTACGCAGAAGCGGACTACCTGCTCAACGAAATGAGACTGATAAAAACCAGCCCGGAGTTGATTGAGATGAATTAGTAAAGGTCCCGATTAGATCGGAAGGAGTAATCAGGCCAAGAAGTATATGATGCCAACAGCCAAGGCGAAAAGTGCTATGGCAAACACAACCGGACCTGCGATTTCGTTCTGTTCTGCCTCTTCATGTGAGTGATGATCGTGTTTTCCTGACATACTATTTGTTTTTTGGCAAAAGTAGAAGGATTTCTCGTTTTCTCAAATTCCGTTGTAGGATTAAATATTGACACAAGATTGTCTGCTATTAAGTGTAATTCGTACACACTAGCCTTCCAATAATAGTCTTAAAATGTTAATTTTTGGAGCCAACTTGTTGAAAACCATTGAAGGGTATTTTGACAGGGCGAGGCACTTTGTTTACATTTGACGATTTGGCGAAAAACCTTAGAAGAAAGGCCACCCTGGAAGCAACCTTTCTGAGCCACGAAGTGTTTTGTGTTAGAACCCTTTTTGAAACCATTTTAAGAGATGTTTAAGAAAAAGCTACTTTTTACATTTTTCCTGCTTGGATTCATTTTATCACATCGTTCTCAGGTGATTATAAATGAGTTTTCTTTTGCTAATTACAACGATTGGTCTCAAGGTGGAGGCTGGGATGCTGTCTACGAAGACTGGATAGAATTCTATAATCCCGGTGGAGCAGCTGTTAACCTTCAAGGATACTGGCTCAGCGACAACGCTTTAAATGTTCAGAAATGGGAGATTCCGGCCGGTGTCAGTGTACCTGCAGGAGGCTATCTTACCTATTTGATTTCAGGAACAGGAGATTACGATCCAAATTATTTGGGATTCAATAACCGCAATACAAACTTCAAGCTAACACAAACGGATGGTGAAGAAATAGTTTTTGCTGACCCAACAGGTGTTGTTCTGGAATCCTATGATTTTGACAACATCACACCCAATCAAGCAAATCATAGTTGGACCCGCGTACCGAATGGTTCGGCGACTTGGGTAATTAATACAGATCCTACGCCTGATGCGGCGAATAACGCGGGAACTATTGGAACTAGTTATGCTGACATGCCGGAAATGAGCCTGGAAGCGGGTTATTACAATTCAGCAATCAATGTATCAATAACAACAACTGAACCTAGCTCTACCATTTATTATACGCTCGATGGATCATTCCCAAATAATGGTTCAAACGTATACGGAGGGCCTATTAATATTAGTGTAACAACTCCGCTGAGAGCTATTGTTTACAGCTCAACTCCCGGGATATTGCCGAGTTTTATTGAGACCAATACTTACTTTTTTGGAGTAGATCAACACCAAGTTCCTGTGTATGCCATAACCGGTCCAACCTTATCTGATGGAGCTTGGGGCGGCGATGAAATGACCACGATTGAAATGTTTGACATTGGCGGGCCATTCATTACAGAAGCGGATGGTGATAGTAACGAACACGGAAATGACTCCAATGCATATGATCAGCGAGGTTTTGATATGGTTATTCGAGATGCATTGGGATCTGATAACGAAATTGCTTATCCAATATTTCACCATTCAGACAGAGATGGTTTTGAAAGAGTAATTTTTAAAGCTGCCGCAAACGACAATTATCCTTTCTCCGGTGGAGCGCATATTAGAGACGCATACTGCCATGAATTGTCAATACTAGGTGACCTAAAGCTCGATGAGAGAACAACCGAAAGTTGTATCTTGTACATCAATGGTGATTACTGGGGTTTATATGAAGTCCGTGAAAAGGCTGATGATATTGACTATACTGAATTCTACTATGATCAGCCGGAAGGCTTTGTTGACTTTATAAAAACTTGGGGTGGTACATGGAATGAATATGGAACTGCTACGGATTGGAATGATTTGGTTGTTTTCATTACAACCAATGATATGACCGATCAGGCCAACTACGATTATGTATTGACCCAGTATAACACAATCAGTCTTATCGATTACTTCATCCTCAATGGTTATGTGGTTTGCGCGGATTGGTTGAATTGGAACACTGCATGGTGGAGGGGAAGACATCCTGATGGGGAAGCTAAAAAGTGGAGATATGTCTTGTGGGATTTGGACAATACCTTTGGTCATGGTGCGAATTACACCGGGATAGAAGACACAGGTTCCGGAGCCGATCCATGTAATCCTGAGAATTTGGGAGACCCAGGTGGACAAGGACACGTACCTGTGCTCAATGCGCTATTCGATAATGAGGACTTTTTCTATGATTACATCAATAGATACGCATCTCTATCTAATACTATTTTTAGCTGTGAAAGTATGTTAGGCGTTCTGGATAGTATGGTGAATGTGATGCAGCCTGAAATGCAGCGTCAGATCGATCGTTGGGGTGGTAGTTATGCTCAATGGGAACTGAACGTTGAAGAAATCCGTGATTTTATAGAAGAACGCTGTTCCGATGAGATTATTGGAGGTCTAGAAGATTGTTATGATGTGACTGCATTGACCTTAACAGTCTATATCGAAGGGGTGGGTGAAATCGAAGTAAGCTCGGTACCATTAGGTCCGGATGATGCAAATATTAATAACCCTTGGAGTGGAATCTTCTGGGCAGACATTCCGATTAATCTCGGTCTTCTTTCAGGTGAATGTGGAAGTTTTGCGGGTTGGGAAATCATATCCGGAGACGGTGTATTGGAAGATCCAAACGATCCGAATACAACGCTTACAATAACAACAGATGTAACACTTCAAGCGACCTTTGTGGTGTCTTCGGAGACGGTTACTGTTGTTACTGATGTATTCCCCGCAGGTGCCGGAGTAATTACATTGGATGGTACAGAACAAGTGTCATATCCATTGACGAGTTCATTTGATCTGGGTTCAGTGCACTTCTTGAGTGTTACTGAAAACGAATGGTTCGAATTTGATCATTGGGAAAGTAACAATACTTCATTTAATCCAAATGAAGATCTAATGGAAATAAGTGTTGAGTCATGCTTGAGTGATTCGCTTATAGCTGTATTCAACGAACTTCCTCACTTTACGCTATGTGTTGATGTGTTTCCTGCCGGGGCGGGTACAGTTACCATGAACGGTACTGAACTTGCGGTTCCACATTGTGAGACCTATGCAGGAGATGTGAACTACAACTTCGCTACTATTCCAAGTGATATTTGGAGTGAGTTTTCACACTGGGAGATCAACAATCACGTCTTGACGCCCGATGAGTTTAATACAAACATCAGTTTTATTCTTGGAGCCAACGATACTTTGATTGCCGTATATAATGTGTACGAACACAGAAACATTACAGTGGTTGTTGAACCTGCTTATTCGGGAACAGTAGCTTTTGGAAGTGGCTTGTTTACAGATTATGTAATGAGCGTTGAGGTTGCTAAAGATGAAGTTATGCCGTTTAATGCAACACCAAATCCTTATTGGAACTTCGTGAAATGGGAAGCGTTGTATCATTCACCTAACCCGAACACGACAGACAAGGAAATGGGAATTGTGGTTGAATATAACGATACCATTGTAGCTCATTTTGAACCGGATCCATTTGGTGTTTATATTCCAAACTCCTTCTCTCCGAATGGCGATGGAGTAAACGATATTTTCATCCCTCAGGGAACAGCGATTGATCCGGATTACTATACTCTCCGCATCTTCAATCGTTGGGGAGAAAAAGTATTTGAATCTACAGACATCAACAAACCTTGGGATGGAAGTCACCTAGGGGGAGAATACTTCGTAAAGGACGAAGTGTACATCTACTTCCTGGAGTTGCGTTCAGTATTCGATGCAACGTACAAAGAGTACACCGGACAGATATTTGTTTTCCGTTAATCAGAAGACATTCTACAAATAATAAAAGCCTCGGATTTCCGGGGCTTTTTTATTTTATGAAAGATTATTTAAAAGTCTAGATATTCACTAAGTGTTATTCGACTTTTCCATCGATATACAACTCCATGTAACCCATAAAGAACTTCAGAATAAAGGCACCAAAAAAGAGGGCAGTTAGCAGAAGCTGAATAGTCCTCCAAGGTGTTTTGATCTTGTCGTATCTAGTAATGATATCGAAGAACAAGGAAATGATCATGATCAGTTCAAGCACAATCAGAAGGGCCCAATTTTGCTTAGCACTTTCATAAAACGAAGTGAAGAATGAGGGTAAATACTCCCCAAAAAATTTGGTGGGCAAGTAGAGGATATTGATGATACCCAAAATGATAAGTACAAGGTAGATTAACATGCCGCAAAAATACAACCGGCATTTGTCGCTTCGATCAAATCTAATTTAAAAGAAATCAGGACAATATTTCTTGAGGGGCAAATCATCATTTGCCATGCGTATTAAGTAGATCACGGCAATCTCCAGTCCTCCGCGACCATTGCTCGCCGGTTTTAGATTGCTGGTATTGATGTCGTAACTCAATCCTACTTTCCAATCATCGTAACGCATCCCGGCCACCAGGTATCCTGCATCTTTGGTTCGGAAAAACAGCCCACCGTAAACCGAACGGTAAACAGATCTTTCATTCATTAGGACATAATTTCCCAGACCTCCAATGTTCAGTTCCTTATATTTTCCTTGGGTGGAAAACAAGACAGAAGGCTGCACATCCCATTTATCATTGATTGGAATGGTGAAATCAGAAAAGAAATTGCTTCGGGGATCCAATCGAACGGTGGTTACATCAAAAAAACTTTGCTGTGGAGACATAAGGTTGTATAGACTAAGTCCATTGGTACATTTCCAACCTTCAGGCGCTTGATATTGATGAGCCAAACCAAGCGATAAATCCGGATAAAATCTTGAATCGCGTTGGAAGTTTTCGTCAGGAGATAGTCCCGGATCGTAAAATATTCCCGTCCATTGATTATCGAATCGAAGATCCGAATAGTCTATTCCCACAAAATGAAATGATAATCCGATTCCGGCAGAAAAGCTGTGATCAGGATTCGATGCAAGTGGTTTCGAAAGTGCCCCGGACAAATTGATAGAGGTTGTTTTTAAGCGTGAGTCACCTGCTTTATCATGAGCAAATCCTGCCCCTAAGGAAAGGTTTTTATACTTCTTAATCAGCCCACGGCCATCTCCATGTATGGCAAAAGTGCTGTAGGGAAGAGTTACACTTCGCCATTGAGTTCGCTGATTACCAACGATTCGAAGATCAGCATCGAATACCCCGGTTAGACCTGGATTCAAATTAAAAGGAGCGTCGTTGAATTGAGAGAAATGTATGTCTTGCCCGCGGACCCATGGAGAATCCAATAGAAACGATAGTAATATGAAAAAGGATATCTTTCTCATACTTATCGAATGACAGTTATATTGCCTTTGTCGAAATATTGCAAGCCACCATCGCACGTGGCTTCGAGGTAGTACACATATACATCCGGGTCAACAATTTTTCCTTTAAATGTGCCATCCCAGCCTTTATTAATATCCTTGGTTTCAAATACTTTTTCACCCCATCTGTCATACACAACGAAGTACAATTCGGTAATGAAGTTTCCTCTTACATACAGTTTTTCATTTTTATCATCCGTATTTGGGGTAAAAGCATTAGGGATATAAATCGTTGGCGGACCGCATACAAAATCTTCAACTCTCACGGTTACACAATCTTCATAGGCGCACTCATCATCACTTATAGTAACACAGTACGTCGTCGTTTGTGATGGGGAAGCAGTAGGGCTTTGAACATTTGGACTGCTCACCCCATTCGTTGGAGTCCAAGTATATTCAAATCCATCCGGTGAGGCGTCAAGTTGAACGGTCATCCCGTCGATAATAAGATCGGGGTTCACCGAAGCGTTGACAGCAGAGGGATCGAGGGTAGAAATTGAAATCAGAACCTCATCGGTAAACGAACAATTGAATGGAGTAACACTGGTAACTTCAATAACTGTTGGACCTTCGACAGCTACTTCCACGTTAGGTGTGTTCTGACCGCTTACAATCAAATTAGCTGGAGCCCATTGATATACAAAGTCAGGATTTGGATCGAGAACGAAAATATTCACAGTATCGCCATCGCAAGCGGCAAAGTCGCCACCAATCATGGTTTGAAAGGACACCAGATTAATCGTAACGGATGCTTCAACCACACAACCATTCACTTCAAGTTGCGCATAAAAGGTAGTTGGTTCGGTTATTACAACTTCAATATCGGAATCATCAGGACCATCATTTAGAACATTTCCGAAATCACTTTCATCACTCCAAATGAGGTCTCCGGCAAGGGGAGAGTAATTCGCGTTAAGAACTACGGTTCCACTAAGACATAAAGTAGTATCCTCAGGAACGGTCAATTCGAGTGCAGTCACTAATACAGATTGATAAATTGTATCTACACAACCTCCATGTTCAACCAGACAATAATAATCGGTAGAAATTCCCGGTGTAAAAGTTGGATTCGGATCATTTATATCGGACAGGTATAATGAAGGAAACCAGGTGTACTCATAGTTTGTGTTTGAATCTTCGGGTCCAAGTTGAATCACATTGTCGCTGCATACTTGTTCAGATTCTAACGTACTTACCGACGGCATTACGATTTCAATTTCTTTATAAAGAGTATCCGTAAAATTGCATGTACCCGGATTGTTTACGACAAGCATGATGATGTAAGTACCCGTTTCAGTATACTGATGAAAGGGTTCAGGAATGTTGCTAGTTTGGTCATCGCCAAAGTCCCAGAAAAAGGTAAGGCCATTGGTGCTTGTATTGGTAAAGGCCACCGGCCCGTTCATGCAAGCTACCGGCGGAACCAGAAAGTCTGCTGCAACAAGAGGAAGTTCAAAATCAAATTTGAAAACACCATTGTTGCAATTTGAACTGTTGTTGGTAGGGCTCCAGGCATCAGCAGGGAAAATAGGGAAATCGTCATTGCTTCCGCAGCCTGCACAAACACTTTGATACATAATTCCCTTTCGATCGAAACGACTGGTACCACCATCTACGTGTTCATTGCTTGTTGCTCCACCAAAGAAAGAAGCATACACTAGTTCACTCGCATCGGCTTCTAAAACCATAAAATAGAAATCACTTCCATTGGTAGTAGTTTGATAAGCACCCGGAGTAGTTTCCATACCGGTAACGTTATCTGTATTTGGGTTAGAACTAGTGTTTGTTGAACCACCCCAACCGGCAAGGTATATTTTACCGCAGACATCCACCAATAGTGCAGTGGGCGATAAATTAGGTTCTCCTTCACCGGTGCCAAAAACAGTGCTCCATATTAATTCATCTAAATCGCTTGAGAACTTACTTACAAGCATTCCACTGTTGGGTTCGTTGTAGCCCGCATTAAAAATAAAGAAATCATCATCGGCCATTGTTTGTCCATAGACATGCACAAAGTCGTCGCTATCCGTTTCTACAAAATAAAATTGATCGTATTGATTGCTGCCATAATAAGTGCCGGCTAAAAATTGGCTACCATTTTCAGAAATAAGCACTACCCAACCGTCTCCATTTCCACCGGCGTAAGTGCTTTGAAGACCGCTTGTCATTCCGGGGAAATCGTTGCTTTTTGTACCACCACAGAAGTAGATATTATTGTTGCTGTCAAAGGCCACCGAGTTGCCCGCATCATCCGAACTGCCACCGACATATGTGCTCCAAAGAATATCGCTCAAGTCAGAATTTAATTTGATTAAACAAGCTTCTTGAACTCCATTTAAAAGCGGTTGTTCCGCATTTACCATCGGAAAATCGGCGGAGTAGGTGCTAGTTGCAATTATAATATTTCCTTCGTTGTCAATATCAATTTCCCCGCGAAATTCATCCGCGTAATTGAATTTTAAATTCGCAGCGGTATTCACTCCATCATTTCCTGAACCTCCTAAAAATGTAGAAGAGAGAAGGTTCGAGCCACTTGTATTAAAATGAGCAACGACTATATCAGAACCATTAACATAATCCGCACCTACGCCACTTGGAGCAAAAATGCTTCCTCCATTCCATGAATTGTCATAGGCATTTGTGGTCACCGGAAAGTCCGGTGAGCTGGTTGTTCCATAGACATAAAGCGTATTGTTTTCATCGCAAATAAGCGAGTGAGGCAATTCATCGTGAGAACCGCCGAGGTATGAACTCCAAACCATAAAGGTTCCGGTAACATCATATTTTGACAATGCCATGTCTATACCCGGCAGTGTTCCCTGCCCATCTCCTCCGGCCCACGTTTCTTGATAAGCGCCCGTTGTAACCGGATAGTCATTTCCGAAAGCTGAACTACCGCTGTACAAATAGCCTTCTGTATCGTAGGTTGCTGTATATCCAAAATTATCGGAAAAAGATCCGCTGTAAGTGGAGAAAATCAGTTCAGGATCGATGTACAATTCAAGTGAAGTATCGTAACCATTTGGAAAGTTGAACGAAATGGTTGAACCCGTCAATTTGTATTCACACGAGACAAATTTTTTCTGACCATCAATAATTTGCCATGCAATTGGTTTTTGTTCCCAAACCTCGCCCACACTTAGCTTCACCGACAATCTGCCATTTTCTATTTTTAGTTCATTCACATGATCGTATGTCATTTGAATGGAAGCAACATCTGCACCCGGCTTTACAATAAAATCGTATTTCAAAAAGAATTCATTTTGATAAAAACGAAGATCAATGCCCGAATAAAGATTCGATCTTAAAATTTCTGAATACGCCCGACAGTTGCCGGCCCAATTGCTTTGGTCATTACTCAGAAAATAATTGTACCTCGTTTTTTGAATCCCTTTGGAGAGGGTGTGTGACTCATCATTACAACCTTCGAATTTTACTTTGTACACATGACCTTTCGCTTTGGTTCGAGGTGTTTTTTCTCCGGAGTGCACTGTCGAAATACCCGATAGATCGTAAATATGATAAGTCAATCCACCCTTTTCTATAAATACTTTGGTGTTTTGAGCGCCGACCATGTGACTCACTTTATCGGGCCATTGACCTAGATTTTCGATAAAATGAAAACCTGTCTGACTCCATGCAGTCAAATTGAGGCATACCGATAATAGAACAAATAGCGATTTGCAATTCACGACTCTAATGTAATACAAAGCTGACCCCTGTAAAACCTTTTCGGTTGCATTTAAAACTTTTGAAATTCCTTTTAATTTGAAGAGAGCGGCACTTAGGCCGCTCTCTTTATGGTAAACTTAATTGGAAATCTGCTGATTTAGATAGGCGTGCTGCGTTCCTCATGTCTGAACGGACGATACATCATATTTTCCGGCATCCATTCGGTTTCGCCCATTTGAAGGGTTTTTCCAATATTATCCTCGTTCCAATAGATTCTTTCCAGACCGCTACCGAACGAAACCCATTTTCCTTTTGGAACCATGATCACGATGTGTACATCCTGACCTCTAAAAGGATCCGTTTTTGGCGTCGAAAAGAAAGTATCGAACATCAGCGAATCGCCGGATTGCGAATAATTGTATTGAATTTTCTGAAGTAATTCGTGCGCTTCCGTAGTAGTTCCACCATTAGCTTCTTTGCGCATTACCATTGAAAAGTTCGGTTCTTCAGTGGATTCGAAATGCAAGCTGATCGGTTCTCCATATATGCGGAGGTTTTCCGTTTCCTTGATGAGTTCAAAAAATTCGCGATCGTCCGAATCAATATCGTATTGGAAATGAGGGTTTTCTAGTGAGCCTACAAATAATGTGTCTGACTGTGAGCTAACATCAAATTTTCTCGAGGTATCGGCATCGCGGGTAAAATTTTTCCCAACATTAATTCCCAAGAAGATGGATGTTGTTAATCCAATAATGAAGAGAATTCCCAGAGCCCATCCGAGTCCCGGAATTTTGGTTCGGATACCCAAGAGTAATTTGATTCCACTATAGACCATTGCAATCAGAGGAACAATTACTAAAATCAAACCGGCGACAACAAGCCATGTAAGCGTTCCATCTCCATTGAAAAGAAGTTGGTCTGCGTATGACAAAGAAAAGTTCTCAGAGTTAAATGGTACGCCAACGTTCAATCCAATGAAACCACCGATAAGAGATATCAGTATGCCGAGAGAGACGATGATTAGGAAACCACCTATAATAACTTCGAATACCCGAGAGGAAGACTGGCCGAATTCGCGAGCTCTTTCGGTAAAATCCGAACCGAATTTCTTGTTCTTTCCATTGACACGGTCTTCCACTTTATCAAATTCGTCTTTTACCATTTTGGAAATGTTGTCGACGGTTACAGGCTCTCCTTTCATCTGGAGTTTTTCGGCACGCGTTTTTGCAGCAGGCACTACTGCCCACAGTATGATATAAAGTAGAATTCCTGTTCCACCAAAAATTACGGCTAACACAAGTATGATACGCGGAATGGAAGGGTCCCAACCCAAGTAGTGACTGATACCTGCGCATACTCCGCCGATAACGGCATCGTCTTGGTCGCGGTACAACTTGCGGTTTTTATTGCGAATATTTCCGGTTTCTTCGTGAGTTGGTTGATCGGCAGCCGGTTCTTGATAGTCGCCATAATCCTCCGGTTTTCCCATGATAGCAATTACAGAATCGATGTCGCTAAGAGTAAGAGCTGTTTTGTTGATGTGCAGTTTTTCTTTAAGAAGTTCTGCCATGCGAGCTTCAATGTCGGCAATGATTTCCTCGCAACCGTCGTCTTTTGTGAATTTGCTTTTAAGGCTTTCTACATATCCTTTCAGGCGGTTGAAAGCGTCCTCTTCAATATTGAATACAACCCCGCCGAGGTTGATGGTGATGGTCTTATTCATGATTTAGTTGGATTTTGTGGTTTGGTTTACTGCACTGGCTAGTTCGTCCCATGTGGTTTTTAATTCGTTGAGGAAGATCTGGCCTGTTTCGGTGAGTTTGTAATACTTCCGCGGTGGACCTTGTGAACTTTCCTCCCATCGATAGGCGAGTAGTCCATCGTTTTTGAGTCGGGTGAGCAGGGGATAAAGCGTTCCTTCGACAACTATCAGCTTCCCTTTTTTGAGTTCGGCTATGATGTCTGAAGGATAGGCTTCTCCTCGAGCTAGAACCGAGAGAATACAAAACTCCAGTACTCCCTTCCGCATCTGCGCTTTTGCATTTTCGATATCCATGTTGCATTGATTTGTTATTGTGGATGAAATGGAGTTTGCACTAGACCAAAGTAAACTTCAATTTGAAATGAAGCTCACGTCCCACCAAAGATGGGTCGGTTTTTACAAATTGTCCGTTTAGTTTTTCTTTTATGTATTCATTGAGGGTGGCGGATTCACTTTTTACACCGACCACCGTTAGGATTCCATTTTCGTCGCAGGAGGCAACGATGTCGGCAAAAATTACTTCGTTCTTTTTTTCGGCTTTTAGAAATTCCGGATACTTAACTACAGTTGCAATGTTTTTGGAGAATTCTGTCATGGCCGATGGCGGTTCTTTAGCAAAAGCACCGGCAGCCATGATCATAAGAAATGCGGCAATACCTACTACTTTGAGTGAGATAGAGAGAGGGTTGGGGATTGTTTGGATTTTCATGGTAAAATGTTTAATCTAGTAAATGGTGTGACCTATTAAGTGGTGTTACCTATTAAATAACGATGCAAAGATGTAGCTAAAGAATTGAACTATGCAACACATAGTACTGAAAATTTGTTAAAACTAGTGAATTTAGACTCGAGGGTCGAAGCTATTTAATTAAAAATAAGCATTATAAGGTCTAAGAAAAAAAATATTTTTTTTTGTTTTTTCTTTTATGAATCGGAGAAAGTGCCAGGATTTGGAATAATGTGAGGGGTGGATGGATGAAAAAATGGGGCGACGATCTTCATTTAAACGTAAACCCTATACTTTTTTGCCACGAATTCACGAATGAATGCTCGAATGAATGCTCGAATGAATGCAAGTATAAATTCAGGAATCAATTCACTGCAGCTATCCATTTCGCCGAAGTTTCATTTTCCATTTTCCATTTTGAATTTTCCATTTGGGATCGCGCTCATCACCCCCAAAGTATAGACATTTTGTACTTGTATGCCACGAATTCACGAATGAATGCTCGAATGAATGCAGGAATGAATGCAAGTATAAATTCAGGAATCAATTCACTGCAGCTATCCATTTCGCCGAAGTTTCATTTTCCATTTTCCATTTTGAATTTTCCATTTGGGATCGCGCTCATCACCCCCAAAGTATAGAC
>JBILMS010000167.1:0-3852 GCA_044375415.1 Flavobacteriales bacterium
TGAGCGACAACAGGCAGTCGTCGAAACTCTGGAACATGTTGTTGCCGAGGTATGGCCAGAGACAAGTGGATTGAAGCACAACAGATATTCACGCTGGCTTAAGAAGCCCTTGATACGGATGTTTTCTGATACGATTGTCATCGCGTATCCAAGGACGCCAAACGGGCCGGTAGCACAGGACCTGTTTCATTTCGTCAACAATACACTCGGTCTGCTCTATTGCTACCTCTTCAAAGAAGGGATCCTGCTTCGAGGCTGTGTAGGGTATGGCAGCGTTTGGGAGCGTCGTTTTGGTGTTTATGGCACGGCGATCATCGACGCGCAAGTCGAGTACGAAGAGACATCTTGGGCCGGTGTACACTATTCTAATACTGCGACATCCTTTATAGCACAATGGCACGACTGGGCAATGAAACGAGGTCTTCGTGACGCCCGTCGACTGGCAGGGACCGAACACAATCTGAATCAGACACAGTTCTATGTTGCCGATGTGCCGTTTAAGGAGAGCTGTAAGCTGCCGCCTCACTTGCCAGCTGAATTGTCGAAAAAGCGCATTGTTGTTCCATGGCCCAAAGAAATTCGCGCTGTGTACGACTACCCATATATCCTCGCAAACGATTACAAGACGTCGTACGTACGAATTCACGAAGTGCTTGATGCAGAGCTGCAGCGATGTGAGAACGTTCGAGTTCAGGAGATTTTAACGAACACAACGAACTTCGCCGACATGTACTTGTCCAGATTCCCGGACTTGAATCTGCCGATTGAATTGCAGGGGCCGTTGCCACGGGTGGAGTAGATTCGGCTTAGCGTCAGTGCAGCAAACGGCTCATGCCCGTTTGCCTATCGTTTTGTGCGACGCTTCTTCAAGGCAGGGACGGATTTGTCAATGTACACCCAGAGATGATCAAGATGAGCGGATGACTTAGCGTCCTCGGTCATCTCCTTCATCTTATGAAATATCTCTGCAACACATTTAGAGCAATCTCCAGGACTCATCTCTTCCAACTCCCATGTGGACGTCTTGTCATCGCGAGTGGTTACTTTATATCCCTGCAGAATTTTCGCCAGTTTATTGCGCCATATCGACTTTTTGTCATCGTTCAGAGAGAAGCGCAGAATAACTCTCCACATCGTTTTATTAGTCATGAGGCAATTCCTAAAGTATATGGCTGGTAAGTTGAACGTGTTGCACATTTGATTTGGGATCGGAGCACCAACCCTGCGGCAGGCGAGGTGAGGTGAGTGCAGTAACAACGTTCTCAGGGATAAATGCATCAAGCCCCCTGTCACGGCGCTGTCAGATCTTCGTGTGAATATTTTCGATCGTCCCCGATCACCGAGTGATAGAGGCTTGAGATGTAATTGTGTATGAGTGGGAACTTACCAAAGGCAACGTGACGGATCAACGGAGATAGAATGTGAGGGGTAGGTGAATGGGCCGTAACGTGGTGTAGGAATGCCTGTATTGCACAATATCCTATTCAAACACCAGCGTAAAGAATGGCTACAATGCTTAGCACAGTGGTGATAATCCACTTCCAGTGCTCTTGCCAAAACTCGACGAACATCCGCGCTACCAAAGCTGTCCAGTGGCGCTTATGATAGCCACCGATGATAACTACTGGCGAATCCGGGTCGTTTTTGTGGAGGATGAATTCACCCTCATACCATGCCAAAACCCTCTCGAGTAACGAGCTTACGAGTTTCATGCATATGCCTTCAAAAAGTGTTGCCGATACTGAGTTGTTGCTGATTCAAGCAAATCAAGTCTATGTCGCTAAGCTCGCAGTTCAATGTTGACAATCTCACCATTACCAATTCCTACAACGAAGAACGCTCGCGACCGTTTATTCAAGCAAACGACCAACGCATACCATCGACACCGTAGGGGCGCGGTATGCCGCGTCAGAAATGTCAACGCATACCATCGATATCGTAGGGGCGCGGCATGCCGCGCCCCTACATTGTTTGACACGTCGATCGAATCACACACAGCGACGCGCAAGCATACGCAAACCCACGGCTGAGTTTCACTCCCACGTTGCAGAGGTAAGCTTGCTTCCCGCTCGAGTAACCTGACCGCTAATGAAGCCGAGATTGATCTCTTCGGACTTAGCTCGCTTACCCGGTTTCACCGTTACGTAAACGACTTCTTCCTTCGACTTAATAAACGTTCCGTTTTCGCTATAAAAAGAGACCGTGATGGTTGGATTAACCATCGTCATCTTACTCTTGTTGATAAATGTAAACCTTCCCATTGCAACGGCACCAAACCCTCCTTTTTTCCAGCTCATATCAACATCGACATACTTTGACGGATTGAGTATGCGATCACGCTCATCCGCTGCGATGGAATCAATTCGCTGCTGCTTACGAGTGGAATCTTCCCGACGTTTATCAGCGGCGATTACCGAGTCTCGATACGTAGCATCAGACGCCATCCGTGATTCGTGCATTCGAACGCGTTGAAGGTCCTTTTCCTGCTCTAGTGAATCGCTCAGGCGAGTCTCTTCTGCAACTTTCTCGCGCTCGTTACTCTTCAACACCTCAGAGACAGTATAGACAAATAGGGAGACCACTACTGCGATCCCGTACCATTTGAGAAACTTCTTGGCTTTATTCTTGCGGCCTTCGTTATCAATGGTGTCCGACATAAAAGTTCTCCAGTAGAGTTAGTAGATGTATTGCGTTCTGCCCACAATGAAAGGACATCCCGTTTACCTGTCCTTTGTACACGCTTGCAAGATAAATTCTAATAGCGACGTTATATGTCGCTTGTTATCTCCGATACATACATTTTTGCTGGACTCGATGGATAATCCAGCCTCGTGAGAGTCAGATTGTTGTTGGCTTATTGATCATGCTATCTCGCCAGGCCCTAAACACTAATACATCACATCAACACCACAGGCGCAAGCCTCACCCGGCCCCTCTCCACGCGTAGAGAGGGGTGCCATGGCATAGATATCGTAGTGACGCGGCCTCACCCCCGGCCCCTCTCCACGGGTGGAGAGGGGTGCCATGGCGTTGATAGCGTAGGGTACGCCGGTCCAATCACACGCATTCACGTGCACACGCATTCACATGGGTGCGGAAACAGATTAGCGTAGTTTTGCAGCGGTTGAACGCAACGCAGTGTAACGACGTTTGGCGTCCGACACGTACGTTTCACCCTTTACATGGAGTTCGCACATGGCACTGGCAGAAGGAAGCAAGGCGCCCGCTATCAAGGCCGCTACAGATGGTAATGGTACGTTCTCGCTGGCATCTGTCAAGGGGTCGTGGCTGGTTCTGTACTTCTATCCGAAGGATGATACCAGCGGGTGCACGGCCGAGGCCTGCGGCTTCCGCGATACCATGCAGGATATCACGGCCATGGGCGTGACCGTTGTTGGGGTATCGCCCGACACGCCGAAGAAGCACGATGCCTTCAAGAAGAAGTATGATCTGAACTTTGCGCTGGTGTCCGACGAAGACCACGCAGTATGCGAGGCGTATGACACCTGGAAGGAAAAGTCGATGTACGGACGGAAGTACATGGGCGTGGAACGCACCACGTACATCATCGATCCCAAGGGCAAGATCGCGGCTACCTTTGCCAAGGTGAGCGTTCCCGGCCACGTCGACGCCGTGATCGCTCGCCTGAAGGAACTCGGCGCCGCATGATCGACACCCATGCCCATATCGATGCTTCGGCCTTCAATGCCGACCGGGATGACGTGATCGCACGCGCCTGGGAACAAGGACTGACGGCCATCATCGTGCCGGCGATCTCGCCGGACCGGTTCGATAATGTGCGAAGCCTGGCAGCGTCCGACCCGCGGATCTTCAATGGCGCAGGCGTGCATC
>JBILMS010000075.1:0-13198 GCA_044375415.1 Flavobacteriales bacterium
TTTTGTTTCAGTCTCAATAATCGAAGTCTTGCGGATGCGATCATTATTCACCAATTTAGCTTGGGCGTCTTTATCCTCCAAAACTCGTCCTTCTTCGTCTTGTCTTTTCTTGTCGGCTGCTTCCCGATAAGTTTTAGTGTTTTTAGAAGCTTGCTCTTTTTCTTCCATGGCTTTTCTCTCAGCTTTCAGAGTGACACCTTCGCCATTGCGAAAAACATTTTGCCACTCATCTTTCTGGCTATTCACGCTTTCAACATTTTCTATCTGAGACTCCACAGCGTCAGCTTCTTTGTCTGCACGAAATGATTCACTTTCTTCGTGTTTTTGTTGAATGCTCGTGAATTTGGATTTCTCCGCACTTTCCGCAGCTTGTCTGTAATAGGCTTCTACCTCATCTTCGGTAGAACGATCTACTTGATTAAAGCGCTCACCCTTTTCGCGATTGCGAGCATCTTTTTGTGCTTTAGCTTCAGCAGCAGCTTCTCGCTCTTGGCGTTCCTTTTCGATCCTATCTAAACGTTCCTTTTCGATTCGCGCTAATTGATCTTCCTTTTCTTTTCTAGCGGCATCTTCTTTAGCTAAACGTTCTTCTTCGGCTCTGCGCTGTGCTTCCAATTCATCCTCTTTTCCATTTTTCTTGGCAAGATCCTCTAGCATTTTATCGATTTCGGAAATCTTAGCTTTGGGATATTTCTCAGAGGGTTTTAAATCCATTGCCGCCTGAAATTCTGATCGGGCTTTCTCTAAATCATTTGCCGTAAACTGCTTGTTTCCTTCTTGAATTCGTGCGTCGTATTCTTTCTGTATTCTTTCTTTTTCTGAATTTGCACTCGCTAGAGCATTATTCTCTTTTTCTTTTTCCGCTAAATCCGCCAATAGCTTTTTGATCTCTGCAATCTTATCGAGTGGCATTTGCTCTTCCGGTTTTAGGGAACTAGCTTCTTCGTAGTTACCTAGTGCTACGTCGTAGTTTTTGTCCTTCACATTGCGCTCACCCAATTGAAGCAAATCTTTATAACGTTGCTCGAGTTTTTGACGATTTGCTTCATCGGCCATGAACGCATCAAGAGCTGTTTGCGCTTTTACAATTTGCGAGCGAGGATGTTCTTCAGCAGGCATCAATTTACTTGCCTCTTGGTATTTTTTTATGCAAACGGCATAATCTTTATTGGCGAATTTTGCATCGGCATCAGCAACGATCCGATTGTATTCCTCCCTGTTGGCTTCTAATGCCAATTGCTTATCAATTTCGGCAAGTTTATCTTTTGGTAATCTCTCTGCGGGTTTGAGTTTTTGAGCTTCAGTATACTGACTTTTGGCTTGCTCCCAGTTTTTCGAAGTCATCGCCTTTTCTCCATCGTCGCAGTACTTTTTGTACCGTGCTTCCAAATCTTTACCGGCTTGCTCTGCGTCGAACAGCGCTTTTGCCTCGTCATATTTGGCAATGGCGTCTTTGTTATCAGGGAATATTTTCTTCGCAGCGCTGAATTTGTCCATGGCCTCCTGATACTTTTTCTCGATCATTTTCTGGCCTCCTTTCAGCATTAACTCGTCAAACTCGGCCTGCATTTTTTCCATGTTCTCAGCCAAATTTTCGAGTCGTTCGAATTCAGCTTCGATTTTAGCATTCTGTCGAGCAATGTAACCTTCATCCCAAACAACATCATTTTTTTGTGGATCAAAGCTTGCTTTACCAACCGGGTCGTTCATTATATCCAAATTGAACCCTTCGATATTTTTAAAAAGGAAAAAGTCTGTTTGAGAAATAAAACCACCTTCACGATCCTCTTCAGGGATATTTTTGGTGTCGATGCGAATTATTTTTGTGATATAATCTGCTCTACTACAAATGATGTCATAAACGTAACCGAGAGGTAAATCGAACTTAAATCGTCCTGCGCCACCGCAATCATATACATCGAATTCCCCTCCGTTTTGAAGTACACGTACTTGCGCAGCCTCTAGTTTTTTCAAACTAGATTTGTCTTTTACCTGACCTTCGATCGTATAGGTATCATCTTGAGCAATTGAAAGCATGGTGAAAAGGCTCAGTAAAATCGAGAGGATACCGCGAATTGGGCTAAACAGTTGAAAATTCATTAATTGAAAATTCTTGGTTAAAAAATTTTGGCCTTTGCAGGCAGGCCATAAAAGTACTAAAAACGTAAAAATATGGGATTTAGTTATTGGGAACAACGATCTTTTTTAGGAAATATTGATTTATTGGTTGTCGGAGGAGGTATTGTCGGTCTCAGTACAGCTATTTATGCAAAGCGCTCAAATCCTGCAATGCGGGTGGTAATCGCGGAAAGAGATGTCTTTTCGGCAGGAGCTAGTACCAAAAATGCCGGATTTGCCTGTTTCGGAAGTCCCGGAGAAATTTTGGACGATTTAACAAACATCTCCGAAGAGGAAGTTTTCCGAACCGTCGCAAGGCGCATTCAGGGCTTGACCAATCTTCGAGCGCTCCTGGGCGACAAGGCTCTTCATTTCGAATCTTCGGGAGGATACGAAGTATTTACAGAAGAGGATAAAGACGTCTTTGAAATGTGCCTTGAGAGATTGGATTATCTAAACACTAGCGTTTCGCGATTAGCGGGAGGTAAAAAAGTGTATTCGGTAGAGGATGTCAGCAGTAAAAATTGGGGATTCCGAGGCATTAAGTATGCAATTGGCAATCAGTTGGAGGGCCTGATTAATACAGGCGAAATGATGGTGAACTTAATGAATCTTGCCAGAAAAGATGGAGTTGAAATTTTTAATGGGATGATGATCGATGCATTGGAAAGTGCGCCAAAGGAGGTCATTTGCAGAACAGGGGAAGATCATTTCCTAGCATCCAAAGTCATTGTTTGCACCAACGGAATGGCTCGTCAATTAATCCCGGACCTAGATGTTAAACCGGCGAGAAATCAGGTAATCGTAACTTCTGAAATTGAGGATCTTCAATTGAGGGGTGCCTTTCATATGAACAGCGGTTATGTCTATTTCAGACACATTGGCAAACGAGTCTTAATAGGAGGTTTCCGACACAAGGATATTGACGCCGAATCCACGTGGGAGTTTGGTCAAACCGATGTAATTCAGAAGCATTTAGAGGAATGCTTAAGAACCCAAATTCTCCCCGATAAAAAATACACCGTGGATTACAGGTGGAGCGGAATTTTGGGATTAGGAGCAACAAAAAAGCCCATTATAAAAGAGGTAATGCCGAGAATTTGTGTGGCCGTTCGAATGGGAGGGATGGGAGTGGCCATCGGAACTTTGGTTGGCAAAGAAGCTGCCGAATGGGCTGCGCGCGGGTAACTTTACCTTGATAAAATAAGTTGAGAAATATTCTCTGCTACTCTCTCTCCGTCCATGGCAGCAGATACAATTCCCCCGGCGTAACCGGCGCCTTCACCACAGGGAAATAAACCATGTAAGCCCTCATGTTCACACGTTTCATTGTTTCTTGGAATTCTCACCGGGCTGGAAGTTCGGGATTCGGGAGCCACGATGATTGCATCGGGAGATAAGTATCCGGGTATTTTTTTGCCAAAAGCTACAAATGCTTTTTTCAATCGGTTTGCGATGAAATCAGGAAGGATGAGGTCTAATTTTTCAGATCTTATTCCGGGTATGTATGAACATGAAGGAAGACTAGTGCTTTTTTTGCCCGCGATAAAATCGGTTACTCTTTGCGCAGGAACGGTCTGTGTTTTTCCTCCCGCCTCCCAACAAATTGATTCAACACTTCGCTGAAAATACATGCCTGCCAGAGGACCATATGAATGAAACTCAGGAATATCTTCCCAATAAACAGGAACAACGATTCCGGAATTTGCCCATGGGTTATTTCGTTTTGATGGAGACCATCCATTGGTAACTACCTGTCCCGGCTCCGTAGCACAAGGCGCAATAATTCCTCCGGGACACATACAAAAAGAGTAGACGCCCCGACCGTCCACCTGTTCCACAAGGCTGTAGGATGCTGCCGGTAAAAACTCCGGTCGTTCTTCACATCTGTATTGAAAAGCATCTATCAACTTTTGCGGATGTTCTATTCGAACTCCCAAGGCAAATGATTTAAACTCTATTTCAATTCCATTTTTGTGCAACATCGTAAATATGTCGGAAGCACTGTGTCCTGTGGCAAGAAGCAGATAATCACAACTAATATTTTCTTGGTTATTTATTTCAATTGAGTTGAGTTTGCCATTTACGCTTTTAATATCGGTCAGTTTGCTATTAAACCTAACCTCTCCACCGGCTTCAATTACTGCTTCTCGAATGGCTGTGATAATTTCGGGAAGTTTATTTGTGCCAATATGAGGGTGTGCCTCACTTAGAATATTTTCATTTGCACCAAATTCCACAAAAGTTTGAAGTATTCGCTCGATATTACCTCTCTTGGATGAACGAGTATAGAGTTTTCCATCGCTGTATGTTCCTGCTCCACCTTCTCCATAGCAGTAGTTAGATTCAGAATTTACGATGTGTTCTTTATTCAATTCTGCTAAATCTCTTCTGCGAGATCGGACATCTTTTCCCCTTTCCAGAAGTATAGGTTTTATACCTAATTCAATTAATCGTAGAGCTGCAAATAGGCCTGCAGGTCCTGTCCCGGCAATGTACACAACTAGGGCATCCGCAGGGAGTTTCCCGAGAGATCTTCGAGTAAATGGGTAAGCGCTTATTTCCCCTTCTGCCAATAGCTCTACCCGTAGATTGAAAAGAATGGTCCTTTGTCGAGAGTCAATTGATTTCCGAAGTATCCGAAAAGTAAATGGTTTTTTACTGTCCCAAAAAGCACTTAGCCTTTTCGACAGACGACTTTCATCTCCGAATTCGGAAGCAGGTAGGGTGAAATCAACAACTTTAGACATATCACATTTATCATCGCTCGGCCGATAACACCGGAGAGATTGTGCGCGAAGGTATGAAAGACAATCAAAGGAGTTTATGCCACCAAGGTTCTTATATACCCGGGGGGCTTTTGGTGTAGGGGCAAAAAAAAAACAAGCGACGAATCGCTTGTTTTATCTTTTAAACTAGTCTGCACTTCTTAGCGCATGTACTGTCCTTTAGGTTTGTCTCCATCAAACCAATTGGGAAGTCCCCAGTAGTATGATGATAGTTTTTTACCCTGAAGGTCAAGATGTGTACGTTTCACCTTCTTGTCGTTCATCAGTTGATTCAACAAGATGGAAGCGTATTTGTTAACTTGAATTTTAGTTTTCTGTGGGTAGTATGCTGCAAGACCTGAGGCGATCTCCGCATTGTTCATCATTTTTCCGGCGGCTTTCATACCATCCAAAATTTTTCCATTCACATTGTCCACTCTCTTTCCTGCAACCGGTTTACCTTTTTTGGCTCCCCCTGGTTTTGGTCCGCGTTTTTTTCCCGGTTTTGGTCCGCGTTTTTTGTAAACCTTATCAGATGCTTCTGAACTTGGTTTCGGCCCGCGTTTTTTTCCCGGTTTCGGTCCGCGTTTCTTTCCTGTTGGAGCATAGAGACTAGATCTTTCTCCCAAACCCGCTAAAACGGATGCTGCATTTTCAAGAGCCTCTAGCTCTTTACGACGCCTTTTGATCTCATTGTGGATCTCTTCGAGCATTTCTCTGTTGGTCATCATCAAAGAATTGAATTAATAAGTTTTACTTGTCGGCTGCTAATTTACAACTCATAAAAGATTAATTTGAAAATTTATTGATTGAGTAAATAAGAATCGCTTGTGAGATATGAATTATCAACCTTATCGCATTATATGCTTGATGAATTCATGAATATTATCGACAAAAAGTTTAAGGGCAATTCTTGAAATGCAGACTTCGTTTTTTTTTGAAGATTGCGAACACAGATTGCTTTTTAAAAGCATAATTATTGAATAAAAATGTAAACACTTTGTGATTAAACGATGATAAACTAGATTTAAAAATGTTTACCATAACTGTGTGAAGGCTACTTTTGCCCAAAATTTTATACATGTCGTCAGCAGCTACACTAGCAGAGATTAAGTACAATAAAAAGGGATTCACCGATTCTGAATTAATGGTTTTATACAAAGCCATACTAAAGCCAAGGTTGATAGAAGAGAAAATGTTAAGCCAATTGAGATTGGGTAAAATTTCAAAATGGTTTAGCAGCTTTGGGCAAGAAGCCGTTTCTGTGGGTGTGGCGTTGGCAATGGACCCTGATGAGTACATCCTTCCAATGCACCGGAATTTGGGGATTTTCACGGGACGCAATTTGCCCCTTGAGCGATTATTTGCTCAATTTCAAGGAAAGGAAATGGGGTTTACAAAAGGCCGGGATCGCTCATTTCACTTTGGCGATAAGGCATTTCATTTGGTAGGTATGATATCGCATTTGGGTCCCCAATTGGGCATTGCAGATGGAATCGCATTGGCGAATAAACTCAAGGGCGAAGCCAAAGCGACTATTGTATTTAGCGGCGATGGTGGTGCGAGTGAAGGTGATTTTCATGAGGCATTAAACGTGGCTTCGGTCTGGGACTTGCCGGTTATTATCGCAATAGAAAATAATAATTGGGGTTTATCTACACCGAGCAGAGAGCAATTCCGTTGCAAACAGTTTATCGATAAAGCTATCGGTTATGGCATACCGGCAGCCGATGCGATACAGGTGGATGGCAATAACATCCTTGAAGTGTACAAAGCTGTAAAGGCGGCGGCGGCTAGCATTCGGGAGAATCCAAGGCCGATATTAGTTGAGTTTATGACCTTCCGAATGCGTGGCCATGAGGAGGCAAGTGGTACCAAATATTATCCGGAGGGAATTATAGATGAGTGGTCGACTAAAGATCCGGTCGACAATTTTGAAGCATGGATGATTAAGCAAAAGTTAGTTACAGAACAAAATGTGCTGGACATCCGAAATGAAATTAAACAAGAAATAAATGAAGCTTTAAAAGTTGCATTCGGAGAACCGGATGTTGAGGTGTCGACCGCACGTGAATATAACGACGTCTTTAAATCTTTTGCAAACAATGCCATCGCTCCTTCCGACGGAGCAACCGCAGAAATGAGATTCATAGATGCCATAACGGATGGATTAAAAGAAAGTATGAATCGTCACGATTCACTCGTGCTGATGGGTCAGGATATAGCCGAATACGGAGGCGTATTTAAGGTAACCGAAGGTTTCGTTGAAATGTTTGGCAAAGGCAGAGTTCGCAATACACCTCTTTGTGAATCCGCAATTATCGGTGCTGCCTTGGGTCTTTCTATCAAAGGAATGAAAGCCATGGTGGAAATGCAATTTGCAGATTTTGTTACCTGTGGGTTTAATCAGATCGTAAATAATTTGGCTAAACTGCATTATCGCTGGGCAGAAAATGCAGATGTCGTTGTTCGAATGCCAACCGGAGCATCAGTTGCTGCGGGGCCTTTTCACAGTCAAAGTAATGAAGCATGGTTTTTTCATACACCGGGATTAAAAATAGCCTACCCTGCATTTCCGGAAGATGCCAAAGGTTTGTTATGTCAGTCTTTTGAAGATCCGAATCCCGTATTATTTTTCGAGCATAAGGCCCTTTATCGGAGTGTTTCAGCGCCGGTTCCTTCGGGTTTTTATACCATTCCATTTGGTAAAGCGAACATACTTCGCAAAGGATCGGAACTCACAATTGTTACCTACGGTTTGGGTGTGCATTGGGCTTTGGCTTATGCAGGAAAACATCCGGAAGTTGATCTCGAAATAATTGATTTGCGGACCTTGGCTCCATTAGATATGGAAACAATTTTTGAATCAGTTAAGAAAACAGGCAGGGTTTTGGTTCTGCATGAAGACTGTATGACCGGGGGCATTGGCGGCGAAATTTCTGCTCGCATCACCGAATCCTGCTTCAGTTATTTAGATGCACCTGTAATACGATGTGCAAGTCTCGATACACCGGTGCCTTTTAACGCTAACCTCGAAATAAACTTTCTGGCTCAATCACGTATACAGGAAAGCGTTGAACAGGTAATGAATTATTGATGTTTTATATACTACATACTTCCTGGGTAGTCCTTTTGATCTATACGGGAGTATGTGTCGTGTATTTTTTTATTCAAGAAAATTTCATTTTTGTCCCAACCCTTCCCGGGGAACCCTTTGAACCCAAGTTGCCAACACCCTGTGAAGAGTTTTTTATAGAAACTCCTCATGGCGGTAAAATCCATACACTTTTATTAAAAGCGGATAAACCAAAGGGCCTCATTTTTTACTTGCATGGCAACACCGGAAGTTTGAAGAGATGGCAGTTTATGGCCGAAGAATTATGTGGTTTCGGTTGGGATGTTTTTGTAATTGATTATCGTGGGTATGGTCAAAGTAAAGGCCCGAGAACAGAAGCCTTTATGCACAGAGATGTTGAAGAGTGTTTTGATTTTATTTCGGAAAAGTATCAGGAAAAACCTCTTGTCATTTACGGGCGATCATTAGGGACAGGTTTTGCGGTTCGTCTTGCCGCCAGAAGAAAGGCACGTTTATTAATTCTCGAAACCCCTTTTTCCAATTTTATAGATGTGGCCAAACATTATATTCCTTTTTTGCCCGTAAGAATATTATTGCGATATAGATTTCAAAACGATTTTTTCATTCAGCATTTACACTGCCCGGCAGTTATTTTTCATGGTACAAAAGACAAAATCGTTCCTTACACAAGTGCATTAAAATTGTATAAGGCCGGCGAAAAGAAAGTAGCCATCGATATGATTACAATAGTTGGAGGAAGACACAGTAATCTAAATTCGTTTCCTGTTTTTAGAGAGAAGTTGAAAGAGTTGTTGTACTAGAAAATAGATCAATGAAAAAGGCCATTCGCAATGAATGGCCTTTTAATTTTATAGTGGTTCGTTCCGTTTAATTGCACTGAGCTCCATAAGCTCCTAAGAACACAAGTAGGTCTGTTGTATTTACAAATCCGTCATTGTTCAAATCAGGTGCACCACATGCTCCAACACATCCGTATGCCCCTAAGAAAATTAACATGTCGGAAGCTCCAACAATTCCATCATTGTTAAAATCGGCAGCACATGTAATTTCCGGCACGGTTTGACAAGGACCATATTCCACAAGAGTGTTGTGTATGGATAAATCAATTGCATCTATGATTTCGGCAATACACACTTCAGTACTGGTAAGATCTGTGTAATACACCCTCATAAAAGCAGTCGGATCATAGAATTTTGGAACAAATGTATTGTTGTGGCTAATCGATGAAACGCGCACTCCACCTATGGCACCATGCAAATGCGGCTGCCAATCGTTGAACGGCAACAATGAAGTTACGCTAGCAATGGTGAGGCCCGATAAGTCAAACTGAAAACCGAATACTTCATTATCCGGATTAAGGATTGTAATGTCCACGTAGCCTTCAGTAGTGTTAATTTCACCCACTCCGAAAGTAACTGTTTCTGCAGTGTTCACAATTTCATCATCCCATGGACAAGGTTCAATTTGTGAAGCGGGTATACCAAGGTCTTCTTGACCGTGAATGCACACCTCCAAATATGCAGCATCAGCCGAGCTGATCATTCCATCGTTATTTAGATCTGTACAAGTTGAAACAGGAATGCTGTTATCAAGTGTTCCCAAAAGATACTCGTGTACATCCGAATATTCAAGCAATAGGTTTCCGTCCAAATCTGCACGTTTTACCATACCGGGACAGTTGCCTTGACAGTCAGGGTAACTCGTTCCGAAAGGAATGTTCAGACAGTCGAGAATTTGAGGGCATGTATTTACATTTTTAGTGAAATTGATGATGTTATTGTTTGCGTCTCTGTCAAAATGAACACACACTTGAGCGAAATTATTGTCGTAACGAAGCTCATAATGTCCGGCTTGATCTGGGCTTTGATCCCAGTTTGTGCGAACAACAAGGAAGTAATCTCCGGCCGGTACATCTGTAATATCTATCCACTGACAAGCAAGGCCTGAACTATAGATATCACCACAACCTGCGGTGATCCCCATGTTTCCGCAACCATACTTAGCTGTTCCACCGCCACTGCATTCTAAGTCTAGAACGCAGAATCCATTTTTAAAACCAATTTGTGGCATTGGGTTTCCTAATTGATCATATAAAAGATATTCGGCATAACCCTCGTAATGATAGTGATTGTGGCATTCGTCCCACTCAAATTGACTGTTTCCCGCGTTTGGAACTCCGATGAAATAGTCTTGATTTCCGATATTCTGAATAGTTGTGGTAAATCTTAGTACTTGTCGTGTTCCAAAACCTTGAGCGCAGCCTTCGTTAATTAGACAGTTGTCAGTTACGTTGATATTCGTACTGTATAGCGAGTTATACACGACGTCCTCCCGAATCAAAAGATCCGGTCCGAGATCGCTGCAATTTGGATCATCATTGTAGAAGCAAGGAGCCGGAATTTCGGCAATGGGTAAGTAATTACAAGCTAATACATCCATGCATCCTTCTACAGGACCGATGTATTCGATCATCGCATCAAAAGGATCGAGACCGCAAGAACCGCCGCTATCTCCAATACGGATATAATAAGTTTGGCCCGCAGCAAGAAGTGTGGTCACTTCTGCTTGAACACCACATAAGTCATCATTGTATGTATGGGTTGCCGCATTCGAGTCATCGAAGTTGGCCATTACGCAGTAGTCATATACCCAGATGCGCGTATCGCATGTAGCCATGTCGCAGGTAGTAATTCTGTACTGACCATTTGCATCGGGCGTAAATTCATACCAGGAGTTAGGGATAGGAACGGTAAAGGTTCCAAGTGTCGCAGTAATTGGGGAATCGCAAGAGGATCCCGGAGGACAATTTACCGGAACCGATTCTCCCGAGCCATAGTCTCCACCTGTATGAATAACCACTCCATCAACCGTAATAGAGTATGAACCGATTCCATAACCACAGCAGATACCATCTCCAAAAGAGTCGGAGATATTAAACTGGTGACAATTTGCGGCGATACATAGTGTAGCTCCCGCACTTCCACCTGAAGCAACCGTGGTTCCACCTTCGTCAGTTAAGACCCATGAAATTTCTCCGGGATAGTTATCAGGGACGATGGTTATCTGCACCAAACTTCCACCGGAGACAACGACATTTTGATTTTGAGTATTTGATCCACCGAAAGGATCGGTTACGGTGAGTGAAGCAGCGTACAAACCATCACCCGGGAAGATTACGCTTGGATTTTGAGCACTGCTCGTAGATGGCGTGCCATCGGGAAAAGACCACAACCATCCGGTTACATTACCCGTGCTAGTATCCTCAAAGTTCACTTCGTATGCACTACAATTTGCCGAAGCAGAATGAGTAAAAGATGCAACTAGAGGAGGGTATGTGCACGAACCATCGTCGGTGGCAGCGCAAGCAGAATAATTAGTGGCATTTGGATCTGTACATCCACTTGCACCAACACCGATAATCTGTATGGTAAAGGCGCCCGTTTGTTGCTGATAACCTGCGGCTTGGATCAAATAAGTATTTCCGGCCGTGAGTTGATTGCAATTCAGAACCAAAATGGAAGAATAATTAGATCCTGATAAATCGTCGTTGCAGCCAATAAGAGCGCCTGTGCAAGTAGCTCTTACTCCAATTCGCGTATCAGTTAAGCTTCCAAGAGTGGTAGTAATAGTAACCTCTCCACCCGGATATACGAAACTGTACCAAACATCCTTGGGAGTTAGGCCGCCACCACAGGTTAGATTTGGACCATTAACTACAGTTCCAACATTGGTTCCACTGATTGATCCTCCGTTTACGACTAACGAGGTAGCATTTTGACATTGGTCGTTCGATGGTTGAGCGTAAACATGAATAGTTGAAAACAATAGGAAGGCTACAAAAGCAGCTCCGAAGCGTAAATAATTAATCATGGAATTACTCGGTTTAGGTTTGACTAGTACAAAAATAGTCTAATAAAATTTTATCAAGTTATGATTTTGGTTGGTGCTTCGTTCAAAATAAGTAGGTAGTTTGCTATATGTTCACAGGCATTAAATACTTGATAGTAATATCATTAACAAATTTTGAATTCGTTTGGAATCCAAGAATCCTGTATTTCCTTGAATTACCCACTTTGCAGCCTTTTCGGTTTGCTACGATGTTGAAAAAAGAGAATAGCCGTGTTTTTTGAAGGCTTAGGTGTCTTATTTTCGCGTCGCCTTGTGAATTATAGGGAGAAGCAACCGTATCCCGTCCATATCCGACTTACATAATAGAACTATATTAGTAGACATGTTAAGAACTTTAAAAGGACTCGCATTTACAGTGATTCTGTTGTCAACCGTTATGGCTAAGGCTCAGTTGGCAGCAAATCCGGTGTGTATAGTTATGACGCCTCATTACGAGGCTCCATATTCAGAAAATTTACCCGGTTGTGGACCCACCATCATAGACCTCGAAGGGTATGTCACCTATGATATTTACTTAGTTCTTGAAGATGCAATCGATGAGATTCAAGCAATCTTTGGTAATGATCCCTTCGGTAATGCTAATGAATGTCCCCCGGACATTTTGGACATGTACATCAATACAACTTGTAATGTATTCCAGCATCCACTTGCGGGATTTACGGTAATGGAAAATCAATGTGCCTTTCAGCCATTTTATCAAGCTATGGTTTGGGATTCCTTCATTACCATTGGCTACACGTGCAATGAGGGGACGAACATCCCACTGTTTTTTATTGCCAACTCAGGTATGGCAGCATGCGAACCTTTAGCCATTGAAAATTTTGAAGGACCTGATGACTGCAATTTATTTGATGGAGGAGATTTGCTAATAGATTCGAATGCAATTTTTTCGGCCGAAGGGGTTCCGGCGGGACCTGATAATAAAGTTTTGGTTGCTCGCATAACTACATGTGGTGACATTTGTTTTAATTTCGGAGTGCAAATGTTAGATGATGGTGTACCTGGGGATGTTATCTACTACGAATCCGGTTCAATCAACGTTTGTCAGCAAAACCCGTGTACCAATTTTCCGATGACAAACTTTGGTCTGGAGGATGCAAACTGTTTCGGTGAAGAGAATGTCCTCACATTTGAAGAGGGTGGATTTGGATTCACTAACTACCAACTTCACGATGAACTTAGCGATGCAGTGATCAGTTCTTATGATGAGATCACCGGCGACTTGATTATTGATGACTTAATCCCTGGTGATTACTACATGAGTATGATCGACAGCGTAGGATGTCGCGATACATCTCTTGTTTTC
>JBILMS010000136.1:0-3759 GCA_044375415.1 Flavobacteriales bacterium
GAAGGTCAATGCGATCTCTATAAAAAAGAGTTAGCGAATTCCCAATGCTGTCTGCAGTTCCTACACGGGCTTCCCAATCGTAGAAACCGTAGGAGGTTGCCGATAACGAATCTGTGCCTGATACAAATTGCTTGTTGTCTTCTCGCTCATCACGAAAACCAAAACGCATAAATTTCCAAGGCAATAGTATGTCCGATTTATGTCGAATAAATTGGGATTCTATGATGCCATTTGTTTGGAGAATGGATCCGGTAATATCTGCTCTTGCACCCTTATTCTGTAGGTTGATTTGTGCTTTAGCTTTAGTGCCGTTAAAATCATTTCCCGATGAAAATCCTTCTCCACCCAGAGATATACGTCCTTTCTGTTTATGCTGCAGGTACATTTCTGCATCTCCTATAAATTGATGACCGGATATAAGTTTTCCCAGAAGATTCCAGTTGCGTTCAAATTCAACCGAACGAAATCTTTCGATGGCCACAAAAGAAGGATCTGTATGTTCAAATGCTATACGGGTTCCTTTTTTCCAAGTACTATCTGATGCATTTATTTTGCCGAAAAGGTGATCGAATATAAGCCATTGTGCATGACCAATATTGTCGTTATCATCTAGTGCAGAAAAGGTATTGAGATCATTGTTTGACACTGCTCCTTCAAGTTTCAAACTACTTCCATCTCGTATTTTTATGTGCGTTCCTACTACGGCCATTTGTCTTTTCCGGGGCGTGAAGAGAACTTGAATAGGAGCAAAGGATCCTTGATGTATCAACGTTCCATTGTCATCGACCGGAATAACCCATTTGTAAGTCCGTCCGTTCGATGAAAATTCATCTTGTATATAATCTCCATTGCCTTCACCGACATAACTGAACGTGGCTTGATAAAATGCTTCGGTTGATAGAGTCGAAAACACGAGTATTGAGTCGAATCCGAGCGAATCACGGAGAGCATAAAGTACTTGTGAGTTGGAGTAACCCACACTATCAATGCCGTTTATCGATGCAGCTAATACATTGTCTCCGGCAAAGGTGAGCGCTTGACGAGCATCGGCCGTTATCTCTTGTTGAAGGGGCTGATTGCGAGCATCATTTTCAGAGAATACATTTAGATAGTAGACAATTTTCTCTTTCTCCAGTGCGAGATGTGTGGTAATCATCGGACGAGCATAGCGTTTATCGCTGTATTGAAATTCAACAATAATTCTTCGGTCTTTGGTAATGGCTTGGCGAGCTGTAAAACGAATTTCTGCTGCGTTGTAGTCAATGACGTAGTCCCTGTCTTGACCTCGTTCGAGCAATTTACCATCAATAAAAACTTGTTCTGTACCTGCTAAAACAATGATGAATAGTTCCCCATCATTTCCGGTCAATCGATAAGGTCCCTGATTCCCTTCAATTCCTTGAATTTGATTTCTACCAAAGCGACCTTTTGAGATAGAAGCCGAAACCTCCGTTTCTATAAATGTTTTTTTGCCATTTATATCCTGACTTTTGGAATATACATAAGCTCCTTGAGCTCGTTTGGCGTAGTTCATGAAGTAACCCGCCGGTCGTTTTATCTGAAAGTCACCGGCAATAAGTTTGGTGCGTTCATCATATACTTGGATAAAAACTTGATCGAAATCTTGTAATTGCTGTGTATTTCCTTGTGGTTGAATGGGAATATTATCGTCGGCAATGCTCGCAAGTACGCTGTATTGTTCTGTTATTTTTCCGGAGAGTTGTAAATTCAAAGTACTGTTGACGCTCAGGTTTTGGGCATTTCCTACTTGTATTCCTCTGCTTATACTTCCACTTTTTTGAATCGTGGATCCGGTGAGGTAATCTTCGGGAAGTACCTGTTCGGCTGTATAAAGTTTAATGGGACCTTGACCAGGACGAGTAATCAAGCTTGTGTCTTTGTGGGCATACCGTTTACTCAAATCAAAAGGCAAAACGCGGTATTCAAGGGCTAAGGAGTCAGGCGCATCTTTAAAAATTAGGGTTGAGGAACCATAATCGATATTGTACAAAGAGTCGGATAAGGGAGAGTCTTTAAATCGAATGATAAGTGTGCCCGGCATGAGACTCAATGTGTCAATGCGCAATGTGTCTGATGCCATCGCAACATTTTTTTTGCGGACATTACTTATCTGTGCCGAAATGTTTTCAGCACAAAAGAGTAATAGGCATATGCCTATGATTCTTATGACAGGTCGCACTTTGATATGTAAGTAGCAGCTCAGATTCGGAAAAACGCAAAGGAAAGGCGATTATTTCGACCGAATAGCATCCACGGGGTTCAATCGTGCAGCCATGGATGCAGGAATGATTCCGCTGACGATACCTACAACTACTGCAATGCCTATGCCTAGGGCGATTCGAGAGAAGGGTAGGATAAATTGCATGTCTGTAACGGCCGAGAGAAGTTGAATGATTAGCCATACGAAAATGAGCCCCAATAGACCGCCAATTATGCAAAGTGCGATGCTTTCGAATAAAAATTGCCCCAAAATGAAGTAATTTTTGGCGCCTAACGACTTCTGTATGCCAATGATATTCGTTCGTTCTCGAACACTCACAAACATGATATTGGCAATGCTGAAGGCTCCCACCAAAATGGCGAAAATTCCGATAACCATGCCTGCAATATTAAAAATCCCAATAATACTGTCGACCATGCCGCTGATCATGGTGCTTTCGATTACGGAGAAATCATTTTCTCCCATGGGTTTTACCCCTCGAATGGCTCTGAAATTGGCTATTACCTGATCTTTTAGTTGCTTATTGGAAACTCCTGCTTTGGCTTTTACGGTAATAGAGGCATCAACTCGTTCGGGATTGAGAAGTCGAACGCCAAATTCATAAGGCACCATTACAGCTTGATCAAATCCATTTCCAAAGAGGGATTGACCTTCTTTTTCAAAAACGCCAATGACCTGAACCAACTGTCCGCCAACTCTGATTTCTTTACCAATCGGGGAGCCGAAAGCGAAAAGTTGGGAGGCTATTTCAGCACCTATGATTGCTGCATTGCGACCGGCATCTGCTTCTTGCTGTGTAAAGTATCGTCCTTCCTGGAGGTTCACAGCTATTACTTCGCGGTATTGATAGGTCACCGCCATCACATAACTCGAGGAGCTGTAATTGTTCTCGTATTTGGTGGTGGTCATGTCGCTTGCGCTGAAGGCCATGGCTTCGGCACTCGGCATGCGCTCTTGAAGCAACTCCATGTCGTCGAGACTAGGTTGTCTTCTGCCCATGTATTCCCACCAGGCGTATTCTTCATCTCCTTCTTCCGGACCCATGGGCCACTTCTGAATAAAGAGAACATCGCTGCCGATCATATCGAAACTCGATTTCATATCGGCTTCCATACTATCAACCACACTTAGGACTAGGATAATTGAAAATATACCAATGCTTATGCCCAATAGCGACAAGACTGTGCGCAGGACATTCGTCACAAGGGCTTGCCACGCAAACAAAAAACTTTCTTTTATGAGACGTAAAAAGAGTTTCACAAAGCGAAGCTAGAGCAATAATCTCATTCTCCCATTGGAAATGTTATGAACGGAATTTGAATTAGCCAATTAGCCAATTAGTGAATGTGCCAATGGGTCGATCGTTGGCCAACACCGTAACTTTCTTTATTTAGCCCCGCCAATCGAAGCACCTAGCATTGGCACATTGGCTAATTGGCACATTAAAATCTCGGCAAAAGAATCTAACACGTTTCCACGTATAAGCCCACCAATCGGAGCACCTATCATTGGCACAT
>JBILMS010000137.1:0-3730 GCA_044375415.1 Flavobacteriales bacterium
GGTCCCAAGGGTTCGGCTGTTCGCCGATTAAAGTGGCACGCGAGCTGGGTTCAGAACGTCGTGAGACAGTTCGGTCCCTATCTGTTGTGGGCGTTTGAGATTTGAGAGGACCCTTCTCTAGTACGAGAGGACCGGGAAGGACGCATCTCTGGTGTATCTGTTGTGCCGCCAGGTGCAGTGCAGAGTAACTACATGCGGATGAGATAAGCGCTGAAAGCATCTAAGCGCGAAACTCGCCTCAAGATGAGATCTCATTGAGAGTCGTCATAGATGATGACGTTGATAGGCTACAGGTGTAAAGGCAGTAATGTCAAAGCCAAGTAGTACTAATTACTCGAATGCTTATTGTATATAACTCTTTCAATACGTCACAATTTTTAGGTGACTATAGCGGCGGGGTTCACCTCTTCCCATTCCGAACAGAGAAGTTAAGCCCGCCAGCGCAGATGGTACTAGTATTTCTGGGAGAGTATGTCGTTGCCTATCTTAAGCCCTCCGGTTTACCGGGGGGCTTTTTTTTTATCTTTATACCATGAACACAGTAGCAATAGTAGGTAGACCAAACGTCGGTAAGTCAACCCTATTCAACAGACTTACCGAATCCCTCGAAGCAATAGTTGACCCTGTCGCCGGTGTAACCCGCGATAGAAAATACGGCGAAGTGTCATGGGGCAAAAAATTCTTTACCATCATCGACACCGGAGGTATGTCCTCCGACGACGAAGACGACTTCCAGGCTTCCATCAATAGCCAAGTGAAAATCGCCGTCGAAGAAGCCGATGTCATCGTTTTTATGGTCGATACCAAAGATGGCCTTATCGACGAAGACGCAGAAGTAGCCAACTACCTCCGAAAAACAGGAAAACCAATCGTTCTCGTTTGCAACAAAGTAGATACATCCGATAAGGAATATCTATCTGCAGACTTTTATCAATTGGGTTTGGGCGACAAACTTTTTGCCATCAGTGCAAACAACGGATATGGTACCGGCGATCTTATGGAAGAAATCGCCTCCCATATTTCTGAAGAGTCTCCCGACGTTTCCGAAAAACCGCGCATCGCGATAGTTGGAAAACCTAACGTAGGAAAATCTAGCTTATTAAATACTCTTTTGGGAAAAGACAGATCCATCGTTTCTGAAGTGTTGGGAACAACACGCGATTCTGTCGATTCCGAATTCAAAGCATTTGGAAAAGATATTGTGCTGGTAGATACTGCGGGTCTTCGCAAACACAGCCAAATGGATGGTGATCTGGAATATTACTCTTCCATCCGTACTATTAAAGCAATTCGCACTTCGGATGTATGTCTGCTTTTGATTGATGCGTCTTTAGGTATGACTCAACAAGATCTGGCCATCTTCCGCGAAATTACTGAAGCCAATAAGGGGGTTGTTATTCTGGCAAACAAGTGGGACTTGGTAGAAAAAGACCATAAATCGCACGATGTTGCAGCCGAAGAAATTCGCTCTCGACTTATCGCGTTTAAAGATGTGCCGATATTCTTTACATCGAATGTTACCAAGCAACGTTTGCTCAAAGCCGTTGAAAAGGCAGTAGAAATTTTTGAAAACAGACATCGCAAGATCCCGACTTCAAAACTGAACGATATTCTTCTGCCCCTTATTCAGAATTCTCCTCCACCCGTCTATAAGGGAAAGGACATCAATATTAAATTCATTACTCAATTGCCGACCAAGTCGCCGGCCATTGCATTTTTCTGCAATCTCCCTCAATACATCAAAGACCCCTACAAACGTTTCCTCGAAAACAAACTCCGCGAAAACTTCGATTTTTCGGGTATTCCGGTGAGGTTGTATTTTAGGAAGAAGTAGGGTTACAACATCTTGTTGGTCGCTCTTGTTTAAGGATTAAAACAAGGAATAGCCTAAAAATTAAGCGAGTAGAAGATATTTGTCTATATTCGTATTGACTTAATTTCGGTTTTCTATTATTTCTATCCTTAACAGATCACCACATGAGAGTACTTGTATTAACCTTATTAGTGGGCTTTTGTAATCAGACAAATCTTTGTGCCCAATTTTATTATTATCGCGGTGATAGCATAATGCTGAGTACCGATTGATAAATGGAAAAATCGCAGTAAGTCGTTGGCGAATGAATAAGATTCTTTTAAAAATATTTCTGCTTTCACTATTTCAAAGTGCCCAATCTCAGAACACCTTCAATCTTCGACTTGAACTTGCTCCCGCAACAAGAACATGGGATGTATGGGAAACACCTGATGGTTTTTTAACATTAAGTCAAATACTTGATACCAATAAGGTTTGGCATTATCCTATGCTTGCGGCAACTTTTGATAACTCTGGAACACTTTTATTAACTAAGGAATATTACCTTCCCGATGAATACAGCTTGATTGTATCAAATGCAAATACACAATTTGGAGATAGCATTTTCCTCGCAACGGTACAAACCCAAATTTCCGATACCACCTACGCAAAGATTATATGGTTCAATGAATTTGGTGACACGCTTCAATCGAAGCTTTATTCTTCCGCTTATATTACTAACATTGACTATTATGATTGGATGTTTCCAAATGCCATGTCTGTAGGCCCGGATAACTGTTTGTTTCTTGCATCAACAATAATTGACCCTGAATTGTGGTCGGGCTATGAATTGTTCAAGATCTCAACAATGGGAAATGAAATTTGGCATTATGTCTTCAACACAGACATTTCCTTAGAGTTGTGCGAATCCATAGTTTCAACCACTGATGGAGGATTGATAGGTGCAGGAGGCTTTGATGAGAATGGGGCACAAGGACGATTGTTCATGTTGGATGATTCTGGTAATGAGGTATGGTCGTTTGAAAATGTAGATGAGTATCGTGGCTATATACATGACATATTTGTTGAAGATGTTGGAATTATAGCTGCAACAGATTCTTGGGACGGTAGTGTCTTTGGATTTCGGCCGTCGATTGTCAAAATGCCTTTTGATTTCAACGTCGATTATATTTGGACATGTAACAGTGATGGCATACAGTTTAGTGATCAGTGGAACTATCATCTTGCAAAAGCTGAAGATGGAGGCTATGTTTCTCTAGCCCGGAGAAGGATACCACAGGATGGCTTCGACAATTGGGAAGCATGGCTAATGAAGGTAAGTGCAACCGGAGAACTGGAATGGGAACGCTTCTTTGACTATCTGGAAGATACTGGAGATGGACTTGGGGATTACATAGAGCACATAGCCTACGATTTTAAATCGACCTCCGACGGTGGTTTCATATTCTGTGGTGAGGCTACGGAGCACAATGACGATATTCCCGGAGGCTTATCCCAACAAGGCTGGCTCGTAAAAGTAGATGCTTGCGGATGCCTTGTTCCGGGTTGTGATGTGGACTGTACGATTGGTGTCAACGAAACTGAAAAGGATGCTGGAAAATATTTTATCTATGGTCCCAACCCCGTAAGCCAATATCTGAACGTTTATTTTTTCGAAGATAACCAGAATGCAGAATTGTGCATTTACGATATGACGGGAAAACAAATCGAAGCCTTTGTGCCGAGAACGGGTAAGACGACTTATATGGTATACGTTGAAGATTATGCATCCGGATCATACATCCTAAATTTGGTCGTTGAAGGTCAGGTAATTCAGACCGAAAAAATTGTGGTTGATTAGTTTGGTGCAGTATACAAACGTTTCCTCGAAAACAAACTCCGCGAAAACTTCGATTTTTCGGGTATTCCGGTGAGGTT
>JBILMS010000138.1:0-3718 GCA_044375415.1 Flavobacteriales bacterium
TATTCCCAAACTAAATACCCACGCCGTTATCATCATAGGATGGTATTTGTCCATCAATGGACGAACCAATACGAGGTACATGGCCCAAGATGCGGAATTTATAAGTATAAAAAGATCTCCTTGAGTGCTCGATTGGGTCTGGGGTCCGTGAGGTGTGAATAGAATAATTCCAATTGCTCCTGCGGCTCCGAGCAAGATACCGGTTAGGCGCAGTAAGGTAAATCGCTGCCCCATCAACCACATAGAAAACAACATTACCAGAATGGGATTGCTTGTCATTACAATACTGGCATTAACCGAGGAGGTCAGAGCTAATCCATTAAAAAAGAACAATTGGTTTGTGGCAACACCAAAAACCGCGCAAAGTGATATGCGAAGCCAGTCCTTTTTATCGGGAAGAGCAAATTTACCCCTCAGAATCAACCAAAATAGAAAAGCTGCACCCACGACCCGAAGGACGATGAAGCTATTCGGACCAATAGGATCCGGCATTACGGACTTGGCAATCACGTAGTTTGCGCCGTAAATTAGCGCAACACCGGATAGTGCAAGATGGCCGCGGGTTTCGGAACGAGTCATAACGATTCAGGGTGCAATATACCCCCTCATTCCGCCTCTCATCCTTATTTTCGCGGTCCAAAGTAAATTAAGCATGGAGATCGCATCGAAATATGACCCTAAAAGCACGGAGCAAAAGTGGTATGATTACTGGTTAAAAAACCGCTACTTCGCATCTAAACCGGATCACAGGACGCCGTACACTATTGTGATACCTCCGCCCAACGTTACAGGTGTGCTCCACATGGGTCACATGCTCAATAATACAATTCAGGACGTTTTAATTCGTCGTGCACGTATGCGAGGGTTTAATGCTTGTTGGGTTCCGGGTACCGACCATGCATCCATTGCTACAGAAGCCAAGGTGGTTCAGAAGCTGCGTGCAGAGGGTATCAAAAAAGGAGATTTGTCGCGCGATGAATTCATGAAACATGCGTGGGAATGGACCAACAAACACGGGGGTATTATTCTCGAGCAGTTGAAAAAGCTAGGGGCGAGTTGCGATTGGGACCGCACGCGCTTCACCATGGATGAAAAATATTATCAAAGTGTAATAGATAGTTTTATCGATCTCTATCGCAAAGGAAAAATCTATCGCGGACAACGCATGATCAATTGGGATCCCGTTGCCAAGACAGCCTTGAGTGATGAAGAAGTTTTGTACAAAGAGGGTATAGGCAAGTTGTATTTTGTTTCTTACAAAGTAAAGGATTCAACGGATACAGTAACCATTGCAACCACCCGTCCGGAAACGATTTTAGGTGACACTGCGGTGTGTGTACACCCATCGGATGAACGTTATAAGCATCTTCACGGCAAGAAAGTAATTGTTCCGTTGGTTAATAGAGAGGTTCCAATCATCACCGATGAATATGTGGAAATGGAGTTCGGAACGGGATGCTTAAAAGTGACTCCTGCTCACGATATGAATGACTATGACCTCGGTAAAAAGCACAACCTTGAGGTTATAAATATGATGAACGACGATGGTACAGTGAGTCCGGAGGGACAGTTGTACATCGGTATGGATCGATTTGAGGTAAGGAAAAAAATTGTTGAGGACCTTAAGGCCGCGGGTAATTTGGTAAAGGTTGAAGATTATCAGAACAAGGTAGGTCACTCGGAACGAACAGATGCTGTAATCGAACCGAGATTATCTCTTCAGTGGTTTGTAGATATGAAAGATCTCAGCAAACCGGCCCTTGAAAATGTAATGAATGATTACATCAAGTTTTATCCTCCTAAGTTCAAAAACAGTTACCGCAACTGGATGGAGAACGTGAAAGACTGGTGTATCTCCCGTCAGCTTTGGTGGGGACAGCGTATACCTGCTTGGTTCACCGAAAGCGGAGACTTTGCCGTTGCTCACAACATAGACGAAGCGTATGCAGAATTAAAAGAAAAAAATCCGGGATTGTTGATAGATCAACTATCTCAAGATCCGGATGTTTTGGACACATGGTTCTCCAGTTGGCTTTGGCCCATTTCCGTGTTTGATGGATTTTATTCGAAAGAGGAAGTAAGTTATTATTACCCAACTCAAGACCTCGTAACAGCTCCGGAGATCATGTTTTTTTGGGTGGCCCGTATGATTGTAGCCGGCTATGAATACATGGGAGAAAAGCCTTTTACGAATGTGTACTACACGGGTATCGTTCGCGATAAGCTCGGTAGAAAAATGAGTAAGTCCCTCGGAAATTCTCCGGATCCTTTGGATTTGATTTCTGAATATGGAGCGGATGGCGTTCGCGTTGGAATGCTGCTTACTTCTCCTGCCGGAAACGACTTGCCTTTTGATATTTCTCTGTGTGAGCAGGGAAGGAATTTTGCAAATAAAATTTGGAATGCGTTTCGTTTGGTAAATGGATGGCAAGGGAGAACAGCAGATATAGAAATGTCGGCGTCCGATGAAATTGCTATTCGTTGGATGAAAAGCAGATTGCAACAAGTACTCGAGGAAATTGATGATGACTACGAGAAGTTCAGAATTTCAGAATCTCTCATGTCTATATATAAACTGGTATGGGACGATTTCTGTGCGTGGTATCTCGAAATGGTAAAACCCGGTTTCGAGCAACCTATGTCAAAAGAAACGTATGAAGCGACACGAAGTATTTTCGAAAATCTATTGAAGATTCTTCATCCGTTTATGCCATTTATTACTGAAGAGGTGTGGCAACATTTAGCTCAACGTCCAAATGTTGAAGACGCTTTGATCGTGGCTGCATGGCCTATGCGTGTTGCTTATGATAAGGGGATCCTCGACAAGTTCAGAGAATTTGAAGAGATAGTGACTGCTATTCGCAATGTACGTAAAACTCAGAATATTCCCAATAAGGAGAGCATTGTGCTGAACATATTGAATGCGTCGACGTTTGTTTCGCCATTCGAAGAAAGTATCAAACACCTCTGCAACGTGAGTGATATTGATCGCATAGTTGAAAAGGATTTGAGTGCTAGCTCGTTTATTGTAGAATCAAACGAGTTTTTCATTCCGATGAGCAGCAATGTAGATGTTGCCGCGGAGAAGGAGCGTATTACAAAGGAGCTGGAATACACTCAGGGTTTCTTGGCTTCCGTAATGAAGAAATTGGGTAATGAAAAGTTTGTCAATTCAGCTCCTCCTGCTGTTGTTGAGGGAGAGAATAAAAAGCGGACAGATGCGGAATCAATGATTAAAATGCTTGAAGAAAAACTTCAGTCTTTGGGATAATGAATAGCGATAAGGTTCAACGAATAGTTAGTGCTGCTGTTAATGGAAGCTCCATTACAGGTGTGGTGTTGGCGGTGCAACATCAGGAGAAAAGGGAAGTTTTTTCTGCCGGAGATTTTAAAAAGGACGAGCCTTATTTTATCGCTAGCACAACTAAACTGTACACAACGGCTGCTATTTTTATTCTACGAAAGGAAGGATTAATATCCTTGGATGATACTTTGAGTAAATGGTTTGATAAGGAATTTCTAAAAGGGCTACATGTATTAAATGGGGTGGAGTACGGTGAGGGTATTACTATTAAACACCTTCTCACTCACACGTCAGGTTTGCCTGATTATTTTCAGCACAAGAAGGAAAACGGGAAGAGTTTGCTTGAAGAACTTCAAGTCGGAATAGATCAGTCGTGGTCTTTTGACGACGCTATTGCGTTAACAAAAAAGATGA
>JBILMS010000139.1:0-3706 GCA_044375415.1 Flavobacteriales bacterium
TGTATTCGAAAAGCTATTATTTGTATCCGTTTGATATCCTTGAACTAGGCTCGGACATTCAGCTTTCCAATGGCTCATATTCTTGTACAATTATCAATTCGCGGTCGAGAAATTCGAGTGCATTTGTTGTGTATAATTAATGTGCTAATTAGCCAATGTGCTGATGTGCTAATTGTTCGACTTTGGAGAAATGATTCGCAATTTATAAAAGGTAACGTTTGCTAGTGAACGATGGACGAAAGGCCATACGGGGCGCTCGTCTTCGATATACGACCCAACTCTCTTCCCCCTTTGTGGTCCTTCGAGAATTCTTGGTTATTCTTTGTGTTTAAAAATCAGATGATCTTGCGGCGACAGATTTTCTCAGTTATACCAAATCTATCTTAATACATAATACTTTGTACTTAATACAACCTCCAGATCACTTCACAAACCTTCTCATCAAAAGTCTCACAAGACTTATAGAGAATAAACTGCCGACTAAAATAACAATGATATAAATAGCAACCACTTCCCAAGGATGGATGTGAACCGGGTATGCTTCTACCATTGCGCCTTCCATGGCTATGAGTCCGTATTTTTCTTGAAGAAGGCAGAGACTAACTCCAAGAATGGCTCCGGCTGTGGCTCCGATGAAGTTGATCATTATACCTTCAATCGTAAAAATACGTCGTGTAAATACTTTGGAAGCCCCCATACTCCGAAGTATAAAGATGTCGTTTTTCTTTTCGATGATCAACATGGTAAGAGATGCCACGATGTTGAAACTTGCAATAATCAGAATGAATAATAAGATCAAAAAAGTCGCCCACTTTTCCGATTCATTGGTTTGATAGACGAGTGCATTTTTGTCGAAACGTGTTTTTACTTCCACTTCTCCGGGCAATAATGATTGCATGATCGTTTTCATTTTTTCCGCATCTGTTCCCGGTTGCAAGGCTACTTCCACAGAAGACATCATCCCCTTTAACTCAAATATTTCGGATGCAAAGTTGTATGATGTAAATATGAATCGACCATCGAGTTCGGCATTAACCGAAAATACTCCACGCACATTTATAGCTTCATTGTTGAAAGCATTTTCCTTAAATCGACTGAGCTTACGTCCACGAATGGGCGCGTTTACATTCATCACTGTATAACCGTCGCGATAAAAACGCATGTCGAGTTCACTTCTTACCCCCAAACCTATAATGGCATATTCGATGCTATCTTCTTGCAAAATAAAATCGCCCAATACCATCATCGAATCGATCGTGGAGTACTGCGTATAAACCGGTTCAACGCCTTTGATCGTCGCCACACAATTTCGACCCTCTTCCAAATCATTGTCGGAATAGGCGATCCAGGCATCTTCTTCGATTATTCTACTCACCTGACTTACCCCTTCTATCTGCTGTAAAATGTTGACCACATTTAGAGAATCGGAAAAGTATTTTCCTTCACGAGGTGTGATGGTAATCTCCGAATCGAAGTTTGAAAAGAGGTCTTTTACCAACTCCTCGATGCCGCTGAAAGCAGCCATAACGGTGATCATGGCAGCAGTTACAAAAGCAACAACCACCATCGAAATTCCGGAGATGATGTTGATGGCGTTTCTACTCTTCTTCGAGAAGATGTAACGTCGGGCTATATAAAAAGGTGTATTCAACTTTGTTTGTCCGACGAAACTAGGGAATTACTTCCACGCGAGCACTATCAATCCGGTGCCACTGGAGTGGGCCGTGCGACTGTCGAGGAAGTTGAGTACAATAGCTACCGGCATAACGATGATGTAGTAGAAGGGAAGTATTACGAAAAACAGCTTTGAAATATTGAGCATTTTCATGGGATACTTCATCGAAAATTTCCAGGAAATTTGTCCGGGAATTCCATAACTGTAGTGAACTTTTACCTTTTGAAATCCGGCTGTTTTTAGCTTGTCTTTTATCTCTTGTTTACCGTAACCATCGCGTACATGTTCTTCGATAAAGGAGGTTTGACCATCATCATGCACATCACTTCCTCCCTGGTCGGAAGGAGTTGAGATGATGAGTACACCGCCTTCGCGCAAGCTTTTTTGGTAATTTGTCATTACGAGTACATCTTCTTCTATGTGCTCCATTACATCTACACAAAGCACCAAATCGAAACACTCTTTTTTATCGAGTTTGGTGAGATCTGCCACTTTAAACATGGCATTTGTTTTACCAAGCTGATGAAAAAAGGTATTGCATTCTGCCACCTGATCCGTTTTTACATCGAGACCTAAAATGCAAAAAGTGTCGCTCATTTTACTCATGAAATAGGAGTACTGACCAAAGCCTGAACCTGCATCGAGGATGTGAGCTTTAGAGGGAGCGTTTTTCTTCCATTTTCTCAGTTCGCGGTGAATATGCCAGGTGCGTAAAAGCAGCAAGTCCAGCATTTTATAAAAGAGAATTCGCGACCAGGCAGATTGGCCAAACGCATTTCCCAGTACCTTCTTTATCGGATCATAATGCATATTCTTCTCAGCGGGCTTTCGTTACTTCTTTAGCAATCGATCTATTTCTTCTGAATAATCAAGTGAATCGTCCGGAAAGAATGTGAGTTCCGGAATTTTTCTCAGTTGTTTGCCTACTTCGAGACCCAGGTATTTTCGGAGTAAACCCGTGTGTTCGCGCGCTTGATCGAGCATTTCTTCCCGTTTTGCAGGCGGAAAGATGCTAATATAAATGCGAGCGACCCCCATATCGGGCGACACACGTACTTGTGTAACGGTGATGAGACTCCCCTTAAACAGCTCATTTGCATGTTGTTGGAAGATTTTCGACATCTCGCGTTTCACCAAAGCGGAGATTTTTTCCTGACGGATAGACATGGGGCAAAAATACGAAACCACGAATTATGAATTATGAATTATGAATTATGAATGAAAGGACGTGCTTCGAAGGACGGCTAACTTTGATGAGAAAGCTCTCATCGAGCCCCATTCATAATTCCTCATTCATAATTCCTCATTCATAATTCATAACTAGAATCACGGTGTGTATTCCACCGCCCCGGTAAGAATATAATTCATCTGATAGATGTCGTCGGCATTGAGTTTGAATTTCCCTTTGAAGGTGAGGCGTTCATCCGTTTTGTACTGTCTGTTTTTACCGGCAAACTGAATATCTACTACCGATTCGGGACCGCCGCCGCCACAGAAAAAGCAATTGGCATAGGGGTATCTCGAAACGACATAAAAATTATCATCGACATCGACAGGAATCACATAGCCGGTAATGAAAACTTCTTTGCCTTCAATAGCTTTAACAGATGCGCCAAATGCGGGTTTCCAATAATAAGCATCCAATTCGGGTATGTAAACTTCTTTAAACTGAACATCTGTTAGTGCTTTCCATGTCAGTTCGGTGGGAGCAGGAGGGGTCGAAACCTCCTCCGGGCGATAGGATGCACCCATGGAGAAAAGGACGGCAGACAAAGCGAGCAGAGGAATAAACAACTTATGCATGTGAGAGAGTCTTTGAAATATCGATACGTAATGCTTTTACGGCAGGCAATAATGAAGCCAAAATGCCTACACCGAGAGTGACACTAATCAGGATCCACTCTTCGGGCAAGATGCGCATATCGACAAGATTGTAATGAAAGTTTTTTTCCGCGAAATAACTGAGTACCCAAAGTCCAAGTCGACTGAGGATCAAACCTACCAAAGCACCAATGAACGTAAGGGCAAGGC
>JBILMS010000140.1:0-3661 GCA_044375415.1 Flavobacteriales bacterium
ACCCGGGGTTCCGGCGATCTGGGCATGGGCAAACTGCATTTGGCTAAAGGCCCATACTTTTTGGGAAAGAGAAGAAAAGCGAAAAAAAGTGAGTGTAGTAATCGAACTCATACTTTCATTTTTCAGTATTGTCTAGCATCCGATGTTGAGAGTGTATTTGAAGTAGCAAAGGTATGTCCGTAAGTTCAAGACCTGTAGAAATGTATTTTCTAAAAACGTGGTTCACATTTCCTTTCGGCAAATATCTTGTTTTTGGGACAAAGCCGATGAAATGAGCGTATCAGCTGGAAAAAAATCACTAGAGGCATGTGACATTTTTATTCGATAGGTTGAAAATGTAGTTTTTGATTGATCTAACGAAGCAGATCAAACCTTAACTAAAAGATAGCACAAGTTTCACAAATCGGTTATTTTGTGATTAGTAATTTCATTGTTTTCAAATTGTATGACAGAAATTGTACTCTCCATTATTGCAGGCCTAGTCTTATTCTTGTTTGCAGTAAACAATTTATCCGAATCAATTCAATCGATAATTGGGGATAGCGCCAATAATTGGATACAAAAATTTACCTCCAATACGTTTAGCAGTCTGATTGTGGGGATTGTGGTAACCACACTTTTGGATTCCTCTTCAGCAGTAATTATTATTACGATTGTCCTTGTAAATTCTCAAATTTTGACATTCAAGCAGGCGATGGGAATTGTATTAGGAGCCAATATCGGCACAACAATCAGTAGCCAGATTATAGCAATGGATATTGGAAAATACTCACCCATTTTATTGCTGGTGGGCTTTCTTTTATTATTCATTTCGAAGTCTAATCGACTCAGTAATGCCGGGAGAGTAATTTTGTATTTCGGCGTTTTGTTTTTTGGCTTATTCACAATGGAAAATGCGGTGGAGCCCCTAAAAGACGAAGCGTTTTTTGCCGAATGGATGAAGAAAACCGAGAACCCGATTGTTGGTTCAGTAATTGGTGCAATTGTAACGTTGGTAATTCAATCCTCTTCGGCGACGGTAGGCATGGCTATTATTTTGGCAAAAAAGGGTTTTTTGAGTTTAGTAGGAGGTGTAGCTGTGATGTTAGGTGCAGAATTGGGTACGTGCAGCGACACTTTGCTAGCGACTATAAAAGGAAGTCGCCAAGCATTGAAAACAGGTTTATTTCACGTTACTTTCAATTTATTATCAATCATCTTAGGATTAATTCTGTTTTATCCATTTGTAGAATTAGTAAAACGAATTAGCAGCGGTGCATCAATTGAAAGAACATTAGCGAATGCCCATATGCTATTTAATATTTTGGGTGTTCTTGTTTTTATATGGACAATTCCTCTGTTTGAACGAGTATTAAACAGGCTATTGCCGGATTTGAAAAAGGTATAGTGGGGATTAGAGAGAGTGAACACAGGAGTATTCAAATACGCCAAAGGCAGGAATATTGAACAAAGTAATGCGTTCCCATAAAAGGATAAAACGATAAAAATATGCAAACAATAATAGGATCAGGTGGAGCCATTGGTACACCCTTGGCTCGAGAATTGAAAAATTATACCGATCAGATTAGACTGGTAAGTAGAAACCCCAAAAAGATAAATGAAACGGATGAACTTTATCCGGCTGATTTGAATGATCTGTCTCAAATCGATAAGGCCATTGCAGGGAGTGAAGTAGTTTATGTGGTGATTGGCTTTGAGTACAAATTAAGTGTCTGGCAAAAGGTATGGCCGGCGTTTATGAAGGCCGTTATTGATGCCTGTATAACACATAAGGCTAAATTGGTATTTTTTGATAATGTGTATTTGTATGATGCAACAGCGATTCCTCATATGGTGGAAACTTCAGCCATTCATGCTCCGAGCAAAAAGGGCGAAGTAAGACAGCAACTTTATGAGATGATCATGAGCGAAGTGGAGAAAAATAACCTGACGGCCCTTATTGCCAGATCAGCGGATTTTTATGGACCGGACAATAAAAGCAGTGCTTTGAATTTGATGGTCGCAGATAATTTTAAAAAGGGAAAAAAGGCTCAGTCATTTGGCAACGTAGACAAAATTCATACCTATACCTTTACACCGGATGCAGCCAAAGCAACAGCGATACTTGGCAATACACCGGATGCTTTTAATCAAGTGTGGCATGTACCGACGACCAAGGAAAAATTGACAAATCGACAATGGATTCAGTTAATTGCAAATGAAATGGCGGTAGAGGCAAAATTTCAAACGTTGCCTCGGTGGATGATAAAAGTGCTTGGTTTGTTTATTCCGATAATGAAGGAGTTTCCCGAGATGATCTACCAATACGAACAGGATTATATTTTCGACAGCACAAAATTTGAGAAGCGTTTTGGGATAACGGCAACGGCGCCTAAAGATGGCATTAAAGTTCTCATAGAAAGCATGAAGAAATAAAATACCGGTCGTAAGAACATTTACCCCAAAGTTGTGTTTCACAGGAACCGGATTGAATAGTCAAGCCTATTTAATCTACTTTTGACCAATACCAGAATACCAAGTACCCGCGATAATCATGTTGAAGCAAGTAAAAATTTCGGTATTAATGACTGTTTATAATACCGAAATTTCTTATGTAAAAAGAGCTATTGATTCTGTCTTGAATCAGGATTTCGGCGATTTTGAACTTATTATTATTGACGACGGAAGTAAAGAAAATAATAGGGAGTCGTTGATTCAGTACATTGAGAAACACGAAGACAAAATCGTATACATTCGTCATAGTAACAGAGGCCAATCAGAATCTATCAATCGAGGCGTTAGAAATAGTGTAGGGGAGTTTATTACCGTAATTGATAGTGATGACGAATACAAACGGGATCACTTGAGCTCATGTTTGCGAGAAATAGAAAACGTGGATTTGATTTGCTCTACCACAGAAACGATTGTGGATTCCGTAAACGACTATTATGTTCCGGATAAAAATGATCAAACAAAATTGATCCACTTGGATGAGGTTATCTTGTTTGGTACTTTATTCGGTCGTCAAAAAGTATTTCGAGAACTTTTATTCAAAAGTGGCTTTGCTGCGGATGCAGATTTTTACGAAAGAGCAAAAGCCCAATTTCGAGTGAAAAAGGCAGATCTAAGAACGTATATCTATCACAGAAATATCCCAAATAGCATTTGTGCTACTATCAAACAGGCAAATTTGATAAACGCATGATTAATTGATTTGGAACTTTCATGAAGGTGTATTACATTCGTTAGTAAACAAGATTGCTTTAAAGACACCAATCAAGGCATAGACTTTATAAATTGTAACTAGTCCGTCTCCAGATAGTGGCGGTGAATAGACAATGACGAACGATAAAAGTGGAGACCAGAGCCCACTTACAAAAAACGGGGCGTATTCTGAAAAGCCAAACGAGTAAGAAATAGAATAGAAGAAATGATGTTCAAGAAATTTACACTCGCAGACAAATTGCTTTTTGTTTTGGCATTCCTCTCTTTGATATACTCTGAAGTATTATTTTTTAATGGAAATCCTGATCAGGCCATTTTCATTGGAATTTGGGTACCGAGTATTTTGGCTTTTGGTATTTATTTAAAACTAATAAACAACAAATAAGATGATTGAATTTATACCCTATTTTGCCGGTATTGTGACCGTATTATTTGGAGTTGCCTTTAGTTATTCTAT
>JBILMS010000141.1:0-3657 GCA_044375415.1 Flavobacteriales bacterium
CCATTTCCGCAAGACTGAGGCATGGTTGGAGTTGCATCGACGAAAACTACATCGCATCCGATATTCCAGATTCCGTCTGCCCCGCAATCATAAGGCTCGGTTGTGGTAAGAACTGCTATGTCTGCGGAGGAAGGCTGGATCAATCCATTTGGAGATTGGGGATCGTTAGGACCTCCAATTCCCCAGAAGTTGTTTAAAGCGTCAACCTGAATAGCACAAAGCTGATTAGTACAAGGATAATCCAAGGTTCCTTCTATACAGTTACCTGAAGACCCCGACAAATCATTATAACCCTTGCTTAAACCAATTCCGGATGCCGCATTTAATTCAATACATGTGCCCACGTTCGTGAACATATTGTATCCGGCAAAGCTGGTTGAGCTCATATTTAGTTGTCCTAGAGATGTGGAAACTCCAACACCCAAATTAGTAAATAAATTGCATTTTAAAGTTAATTTACCTCCCTCTTTAAAAACACCACCGGTGTTTGATCCGGTGAAGGTCGAAGTTGATATTTTCAGTTCCACATTACTAAAATCGGAAACCCCGGGCATGGCATCGGTAGGGTTAAAATAAGATGACACGATGCTACTGTTCTGAGAGAGAGATTGACTATTGATAGAACAGTCCAAAAAGTCGCAATTCGAAATATAAATAGAACCCAGTTCGGCTTTGCAACCGGATTTCGTTCCGGAGAAATCAGTGTTATATGCCGACAGACGCGTATTATAGGTGTATAGCTTCGAGTTTGTGAATTCACAATTACTTATGGAACAGGCACTATTATGCCAAACCTGAACTGTGGATGGAGGACCATCAATAGGAGGATTGGAATCCACAAACTTCACATTGTCGGCAATGAATTTCATATCTGTCCAGAGCTGACCTGAATTCGATAAATCAACCGTTGCATTTCGGATTTCCAAAATTCCCATTCCAAAATTATTATTCCATAGATCTGCTCCGTTGTTTATTTTTAAGATAACATCGTTGTTGTTGTCACCTACGAGGAGAAGTTTGGAGTTTGCACCGGTGAAGAGTTCGTGGTCGTTGTTGCCTGTAAATTCGATGAAGCCGCTAGTGAAATTGGCGTGAAGTGGGGCGAGGGTTCGATTAGGTAATATATTCAGTGTTCCTCCACTAAATGTGATGCTCGTATTCTCTCCATTCAATGATAAATCACCTCCCATATACAAAAGTTCAGATTGATCATAGAACCACAATTTTGAATTGGAATTACATTGAACGTAACCCCCATCTATGGTTAGAGAACTGGAGTCAAAAAAATTCAAATTAGAATTTGCACCAATCTCTATTGTGGAATTTTCCATGATTATAGATGCTGTTTCATGAAGATTCCATACAATGCCAGATGGATTGCTAATATTCAGAACTGAGTTTGTAAACCGAACAAGACCGTTTCCATTTATTGAAATACTGTTCCCGGTTGCTCCATACGAAAGATCAAAAGCCGAGTTCTCGAATATCAGCTTTGATCCTTCGTTAAGAACTATTTCAATACCGGCGTAGCTTATAAGAGTACTTCCGTTAGAAATGATTAATTCCGCATTTTCCTCAAGGATTATTTTTGAACCGGAATTGATCCCTACAACAAAAGTGGAATTGTCCGAAATGAGAACTTTGTTTCCCTCTTTTATGATCATCTCGTTTGATCCTTGGAACACAAACTGCGAAAGATTACTGATCGTGAGTGCAGTGACGATTTCAGGGTCTTGTCTGCATATTATCAAATCATTATTGATATCAAGAATCAATTCATTTGCAACATTGAGGCTATGAGCTAAGTATGATTCAATTGGAATACTCTTTTCAGAATAGTCCTGGAATTTCCTTTGAGCTGAAAGATTAGAAGTTAGATTAATTTCTTGTGTAATTTCTTCTACACATTGACAACTCATTCTTCTTTCGAACTGTGGGCGAGTTTCCGGCCAAAGTAAATGGGCGAGATTGTAATAAAGCATATAGTCTATACCGGAATATTCTCCGCGGAAGTAAGCCTCGTCTATTCCTTCGCTATTTTAACCAAAAAAGGAGCCGCACCCGTGAGATCATATCCCGCAGGACGAAATAGTCCATCCCAATTTCGAACGTTAAAAGACATTCCATCATTAATTATACCCGTATAGACATCATTGGTCACATAGTCTATTATCCTCAAAGCAATATTTCTGGCCTCGTCTCTCAAGTTCATCGGTACATCATTCTCCGTGGGTTGAACAACCCAAGTTTCTGGTACCATTTTATGGACAGTTACCAGTCCCATAAGAATTGAAGTTATTTGATCGAGGCTCATTACATTGGCCTCATGTACCATCCCCGGATTGATGTCGCTAAAGTTTAATCCAGCATATGTGCCATACATGTCAACCGGATCGAAATCACTATGAGATCGGGTGAAGTCAGTCTCACGGTTGAAAATTACGGAATAGTCCGATTCGAAGTTTTGATGAAAGAACTTATTGACGTCATCCCTTAAAAAGAAGCCATTAAGACTTGGAACATTGAGTTCATTACTTAAAACGAATTCTGCCGATAAATCCAATCTATTCAAGGCATTTAGAGCATAGTACAATTCCTTTTTGCTCTCTTCAATGGTTTTAAGGATTTGAGTCGATTGATTTGAATTGATCAATGTGGAGTATGTATTGATCAATAGTTTGCACTCCGTACCCAGTACGGCTAAATAGTGCCCTAAGTATATAGTTGCATCAGTATAATATATTCTACTTGGTCTATTCTCGTTTTCATCCATTGGTGCATTTTGATATGCAAATCCAATTGATCTCGCTGACATCGGCACACTTTCTCCAGGGTTACTCCCTATTTTTACAAAATTCTTGCGTAAGCGGTCTCGATACGCCCAATACTTCTCCAAATTCTGGTTGGATAATTGACCGAATAAGAAAATTGAAGAATGAAAAAACGTTAGAAATAAAATCAAATTTCTCATGATGGCAGCGTTTATTGTATAATATTCATTTCTTTTAGAACCCATGTTTCTTTAAGCATTGGGTACTCAATCCGAACAACACCAACCTTATAACCGACCTCATAATTTACAGGAAAGCCTGAATTACTACCATCAACAGATACTTCCCATCGACAGACAGAAACTGTATCGCCATTGAATAGTACGTAATCCGCTATAGAGTTCACTAGCACGCTTTGACCTGTCGAAAGTTGACCATTTGGAAATCCTATGGTGTTATTATAATTGTTTTCAATATGTGGGTAGATGAAAACCGCAGACTCACCGACATAGTTACCCGACTTTCCTTTAACTCTGTATATTTTATTGCATTGACAATTTGGCTGAATAATACAATGGGCAGATGTAATAACATCATGGTAGTAAATGTAGTTAAAACCATCATGAGTGCTTTGGCCCCACCATTCGAAGTATTGATTTGTGTTTTCTTCAGCTTGGACTACGGTGATGGTGTCAACATTCCCTGAGTTTTCCTCCTCATACACCCAATAAGTTCCCTCTTTAAAATAGTACCAATCCTTCATCTCTTCATAATCTGAGTTATATGAACAAGGAACGGGACCCGGTTCTTTGGTTTCGTGTGTACAAGAGCTCACCACAACCAATAGAACAAAGGCAATCATTTTTACGAATCTCGAGTCAGTCAT
>JBILMS010000032.1:0-38624 GCA_044375415.1 Flavobacteriales bacterium
AGCACTTCAAACTCCTTTTCTGAACCCACATAATAGCTCTCGTTTTTCGCCGCCATCTCCATCTCTTTGAATAATACTTCCGTGTAAGTCTCGTATTCAAAGTCTCGAGTAGCTGCGTATTCGGAGAACTGATTAAACTCGCTGTCCGACAATTTAAAAGATGCCGAATCTATCGTTTCATGTGTATTTCTATACTTCGTAGCCCAATCGAAAATCACCCAATGTCCCATCAGAGCTCCTAAAATATGTGAGGTATCGGAATTCAATACCTCCACATCCGGACGGATTCCACGGCCATCGAAAACTGTCCGTCCATTGCGGGTTGTAAAGGCCTTTACCAATGAATCCGAAACAGCATTTACCTCACCCGTTTCGGCGCGATGCGAATAATCAAGTCGCTGAATGCATCGTCCACTCGGCGTATAATATTTCGCAACCGTTAATTTTAACTTCGTGTTGTACGCCAAATCTTTGGTCTGCTGCACAAGGCCTTTGCCAAAGGATTCTTCTCCGACTACTACAGCGCGATCGAGATCTTGCAAACTTCCGCTCACAATTTCAGATGCAGAAGCCGACATTGGATCAATCAGAACAACTAATGGAATCTCCGTATCCAAAGGTTCATTTAGGGCGCTGTATGTTTTATTCCACTCTGTGATTTTCCCTTTTGTACGAACAACTTCGGTTCCTTTTGGAACGAAGAAATTCACAATGTTCACCGACTCACGCAATAGACCTCCACCATTGCCGCGCAGATCGAGAATAAGTTTTGTCATTCCCTTTTTCTTCAAATCCAAAAACGCATCTCGAACATCTCCACTCGCGCGGGCTGTAAATCCGGTTAGTTTAATATAACCGATACCGTCGCCCATCATGTCGTAAAACGGTACGTCGGGCATCTGCACCTCAGCGCGTTTTAGCTTAAATGTGATAGGTTCTACAACTCCGTCGCGGGTAACCACAATTTCAACTTCGGTGCCCGCTTGACCACTCATCTGGTCTTCAAGTTCCGTATGATTTTTACCTATTACCGATTTGCCATTTACTTTAATAACCACGTCGCCGGCACGCATACCGGCCTTTTCAGCCGGATATCCTTCGTAGGGTTCTACAATGGTAATTCGACCATCAATAGTGTTTACAAGGGTGCCAATTCCCCCATATTCACCGGTGGTCATATAACGATAGTCCTCAATTTTCGATTCCGGATAATACACCGTATAAGGATCGAGTGACTTCAACATCGCGTCTATTCCGGTTTTCATCAATGCTCCCGGCTTCGTCTCATCGACGTAATAGATATTCAATTCTTTGTACAGAGAATTAAAAATTTCCATGTTTTTGGAAATCTCGAAAAAATCATCGGCTACGGTTGCGGATACCATTACCACCGGAATTGCCAGTGCTAAGGCCCATTTTCGAGATTTGGAAGTACTAAATAGTTTCATGCGATTCTTGCTTTTTCGTTTCCTGTTCAACCCACGATCCATAACGTATAACAAGCTCTCTTATTTTATCATGAACGTAATCGAAGTCGGGCATCGTCCTGCCTGTAAAGATAAACATGAGGGCAGCCTGCTTACTACAGGTGCTCAGGGCTGTATTATGAACATGTTTATGAAGTCTGTAGGCCTCTCTCATAAGACGTTTGATTCTATTGCGATCGTGTGCCCGCTTGAAGTTTCGCTTCCCAACCGTAAACAAGGCCTGCGAAGGAACTTTTTCATAAAGGGTACAATGCAAATGAAGCAATATGATCGCCGGTGTTTTTATCGCCACGCCCTTATCGTAGAGTTCTTCAATAAGCTTTTTGCGACACAGCTTTTCTTCTTTGGGAAAGGTGTGTCGAATCTTTACTTCATTCGATGGACTTTCTGACGACAAATCAACTGTTATTTAACAACGACGAGCTGAGCGTACTCTTTGTAATTGTTTATTACCTGAAGCGCCTTGATGAAATCTTGGTCGTGACGCAGTACAATTCTCTGACGGGTATTGTCTGAGAAAATCGTTCTTCCGATTTCACCTTTCACATGCAATAGAAGGTATTCTTTGATCCTCGCCTTTGACAATTCAGCCGTTTTAATACCCTCTTTCTGTGCCTCTGCTATCAATGCTTTGAAGGTGCTTTCGGGAACAGTAAACTTCTCAGCAAAAATTTCTCCACTTCCATATTCCCTCAAATCTTCCCGATTTTGATCTGCATAATTGAAACAGAATTTGCGCATTAACCCGGAATAAACAATCTCGCTGATAGCACCGGAGAAAAGGGTAGTGTCGATAGAAACAAAAACATCCGGAGTGATGCCACCACCACCATAAACAATTCTTCCTCCCGGAGTGCGATACTTGAGGCTATCGTTAACGAGCACACTGTCGGCACTGGTTAATTCGCCGCGTTCAAAACGTTCGGCAAAACTCTCTTCATAGACAATGGTATCTCCATAAGGTTTTTGGATACAACGGCCCGTAGGTGTGTAGTAACGGGCAATGGTCAAACGCAATGCACTGTTGTCCGGCAAGTCTAGTTCGTTTTGCACAAGCCCTTTCCCGAAAGATCTTCTTCCAACGGTAATACTGCGATCCCAATCTTGAAGAGCTCCTGCAACAATTTCACTTGCCGAAGCCGAATTCTGATTAATCAAAACCACAATTTCAACATCTTTGAACTTCCCTTTCTTTTTTGATGTAGTTGTTTCTGTCGGTTTATGAACGCCTTTCATAGAAACAATCACTTTTCCCTCCGTTAAAAATTCTTCGACGATACCGGTCGCCTGGTTCATCAATCCACCGCCGTTGTTGCGCAAATCAAGAATGAGCTTTTTCATTCCTTTGCTCTTCAACTCTGTCGCAGCCGACATAAACTCCTCATACGTGGTGGAGGCAAATCGATCAATTTCTATGTAGCCGACTTCTTTATCGGCCATAAACCAGCTTGTAACGCTTTTTATCGGAATCTCTCCGCGTTCGAGAGCGTAGTCAACCAGTTCCTTTTTACCATGACGTTTTACACTAATGGAGACCTTACTTCCGCCCGGACCTTTAAGCAAGGAAGCTACTTTTTCTGCATCGAGGTCTTTTCCGGAAATTTCTTTGCCATCGACTCTTACTATTCGGTCGCCTTCTTCTAATCCCGCCTTTTCTGAGGGACCACCCGAAATCGTTTTAACCACACACAAAGAATCCCGCAAAAGCACAAATTCAATTCCTATACCTTCAAAGGAACCCTTCATCTGTTCTGCAATGCGCTCACTTTCCTCCGGACTAATGTATTGGCTATGTGGGTCTAGATTTTTTAAAACGGAAATGATTGCACCATCCACCAACTTGCGTTTTTCGATGCTATCTACATAGTTGTTCTCAATGTAATCTATGATACTCACCAACTTATTCGGATTCGATTCCGAGGTGGGTGACTGCTGTACGGTAAAAATATTTCGGTCGCCCAAATTGGTGCCGATGAACATACCCAATATCAAAGTGCCCGCGAACAACAAAGGTTGCAGGGCGCTGTGTCTTCCTGGGTTCGCACCGCTTCCCGACGGTGTATTCTCCACTTCTACTCTTCTGAACTTGTCCAGATTTTCATTATTCATCTTATCCAACCCGATTTAAAAGCCGAAATCTAATGGCGTTTAGGCTTACAACGAAATTATTGTTCCTTATTTATGTTATCAAAATCTCTCTATTCAAACTTCTAGGACTAAACGTTTTCTATTTGGATGATGTTCAGGCCGGCTTCTCTTAAAAAATCCAAACCTGCCGGATCCTTATAAGCCACTTGGTAAACCATACGTTCTATACCCGCCTGCAAAATGAGCTTGCAACACTCTTTACATGGAGAAAGCGTGATGTACAAGGTAGAACCCTTCGCACTATTGGCGCTCCGTGCAACCTTCAAAATGGCATTAGCCTCGGCATGCAAAACATACCACAAAGTATCCCCGTTATCATCTTCGCAATGGTTGGGAAATCCGCTGGGTGTGCCGTTATATCCATCGCTGATAATCATTCCGTCTTTTACCAATAATGCCCCTACTTGTTTGCGTTTGCAATGGGAGAGCTTCGACCACTCCAAGGCCATTTTCAAATAGGCACGGTCGTATCTCTCCTGCTTAGCATGATTTCGAGCTTCTGTCATGGGGCAAAGGTAAACCGAGAAAACCACGCAAATGCGGTCTACAACATACTCATTTCAATAATTTGGGAACAAAATGATGTGGTGAGTGTCTAGATTCGCAAGGCAATAAATTAAATCGAACAACCCGAAATAATGAAGATTTATACCAAACAAGGCGACAATGGCACTACTCAATTGTTGGGAGGAAAACGTGTCCCTAAACATCATGTGAAAATTGAGGCTTATGGTACGGTCGACGAACTGAATAGCTGCATTGGGCTGCTCCGCGATCAAGAAGTAGCAATTCCCGCACGTGAGCTATTTATTGCCATTCAAGATCGACTTTTTGTAATCGGCGGTATGCTTGCAATGGAAGAAGGACATACCGGATTTGTCATACCGGTTCTAGAGCCCGCTGATGTAGAAGTCTTGGAGAAAGAAATAGACCTGATGGAAACACAGCTTCTGCCCATGAAAAACTTCATTCTTCCGGGCGGCCATCCTTCCGTGTCACATTGCCACATTGCCCGATGCGTGTGCCGCAGAGCCGAACGGAATGTTACCCATTTGTCGGAATTTGAAGGGGTAGAAAGTCTTATCGTTCACTATTTGAATCGACTCAGCGATTTCCTTTTCGTTTTGTCCAGAAAATGGACCGTTGAACTCGGTGCATTGGAAATCCCTTGGAAACCTCGAGGATAAATTTAACGTATAAGGCTATTTTTCAATGTCTTAAACTTGATGGTGAAACCCCAAATTTTGCATTTGCAGAATCCATGAAAAGCATTACTTTCGCACGTCTTTAAAAGAAGAAAGAAACACCTAATTGCATTGCCGCTATGTATTGGACACTAGAATTGGCCTCATATCTCGAAGACGCTCCTTGGCCTGCGACGAAGGATGAATTGATCGATTTTGCTATGAGAACAGGCGCGCCACTGGAAGTAGTGGAGAATCTTCAGCAAATTGAAGATGACGAAGAAGTTTTCGATACCATTGAAGACATCTGGCCTGATTACCCTACCAAAGAAGACTTCTTCTTCAACGAGGACGAGTATTAATTCACTCGTTTATACCCCCATTGCAAACGTCCCGAAATCGGGACGTTTTTTTTTGGAAACGCGCCACGGCGTGCGCGGAATGCACCCACGAGCGGTGCATATACGCATTAAAATTCAAATGCAATTCCCAATTGGTAGGTCCATTTATCGGTGCGCGATTCCTTGGTTTCGAAGGTGATCGAATTGTCAGTTGCAACCTGAATAGTTTCCTTATCGACGAAGGTTGTGGTGCCGCTCTGCAGATTTTCGAATCGCGCTTCGAGCAAAAATGATTGCCCTAACTTGATTCGCAAGCCTGCAGCCCAACCCAATGTGAGAGCCATATCCCAATGTTCGCGATCCGTATTGGCTACATCCGAAAATGTATCATCGTCTATAGATACATTCGTCTTAGTAATATAGGTCTCAAAACCTGAAAGCCCCTCAACATAAGGTTGGAAGGCCCCGGCAAAGGGACGAAAACGTCCCAACAAGAGGTATCGGTTGTTGTTGCTTCGGATGCGCATATCACCTTGTTCATAGATATCGTTGCCTAAATCGTCGGTGTACACATAAACATCCACATCTTCTTTTTGTGATCCCATGCTGTTCCAAGCAACGGCAATTCCAACTTCGAAAGGCGATCTGCCCATGGGTGCGGCAAAAGTTCCGGCCAGTCCAGCAGGATAACCATCAAATGCTTCGGAAAACTGACCTTTTGGTTCGACAATCTGAACACCGAATCCAAGTGAGGGATTTCGCTGGTTGCGCTGTGCCATAACTACTGTGCTCAGCACTAAAAAGGATACTATTAGGTAAACGTTTTTCATGGCAATTCAATTTTGTTTACATCGGGTCTATGCCAACCATTGTGCCAACAAAAATATGACCTGTACTTTTGCAGCATGCAAATAGGCTTCCCAAAGAACGAAAAACCCCGAATCTTATTGACCGGCGCGGGCGGGCAATTGGGTCACGAATTCATTGCTATCGCCTCCAAATGGCCACAATTTAACATTCTTGCCCTGGGCCGAGACGATTTTGACATAAGCCTTGAAAGCCGAGTAAAGGATTTTATTGAAGATCACGCCCCGGATGTAGTCATTAACTGTGCGGCCTATACCAATGTCGAAAAAGCCGAAGAAGATAGGGAAAATGCATACCTCATCAATGGAACAGCCCCGGGCTGGCTGGCCGAGGCCTGCGATCAAAGTGAAAGCCTTCTCATACATTATTCTACCGACTACGTTTTTGAAGGTAATGAAAATAGCCCAAGGGTAGAATCAGATCCGGTATCTCCTATAAATGTTTATGGCCGAAGTAAATGGATCGGAGAAAAAAATATTCGCTCTGCCACAGAGAACTATTTAATCCTCCGAGTATCGTGGCTCTACAGCAATTACGGACATAATTTTTTCAAAACCATGATGCGTTTATCACACCAAAAAGAAGAGCTTCGAGTGGTGAACGATCAAATAGCCAGCCCAACATATGCCCGTCTATTAGCACATAATACAATGAACTTAATCGATAAATATCTCCGCAGGGATGACTTCGAGCCCGGCTTGTACCACTACGCCGAAGCCGGAGAAGCGAGTTGGTATGATTTTACAAAAGAAATCGTTCGCTTAAATCAATCTTCGGTAAATGTGATCCCGGTAGCTACATCCGAATTTCCTACCAAAGCCCAACGACCGATTTACTCTAAACTTAACTCCTCTCTTTTTACCCAAATGAGCGGTATCTCTTTGCCCACCTGGCAAGAATCTTTACAAGACTGTTTTACTAATCACAGATAAGTTAATTCCATGGACATTCAAGTTCAAGCACTTCAAAAAGCTCAAAGCTGGCTCATCCCGGCAGTTGACGAGAAAACCCAAGAAGAAATTCATGGACTCATTGCGGGTGATCCCAAAGTATTGATCGAACATTTTTATTCTGATCTAGAATTCGGGACAGGTGGTCTGCGCGGATTAATGGGTGTTGGCACCGCTATGGTAAACCGATACACGCTGGGCATTGCTACCCAGGGATTAGCAAACTATTTAAAATCACAAATAACGGGTAAACAAATTACGGTTGCCATTGCTTATGACTCTCGCAACAATAGCCGATATTTCTGCGATGTGGTAGCAGGTGTTTTTGCCGGTAATGGAATAAAAACTTTCATTTTTTCGGAACTCAGACCGACGCCGCTTCTGTCTTATGCCGTGCGACACTTAGGTTGTGATGCGGGAGTTGTGATCACGGCATCTCACAATCCCAAAGAATACAATGGCTACAAAGTTTATTGGTCCGATGGCGCTCAAGTACTACCTCCTCACGACAATGGTATTATCGGTGAAGTGAGAAAAATAAAGGGCCTTCAAGAAGTTAAGTTCGATGGACCTTCGGAAAACATTCAGGTGCTCACCACAGAAATAGATGAGGCCTATTTAGCCGAATTACACAGAATTATTCGACAGCCTTCCGAGATCGAAAAAGCTCAAGATTTGAAAATTGTTTATACGGCAATTCACGGATCGGGTATCACTCTTGTTCCGCAAGCACTGGAAAAAGCCGGTTTCAAAGCCGTAGTTATTGTGGGTGAACAAGCCATAACCGACGGAAATTTTCCCTCTGTGCAATCTCCTAATCCGGAGGAAAAAGAAGCCCTCTCCATGGCGCTCGAATTAGCTCAGGCGTGTGGAGGAGAATTAATCTTAGGTACCGATCCGGATGCAGATCGCGTGGGGCTTGCCATTCGCGATAATGATGGAAATCTAATTCTTCTCAATGGAAATCAAAGCGGCACACTCCTCGTGTATTACCAACTCGAAATACTTCGTCAACAAGGAAAACTTAAACCCAATCACTTCGTAGCAAAAACCATTGTAACCAGTGAACTTATTGCAGCCATTGCCAGAAGTTTTGGTGTGAAAATATATGACACGCTAACTGGGTTCAAATACATCGCCGGAGTAATGGGTGAGAAAGATGGCATCGAAGAATTTATTTGTGGAGGAGAAGAAAGTTACGGTTACCTGGTTGGAGATTATGTGCGCGACAAAGATGCCGTTATCTCTTCTGTGGCTCTTTGCGAAGTAGCCGCTTGGGCCAAAAACAGAGGTCTCGGACTTTTTGGTCTGCTAATGGAAATATACGAAAAATTCGGGTATTTCCAAGAGGAACTCCTTTCCCTTACCTACAAAGGTCTCGAGGGAAAACAAAAAATAGATTCGATGATGCAAAATCTTCGAAACAACTCTCCAAAAAGTTTGGGTGATTCCGTAGTCGTTACTCGCCGCGATTACAAAGAACAAAAGGAATACAACCTTCTCACCGGTGAAGTGAAAAACATCGAATTGCCTTCGAGCAATGTTTTGCAATTTGTACTGCAAGATGGTTCGGTAATAACAGGGAGGCCTAGCGGTACAGAACCCAAAATTAAATTCTACTTCTCCCTCCGTGTTTCTATGCCCGATAGAAAAGAGTACTCTCGACTCAAATCGGAAATGGTAAATCGCATTGATAGGATCAAACTAGAATTGGGTTGCTAACATTGCCTATACAGTCGGGATGAACCTTTGTCATTAAACCATAACAATAGCATCGCCTTCAACTAATTCTTCGCCGCGATACTTAAGGAAGAGTTGACCAATCGTGAGAACATCTTTCATGCAATAAATACGAATGCGCTCGAGATTTTTCTCCTCGTAATACACTTCACGCACCTGACTTCCATCAATGTCATCTTTAGGTGTAGGGATTCCGAAAATTTTAGCGAGTACCTTCAGGGATGTATAGTGTTTGTAGTCTCCAAACTTCCACAGTTCCATGGTATCTATATGACCCACCTCCCAAGGTTTTTTGCCCGCTATGTCCAGCATTGTAGGCAGCTTTATTCCGTTCACGAGCATTCTTCTACAGATATAAGGGAAGTCGAATTCTTTTCCATTGTGCGCGCATAACATGCGAAATGGCTGACCGGTCCGCTGATGTAAAAGATTTGCGAATTCAGTTAAGACCTCGTGTTCTTCTCCGCTAAAAGCCGTGCATCTAAAAACTCTCTCTCCCTGTCTTTGGGTAAAATATCCGACTCCGATGCAAATAATTTTTCCGAACTCTGCGTAGATGCCGGCCATCGAATACGAATCCTCTACACTCAGTTCATTTTTCTCACGAGTAAATCTTGATTTGTCTTCCCACAGCTTTTGCAGGTCTCCATCCAGATGAGAAAAATCGGGATGTTGGGGCACTGTTTCAATGTCGAGGAAAAGGATTTCCTCCAGGTTAATGTGTTCTAGCATCGTATTTAGTATTTAGTTTTTCCTATAAATCTGCCAATGCCCATGTAATATCCAAGTATCGGAATAAATCCGTTGGCATGTGCTCAATGCGCTCCTTATCCTGCTTGTGGCCCGTTCGAACAAACATCAATTCTACATCCGGAACCACAACTATATATTGACCACGCAATCCTCTGCAGGAAAAAATATCGTGGCCTTTATATTGTCCCAGCCACCAGTGAAAACCATACCAGGAACATTTTTCTCCGGTACTATCAGGAACCATGGTAGCCTCTAAACTTTCCTTCACAAAATGCGACGGAACAAGAGTGTCACTATCCCACACGCCATTATTCATATACAGCGATCCTATGCGCGCATAATCGCTCGCCGTCGCATAAACCGCAGAATAAGCCTTTTCCATTCCGTCCTTTTTATCGAGGTTCCAAAATGCGCTGTTCTCTGCACCGATGCACGACCATATTTTTTCTTCGAAATACCGGGAAAGATTTTTACCTGTAGCTTTTTGCAAAACCACTGAAAGCAAAACGGTGTTTCCCCCTTCGTACATCCACAATGTTCCCGGATCATTTTTCACGCTGTACTTCATGGTTTCTTCCAAAAGGTTTTTGCCGTAGTAAGCCCGGGCCATGTAACCAAAAGGACTGCTATAACTCTCCCCGAAAGGAATCCCGCTGCTCATTTGAAGAAGATGTCGGATCGTAAGTTCGGCATCTTTTCCCTGCGAAAATTCAGGTATAAAGTCAGACACTTTTTGATCAACACTTTTTATATACCCTTCTTCTATAGCCACTCCGATGAGCATTCCCGTAAAACTCTTCGCCATCGAAAACGAATTGGTTCGCGTAGTGCGATCGCAGCCTTCTCCGTAATACTCCGCCAGAAGCGAATCGCGATGAAAAACTAGAAAAGCACTTGTTTCCATGCTCTTCAAGAAGGACAAATCATCCGGATTGAGTTCCTTTTTGCCCAATAATGAATGTGCCGGCCAACTCTCCGCCGGGCCCGCTTTAATTTCCCTCACATCAAAATAGGCCATGTCGTCGATGTCGGGCTGCGACTTTCCTATGAGGTAGGTTTTACTCAGGCCGTAGAGCACATGTTGGTTGCCGGTGAGCATGAGTGCCAGAATACACAGTAGAATCAGCCCAAAGAGCCCAAGAAGTACTTTTTTCAGAACCCTCACGATACAATTTTTTGGGGAAATTATAAGAAAAGCAAACTAATTGCCCTCGTTTTCAGTAAAAATGGAATAATTATGCGTAAAGCGTACTACATCCCATTTCTATTTATGCTTCTTGGCACCCTGTCTTTGCGCGCGCAAATGGGGTATCGTGAAGCCGAAGAAGCCTATCATCAGGCCCGATATGGCTATGCCCGCTCGATTTTGGACTCCCTCCTCAACAAAGCGGAAGATGCGAAATCCTTTATGCTCCGAGCTGATTGCCTTCAAAAAGAAGACCTGTTTGAAGCCGCGCTCGACGACTACAATCGGGCAGCTCTTTTTGGTTATAGCAAAGACGATTTATATCTAAACCGAGGAATATGCAAAACATCGTTGCACCTATTCGATGAAGCTAGGATAGATCTCATGACCTATCTAGCCCGCCATGAAACACAAGCGGCCCCCTACTATTGCGTAGGCGTAGTAGAGTATATGAGCATGCAAAACCGAGCAGCCATTCGCTATTTAGACGAGGCCATTTATCTCGATTCTGCCTATACCGCTGCTTATTACTTGCGAGGAGCCGCATTTGTAGAGCAAGGCAAAAATCTACTCGCCATGGAAGATTTTACCCAAGCATATCAACTAGACCCAAGTCTTCACAGAGCAAAATTTCACATGGCTCTGCTTTATCTCGATATGGGACAAGATTCACGAGCTATAGAGACCTTGTCGGAATTGAAACTTGAAAACACGGAATATCTTCCGGAAATATTGTACTACAGAGGTCTAGCCTTATTCAACTTACACGACCTTGAAGGAGCTTGCAATGATTGGATCGAAGCATCTTCCATGGGAGATGAAGAAGCGGAGTACAGCTACAAGAACGTGTGTCTTCGAAAAGATGGCAGACCAAAGTTGAAGAAAAAACATTACGTAGAATTCTAACTTCCCGGTCAATCGAGTATCAACTTAAAGTCGAGGGTGCGTTTTTGTAAATCGCCATCCATCACTTTTATTCGAATCATATCGCCCATATGGAATTCACGCTTCTTGCGAAGTCCCGCAAGAATGTATTTCCCTTCATCGAATTGATATTGATCGTCCGTAAGTGAATTGATGCTAATTAATCCCTCGCAACGCGTAGATCGCACTTCTGCGTATATACCCCAGCTAGCCAAACCTGATATCATAGCCTCAAATTCCATGTCGCGGTGCATAAGCATATATTCAACCTGCTTGTATTTAATGGATGCTCGTTCGGCTTCGGCAGCTCGTTTTTCCATTAATGAACTGTGCTTGCATCGAAACTCCAAGTCGCGTTCGTCTGCGGGCTGACCGCCTTCTAAATAACGCGCCAACAAACGATGAACCATCACGTCGGGGTATCTGCGGATGGGAGATGTAAAGTGAGTATAAAATGGAAACGCAAGTCCGTAGTGACCAATGTTATGAGGATTGTATTCAGCTTTGCTCATACTTCGAATTGCCATTTGACGTATGATACTTTCTTCGGGATGTCCTTCCACTTTTGCAAGTAGTTCTTTCACCACATTTCCTTTTACGCTGTCTGTTGGACGTGGTAACTTGTGACCCAAATGCTTTAGAAAAGTGCGCAACTGCGTCAGCTTTTCAGGGTCCGGTTCGTCGTGAATGCGATACACAAAGGGTTTTGGTTGTTTGTTTTTCGGATTGCCGATGAACTCCGCTACCCTACAATTTGCAAGCAACATAAAGTCTTCGATCAATTGATTCGAATCTTTCATCACTTTAATGATCACACCAAGTGGAGCCCCCTTTTCATCGAGTTGAAACTTCACTTCTTCGGAGTTAAAATCTATCGCTCCGTTTTTATAACGCACCGCTCGCATTTTTTTTGCCAACGCATCCAAAGATTTCAGCTCTTCAGCATAATCTCCTTCTCCCTTTTCAATTCGCTCTTGAGCTTCTTCATAGGTAAATCTTCTGTCAGAAAAAATGATGGTTCGACCAAACCACTCGTTCACAATCTTAGCGTTTTTATCTAATTCGAAAACGGCACTAAAACATAACTTCTCTTCATTCGGACGAAGTGAACAAAGATTGTTCGACAGTTTTTCCGGCAACATGGGAATAGTTCGGTCCACCAGATATACAGAGGTGGCCCGATCAAAACCTTCGGTCTCTGTAAGCATTCCGGGTTTTACATAATGACTTACATCTGCAATGTGCACCCCTACTTCGGTGTTGCCGTTTTCTAGAATACGATACGACAACGCGTCATCAAAATCTTTGGCGTCATAAGGGTCAATTGTAAAAGTGGTTATTTCCCTAAAATCTTTACGCTTCGCAATTTCTTCTGCCGTAATTACTTCACTAATCTGATTTGCTTCTTGCTCGACCTCTTCTGCAAATGCTTCGGGCAAACCATATTCAGCTATAATCGCATGCATCTCCGCGAAGTGTTCGCCCGGCTTTCCAAGAACGCGTGTAATTCTACCCTCAGGATTTTTACCCGGCCTTTCCCAATGTTTTAATTCGAGTACTACTTTGTCTCCTTTCTCTGCTCCATTTAGATCATTTTTATGGATGTCAAATTCGACATGTATTTTACTATCCGAAGGCGGCACGAAATATTGACCATGAACATAATCAAGAACACCGACATAAACCTTGCGCAATCGCTCAATAACGCGTACTACTCTTCCATCATGTCTGCGTGATCTTGGATTAAAAGCGATTTCTACCCTATCGCCCCATAGGGCTAATCCTGTATCTCCCTTGGGTATTTGAATATCCTTATCATATCCCGGAACACTTACAAATCCCTTTCCATATCGATTTATCTCGATAACACCTTCGATAGTGTCCACCGCAATTTTTTTCGCTCGAAACTTGCCTTGCTGCTCTTCAACTAGCACGCCTTTTTCCGCCTCATTTCGCAAAATTTCCATTATGAGAGTTCTCACTCCGGAGTCGGAAATCCCAAGTTCTGCCGCAATCTGTTTATGATTCAACTGCTTTTTTCCATTGCGCTCAAATACTTTGAGAACTTCTGCTCTTAAATCGCGCTTATATGACGATGCGTTTGCTGCTTTTTTAGCCATGGTGTAAAGGTAGCAGATTCGTATTCGAAATGACATTACCTTCGCGCTATGCCATTTATGAAAATATATAGACCCTCATTCAACTCTTTCTTTGGTGTACTCATCACGGTACTATTTTCTTCCGCCGGTATGGCACAGGAAGCCAAATTGGAGTTAGAGAAAGTGGAAATTTCCGAAGATGCCATTCGCGCGGCACCGGAATTAAAAAAAGCAACTTGCTATCGCGTATGGCTAATAGTGCCCGATTCATTAGAGGCTATGATAGCTGTTTTTGGCAGCAATGAATATCCTTTAGAAATAAATTCAACAGAATCTTTTTGGCAATCCGGATACGGTGAATTTCTGGGAAGCAACATTAATGCGGGGCTCATGCAAGTGCATCCGGAATTGGCGTTTGACAGTTGGGTAACACTCGGTATGCAGCATAATCGAACGGCAGGTACCATGTACTTTCTGGAGTCCCCTGAACAAGCCTGGACTACAGCTTTTGAGGATGGAGAAGCATTATTAATAAATGATCGTGTAGGAGGTTCGTGGTTTAGTTTGCCAGGTCAAGCAAATACGATACCTACAGATGGCCGAATCCTGATTGGACAGTTCACTACACAGGGAAAAATTGAAGTAAAAATCAATTGTCAATTGATGGATAAAAGCAAAGTGCCCGTCCGCTTACATGCTCTATCGACCAAGTCCTAAAATTCTTCATACTTCTTTTTAATTTCATGGGGTCTATTACCCTCATTGTCAATCCTTTAAAAAGGGCGCTTCTACTCGCTCACCGTTTTGCATAACAACGGCACTCTTTTTGCCTCTTGGTGAACAAATCAATGGTTATGAAAAAATTTATTCTCCTCGCTTCAATTGCACTCGCTCTGGTGAGTGGTGCAATTGCTCAGGCCTCAAAGCCTCCTAGAGTGAAACTGGAGAACCTGCCTGATATGGGATTGCGTAATATGACTAACACTGCTTTCGCTGTCGGAGAGCGTGTTAAATATAGAATGCACTATGGTATGATGAATGCCGGAGAAGCGGTCCTGACAGTGCAAGAATCACCATACAAATTCAATGGACGTGATGCTTACCACCTCGTTGGTGAAGGCTACAGCGTTGGATCTTTCGATTGGTTTTTTAAAGTTCGCGATCGATATGAAACATACATAGATAAACAAGGGCTTTTTCCTTATCGTTTCGTGCGTAATTGTGATGAAGGTGGATATAAGATTTTTCAGGACTACACCTTTTACCCAAATAAACGCGCGATGAAAAACCACAAAGAAGAGACCTACATGACCCCCGACTTTGTGCAGGATATGCTCTCTGCTTATTACTACGCGCGCAACATGGATTTCTCAAATGCTCAGGTTGGACAAGTGTATACCGTTATGACCATCGTAGATGACGAAATTTATCCGCTTAAAATACGGTACATGGGTAAAGAACAAATTAAAGTAGACGCCGGTACGTTCAACTGTTTGCGATTTGCTCCCGTTGTACAAAAAGGTCGTGTGTTTAAAAAAGAAGAGGACTTGAGCGTGTGGATTACGGATGATGCAAACCACCTTCCGATTCTAGCAAAAGCAAAAATATTAGTAGGTTCTATTAAAATGGAATTAGCGGAATACAGCGGAATGGCAAACGCAGTTGCAAGAGTGGATTAAAAACTATATGCTTTAAGGGGACCTGTAAAAACAGCGATGCTCTATTGATTAACCGAAAGACCGGAGGAGAAATCTTCCGGTTTTTTATTGGTCGTCAAAATTCAATCCTTTATAAGCATTATCAGTTTACATTCGTGCTTTTAGAAAAATACCCACGCTTTATAAATATGTCCAAGAGTCGCTTCCTACACCGAGAAATAAAAGATACCGGATTCAGCGATAAAGTTGCGAATCAAGGATGGCGACTATTAAATAAAGACGGTACCTACAATGTAAAAAAAGAAGGTCTCACTTTTAGAGAACGCTTTCATCTTTTTCATTGGCTAATCACTATGTCGTGGGGACGATTCCTTCTCATTATGTTGATCAGCTATGCTGCTGTCAATTTCCTATTCGCAATGCTTTACTATTTGGTTGGCGTAGAAGGTCTTTCAGGCGATGCCGCAATTACGACGGCAGAAAAGTTATTAAAAGCATTTTACTTCAGCTCTCAAACACTTACTACTGTTGGTTATGGAGCCATCGCTCCGGTTAATACAATTTGTAATTCGCTCGCTGCCTTCGAATCTTTCTCAGGGCTGATGGGTTTTGCAATGGCAACCGGTTTGCTCTACGGAAGATTTTCCAAGCCCAAAGCAAAACTTCTTTTTAGCGAACACGCCTTGATTTCGCCCTATCAAAAAGATAAAACAGCTTTGATGATGCGTCTGGCAAACGTCAAAAACACTCAGATGATTAATGTAGCCGCACGATTGATATTCTCCAGAATAGAAAACGTAGAAGGAGCTGAAATCCGAAAATTCTATCCCTTAAAACTGGAAATCGAGAAAATCAATATGCTTGTTTCTACCTGGACCATCGTACATCCCATAGAATCTGAAAGTCCCATTTTTCAGCTAACTGAAAAAGATCTAACTGATTCACGTGCTGAAATAATGCTGCAACTAAACGGATACGATGAAACATATTCGCAAGAAGTTCACATGCGTACTTCCTATCTCTTCAGCGAAATTATCTTCGGTGCAAAATTCGATCGCATGTTAGCCAACAACGCCGAGGGCAACACCCTTGTTCATCTCGAAAAACTCAATAGCTGGGAAAAGGCCGAATTGCCGGAGGTGATGGAAGGGAACTAAGCAGAATATTCTCTTATTTTCTAATCGTGTACGTTTAAACGCCGCACTCTAGGGTCGTTTTGGTCTTTTTTGCGAATATTTGGAATTCAACATCAAGATTCTTCCAGTCAACCGACTTTAGCTTCAGAATAGACATTCTATTCTATTTGAACTGAAAGCTAAAACTATGAAATTTCGTCCTCAGTCCATGCGGAAGGCTGGTCATGACTATACCGGAACGTCAATCTATTTTGTTACCATAACTGCAAAGGAACGCGGAACTCCGTTTGGAAAAGTTGAAGATGGTAAAATGATTTTAAATGAAGCGGGGCTTATGGTAAAGGACGTTTGGATAAACTTGCCTACACGTTTTCCAAATATCCAACTTTTGGAATACGTTGTAATGCCGGATCATTTTCATGGACTCATTTCGGTGCAATCGCAAAAAGGATCCACGGATATTATCTATAGCCTTTCGGATATTATTGGAGCCTTCAAATCCATAAGCACGAATGAATATATCAAAGGTGTTAAAAACCATAATTGGCCATCCTTCCAAAAAAAACTATGGCTTCACGACTACTGGGATATAATCGTGCGATCACCAAAATCCCAGGCCGCCATCGCCAGATATATCAACAACAACCCCATGGCTTACACTAAGTAAATGCACCCCTCGTGGGTGCATCCTGCCGAACTAATGACCCATAAGTAAATGCACCCCTCGTGGGTGCATCACCCCTCGTGGGTGCATCACCCCTCGTGGGTGCATCACCCCTCGTGGGTGCAATGACGTGAGACACCCACGAGGGGTGTCTCTATGTTTTATCGACATGTTTCAAAACCTTGGCCTCGACATAAAAAATGATTTCTTCGGCGATGTTTTTTGATTGGTCTCCTACACGCTCAATCTTGCGGATCGTGGACAAAACGTTCAATGCTTGAGCAATATTATTCGGGTTTTCACGGATATATGACGTGATGAGTTCATTAGCTTTCGCATTGATCTCATTCAAAAATTCATCTCGGCTAAAAATGCTTCTTGCTACCGCCGTATTCTCGGAATTGAATGAAATGAGTAAATCTTCAAGCATACTTGTTGCCTCTTCAAACATGAGCAATACCTCTGTTGTATCAAGCAGTTTTTCGTCGTAATGATCGGTTGAATCCATAATGTATCGAGCAATACCTTTTGCGATGTCTCCAATACGTTCCAAGTTGTTGTTGATCTTCAAGACTGCCAAAACAAATCGAAGATCAACCGCAACCGGATTCATTAACGCTATAATAGATTCACATTGATTATCAATATTCAGTTCATAAGCATTCACTCTTCGTTCGCTGTGGATTACCTCTCCTGCCAATGCCTTATCCAACAATACCATCGAATGTTTTGTTTTTTGCATTTGGGAAATTGTGAGTCTCCACATCGACTCTACTTCTTTATGAAGTTTCTCTAATTCTATTTCGTGATGAGCCATTTTTAGTTTAAATTGTTCGTGTCAGTCCTGAGCGAGAATCAGAATAGTCTCTTTAACCGAACCTTCCTGTAATATAATTCTGGGTTTGCGTGTTTTTCGGATTAGTAAAGATCGTTTTGGTTTCTTCTATTTCTACCAGATCGCCAAGATAGAAAAAAGCAGTCATATCGCTGACCCGCGCAGCCTGTTGCATATTGTGTGTTACTATGATAATTGTCAACGACTTCTTTAGCTCATGTATCAGTTCTTCCACTTTCGATGTAGAAATAGGATCTAAAGCCGATGCCGGTTCATCCATCAAAAGTATAGTAGGATTTGTTGCCAAGGTTCTAGCTATACACAAACGTTGCTGTTGGCCGCCACTTAATTGTAAAGCCGATTTTTTCAAATCATCTTTCACTTCTTCCCAAAGAGCAGATTGTTTCAATGAACGCTCTACCGTTTCGTCCAAGACACCTTTATTGTTGATGCCCTGAATACGCAATCCATAGACTACGTTTTCATAAATAGATTTTGGAAAGGGGTTTGGTTTTTGAAACACCATTCCGATCTGCTTGCGCAAGTCTTCTACGCGGACTTTTTGGTCGTAAATGTTCTTACCGTCTACTAGTATAGTGCCCTTTAATTTGAACAATTCAATGTAATCATTCATTCGGTTTAAGCAACGCAGAAATGTTGACTTCCCGCACCCGGAAGGACCGATAAATGCCGTCACGGTGTTAGCCGGTAAGCGCATACTCACGTCCTTTATTACGTGATTGTCTCCATAAAAGACATTGATATTCTCAGCTTCGAGTTTGTAGCTCATATTACCATTTAATTTTTTTCTGCCAGCGATTTCTCAGGTATAAGGCGAATCCATTCATAACAAATGTCACCAACAATAATATGATAATGGCTGCTGCAGCGTTCACACCAAATTCTTTTTCCGGACGAGATACCCAATTGAAAATTTGAATCGGTAAAACGGTAAATTCATCCATGGGCGATTGAGGAACAAAAGGCACGAACACCAAAGCTCCAATAACAATAAGAGGCGCCGTTTCTCCAATGGCACGAGAAATCGCCAAAATGATCCCCGTTATTATTCCACCGGCCGAGGCCGGAAGAACCTGTCGACTTAGTGTTTGCCACTTACTCGCTCCTAAACCATAACTGGCTTGTCGCAATGTATCCGGAACAGCCTTAATGGCTTCCCGAGTTGATACAATAACAACGGGTAGTATTAACAAAGCCAGGGTACATGATCCCGCCAATATACTTCCTCCCATTGCCATCATTCTTCCGAAAATTTCCAATCCCAACAAACCATATATTATGGAGGGCACACCTGCGAGGTTGGCAATATTTATTTCTAAAAACTTGGTAAATCGATTCTTCTTGCCATACTCTTCAAGGTAAAGTCCTGCTGCTACACCAATAGGAATTGCAAATAATGCCGTTACAATTAAAATCCAAAGTGTGCCCACTAAAGCCGGGAGAATTCCCGCTCTTTCCGCAAATCGGGATGGCATAGAGGTAATAAAACTCCAATCGATTCTATTTACTCCTTGTACTACTATGCTCGCCAAAAAAATAACGAGAACAGCCAATCCAAAGATTGTACACGCCACGCCAAAGCACATAAATGAGCGGTCCTTTATGCGATTCCAATTTAACTTATTCATACCTCTGTTGGAATTTTTTCTTTAGCCAAAAGGAAATATTATTCAGAATAAACGTGAATACAAACAATGTTACCCCCGCTGCAAAAATTGTTTTGTACTCTAGTGAACCTCTTTCAACATCGCCGGTCGAAACCTGAACGATATATGTGGTAATCGTCTCTATCGGCACAAATGGATTCGCCGTCAGATTTGGCTGCTGTCCTGCAGCAATTGCCACAATCATTGTTTCACCCACAGCACGCGATATGGCCAAAATAACTGAGACGATAATTCCTGAAGATGCGGCGGGTATCAGAACCTTAAATGATGTTTGAAACCGCGTTGCCCCCATGCCATAACTAGCTTCTCGTAATGATTTCGGAACGGCATACAAGGCATCTTCGCTCAGTGAAGAAATAATCGGAATAATCATTACACCCATTACTAAACCCGCTGATAGGGCACTAAATCCGGCTAAGTCAGGGTATATAGTTTGTAAAAATGGTGTGACTACCGTCAATGCGAAATAACCATACACCACGGTAGGTATGGCGGCTAAAACTTCCAATGCAGGTTTCACACTTTTTCTGAGATTCGGATGAGCATATTCATTTAGATATACCGCAATCGTCAGACCAATAGGAAGGGCAAGTGCAATAGCTATTGCTGTAGTGAGCAAAGTGCCGGCTACTAATGGCATGATGCCAAAGTGTTGGTCAGCAAACAATGGAGTCCACTGTGTGTCGGTTAAAAAATCCTTTAAAGGCACAATGGAAAAAAAACCATACGACTCTGAAATCAAAACGTACAAGATGCCAAGCGTAGTTAAAATACTTATGCCCGCACACAGTGCTAATAATCCTTCTATGACTTTTTCCTTTCTCCTCATCTGAATTATAGAACTACCTTCTTTCAGGTATGGGGTTTTGGGCTGTGAACTTGCTAAATTTTTCCATTTCTAGGTTTAATTCCGCATCGGATAAAGCAACATAACCCACCTCTTCGGACAGTACGGCGCAATTGTCGAGATAAAAACCCACAAACTCCCTCACTTCTTGACGAATTATAGCTTGGGCAGAAACATAAATGAAGATGGGTCGACTTAATGGTGAATAGGATTTGTCTTTTACACTCTCCACACTTGGAAACACCACGGGACTTCCCTCTGCGTTGCTTATTCCCACTGCTTTTACCTTGTCTCTATTGTTTTCGTAATAAGCCAAACCAAAATAACCCAATGCACTTTTGTCCGATGCAATACCTTGAACTAAGATATTGTCATCTTCACTGGATGTGAAATCTGTTCGGCATTCCTTGGTTTTCCCCACAACAGCCTCGGTAAAGTAGTCGAAGGTTCCGCTTTGAGTACCCGGCCCGAATAACCTTATCGGTTCATTGGGCCATTCCGCGCGTATCTGATTCCACGTTGTAATAGTGCGAGTAGCGGCGGGTTCCCACAACATCTTCAATTCTGCAATACTGAGATCCGTGCACCACGTATTGCTCGGATTTACAACAACAACCATCCCGTCATAGGCGACCATAAAGGACTCATAGGCAATGTTGTTTGTTTTACATGTGCTATCCTCTATGGCCTTTATTGGTCGAGATGAATTGTTGACATCAATTTTCCCATGTCCGAACTTACTAAATCCCCCACCTGTGCCGCTTTCTCCTATTGTTACTCTTACGTGTGGATGGAGAAACATGAACTCCTCCGCAACGGCCTCTGTAATTGGAAAAACTGTAGACGAACCGTCAATAGAAATTCCTGTGCGATGAGTAGCCCTTCCATTAGACGAACCACAGCCAATTATACTTGCAATGGAAGCGAACAAAAACCAAACGCCAAGAAGTTTCATGATAGTCTTAGATAAACGGATTGCGAAGTACCGACTTGAAAATTGACAAGTCGTTATTCATACAATAAGAATTCATTACGATGACCTAGTGTAACTTCATAGACTCTTATGTGCGTTTTGATGGAACAACCCACCGGAATGGAGGTCTCAAAGGGTTGTTCTTGCACAACCGATGTCCATACAACCATTTTAGCAGAAAAGTGCCTTGAGCCATCCCTTGATCATGTATTAGCTCTCTGCGGTTTTGTCAATAAGTTATCAGTCAGTCTGCCGGAAGAATCAGTGACCCCTTATATCTCAAAACACTATCTCCTTTATGCTCTCTATTGCTCTTCCGTTTTATGAATCGCTGTCCTTCATGTGCCGAAAAAAGATCGAAAATAGAGGCCCGAGCAACAGGCATATGATGTCCACAATCCCAAATCATACTTTAATCGATGTTAATTTTGGGTTACCCGTAGGTTACCGTTGGTGTGTGTGGAAAACTCGGTGGTCGCATATCAGGTTATATATCAATGAGAAAGATCAAATAAAAACCTCTTGAATAGAACTGCCTATCGATTAGACAATTGCCGTAAAATTGCAGTCTCAATTTCGGGAATAAATACACTATGAAAATCTCCAACATTCTTTCCTTTTTGGTTCCGAAAAATGCTGTGTTTTTCGATTTATTTGCAGAAGATACTGCCAATCTGGTGAAGCAAGCGCAAGTATTCAATGAGCTTTTTACAACATCTGATCCTGCGCAGATTTCCAGAATTATAAAGGAAGTAAGAGATTATGAGAACAAAGGGGATGAAATTACGCATCGCATCTTTCTCGAATTGTCCTCCAACTTTATCACTCCCTTCGATAGAGAGGACATTCACGCTTTGGCCACTAGTATTGATGATATAGCGGACTATATACACGGCACGGCTTCTCGAATACACCTCTATGGCGTAACGGAATTCAGCCATACGATGGAATTGATGAGCGAAGTATTAATGAAACAAGTGCAAGAAGTTGATATCGCAATTAAAGACATGCGCAACATGCGCAATGCACAGCGCGTTCGCGATGCCATTGTACGAATTAATTCTCTCGAAAATCACGCGGATGATTTATTCGACGAGGCGATTGCCCGACTATTCAATGAGATGACAGATCCCATCGAGTTGATAAAATTGAAAGAAATTTTATCGAATCTCGAGACCGCTACGGACAAATGTGAAGATGTAGCAAATGCGCTCGAATCTATTCTTGTTAAGAATTCCTGATCTCTAGTATCGACTTCCTATGACGGCTTTTACCTTACTCATCATTGTCGTAATACTCGCGTTCATATTCGACTTTATCAATGGGTTTCACGATTCGGCGAATAGCATTGCCACGATTGTTTCAACGCGTGTATTAACACCCTTTCAGGCTGTAGTTTGGGCAGCATTCTTCAATTTTATCGCTTATTTCATATCCGAATTCAAAGTAGCCGACACTGTCGCCAAAACGGTAGATGGTTCGGCCATTACGCTCACCGTTATATTATCCGGACTTGTTGCTGCCATCATTTGGAATTTAATTACTTGGTATAAAGGAATTCCATCGAGTAGCTCACATACACTTATTGGAGGTTTTGCCGGAGCCGCCGTTGCTCATGCAGGATTTGATGTGGTTAGCCTTTCTAAAATCGGAAAAATCGCTGCTTTCATTTTCTTAGCTCCAATCATCGGAATGATAATGTCGTATTTCATCTCGATAATTCTCTTATGGCTTTCAAGAAGAGGTCATCCGTCCAAATTGGATAAACTCTTCAAAAAACTCCAATTGATCTCTTCCGCACTATTCTCAATCGGTCATGGCGGCAATGACGCCCAGAAGGTCATGGGTATTATTTCAGCGGCACTGATTGTTTATACCACGCAAAATCCCGATGATGTTCGGGAATGGATGGTTGTAGCTCAAGAGCAAGTAACGGTCGATGGCAAAACTAAAATGAAAATAGTCGACATTCCTCATTGGGTTGTATTTGGTTGCTATCTTACCATAGCTGCCGGAACAATGATGGGTGGGTGGCGAATCGTTAAAACAATGGGCACAAAAATCACCAAAGTCACTCCTTTTGAGGGTGTTGCGGCTGAAACCGCCGGTGCAATTACCCTGTTTGCCACAGAACGTCTGGGTATTCCGGTTTCAACTACGCACACAATCACGGGCGCCATCATAGGTAGTGGTTTAACAAAGAGGATTTCCGCGGTAAAATGGGGCGTGACGGGTAAATTACTCATTGCCTGGCTCATTACCATTCCGATCTCAGCAATATTGGGGGCATTAGTCCTCATGATTTGTAGCTTTTTTGGTATGTCTATGTAATGAACTGAATCATTCGTACAACCATTTGATATCCTTTTCTGTCACTTCTGCACGACCTCTTTTTGAAGGTTAATGTGACAAGCGGTAGACGGGGCATCATTTTTGCTTGTAACTTCGTCGCTACTTGTGCGTCTTTTGACATAAATGAACCTCAAATGCGCCCCAAAACCTTCATCATACGCCACCTCATAGTACACTTGTTCCTACTGGTGCTTACTATTGCGTGTGTATCTAAGCGACTCGATGCGCAGGAAAAACTCACCCGAACCAAAGCTCAAAAAGAGCAGCCTCAGAAAAATCAGGTTATCAAATCCGAATTAGAAGGAACCGTAGAGGTTAGTTTTAAAATTGACAACGGCGGGAAAGTTCAAATCCTAGAAATGAACGCAACAAGTCAAGCGCTTGCCGATTATGTAATCAAAAAGCTCAATAAAATTCAACTCGAAAAATCGGATTACAATTCCGGTCAAATAATAAAGTATCGCTTTGTGTTCAAAAAACAAGCGTAGTTTTCTTCGCCCCTTCTTCTCCTCTTTTATTGATGTGTCAACTAATATTCAATGTTGCATTAACATTCATTTGCAATTTTTGATTTAATTGGCGTAATCCGCACATAAGCTTAACATTCGTTGAGAGTCGTTCTAACACCGTCGAACTTCCTTTGCGCAGTGAATTCAATGAGGCAATTAGGCAATTAGCCAATGTGCCAATGTAATAATGTGCTAATGTGCTAATGTGCTAATGTGCTAATGTGTGAACGCGAAGAATGGATTTGGAAGCGCGAGCGATTGGGAAAATGAAACGAATTATTGGCTAATTGGCTCATTGGCACATTAAAAAAATATTTCACCTCTCGTGTAACAAAATAAAATCGAGCGGCGTCACATGCAAAACAGACACAACAAACCAACAAATAAATCAACCACATGAAAACAATCACCTTTATTTTCTGCCTGCTGGCATCGGTGATATCAGCAAATGCAAACTTTTCAAACGACATAACTAAATCAGAAGGACCTGAGACCGCGATTGCAAAATCGGCGATGGAACGCGAAGTTGCCCGTCATTTCTATTTCCCAATCGGACAATTAAAATTGACCGGTGAAGCTGAAGTGATGCTACGTGTTCTTCCGGAAGGAAACGTAGAAGTCCTTCTAATGAATTCGGATAATGACGAATTAAAAAAATTCATCTTACGTCAGGTTAATAAATTTCGATTGAGTAAAGAAGAAGTAAAACAAGGCGAAGTGTATCGTTACAAACTTTGCTTCAAACGCCAAGCGTAAAACAAACGAAACAGATTTTTAGAGCGAAAAAAGTACCTCTAAGGAGTTTCTTCATGATCAACAGGTGAGAGGTCGTAGTTCGTTTAGAGCTGCGGCTTTTCTTTTTCGACACATTCACTCGATATTACCCAATAATTTCCGTTTCATCTTCGCGTTTTCGCCTTTCCTTTGCATTGAGGGTGTAACTGCACCTCAAGCTCTTATGACATTTGAAAACACCATCGCTTTTGCACGCGAAAAAGATCGACTAGACCCGCTTTCGGCCTACCGAAATAAATTCTTATTCCCCAAACTGCATGGCCAGAATTTTTTATACTTCACCGGAAACTCTTTAGGGCTTCAACCAAAAGGGGTAAAAGAGACTTTGCTTCAGGAATGCGACGACTGGGAGAGATACGGTGTAGAAGGACATATGCACGCTACGAATCCCTGGTTTAGCTATCATGAAAGGTTTACCGAAGGAAGTGCTAACCTCGTTGGAGCTTTGCCGGAAGAAGTTGTTGTTATGAATCAACTTACGGTAAATCTGCATCTTCTGCTCGTCTCCTTTTATCGTCCGGAAGGGAAGCGCACCAAAATTCTATTCGAACACAAACCATTTCCGAGCGACCATTATGCTTTTGAAAGTCAGGCGAAACTTCACGGTTTGAACCCATCGGATGTTTTGGTAGAAATGAAACCACGCGCCGGGGAATACAATTTGCGTTCTGAAGATATCCTATCGAAAATAAATGAATTGGGCTCCGAACTAGCCCTTGTTTGCTTTGGAGCTGTCAACTATTTCACCGGACAGTTCTTCGATCTCCCATCTATTACGAAAGCGGCTCATGCTGTCGGTGCCAAAGCCGGCTTCGATCTGGCCCATACCGCCGGAAACCTTCCTCTCGAATTGCACAACTGGGATGTCGATTTTGCTTGTTGGTGTACTTACAAATACTTGAACTCCGGTCCGGGCAGTGTAGGCGGCGTTTTTATAAATCAAAAGCACGTTTCCAATAAAGATATTATGAGGCTCGCAGGCTGGTGGGGCCATGATAAACAAACAAGGTTTCAAATGGAGCCGGGTTTTGATCCCATGCCTACCGCTGAGGCCTGGCAGTTGAGCAATGCACCCATCATGTCGATGGCCGTACATAAAGTGGCCCTCGATCTTTTTACTGAAATAGGAATGCCGGCTCTCCGCAAAAAATCCATCGAGTTGACTGGATACCTCGAATATATCCTCGGCGAAGTTCAGAAAAAATCCGGTGTGGCACTAGAGATCATTACCCCTTCAAACCCCGAAGAGCGCGGTGCACAACTATCCGTTATAGTTCCGGGTGCCGATAAATCATTGGTGAACCAACTTTTGGAAAAAGCCGTCGTGGTAGATTGGCGTGAACCAAACGTTGTTCGCATGGCTCCGGCGCCTATGTACAATTCATTTGAAGATGTCTTTAGCTTTGGAGAAGTTTTTACTGCCTTATTGAAAGAAAAATAAAGAGATATGTCTATTAAAAAATTTGCTGTAATAGGTGTAGGTCGTTACGGTGCCGAAATTGCCAATCGTCTTGCTTCTCAAGGAGCCGAAGTCTATGCCTTTGATGCTAGCGAAGAAAAAATCGAAAACATCAAAGACAATGTTGCGCTCGCTGTAACGCTAGACAGCACCGACAAAAAAGTGCTTATTGCCAATAAGGTGCATGAGATGGATGCAGCCGTAATTGCGATTGGCGAAAACTTTGAAGCAACTGTCCTTACAGCTCTGAATTTGATAGACATGGAACTCCCTCGTGTAATCGCGAGAGCAAGTGGCGAAAACCAGGTGCGAATACTCGAAAAAATCGGTGTTCAAGAAGTCCTTTCTCCCGAAAGTGAGGTAGCCGGGATCATTGCGGAGAGACTTATCAATCCAAGTATTACCGCATTTCTTCGCTTACCCGACGAATACGAAATCGCGGAGATTAAATGTCCGCGCGGTATTGCCAATAGGTCGCTAGGTGAAATCGGCTTGAACAGCAAATATGAACTTACGCTTATCACACTCAAACGCGCGTACGAAGTTGGTGAAGATGAAGACGGCCAAATGCAAGTTGAAGAACACATCATTGGAGTTCCCAAACCCGAGACGGTTGTTTATGAAACAGACACGCTCGTCGTTTTCGGAACCCTTCGCAATGTGAAGAGGTTTATTGAGATCAACGAGTAAGCTGAATCAAATCTTAAAAACTCTACTACAAAATTAGAATGAGTATAAGAATGATGATCACCAAGGCTCCAAACGAAAGATATACTCCTTGATTGCTTGAGGTAAGATCACTTCTGATCGAACGAACTTCTTCGCGAAGGGCCTTCCTTTCTTCTTTTGTCATATTCGACCGATCCATGTCTTTTATCTCATGAAGTCTGGCCTCAAGTGCAACCACATCGTAAGTTTTTTCAACCGATTCTGTTGTAGGTATTGACGTGGCTTGCCCTTCCACTTGAGCGTTCGTTGCTGATGCCATCATTACCACTGTAAGTAGAAGAAATAGTGCTCTTTTCATTGTTGTGTTTTTTATCCAATAACCGACGGCTATTATGAGGCAAGGTACAGGGATAGCGTAGGGCTAATTCTTTCATTTTTCCCGAAATGTCTGTCATAATTTACAGGTCTATTTTAGCACATGTTTACAGGGGTGCGTGAAATAATTTCAGACCTGGTGTTTACCTTTTGAGGATTCCGACATATTGAATAAAATAACAGAACATGAGTTCGATATCATCTCAGGAAAAAGAGTTATTGTCTCTTTACAAAAAATGGCCCCTGGTTAAGAAAAGCCTAAAGAAGTATGGATGTTCTTCTACCCAAGCAGAAGACATCTTTCAGGAGGCTCTTTTAGTGTATGTCCGCAAAAAAGAAGAAACTTCCTTTGTTCTTACAAACGAACCCATTTACTATTTACTAAACGTTTGTAAGTATATGTGGTATAATCAGAGTCGGAAAGAGGGGAAAAATCATGCCGTTCCACTTGAAGAAATACAAGATCTGGAACAAGAAGACTACACACAAAAAGAGATGAAATTCCTCCGTGTAGAAAAAGCCATCGAACAAATTGGTGCAAAATGTAGAGAGCTACTTCAATTATTTTATGGAGTGGGAATGAATATGTCGGACATCGCCGACAAACTCGGATTCAGAAACGACAAAGTTGCCAAAGCACAGAAGTATCGCTGCTTGAACGATCTGAAAGATGCTGTTCGCAACGAAACCATTGTTCATTCATCCCTTTAACACTACCACAATGAATTTACAAATAACCACACGTATAGACCAATATCTCACCGGCGAAATGAGCCGTGTTGAAAAAGCAAACTTCGAAACGGAACTAAGCTCAAATAGCCAACTGAAGCAAGAAGTAGATCTGCAGTCACTTACCACGGAAGGAATTAAAATGAGTGCTCAACGTCAAATGATCAAACAAGCTGCGCGTACCTACCATTTCCACAAAACACTTAAATGGTTGGCAGTAGGAGGTACAATTGCATTATTGGCAACATCTATTTTATACTATGTTCTATCTGCCCAATCATCAGAGGACTCAACCCTGGAAGGAAATGGTTCTGATTTAGGTGGACTCATTGAAATGCCCATAGATACTATAGGTTCAGCAGATTCTTCTTTTGTAAAAACCATTGAAGAAGGGGGGCTGCCTTATGAAGGAATTCCGGCTCAATATTTCACTATCCCCACAAAAGGTGGTGTAGTTCTTTCAGAAGAAGGAGTTTTACTTTCTGTTCCTGAAAATGCGTTTTTAAAAAATAATGTAGCATACTCCGGTCCGGTGGTATTGCAATTTCAAGAAGCATTAAAAGGTTCTGATATTATAAAAGGCGGTTTGAGCACTAACTCAGGCAACGACTTACTTGAGACACGAGGAATGATTTCTCTAACGGCATACACACCGGAAAAAGAAGTGCTTGAAGTAAATCCACAAGTGGGAGTTTATGTTCAAATGCCTGTAAGCAACCTGAATTCCGATATGATGTTATTTGATGGCGTTCTGAGCGGTGATGGCAGTGAAATCGATTGGCAAAATCCGGAAGCGCTCGAAAAAATTCCGGTTCCTGTAGATATGTCTCTTCTCGATTTTTATCCACCTTCTTATGAAAGTAAATTGGACGAACTCAAGTGGAAAAAAAATAAACACTCAAGAGATAGTTTGTATTTGAGTTTTGAGAATTGGGGAGAAAACTATAGTAGTACTGATATAATTACGGCCGAAGTGAAAGAATCAGTCTCGCCAAGCTCAATTGACATTATCGAAAACCCAATCAAACCCAATGTCTCAATTGCGGACTCAGCTATTACTTTCAGTGGATACTCAAACAAAACGTTTGCTGATGCCAATTTGCTGAAGCCATCTAGAGTCATGGCCTTCTGGAACAGTCAATTCAACAACACCATTTTAGCCACTCGCGAATTCGAAAAAAGAATGAGGGTAATTCATGAACTATGTCAACCGGAAATTTTATCGATCTATGTAAATGACATTAACAGACCCATGTACCAAATGGACAAAGATGCAGCTAAAGCTGTTTCATCGAATATGCGCTCCACCTTCGAAGCCTTTGCATTGGAGCGTGTGGGTTCGATCGCTGTAAATAATCCTCATCTCGAACAATTGGTGAAATTCTATTCCTCATCCGTAAAAGCCCTTTCCGAAGCTCAAAAGAAAATCTTTGAAGAAGAAAGAACTCGACAGCAAAAATGGGATGTCGAGATTTCGAATGAAAGAATGAGAGAAAGGCTTCGTACCTACCAACAAAACGCTCAGACTTTTAACGATGAATTCGCTTTAAACTTAGAAAATGTTTATCGTCAATTAGGACTTACGGCTTCGTTTACGATCCGCGGTGGTGGCGGCAGGAGATTCGGTACTGTAATGAAAAACGTAGATGCCTTTGTGCGATCTGCCACTCGTTCTCGCGTAACGGCAACTTATGTCGATAATACAACAAGCAAAAAAGCAACTTTGAAATACAACGAATTCTCCTTTGAAGTTCCTGAGGCCGGTAAGTATAAAAAACTATTTGCTTACCTTCTTCCAAACAAATTTCAATGTTATCAGAGACTAAATGTTGTGAATGGAAAACTCTCTTATAACCTCAACAATGAAATGATGTATGATCTCGTGGTACTTGGCCTTACCGAAAAAGGTTTTGAATATTTCGAAAAGCAAAAGATCAACAAAGGACACTTGGGAATTGTAAAAATGGAAGTCATCACCGAGGCTGCGTTTAATGAGCGCATTTCAAAACTCGACAATAAAAGAGAATCGCAGCTCAAAAATATGAGCGACGAATTCGCTTGGTTGGTGAAAGAGCACGCCAATTATGAAGTGCAAAAACTAAGGAAGGAAATGGCGGCTTTCAGGCGTGAAGTGGCGAGGGTTGTGTTTCCTTGTGAATCTGGAGACACGACCCGAGTTTCAAGGTGATACATAGAGCTTAAATTGTAATTGACAATCATCTTCCTTACAAATCGCCAAAACTCACTTCGCTACCCCCCCATTCTACGAGTGTATAACCCCTGCGCGTTTGATGAAGTGAGCGGAGGTCTTGCTCCGAGAATTCTATTTGACTTTGCAATGGTTGATACAACATCATAACGCGAATACTGGTCTCGGGTTTGGGATCGACTTCTAAGACTGCTTGTTCTTCATAAGAGGCGCCGGCAAAATGAATCAGGTTGTATGCATTGTTTTGCAGCCGAGGCAACCAAAACATTATAAATTCATTGGCCTCTCTCCGATTCAATCCCAAATAAGCCAATTTCTCCTCCAAAAACTTTGCGGTATCTGTTCCCTTCACAACAAAACCATCTTCGGGAATGATGGGTTCGTCGGCTTTGCCTTCCCAAAACAAGGCATAGTACTCTTGTCCTGCTTCATCCCAAAGTGTACCATCGGGTTCGGCTCGCACTTTCCATCCGTTTTCAGTATAGTTCGGATAAGAGAAAAGTAAGTCTCCTTTGTAATGCAAACGAACGGAAATTTCTTGCTCCTTTTCGGGATAGATATAAATGATGGGTTTTAATACTATCACCTCACTCTCCTTCATGAGCGCCTCTACCTGAACATTCGTTGGACCATCTAATTGAATGGTTGTTTCTAGAGTTGGGTATCCAATGTTTGAGAAGACGAGTATGAATTCACCCCTCCACTCGCCCTCCATTTTAAAATTTCCCTCCAAATCGCTCATGGCACCTGCGATCGTATTTTGGTTCTGCTTTAAAATTATGTTGCAAAATGGAACCGCTTCATCAGAATCCTTCATTTTCACCACTCCGTATATGAGCGTTTTGCTTTGGTCCGCTTGCGGAGAAGTTTGAATAGTGATATTTTCATTTTTTACACGAGTTGATGCCGTATCTGTTTTGACTTTGCAGCCGTAGAGAGCTATCAGAAAAAATATTAGCGTGCAAGTATGGAAAATGGTTTTCATCGATTATTCTTTAATGATCACAAGGTAGGTGTTCTTTACTTGGCCAACAATATTCGTTCCATCTATAATTCAAAACACTTCCCCCCATCAAAATCCTTGATCTCACGAAAGAGAAGGTACCCGAGCTGATTCGTTAGAAGTTTCGTTTTGCCAATTTCAAATGCAGGTGTATTGTGGTGGTGATGACCATAGATCCAGTAATTCGGTTCTTCCTCCAACATAAGTTTGTATAGCTCGGTCGCAAATCCCTGATTGAGGACATCGCCCAGGTATTTGGGAGGATAATGCGTAAATGTGGGAACATGATGGGTAACTGCAATGGACTTTTGATCTCTATTGGCACGAAGCGCTTCTGTGAGAAAAAGTAATGACTCCGCATGCAGAGCGTTATAGTCCTCTACTCGAAGGGGTCTATTGTTGTACTTGATTACTTTGAAGTCGTTAAAATCTCGTTGAAAGACATATTCGCGTTGTGGATGTATGCTCGACCAAAGCGTAGAAAATATAATTGATATATCACCGATTTTCTCGGTATGATTGTTCACCAGAAAAACATTTTCGCGAATTGATTCTTTGAAAGTTCCGTATTTGTTTGTGAGTTCATATCCATAATATTCGTGGTTTCCCGGAATCCAATAGGTCAATGGAAAATGTTTGGAAATGTAGTCCCAGAAATCATTGTGATCTTCCATGTGAGCAAACTGCACAATGTCGCCTGCCAGCAAGAGCACATCTCCCTTCGGTTTCAACGGATTCTCTGTGATGAATCTTTTGTTGTGTTCAAATTCTAAGTGAAGGTCGGAGGCGTATTGGATGGTCATGGGATAAAATGAATTCAGCTCAAATAAATTTATTTAACAACCACCCTGATCGATAGATCAAGAGTAATACACTCCAAGCTCTAATATTTTCTTATCAGAACGTCTGTAGAAATTCCCAAAACTTCATTGAGCTTTCTGATCATTTCGAGTGTTAGTCTCCTCTTTTTGTTCAAAATCTCGCTCACACGACTGGTCAATCCAATTGCGTCGGCCAAGTCTTTCTGTTTATATCCAAGTTGCTCCATTCGAAATCGAATAGCTTCGATAGGATCCGGAAAATCTATTGGATACCTTTTCTGTTCATAGTTGTCAATAAGCAACGAAAGCAATTCAAGTTCATCTCCTTCTTTGCTGCCTTTTTTCGCATCAAAAACTACCTCCAAACGCTTGAGCGCCTTTTGATAATCCTTTTCCGTTTTAATTACTTTCCATTTCATATCTTATACCTTGTTGATGCTGTTATTTCGATACGAGAATAATTGGACACAAATTTCTTTCACTATGCAATGAAAGATTGCGCCATAAACTCAACCAACAAAGCGACAAAGTACATTAGCAAACATAGAACAACCTTAAAAATAAAATACTTAAAATTCATCCATATAACGTTTCCATTTCTTTCGATTTTGAAAATCGGATTTAACAGTTGTGCAACTTGCAAGAAGAAGTTTATGAAAAACAATTTTCCAACTATAGTACTTTCAAAATAATCATGATACCAATTCCACTCAATTCCCGGCACTTTAAACACAAAAATTGGGAGTATGAGTAGAGTTAGTGCTGTATAGATCTGATAAATTCGCTTCGGCCATACTTTTATGTTCCCTGCCTTTCGTTTACCGAATACATAGGTTAAATTAATATTAGAAACATTTTTACAGTCCAAGATGAATAAACTACCCGGAATAGTCTTGATAACTCTTTTGCCACTATCATCACTACTGTAGCGCTTTGCATTTCTCAGTACTATTTTGCTCAATTCCTGACCCATAGAATTGTCCAATTCATAATCCACAATAATTCCACTGTAAAGAGCTGCATCAGAGCCATTTCCAATTAACACATCAACATTTGTAAATAAAAATTCTTCTCCCTTCGCTATATTTACTTGGTTTTGATTTATCAAAAATTTATACTTCAGCATTTTCACATTTTTCCCGCTGAATAAATAATACCAGTAGTTTTTATAACGCAAAACTTTCCACCTTGTATCTAAACCAAGTATCCTGACCATTCGACCAGAAATAACCCCCAGTAATAAGGACGACAATAAAATAAAAGACAAAAATGGCAATACATTACGATACAACACCTCCTTAATTGAAGGCCCCGGAGTTGTTTGCAGAACTTGCTCCTTATCTGAAATTAACTTATAAGAGTCGATGACCTTTCCAAGATCAATTTCGAAAAAAAAGTGGTCTACGACGAAAAGAACGATTATCGCATTAACTATTCCGGGCATCAAAGAGTAAAAAACCATATTTATTAATGGTTCGTTATACCCAAACTGTTTCGAAAATTCGTTATGAAAATATAGTCTTCGAAGAATCATTCCTGGCAATACAAAGAATGCTAGGAGGACTATAAAACCCCAAGTGAAGTCCATGAACAATTAATCTATGTTGACCGAAACACTTCTGAGTGTATCCTTTCCATCTTCTATATTGGATGGATCCAATTTTTTTTCGACTTCAGACATTAACGAAGCGTTGTCCAAAGCGATCTCGCCGCTTTCCGACACAACTCTCCCACTTCCCTCTTCCTTTAGAAAAGATCGAATAGCGAAAAAGGCCAAAATGACTAGCACTATTTCCCAAAACACGTCAGTGCTTTTTCCGGACGGAATTGATTTCTCTCTCATGGCAAAAACAAAGTTACGACTATTTCTCAAGAACATTAATTATTACTGCTGATAGTTTTGTATTAAAGATTGTGAATTACAAACCAGTCCACGGACTTCTGTCTATAATCAACAAAAAACCCCCTCGAAATTCGAGAGGGTTTTTGAGGTCCCGTGCGGATTCGAACCGCAGTAGCAGCTTTTGCAGAGCTGAGCCTAGCCGCTCGGCCACAGGACCAGTTGGATCGTTAAAAATCCGGACGGCAAATATAATGAATCTCTCGGCTTTGTAAACAAGTAATGAACAATTTTCGGGCGTGGCGCTGGTTTTCAATGAATTATTTCGCTCTACATGTTCAAAAAGAAAGGTCTGAATTGCAAAAACACTTTGCCCGAACTGCAGACCGCCGACTGCAAACTGCCGACTACCTACATTTGCCCCATGAACATTCGTTCGCAGATACCCAATTTGCTCACACTCGGCAACCTCGCATGTGGAAGCCTTGCCATTATGTTTTTAAGCAACCTGGAATATCTAAATGCTTGCGTTTGGCTCATTTTCGCAGCCGGAGTTTTTGATGTGCTGGATGGTCTTGTAGCCCGAGCATTAGGGGTTTCCGGAGAAATGGGCAAACAACTGGACTCGCTCGCAGATCTTGTTTCTTTCGGTGTTTTTCCGGCGGTTCTGATATTCAAGCTTTTCACCTTTTATAGGGAGTTCTATGCCATCGGAACTCCGTGGTCGGAAAAAGAATTTGACCTTCCCATTTGGATGCCCTACATCGGAATACTCCTGATACTCGGTGCGGCTTATCGCTTAGCCAGGTTTAACATAGACCCCTCCCAATCCTCAGAATTTAAAGGTCTTCCGGCTCCGGCCAACGGACTTTTGTGGACATCCCTTTTTGCCGCTATTCTGGAGATGGATTTTGAGAAACGTCCTATGGAAAGCACAAATGTTCATGCCTACATCTGGTTTGCCGCAGGGCTTGTCGTAATAAGTGCACTGCTTATGGTCTCGAGAATTCGCCTGTTTGCCTTTAAATTCAAGGATCCAAGCTGGGAAAACAATAAACCGCGATGGATTTTTATCATGCTGATACCTGCCACTGTGGCTATTACTTATTTGTCGACAGAATTGTTCTTTTTGTCAGTGCCGATACTCCTAATTTTGTACGTTCTTATTTCAATCCTTTTTAATTATCTCATACCAAAACATGAAGTTCAAAGCAGAAATTGATGTAATGCCTCTCGAAGCACTCCTCGATCCTCAGGGCAAAGCCGTTACTCATAGCATGGTTAACCTCGGACTGCCCGAAATACAAGGCGTTCGCATAGGTAAACACATTACCCTAACCATCGAAGCCGATACTAAAAAGAAAGCTGAAGCCAAAGTAGATGACGCTTGCAAAAAACTGCTCTGTAACGAAATCATGGAGTACTACCGTTTCTCTGTCGCCGAAATCTAATCGGCAAATTGGTTGACTCTTGTATGGCCCTTTGTCTTCAAAGAGCATACACAATGTAGCCAAAACCATTGATACTCGCGTAGATTTGCATTCGAACAGTTCACGTACAAATTACATTTTATGACTAAAACATTCCGAACCTTCTTTCTTCTTTCGTTCGTCGTTACAATTCTTAGTTCTTGTACTTCCGGATGGACAGAAGAAAACAAAGCGGACATTACACGTTCATGTATTTCCGGTGCTAAAATGTCCTATTCGGACGAAGAAGCACAGAGTATATGCAACTGCTACATTGAAAATATCGTTAAGAAATATCCGGCTATGGACTACACCAGTGAACAGAACACGGCTGAATTAGACGCTTGTTCGGCTGATGCACGCAAGAAACTACTGGAAGAAAAAGCCCGCTTATTTGAAGATCCAAGTATGCTGAATTCTTCAGAGGCCGACAGCCTGCTCAAAGATTCGTTGAACCTTACTCCGGCTCCATAAAATCACTATCCAAGAAATTATAGGGCCGTTCTTATGGGACGGCCCTTTCTTTTAATCACCTTCTTACTTTTGCCCTCCAAAACATCCCAGATATGAGTCAGCACCTATCCGAACAGGAAATAAATCGCAGAAAAAATCTTCAAAGTCTTCGCGAGTCGGGCATAGAGCCTTTTCCTGCTGCGCTATACCCTGTTAGCGATCTTTCCACAAATTGCATAACTGAATACGCTGAAGGAAAAAAAGTATGCCTTGCGGGTCGACTTTTTAATGTTCGCGATATGGGTAAAGCCTGTTTCGCAGAATTGCAAGACTCCGCAGGAAGAATTCAGATTTATGTCAACCGCGATGAAATATGTCCGGGTGAAGACAAGACCTTTTACACTAGTGTTTTCAAAAAACTGTTGGACTTCGGTGATTTCATTGGAGTAAAAGGTGAAATGTTTACCACCAAGGTCGGTGAGATTAGCGTGAAAGTTAATGAGCTGACAGTACTGGCTAAAAGCTTGAAGCCACTACCTGTCGTGAAAAAAGACGATGATGGAAATCTTCATGATGCATTCACTGATCCTGAAGGTCGTTATAGAATGCGCTACGTTGATTTGGTAGTAAATGATAAAGTGCGTGAGACGTTTTTTAAGCGCACACGCATCATCAATTCTATGCGCTCTTTCTTCAATGAAAAAGGATATTTAGAAGTGGACACCCCGGTATTACAACCCATACCGGGAGGTGCCGCGGCACGACCATTTGTAACACATCACAATGCTCTCGACGTGCCCATGTATTTGCGCATCGCTAACGAGCTATACTTGAAACGCCTGATTGTTGGTGGTTTCGATGGGGTTTATGAATTTAGTCGCAACTTCCGTAATGAAGGAATGGATCGTACACACAATCCGGAATTTACGATCATGGAAATTTATGTAGCCTACAAAGACTACAATTGGATGATGGATTTCACAGAAGAAATGATCGAACGTGTGGCCGTCGAGTCCACCGGTTCTTCTACGGTTAAAATCGGAGAAAAAGAGATTAGTTTCGCTCGTCCATTCAAACGCATCTCCGTGCGTGATGCCATATTGGAACATACCGGTTTCGACATCAATCATAAAAATGAAGATGAACTCAGGGCATTTTGTAAGTCGTCGGGAATCCATGTCGACGACAACATTGGCAAGGGCAAACTCATCGATGAAATTTTTAGCGAGAAGTGCGAGGGATTGATGATTCAACCGACCTTCATCACAGACTACCCCATAGAAATGTCGCCACTTTGCAAAAAACACCGCGATAATCCTGAGCTTACAGAGCGTTTCGAATTGATGGTTAATGGAAAAGAAATTGCGAATGCGTATAGCGAGTTGAATGATCCGATCGATCAACGTGAACGATTTGAAGCACAGATGGCACTTATGGAAAGAGGTGATGATGAAGCGATGTTTATCGATCACGATTTCTTACGTGCTCTTGAATACGGTATGCCGCCAACTTCAGGTATGGGAATAGGTGTAGATCGTTTGGTGATGCTTTTGACTAACAATGAAAGCATTCAAGAGGTGTTGTTCTTTCCGCAGATGAGACCGGAGGTTTTGGATATTTGAGCGTTGTACTAAGTATTATGTATTAAGTATTATGTGTTAAGTATTAAGTATTATGTATTAAGTATTAAGATAGTTTTCGTTAGTAGAAATGATCTGGGCAGCAAAAACGTGCGGTAGTTTTAACACAAAGAAATTTCCTAAGAAGGCACGGAGGAACACAAAGAATGATTTTCTTAGCAAAAACGTTTAGAGTTTTGTACTAAGTATTATGTATTAAGTATTAAGATAGTTTTCGTTGTTAGACATGATCTTGGCAGAAAAACGTTCGGTGGTTTTAACACAAAGAAATTTCGGAAGAAGGCACAGAGGAACACAGAGGCATCTGCTAAAAAATGCTCATTGATTTGATATTCTCCTCTGAGAAACGAAATCAATCACCCCATTTCGACGAACTCAAGGACACGACAAGCTCAGGGGGACGATTCATAATACTTTGTACTTAATACAATTCTCCGAGTATATGATGCGCTTTCAGCGCGGTTGGTAATCGTTATGCAAAAACATCACACCTAGTAAATGGTGCGCCTTCAGCGCGTAGCCGCATATTCAACCCTTGCGCAACTTTGCTAAACCTTCGCGCATCTTTGCGATACTAATGACGAATCGTTCATTGTAATCACAAACTTCTCAGAGAAACGAAATCTATCTTAATACATAATACTTTGCACTTAATACAATTTCCAAAACTCAGAGTGCACCTTTGAATAGGAGTTATGATGCGCTTTCAGCGCGGTTGGTAATCGTTATGCAAAAACATCACACCTAGTAAATGGTGCGCCTTCAGCGCGTAGCCGCATATTCAACCCTTGCGCAACTTTGCTAAACCTTCGCGCATCTTT
>JBILMS010000076.1:0-12713 GCA_044375415.1 Flavobacteriales bacterium
GAGTATATTTTCTATCACCAGATCAGATCGATCGCACATAAGAGAGAGAACCGGAATAACAGATCTTCGGGCAACCATTTGTGTTTCACTTCCCGAGAGTTTTTCTTTCAATCCCCAAGCTCCTTTGGTGCCCATCGCAATCAAATCATAACTACCTTTTTCAGCAAAAGAAATAACAGTATCTGTTGTTTTACCTAGTTGTAGATGTGCCTGAATATGCTGCCCATAGAGCGTTTTGAGGTTTTCCAGTTTTCGTTCAGCAATCTGCTTTTGCTGAACTACATAATTCACATCAATTTCACCGCAGGTAGATATTTTACCATCGTCAGACATCGTTACGGTGTCGGGTACATTCAACACATGGACAAAGTGAATTTCAACATTCGCTTTCTCTCTGAGTTTTTGCACCATCAAGTAGGCAAACTCTGCTTGCACAGAAAAATCTGTTGGAATAAGGATTTTAAGTGTACTCATATTTTAATAAATAAAAAATGCACAAGAGAAGAACATGCCTCTCTTGTGCGTTTGTGATTAACCTAAACCTTTAAAACTTTGCTCTGACATACAAAATCCGTACGTGGAATTTCTGTTGAAGAAATCGATTTAAAACCACCTTCCACCTCAGAAAAATTTCTATAACCTCTTGCCTGAAGAATGCTGGCAGCGATCATACTTCTGTAACCACCTGCACAATGGAGGAAAAAATGTTCCGAAGGATTGATATCCTTAACCCAATCATTTATATATGACAAGGGTTTACTGTATGCATCTTCCACATGTTCTGCGGCATATTCCGATTCCTTTCTCACATCTACAACTACAGATTCTCCCTTCACAAACTTTTCTTGGAATTCTTCTGCAGAAATTCTTTTTACTTCATCCAATTCTAAGCCGGCATCTTTCCACGCAGCCACTCCACCCTTCAAATATCCAATTACTTTATCGAAACCCACGCGACTTAATCGAGTTACTGCTTCTTCCTCTTTGCCTGCATCTGTTACCAAAAGAATATTTTGTTTAACATCAGCAATCAGGGCTCCAACCCAAGGTGCAAAATCTCCGGCAAGACCTATATTCACTGATTGAGGAATAAATCCTTTACAGAAAATTCCACTATCGCGTGTATCGAGAATAAGTGCATCCGATACTTCAGCTGCTGCCTCGAATTCCTCAGGTGTTAAGGCTCTCATTCCCTTTTCTCGCACATCTTCGAATGAATCATAACCCGTTTTATTCATGGCCACATTAGCTCCAAAGTATGCCGGTGGAGGAAGAAGTCCATCGGTAACAGCAGCGATAAAGGCTTCTTTGTTCGGCTGATTTAAGGCGTAATTCATTTTCTTCTGATTGCCCAATGAATCAACGGTCTCCTTCATCATGTTTTTGCCACAAGCACTTCCGGCACCGTGAGCAGGATATACAATTACGTCATCGGCCAAGGGCATAATTTTGGTGTAAAGACTATCATATAAAAGTCCGGCTAATTGCTCTTGTGTCATATCAGCTGCTTTCTGCGCTAAGTCCGGACGCCCAACATCTCCTAAGAAAAGAGTATCACCGGAAAAAATGCAATGGTCCTTCCCGTTTTCATCGATTAATAAAAACGTTGTACTTTCCATCGTATGACCCGGTGTATGGAGCACTTTGATTTTGATTTTCCCAATTTCAAAGACCTGCTCATCTTTAGCAGATATAAAGTCAAAATTTGGTTGAGCATTGGGACCGTATACTATCGGCGCCCCGGTTTGCTTACTTAAATCGAGGTGACCGGAAACGAAATCTGCGTGGAAATGGGTTTCAAAAATGTACTTCAACTTTACCCCGTCGCGCTGTAAACGCTCCACATAGGGTTGCACTTCTCTTAGCGGATCAATGATCGCAGCTTCTCCTTCCGATACGATGTAATATGCACCTTGCGCAAGACATCCGGTATAAATCTGTTCTATGTTCATACTATATAAATTAACTTGTTATTACTTTTTTAATGAATAAAAATGGTTTCCTTCAAAATGATATACACGCCCATTATCAATACAAACCAACCGAAAGCCGGCTTCAATTTATCTCCATTGATTTTTTTGGAAAGAGCACTTCCGATAAAAATTCCGACAATCGCAAAAGCTGTCACTTTCATAAGGAAAGTCCAATCCATGATCGTTTCTCCACTTTCTCCTAAAAAACCGATGAGAGACTTCGCGGAAATAATGACGAGGGATGTTCCTACTGCTTCTTTCATAGGTAATTTACTAAGAACTACAAGTGCAGGAATGATTAGGAATCCTCCACCTGCTCCAACCAATCCCGTGAGCACACCTACCACTAGACCTTCTGCTAAAATGAGGGGATAATTAAATTTCTGCTCTGTAATATCATTGTTCAGCGGTTTTTTAGACTTTTTAATCATGCTATACGAAGCAGCAATCATCAAAACTGAAAGCAAGAGAAGAAGCAAAATACCTTTGGTTACTATAAAGTCTCCAACCCGAAATACTTCGTTTGGAATAGCCGGAACAATAATGGAGCGCGTGAAGAAAACGGCTATTATAGAAGGTATCCCGAATACTATAGCCGTTTTGATATTTACTAATCCATTCCTGAAATACGACGCTGACCCAATGGCACTAGTAACACCTACAATAAATAAGGAATAGGCAGTAGCCAGCACTGCATCTACCTTAAATAAATACACCAAAACAGGTATTGTTAGAATACTTCCTCCTCCGCCAATCAGCCCCAACGAAACTCCAATAACAATTGACGCAATGTACCCGGCTACTTCCATTATTCCTTTATTAATTGAAAGCAAAGGTGTGGGCACTGACAAAGGTCAGTCAGTTACATTTGTCACATAAGGAAAAAAAGATTTCTAGAACGATACAATGGACAACATTGAATCTTGCGTCTTGAAAAATGATGTTTACGGGTTAGCGTCAAATACTTGGATTGCTAAGGTGAAAAAAATCTCCATCTACCTGTAAAACAGACACCTGTGCCTTTTTAAAACCTTTTGAAATCTCGTTCGTATAAGTCGACCTATTGTGTTTCACGAGAAAGGTAAATTACTACTTTTACGACACCGAGATATTAAACCAAACCAAAATCATGAAATTAGTTGTACAAAGCAAAAGACTGCTTAGTGTAGTCTTTATTTTCTTTTTGTGCTCTCTTATGTCATTTGGACAAGAGCGCAGTTGGCAAGATTTAATGGCAGACCCTAGCGTTCCGATTCAAGAAGTGCGAGGTGCATTTCAAGAATTTTGGCAGGGAAAAGAAGTAGTTAAAGGTCAAGGCTACAAACAGTTCAAACGTTGGGAGTATTTTATGGAACAGCGCACCTACCCGAGTGGAGAGCGTTTTGCCCCTGATGTTGTTTACAAAGAAATGAAAGAGAAACCGGATCTATTCAAAAGTCAGAATATGCCCGGGAACTGGACTTATATTGGAAACACAAGTATTCCGAGTGGTGGTGGTGCCGGACGTGTCAATAGCGTTCGTCATTTGCCGGGAAGTACAACCACATGGTTTGCATGTGCTCCTGCGGGAGGTCTTTGGAAAACCACCAATAGCGGGACTTCTTGGACTCTATTGAATACAGATGATCTGGCATCAATAGGAGTTTCGGACGTGGCAATAGATCCCACAAACACGAATATCCTTTATATCGCGACCAGTGATGGGGATGCCGGTGATACATATTCTATCGGGGTTCTTAAATCTACTGATGGCGGAAATACATGGAATACAACCGGATTAAACTGGGCTGTTACACAAACCCGTGTTATCAATCGAATTCTGATAAATCCTACCAATACACAACATGTTATTACGGTTACAAGCAATGGTATCTATCGAACTACCAATGGCGGTGGTGCATGGACACAAGTTCAAGCCGGTAATTTCAAAGATCTCAAAATGAAACCGGGCGATTCAACCACGTGGTATGCGACCGGTAATTCAGATGATTTCTATCGCTCAACCGACTCCGGTGCTACTTGGACTCAGATAGTTTCTACCCTACCTACAAGTGGTGTAAGTAGAATGTCGCTGGCGGTTAGTGCTGCCAACTCAGCCTATGTCTATATTATAGCAGGAAACAACTATGACTATGGACTTCAAGGAATATACCGCTCAACGGATAGTGGAACTACTTGGGTTCAACAAGCAGATAATGCACCGAACTATTTGACATGGGATGAAAACGGTGCAGGTGGCGGTGGACAAGCTTGGTATGATTTATCCATCGAATGCGATCAGACCAATGCTAATACTTTATACATAGGTGGCGTCAACTTATGGAAATCCACTAACGGTGGTACAAGTTTTACATGTGTTGGACACTGGTATGGTGCGGCCGGAATTCCTTATGTGCATGCTGATGTTCACGCATTGCATTGGCTAACAGGTGCAAGCAATACACTCCTTGTTGGTAATGATGGTGGCGTATTCAGAACAACGAACAATGGAACCACTTTTACCGATAATTCATCGAATTTGGAAATCGCACAGCAATATCGTTTGAGTGTTGCAGGTACTAATAGCAATCGTGTAATTACCGGTTGGCAAGACAATGGAACTAATTTAAAAGATGGTGTTGCCTGGTCTGAAGTAATTGGTGGCGATGGTATGGAATGTATTATCGATCCAACGAATCAAAACATCATGTACGGTGAACTATATTATGGTGCTATCTTTAAGTCTACCACAGGCGCAGGTGGGTTTTCTCAGATAATTGGTAACAACGGTACAGGTGTAAACGAAGGTGGCGCATGGGTTACCCCGTATGTTTTAGGATCTAATCCTAATCACCTTTATGTTGGTAAATCTACTGTTTACCGGTCAACCAATGGTGGATCATCATTCACTGCAATGGCTGCTTTCGGCTCCGGAAATATCAATGCACTTGCAGTTGCGCCATCCAATAACAACGTGGTTTACGCAAGCAAAGGTGGAAACTTGTATCGTACCACCGATGCGAACAATTTCACATTATTAGGAGGGACTTCAGGTTACTACATTACTTACATTGCAGTCGATCCAACCAATCCTGATCGCGTTTGGATCACTTATTCCAATTTTGATGCTGCCGAGAAAGTTGACTTCTCATCGAACGGTGGGGCCAACTGGACCAATATTTCAGCAGGATTACCCAATTTACCAGTGAATTGCATTGCCTATCAAACCGGTACTGCCGACGGGATATATATTGGAACCGATGCCGGAGTGTATTACCGCGATAATACACTTGGGACATGGATTCCATACATGGACGGTCTTCCCAATGTAGTAGTTTCTGAATTAGAAATTCACTATCCATCAGGCACGATTACTGCTGCAACATACGGGCGAGGACTTTGGAGAGGACAGCTTTATACTCTTCCAAACCTCGACGCAACCATGATTCAGGTTATATCTCCGGGAGGTACGCAATGCGCAACATCTGTAAGTCCAAGCATTCAAATCAGCAATGCCGGTAACACTACACTTACTTCACTTGCTATTCAATATCAAGTTTCAGGACAGTCAGCGCAGACCTACAATTGGACAGGAAGTTTGAGCACAGGAAACTCTGCAACTATCAATATTCCTACATATGATTATGGCGCGGGTTCATATAGCATCACATTTACTTTCACGTCTATCAACGGAAACGCAACGGACGATAATACAGCAAACAACTCTATAACATCCAGTTACTCTGTGACAGGGGGAACAAATGATGTAACACTTACCCTTTCTACCGATTGTTGGGGATCTGAAACAAGTTGGTCCGTAACAGACGGCGGAGGAAATACATTGTATTCCGGAGGACCATACGCTTCTTTAAGTACAATCACAGTTCCTATGTGTTTGCCTAACGGGTGTTTTTCATTTAATATTTTTGACAGCTTCGGCGATGGTTTGAACGGTACTGCTTTTGGTTGCGGTGTAAATGGAAACTATTTTATCACTGATGACAACTCAGGAGCGATTCTCGTACAGATGACTAACGCGAATTTTGGAACAGGAGCTGTTCACAATTTCTGTGTTCCATTTGTCGCAGTTTATGGTTGTACAGATCCACTTGCCAGCAATTACGATCCTGCTGCCAATATCGATAATGGTTCTTGTGTCTATGCATGTCTTACCTACCAACTCACTCTCTTAACTGATTGTTGGGGTGAAGAAGTTTCGTGGAACGTAACCGATAATCTTGGAAATATTTTGTACAGTCAAGCCGGAGGGGTTTTAGCTGATCAAACCACTTTCAATGTACCCATGTGTTTGAATCTGGGTTGTTATACATTCAATATTTTCGATTCATTCGGGGATGGACTATCGGGGATTGCCTCGGGATGTGCTATCGACGGAAACTACTACCTTACGGATAACTTAGGAAATATTGTTTTCCAAATGGCTGTTCCAAATTATGGTTCGGGAACCTCTCATGCATTTTGTGTAGGATTGCCGGGTTGTACCAATCCTTTGGCGTGCAACTATAATGCACTGGCGAACTTCGATGATGGCAGCTGTATTCTCGGTCCTTCGAATGATGTATGTTCAAATGCGATTGTACTCACAGCGAACGCTGCTCCTGTTTTAACGAATAACAGCGCAACTTGCATCGATGGCCCAAATCCAAATTGTGGAAATAACGGGGCAGCTCAAATGAGAGATGTTTGGTACAAATTCACATACACAGGGGGCACAGTAAGTATTCAAACTGCTGTTGGTACTAACACAGATACACGAATAGCACTTTATAACTCATGTGGTGGAGCACTAATCGATTGCGATGATGATGATGGTCCGGGACTTGCTTCATTAATCACCGTTGGCTGTCCTACTCTCACAATTGGAAATACTTATTACATCCAAGCCGGTGGTTGGGCTGATCAAATTGGGAGCTTCTCTATTTGGTTTACAACCTCTGCGGTATTGGGTTGTACAAATCCTATCGCAACCAACTACAATGTGTGTGCAACGCAAGATGACGGTTCTTGTCTAATCAACGGATGTACCGATAATACTGCATGTAACTACAATGCTCTAGCCACAGTAAACGATGGTAGTTGCGTTTACCCCGGATGTATGGATGCCGCAGCATGTAACTACAATGCTTTGGCAGGTTGCTCAGATGGTTCATGTACTTATCCCGGCTGTATAGATGTTACTGCCTGCAACTATGATGCACAAGCAGGTTGCAGCAATGGTTCTTGCACTTATCCCGGATGTATGGATGTTACAGCTTGTAATTACGATTCACAAGCAGCCTGCAGCGATGGTTCTTGCACTTATCCTGGTTGCACAGATCCTCTTGCATGCAACTACAATGTGAACGCGGGATGCGATGATGGCACTTGTTATTTGCCGGCTCTCTTCTTCGCAGATATGGATGGTGATGGATTTGGAGATCCAAACGTTCCTCTTGCAGGATGCTCTCAACCTCCCATGTCATCTCTTGATAATACCGATTGTGATGATACACGAAACGATGTATATCCAGGTGCTCCCGGTACTGCTGAAGACATTGATAATAACTGCAGCGGTGCGTTGGAAGCAGGTGAGTTCTCCGGTTGTCCCGGCGACTTTGACAATAGCGGAAATATCAATACGGTTGACTTGTTAATATTCCTTGCAGACTATGGTTGCAGTTCGGCATGTATAGCTGATCTGAACGGTGACGGAATTGTAGGTACTGCAGATTTGCTCTTTTTCCTAGGTGTTTTCGGCACAAACTGCCCATAAAAAACACCAATCAAAAAAATGAAAGGGGCTCTTATGGAGCCCCTTTTTGTTGTTTCACCTTCTTATCTCCAAAAATCAGGGCGCCGTATCCCAAGTAATACACTTTTGCTTTTTCCAGTTCGCTCAAAAAGGCCTGCATCTTTTTCCATTTGTATTCTTTTACATCCGCACCTACCAATAAAATGTCGCAATCTGAAAGGATGCTTCGAATAAGGACGGAGTCTTTGATAAAATGTGAAGTGTTCATTAAAACGATTTCAGGGACTTCATGGGTTTCTATGGTTTTCCTTGGTTGAAAGTTTATTACCACATCCGGTAATGAAAGCTCGTCGTTCGATTTCATATACACTTCAGGAGAACAAATGCTACTGTCCTTCAGATTTACGAACTTCACCTCTCCCCGATTCAAACTGCGCCAATACGTTCGAAGCTTTCGATCCACAATTGATTTATCGGCCAAGCTATCACCCTCATGAAAATAATACGCGGACTCCCCATGCACGTATGTTATGCCGATACCTTCCTTTAAAGAATGAAAACACAAAACAGATTCATCAAAAGCCCGATCGATCTGTGTTGAAGCTGAGACGAAAAATGAAGCACTCAATACAAAGAGTAAATAGCGAAGGTGATTCCACCATCGTCGCTGCCATATCAACATGATCCAACAAGAAACACCCATTAAAAATAAGGCCCATGGTAAATTCAAGGAAATATCCTCCGTTTTACTTCCGGGCAATTGATCGGTGACGGTCACGATTGCGTTCAACCATTCTGTAGCGATCGATAACAATTTGCCTACCGGTTTCGCCAACCATGGAATCCAAAAAACAGCAAAAAATAAAATGGCCACATATAGAATGCCCGTCGACAATGGAATAACAATCATGTTGGCAATCAAAAAGTAATTCGGAAATTGTCCGAAATAATAAAGTCCAATTGGATATGTAATTACTTGTGCTGCGAGCGACACACAGGTCAGTTGCCAGATTTTATAAAAGATTCCCGTCTTGATATACCATAAAGATTCTAATCCTTTTTGAAAAAGAACAATACCTAAAACAGCGAGATAAGACAGTTGAAATCCGATATCATAAACCATGGTTGGATCGTATCCAAGAAGCAGAAAGGCCGATGAACTCAAACTATTAAAGATATCGCTATTCCTATTTATACCGGTGCCTACAAGAATGGCTGTGAACATTACTGTTGACCTTAAAACTGATGGCGAAAAACCACTTATTGCGGCATAAATCCATAAAAACACAGCAATAATAAAGACTCGCAAAATCTTCAATCTCTCTTTAAAGATAAAACCCAATAATTGAAGTAAGAACAGATAAATGAGTCCCACATGAAGTCCGGAAACAGCCAATACATGAATTGCCCCTGCCCCGGAATAATGCGACATGAGTTCTCGATCCAACTCAGATGTTTTACCCAAAATGAGCGCAGAGAGCACATCGAATACATCACCTCTTGCTACATAAGGTCGCATTTCTTCCAACATTTTATCTCTCCATCTAACAAAACGATTGGCAAATCGACCGTGAATGCCGGGATCTAGAAGTGTCCACGATGTAGAATCAATGTATGTTTGAATGGAGACACCCTTTTTCTTCAAATACGATGCATAATCGAATTCCCCCGGATTTAGGGCCTCCGGAGGTGATTTCAGATCCGCAAAACAATACAGCTTATGACCGGCCTCTAAACTTAACAGTGCTTTACACTTTTGGAAATAGATTACGATTCCTCCCGTTGAATGCAAAGAAACAGAATCAAATACAAGACTTTCAATACTTGCAAAAGCCCTGAACGACTTTGCCTTTTCTACGGGCTTTTCCTCGATTGTACATTCAATTAATCTTGTTGTATCAACGAAATAACTGATGTGATTGTCCGGACGGTATTGTTCATCGGCGCAGGTTATACAATAGCCGGTGAAGAATAAAGCAAGATTCATGAACAAACCATAGTGCTGTCTTTGCAGAAACTTCTCGCTATCCGATCGAATCAATTGATACAACACAACCAAAATCAGCGATACACAGGACAACAACAAAGCATGATGCCAATGTACTTGCCAAAAACCAGCAGTCAATATGCCAAGGATAAATGGAAATAGAAGGCGCACGAAAGGTGCACGTGGATACATAAAATTTCGTTTTTCAGTTGGAGGCTAATGTCAGAAGAAATCCGACTTGCTCAACGACGAAAAATTCGCATTTTTCTTAAGGAAAAATTGTGTAATGATGCTTTTTTTATACATGCCGGTTAGATTGACTTTTGTACCCAAGTCGGCTTCAGACTTACGTTTGCGAAGCATCAATCGCAGATTTCCATAAAAAGTGAAGTGAGCCCGAAGTACAGCCAGAAAATACGTCAACTTACCTTCCATTAAAAAACGGAAAGCAGCTATACCATCCAAAAACATTCTTCGTATCAACTTTAGAAGAACACTTCCGTTGCGATAGTTTTTTAGCAACATGTATAAATTGTTGCGAAAGTTCAGATAAGTCTTTAGAGGATTGAGTCGATCCAAGGTCCCTCCTCCCACATGATACACGTGCGAGGATCGGCAGGAACCAATAGAATATCCTCTATTCTTTAGTCGCCAGCACAAATCGATTTCTTCCATGTGCGCATAAAAATCCTCATCAAGTCCACCTACTTCATTAAAAGCATGTCGGCGAATAAACAATGCAGCACCGCTGGCCCAAAACACTTCTTGATTTTCTGTATACTGACCTTGATCCTCTTCGAATGCATTAAAAATCCGTCCGGCGCAAAAGACAAATCCATCCTGGTCCATATAACCACCCGCTGCCCCGGCATATTCGAAATGTGTTTTGCGGTTGTAGTCGAGAATTTTCGGTTGACATGCGGCCATTGAGGGTTCAGCTTCCATGTACTCCAACAAAGGTTCAATCCATCCCGGTGTTACTTCTACATCGCTATTGAGCAAAACTAGAAACTCGTGTTTTACTTGCGCCAACCCCATATTGTAGCCCTTGGCAAAACCGTAATTTTTGGAAAGTTCTATGATTGTAACAGAGGGAAACTCTTCTCGAATAAACGCAATAGAATCGTCTTTTGATGCATTATCTATAACAACCACATCAGCCAAAGCAGAGCTATGTTCAACCACCAAAGGCAAAAACTTCTCGAGATATTTTCTCCCGTTCCAATTAAGAATAACTACGGCAGTACTTTTCAAACTATCACAAATTGGCTTCTAAAGTAGTTATCGGGGACTAAAAAAGAGCTCTTCCAATTCATCACCGGTAAAACGGTCGCGATTTTCATTTTGTCTTCTGCTAGTATTCGCCGGAGAATCCATTCCTCTCGAACGAGCTAATCCACGCCAATCGGGATTCTGAACTTCACCGGGCACATCAGAATGCAACAATTCATAATCGCCCGATAAAGATGGATTATAGAATAAGAATCTCCTGTCGTGAAGATTTCCCGTTTCATAATAATGCCATATTTCAAAAGGGAAATAGTCGGTAGAGTGCGGACGTTCGATGCGAGTATTCGGACGACCATATTGCAGATAAATTCTTCCACGATCGGTTTGCCATCCCTTTTGAATGCGAGTACCGAATGCTCCATCAGCAGTATTCACCTCTTTTTGGTATTCTCGGTATTTAGTCTCTGCATTTGCTTCATCGCGATTGAGCCAAAATGAATACAAAAAACTCTGCATTTGCTGCAGATTTGCTGTTGGCATCATATAGTCGATAGTATTTCTCTCCAGTGAATTAGCTATTGGCAAATGTGCTTGGATCACAGCGAGAAGAGAATCTCGATCTGTAAAGGTTGCAGCAAAGGAATTGGCAACCTCATCCATGCTTGCTTCGCGAATGACATTCGTTGGGATAAATGTTCTCGAAAATGCTGTTGAACCTGAAGTGATGATTTCATTTTGTTTATCACGGACTTCCACCACTAATAAATAGTCACCTGACTTAAGTTTTGATATATCCATTTGAACAATGCCTGCGATCACCGGCATTGCTTTTTCTCTTTTTATCCGTCTGCTCTCTTCAATGGGAGTTCCATCGGCTTGAGCTATATACATGTTGGTTACAAATACTCCCTCCGGGCCAAATTGTTTATCCGTTTGATAGATTTCGTTGTAGAAAACCAGCACATTTGTTTCGGATTGAAAGTGGCTGCTGACAAGAGGAACAATGTCATAGCCACTTTTCGAAAAAGCATTTTCTTCGGTTGTCGGAGTGTACGCCCCAATGAACTGTACAGATGAAACAAATGGATTATTTTCGGGTTGATTGATGATCCACTGACTCACCTGAGTTTCGGAATCAAACCCTTTTGAATTGAGATCTTTTATAGTAAGTTCGAAAGTGTACTCTCCGTTTTTCAGTGGAAAACGTTCAAGAGCAGTGAGGTTTGCGAACTCATCTTTCAGTAGATTTTCAGATTCGAGGATAGATTTTTTATGACTAACAATTTCATTTCCTTGATATACCACCATAACCAATTCGATGGAAGAACGGAAAAAAGTAGGTTCAACCTCTTTGTAGTCAATGGTTTTGCCATCTACAGTAATAACTACTTCCATGTAAGGACCGTCGCCTGGCACATGAAATTGATAGTTGTTCATATAAGCCCATAGCCCGAAAGAATGGGTATAAGCGCTGATTACCAGCAAAGAAGTTAAAATCAGTCTCATTCTGAAGAGTTTCTGTAAAGATACATCTTTGTATGTAAACGTTGCATTTTCAATGCTTTTCGGAAGAATTTTCAAATAGAGTTGGACAAGTAAAAAATGGAACTATTTTTGCCGCGGAGAGATGGCAGAGTGGTCGATTGCGGCAGTCTTGAAAACTGTTGAGTGTAATAGCTCCGGGGGTTCGAATCCCTCTCTCTCCGCAAGTATTTTGAAGATGGACAAATCCGCTTAGGGCGGATTTTTCATTTTAGCCCTACCGCATGCCAAGCTCGCTTGGACATGTGGT
>JBILMS010000077.1:0-12624 GCA_044375415.1 Flavobacteriales bacterium
ACTTTGCCGGTGAAAAGCTCAGGCTAGTTGACAAGCAGACTGCAGAGATAAAAGAGGTTGAAGTTTTTGTTGCTATTCTAGGGGCGAGTCAACTAACCTACGTTGAAGCGGTAGACAGTCAGAAGAAGGAAGAGTTTATAACTGCTTGCGAAAATGCCCTTCACTATTTTGGTGGTGTTCCTGCTGCCATTGTTCCGGATAATTTAAAATCCGCGGTAACAAAAACACATCGGTATGAGCCACAGATCAATGAAAACTTTGAAGCCTTTGCTATTCACTATGGCATGGCAGTGTTACCTGCTAGAGCCTATAAACCCAAGGACAAATCGTTGGTTGAAGGAGCTGTAAAAATTACTTACCGCAGAATCTATGTTCATCTTTCCAGTGAACCCTATGAATCGTTAGAAGAGCTTAACAAGGATATTTGGAAGTACCTGGAAATACACAACAAAACCCCTATGCAGGGACTTGATTACTCTCGCAAACAACAGTTTGAAGACTATGAAAGGAATGCCCTGCAGCCACTTCCATCCATTCGTTTTGAAATCTTCAAACTGGCTCGACTTACGGTGATGAAAAACGGATATGTTCAACTTACCGAAGATCGCCATTATTACAGCGTTCCGCACCAATATGTGAGTAAGAAAATCAAGCTTATTTATACGGTTACAAAAGTGAAAATATTCTATAAATATCAAATCATTGCCGAGCATATCCGACTTCGAAAGAGGGGCGCGTTCAGCACAAATCCGGATCATCTTGCCAGTGAACACAAGTTCCAAACTGAATGGAACCCGGAGCACTTCATACTCAGAGCACGTGAGATCCATCCTGATGTGGAAAACTATATCTCAGGATTACTTGCAAGCAGGCAGTATCCTGAACAGGCCTATAGAGGATGTATGGGCATATTATCATTCGCCAAAAGAGTTGGCGTAGATAGGTTGGCGAAAGCTTGTCGTCGGGGTCATGAGGCCGGTTCATATGGTTTTAAGACCATTGAAACAATCCTTCAAAAGGGTCTTGAAAACTACAGAGAAGAACACTCTACACGACCCATGCCCGGTCACAACAACATACGGGGAAAAGAGTATTACAAATAAAATAAACAAATAAAAACAACAACAAATGAATGCAAAAACCTTAGAAAAAATGAGTCAAATGAAACTCACAGGAATGGTAAAAGCCCTTCGAAGTAACATTGAAACCGAGCGGATGGAGTCATTAACTGCCGATGAAATGGTTACCTCACTCATCGAAGCGGAGTGGGATGAAAGGTACAATCGAAAACTAGACCGGAGCCTTCAAAGGGCACGGTTCCGATACAAGGCTACTGTAGAACAGATCAACTTTGAAAGTGATAGAGGACTTGACAAAAATCAAATTATGCGCCTAGCAGAATGCAATTTCATTCGCAAAAAAGAAAACATACTGATTACAGGAAGCACAGGTATAGGTAAAAGTTACATCGCATCTGCACTTGGCTTTCAGGCTTGTTCTGACGGGTTCTCGGTCATGTATCATCACAGCACACGCATGTTCTCTAAACTTAAAATTGCTAAGTCAGATGGTTCGTATCTCAAGGAACTTTCTCGAATCGAAAAGCAAAATCTTTTACTTATCGATGACTTCGGACTACAACCACTGGATGCCGCCAGTCGCAACATCCTCATGGACATCATCGAAGATCGTCATGGCAAATCATCTACCATGTTTACTTCTCAAGTACCTGTGGGCCTTTGGCACGAAGTCATAGGTGAACAAACTATCGCCGATGCCATTCTCGACCGTATTGTGCATGATGCACACCGAATCGAGATGACTGGAGAATCAATGAGAAAGAAAAACAAGGAAACAAAAATCGAGTTAAACCAACAATAATTAATCATACATTTGATTAGTCAATGATCTTGATGATATAACGAACAAAGAAAAAGAAAAATGAGGGGGTCAATTTGCGCAACAACTGAGGGGTCAATTTCCGCGAAAAGCGGGGGTCAGTTTGCGCGAAAAACAGGGGGTCAATTTAAAAAGCAAGCATGGGGGTCAAGTTGTGCGAAAAGAGGGGGTCAATATGCGCGGAATGTCCACGCTGAGGCCATTTCAGTTGCCGTAAACCGACATAAGCCCGAATTCGATTTGATGGCGGCACGGCTTTATCTGCAACTGGGAGAATTCGAGATAGCTCAGAATATTATAGACGGTATAGTTGCCGCCTACGATTTAAACGAATCTCTTGAGTTTGAATTAATCAATGAAGCAGAAGCGCTCGATATCTGGGTTGAAATGTTGGAAACCGACAATATAGAATTGAGCATATCACAAATAGAACAGCTGGATGATCTTGTAAGTGTATCCGAACCAAATAGTGGAGGATTAGCTTTATCCATTCTGCGACTATATGGGATAAATAATGATGATGAACCCTTGGCTCCAATGCCTGAGTACATTGAGCTAAGGATGGCCAAAAAAACTCAGGAGGATCATGGTAATATGCTAGTTTATCCGAATCCTACTCAGGATTTTGTAGTTGTAAAACTCAATGATATTTCAATTAAAAGCGGTCGTATTGAGTTGACAGATGACCGTGGCAGAATAATTCTTTCAGAGAACTGGGCAACAAATCAAATTGAATTTGTATTGAAATTTTACGGAGTCTCGTCTGGAAGCTATAGTCTACATTTGTTTGAGGGTGAAGAACTAATAGAACAATGTAACCTCATTATCACCAAATGAAAAAGCTGATTGTAAAATGTGTACTGCTAATTTCTTGCCTTAACGCAAAGAGCCAGTACACTTATTTCAGCAACTTATATCAGGAGGGTGATGGTAGTCATGCAGAAGTTTCTGCTGCCATTGAATGTCACGATGATACCATCGTTTCATTCGGTGTTTGGAATGCATTTACCAATCTCAACCATATTGTTAGAAAAACATTGATTAGCGGCGAATTAGTAGATTTCATTCTGATGGAAAATCCAGCGGATGTTTTCCCATATTTGGGTCTTGCGAATGCTTTCAGTATCCTTCCTGATTGGTCCGGTTATCTTTGGACTGGCACATGGGGAGGAAGCAGCGTAATTGGCAGAATTGTGAGATTAAATCTCAATTTGGACACGTTGTGGACCAGAAATTATGCGCTTTTTGACGAAGGACAAACTAGGTTTAACACACACCTTTTCTTACCCGATGGTATCATAGTCATTGGAGAGGATGCGAATGGAGAAACCAATGAAGGTTCCGATTTATTTGTTTTGAAAATAGATTACGAAGGCAATTACCTCTGGCATCAGATTGTGAACTCCACCCCAAAGATAGAACGAGCACATTCGGCCTGTATTACCAATAATGGGAGTATTATTCTTGGAGGTTATCGCTCTCCTGATGTTGATGGCCTCATTACAAAAACAAATGAATTTGGTGATTTCGAATGGGAGTTCTCTTTAGGAACAGATGAATTTCATGATGGCCCTGTAGTCATCACCGAAACCTCCGACGGTAATTACACCGCCGGCTGGGGCCTGAGTTATGATCTCGATATTCCACAGAATGAGTATAGCTACATTGATTCTATTATGCTTACCAAATTCACTTCTGATCAGGAAACTTTGTGGCAAAAGAGCTACTATTCCCGGAACAATGGAGCCGTAAATGACATTGAGGTACTCAGTGATGGTTCCATGGTCGTGCTTGGTACTTACTACAACGAATTTGAAGGACAGGATACTTATGGCACCGTTTCATTTTTGATGAAAGTGGATGCTGAGGGAAATGAAATATGGTATCAAGAATACTATTACGATGTCTGCGTATTCTGTGAAAGCAGGCTCTACGATCTGGAGCTAACAAGCGATGGTGGTTTTGCTATGGTGGGGGTCTACTTCGGCGGTGAAGCAGACTTCTACGACCATACCTGGTTGCTAAAAGTGGATGGCTGTGGATGCACCGAAGACTGTGGATGTCCACCTGTGGGTGTAGAAGGCCAGGACGCTCCGTTGAACCTAGGCTTTCGGATGTGGCCCAATCCATCTTCAGAAAATGTTTTTATCAGCATCCAAGGAAGCAATGAGATTTTTACTTTCGAAATACGAAATGCTATAGGCCAAGTAGTCCGGCAACAACGTTTTCTTCATCATGATACAATAAATGTTCAGAGCCTCCAGTCCGGAGTGTACCTTGTCGCAATGAAAAATGCGGAGGGGGACATTATCACCAATCAAAAACTTTTGATCCGATGAAACAAATTGTAATAATTGCTATTGTGTTATTATCCTGCTTGGGTAATCTGCACGGGCAACTTGTGGGTGTTATCAATGAAGAGTTTTATACGGACGATGGCAGTTTGGCAGGTTATCCTGCGGGATTCACTACCTACAGGATTTATGCGTTAACGCAAGACCCTACCGATTTCGTTGCTACAGTTTCCAGTGGAAATTTTTGTGGTTATCCGCTTTTCCTTGGTTCATCATTAGAAGCTCCTGCCGTCTGGAATTACTGTGATGGCGGACCTCTCGGAAGTAGTCTTGATCCCAACGCATGTGATAGTCCATCCCTCGAATGTTACGATTCATTTTTAACCATTGGTTACGCTCCAGGTTTTGGGGCAATTGGCAGTATTCAATCCTTCGGAATACCGGCCGACGATTATGGCAATGGTTTCTTCTGCGAAGGGGAGTCGAGTTTAGCCGTTGATTACGGAGAAGCGGATGGAGGTTGGTATGTTCTACCGGGAGATGCCGGAGGTGTACCTCAACCCCCGGACAATAGGGTATTGATCGCCCAAATAACAGTACCTACCGGAACGCTTGAATATTGCCTGAACATAGCAGTCTATGATGAAGGAGTGGTGAACACCTTTTATGTTCATGATTTGTCCACTTACAATTCTGAATTCTGCGAATTAGAAATTGATATCGTTGATGGATCTTCTCTTGGTCTGTGTAATGCGCCCCTTACCATCATAGAAGGCTGCATGGATTATTTGGCATGCAACTACGACCCCACGGCCGAATGGGACAACAACGTATGCACTTATCCCGGTTGTATGGATTCTGCGGCGTGTAACTATGATTCTACAGCCGGCTGCGAAAACGGGTCCTGTGAATATCCTGAATTAGAAGGTGATTTTAACTGCGATGGAGTGATTGGCATGGGTGACTTACTCACGTTTATTACCAACTTTGGTTGCTCCGAAGATTGTGATCTCTATGATATCAACGGAGATGGGGTAGTAAACATTTTGGATCTATTGATGCTCATGGGTAACATTTAATCTCGAATATATTTAAAGATTTTAAACAAGGAATACCCAAAAAATCGAAGTTTTCGAGGACTTTGTTTTCATGGAAACGTTAATAAGCTGCACCAAACTAATCAACCACAATTTTTTCGGTCTGAATTACCTGACCTTCAACGACCAAATTTAGGATGTATGATCCGGATGCATAATCTTCCACGTTTACCATATAAGTCGTCTTACCCGTTCTCGGCACAAAGGCTTCGATTTGTTTTCCCGTTATATCGTAAATGCACAATTCTGCATTCTGGTTATCTTCGAAAAAATACACGTTCAGATATTGGCTTGCGGGGTTGGGACCGCAGATAAAATATTTTCTAGCATCATTTTCTGTTTCGTTGACGCCTATCGTACAGTCCACATCACAACCCGGAACAAGGCAACCGCAAGCGTCAACTTTTACGAGCCAGCCTTGTTGGGATAAGCCTCCGGGAATATCGTCATTGTGCTCCGTAGCCTCACCACAGAATATGAAACCACCGTCGGAGGTCGATTTCAGATCGTGGGGTATATGCTCCACATAATCCCCCAGCCCATCTCCGATATCTTCGAGGTAATTAAAAAAACGTTCCCATTCAAGTTGCCCTGTTGCACTTACCTTCATCAGCCAGGCTTCCCAATTGTCGAAGCCATCTTGCGGTATGCGCCTCCTAGCCAAAGAAACATAGCCACCACCCTGGGCTTCAACTATATGATAGTTCCATTGGTCGTCGTACTGATCTCCCTCACTATTGCAGGTCCAGATATACTCTCCGTTAAAGTCAAAAGGCATTTTGACAATGCAAGGAATAATTCCACCGGACAGATCTGCGAAATTCATAGCCGCGACAATTCCATCCTGATCAACAATAATGTCATATACATATCCCCTGTTCACATCATCATTATCAAAGTACCAGTCTTCCGCACCCATAGAATCCAACTTAAACACCCTCCCATGACCTCCAGGTGAATATCCGCCCGCACCGATCACACCACCATCTGTTGTGGCCCAAAGAGATGTGCATTGTTCATAACTCAAAGGACTATTGTACACATATTGCCAAACCATTTCGAAGTCCGAGTTAAACTTCGTAACCATCCAATCATTTCCGGTCAAATCACTGAATATTTGCGCCGAAACTGCGAAAGAGCCATCCTCAAAAGTTACTATATCGGTGGGAACCAGGAAATCGTTGTAATCATCCTCTCCATAATAGGCCGAAGGAAAATGTACAGTATTTATCGTATCCCCTTCAGAGTTGAATAACATAACAAAACATTCAGTGTGATCCATATAGCCCTTCGTGTTCGCCATGAAGAAAACGGAATCTCCTATGACTGAATTGGCATTCACTCCAGAAGTAATTATGCCATCTTCATCTTGCAAATAATTTTCGGATTGCAAAACACCCTCATTGGAATAGGAGATGGAAAAGATTTTATATCCCGCATTACCAATCGTATCAATTAAAGTTCCCGATACCAAATATCCATCGGTGGTGGACCAGACATGATGAAAGACACCATATGTGCCAACGGGCTCGCAAATATTAAACTCAGTTTGCGACTTCAGATGGCCAAAAGACCAAAATACAATCAAAATTACTACAGCTATTTTCATCAATCAATGGGAAATTTCAAACTTTCCATTATGTACAATTGAGTCAGCGGAATGAATCTCAAACAGGTACAACCCAGAAGGCCAACTCCTAGAATCAAGTGTCAATACATTATCTGTATCCTTGATTTCAAAACTTAACAGAACACGTCCATTTAAATCGGAAACCGTCATTTCAAGTCTATCCAAACCATTAATGCCTGAATTGATTTCCACATAAATAATATCGTTGGAAGGATTTGGAAATAACTTGCATTCTATAACAGCTGGATCTTCTAATTGAACAGATCTAGGATCCCAAGGTTGATTATAGCTTGGCGGGATCTGGAAGTTCTCATCATAATAGAAATTGAGAATCTGCATGGCACATCGCCCACCATAAAGATTAAAACCGTCCAATAGGTTATATAAGTTGTCCAATTCCTGCACAGTGAGATCATTCCAGTACCTACTGGTATTAACCAACGCCGCTCTATGTTCTTCCCATGTCACCATTGAGTTGTAGTCTGCATAAGCATAGTCGTCCAATCGAATCAAATCGGGCAAAGCACCCAACTTGTCTTCGGCATCATTAACATTACCGTTATCCAACTTATTCTCAATCTCCAGGTATTCAGTTTGGAGCGTAAGCATATCTTCAATTACAAAAGAAAAATCGCCATCATCGTAATCGTCGAGACTCGCCATCCAGAACAGAGCATCACCCATATTCTGCATGTATCGGCTCCTGTACAACCCCAACTCTTCTTCCAATATGGTACGTTGGGTAGATTGACTCGCTGCCGCTTCTAGCATTTGAACCATATATTCCTCCATTGGCAATGTCTTCGTACGCAAGTGGTTAATAAATCGCTGATCTTTCAGAATATCAGCATTGGCCATGAAAATTTCGAAAGCAATGGCGTCAGGGTACTGATCAGGCCTATTGGCGACAGTCATTAGCACAGAACGGGATACATACGGACTGATAGCCAACAAATCGTCCCGGCGGTCAAGTACATCTTCGCCATATGCATTCATCACCGTAGTCCGCAAATCTGCAGTATTACCCTCATCCAACAAACTGAGATAGATAAACTTCGAATCTTGATAATCTTCGTCGGCTTCAGCCGCCTTTTCCAGAACCCCGTTGACATGACTAACATTATGTTCGCTTCCAAAACGCGTTATACACACATTTGCTTCAACCATTACTTCCAATAGACCAATCCCTATTTGTTCTGGACTCGGATTCAAATCATCAGGCCCCAATGACCCTGAGTATCGATAGACAATATCATCTCCCATGTTGGTATAATGTCCTCCTTGAGGATCGAGAAGCGCGAAATTGTCAGAGGTTAAAATGTTGTCTGCAGGATAATCAGGATCCAAATCAGAAGGACCTGGATCCCACTGAATACTACCAACAGCCAATTCCTCGCTATCAAAACTCTCTGCCAGAAAATCAAAAACATTCCTTGCATTTTCATTACAGACATATCTCAATCCGCCTACATCAAAATTGTCATTGTTATTTCCTTCGGCTTTGTTTCCAACATGTAAGTCAGTCAGAATATTTTTATAAACTTCATCATCCTCAGTGTTTGTATCCCGAACTCTTATACCGATGCGCTCAAAATCATTGTCAACCCCACCTTCAGCTTCTGTTGTTCCGTCTATCGAGTTTTCCGCAAGCACAAAATTGCTGCCTCCATTATAGAAAATGCCTTCATACCAAATTGGTGCATATTCGGGTTCTCCATTTTCATAACCCACTTCGACCTGTTCTTGAGTATCCAGTGTTTCTATTCCACTCAATTCCCCGACTGAAATTGTGTTTTTATAGACTTGAGCAAAGGGCATATTTGTAAGTCGAATACCCACCCTGTTTTGCTCAAAATCACTGTATCTCACAATCACCGGGCGTTTTACTGTATGAGTAGCATCTATAGCCACATCAAAACCACTGAACGCAGACCGTTCAGCCGGGTCATTTATATTTATTTGAAAGGACTCGACTCTAAATACACTTTTGTAACTCCTAATAGCTCTTCCTCTGTTCGACCATTCTTCAATACCCGTAGTCATAGTGTTTTCAAATGTGCATCCCTGGAAGCTATAGCCGTATGACTCGTCAAACCGAATCAGACTTTGAAACTGGCTGTACGCACCCTCTGTATCAGGGAAGTGCAGTGCCATTTGATCATCAAGCTCAAATCGGCATTTTCGGAATCCCACACCCGGCAAATTCACTCCGGTGAGTTTAGTCGCATGTTCAGCTTCAAAAGCCACTTTGCAATTGCGGAATGTTGAGCCGTCACAAAGAATATTTCCTCCGTGGCGCTGAACAATGTTAAGATTGGTGAGACCTTCATCGGATGTGAAAATTCCGGTTTCAGCATTTTCAACTGTACAACTGTTCATTGTGAGTTTACCACTCACCGCAGTGCTCGAGTGATTTGCCCTTACGTCGAAGCCAAGCCAATTGCTTCCACATGAAGAAAAAAGGCAATTTAAAAATGTAACATTTGCGCCTTCTTCAATTATTATGTCGGAGTTATCTGAGAGAACAAATGTGGTAAGATCAAGGGAATTGCCAATGATACCGGAGCCGGAGAAAATTATATCCCCTTGGAATGTTGTTATTTCACCAGTCCATTCCTGCGACAATGTTGTGAAATTCCCGCTAGTCACTTCTACATTCAAGGGCTCGTCGAAGGGTTCAACACCGACTTCGACGTCAAACTCCATTTCACATCCACAGTCCGGATTTGTAACGATCAAATGATAATCCCCAACCTCAAGGTCAGTAATAACTTGATCAGTTGAACTGAAACCGGTAGGTCCGGTCCAATTGAATTCATAATTCTGACTACACCCCCCGTTCAAGTTTAGTGCATGAATTTCACCATCCATTATATTCGGACAACTGGCATTGATTATCGTTATATCCGTATCAATATTCTCATTAGTCGTGCATTCAATCTCAAACTGAAACTCGCTGCTGCATAAGAAAATGTTGTCTTCAACTATGACATTATAATCCCCACAACTGGCATTATCAATTCCGGCATGGGTCGCGGGTAGTTCATCTTGCACTGAAAATATCTCTTCTGATTCCCACAAAAAAGAATAGTTGTCAGATCCTCCGGTAATTTGAATAACTAATGAGGCATCCGCAACACCTGGACAAATATTCGCTTCGCTTTCCAATTCGATATATTGCAGATCAAGACAACAATCTTCAATGGTGCCAATATGAACAGTTGATTCACAAAAATCACCGGAGGTATTTTCGAGAATTACATTATGATCACCCGGGGTTAATTGTAAGACCTCCATATTCTCGTCTGTATCACTTTGAAGTTGTCCATCAATTGTCCAAGCAAAAACATTAGGATTTCCATAGGGATTTGCACCTTGTAGTAATAAAGACCCGGAGGCTGGAATTTCACAATTCGCATTGGTAACGAAGGATTCTATCTCAGGGCCTTTGACCCATATTTCGCGAGTGGATGAGCAAAGCTGACCACCATAAGGATTAATCAGGTCATCATTTTCATCAAGTGCCGTGTACGAATTAGTCTCATTGTTCTTATAAACTCTTACCAAAAGATGCTCCGGTATTGTTTCTACGACAACAGGTTCATTGAAGTTTATTGTTTCAGCCTCTAACGTTATGGGCCAATCTGTTTCAATTAAGGTGTATGGATACTCTGTATAACCTGTGGGTGATTCCTGAAATCCGGTAATTAGGACAACAGAATAATTCTGAGGTTGGTCAATGTTCACTTGAATGATAGCACCATCTGTTTCACTACATGCAAAATTCACAACCTCCACTTCAAAATCTATACCTCCATATTCACTAGATAATGCCGTTTGAACAGCCAGTTCTGCATTCACCAATCCATGACCAAATTTATCAGAGTGTCCGTTTACATATTCTGATGTGTCTCCAATCTTTTCTGCCGTTTCAAAAAGTATCTCTTCCAATTCAGGCACAGTTAAACAAGAATTGGCAGCTAACATCAATGCCGCAACAGAAGCAACCTGCGGGGTAGCGGCGGATGTGCCATAAAACCGACCCGTATAATCGAGGTGGTCCCCATAAACGCTATTTGCGGGCAATTCTTCATTGAGTTCGATAATGCTCGTAGGATCATCAATTAGCCAAGGGTTTCCCTGCCCAAGCCCATTTGTACTTTTAATATCTAGAGACCATATATTTCTTTCTTCTCCAGAAATTGGCTCATAAAAGGTAGACTGTCCAGATACACTATCGTACTCCTCATAGTCTGATGCAGAAGGAGCTACAATATCTATCAACGGGTCTGTCGGACTGTAGTCTGCCTGCTGATTATTCCGATCCGATGCGCCTACTATGATAACATGCTCGATGGACGCGAATCCAATCGGAACTATTCCATCAATCCCATCATGATGACTGGCATTGTTCGTTGCCGCTCTCAATATCAGAAGTCCATTTTCAATTGCTTCTTCAGTAAAACCATCAATTGAATTACACTGGTAAGTTGTCCCTCCACTATGATTCAAAATTCGAACACCATTCTTCAATGCGTACATATATATGTCACATACATCGTAAAGTTCACTAAACGGGTGTCCTTGGCGCATTGGAGTTAGCCTACTTTGTGAAGCAATCCCGGCAATGCCAATATTGTTGTTCATTTCTGCACCAACAATTCCAGCAACCATAGTACCGTGGTTATTAGCATCAGACGGAAAAGTATCTGCATCCGGTCCCCATTGACCCCCAAAATTCGCTCCAGGTAAACGAGATATTCTGTGTTCAGGTAAGTCGGGGTGATCTGCATCAATACTCTCATTAAATAGGCCAATAATCACATCAGGCGCCCCTGTTGTTAAAGACCATGCACCTTCAACCCGAATATCAGCTCCTTCCAAACATAGGTTTCCATTGCTATCAATTTGACCATTATTCTTTATATTCCATTGCTTAGAATAGAACTCATCGTTAGGAATATGAGAACTCCAGAAGTACTCAATGATGAAATTCGGATCACAGAATTCAACCAATCCAGATTCCATCATCGCTTGCGACACACCGAGTGGATCGGATGTATTGTAGAGGAGGACATATCCATTATTCACAGGTATGCCTAATGAATACTCAATCTCCAAGCTATCAATTTCATTCTGAGATACCCAATCAAAATACTTGCATACAACTTGACACCGCATTCTGATTTCGTTGCCGTTCTCATCTGTGTATACCGGAAGTACATTAACAATACCGGCACCTATACCGTTAACAAACTCCGGAGATGCTTGCACTTCATAAAAATTTTCTATAACTTTCTGTGCTACCAAATTGTTGTTATAGAAAAAAGTTGTGTCAGGCTGGGAAACAAATTCAATCGTTGATTCCAAAGAATCGGTAACCAGCATTATGCTATCACCGCGATAATAATAAAATTGGGCACAAAGATTTGTCTGGTTGCAAAAGCCCACTATTAAGGTTAATACAAGTACTCTCATGGGGTGATCTGTTAAGGATAGAAATAATAGAAAACCGAAATTAAGTCAAGACGAATATAGGCAAATTTCTTCTACTTACTTAATTTTTAGGCTATTCCTAGTTTTAATCCTAATACAGGAGCGACCACTCAGATGTTGTAGCCTTACTTCTTCATAAAACACAACCTCACCGGAATACCTGAAAAATCGAAGTTTTCGCGGAGTTTGTTTTCGAGGAAACGTTTGT
>JBILMS010000033.1:0-38404 GCA_044375415.1 Flavobacteriales bacterium
GCACCTGTATTAAGCACAGAGCCGTTTCCTAAGCCATTGCATGTAACGTCGGTAACTGTTGATGTTGGGATAGAAACCGGTAATACAACGAAGTTCACATCAGTTTCTACAATACAAGTACCATAAATACCACCCGGGTTAAAACCTGGGTCATCGAACTTTGTATCGCGTATTTTAACATTGTACGTTCCTGACGCAAGGTTATTATATGTTTTGGTCAAGGGAGGGGAACCAAAAGTATATGTACCGTTGTTTATAGAATACTTCGGGAAAAAGTCGCTGGTAGTTGCCATATTTACAACAATACTTCCGTTGGTGCTGTTCGAGCATGTTGGTGGAGTAGAAGTAAGGTTGGAGATTTCTATATCGCAAAGAAGACATGAGCCGTTATCTTCTGTGGCAGCCGGATCGTAATTGATCGATTCAGGATCCGTACATCCATAAGCTACAAGTCCACAACCGGGACCTGAGAACTGCAAATCAGTCTGCTCGATGAATGGGTCTCCCGGGCTATCCCAGTTTGGGAAAACTTGAATATTGAACGATCCGCTGATGCAACCATTCGTGGTGATTTGCGCCAAAAGCACTTTACCGTTTACAGGGTATAAGTTTACATCGCCCGGTAGACCGAACCATGCACCACCTACTTGGGTGTTTACCACAAAACTTTCTCCACACAACTCTCCATTGGAGAATTCATTTGAAAACTGCTGGTTAGGATCTTCCACAAGAAAGATTGCTCCTCCCGGATCAAGATTGTTCGCACGGCCGATCGTAAAAAACGAATCATAACAAGCCGCTTCGGAAACTGTGCAAAAAATAGGGTTCAATTCATCGCCTTTTTCAGCACCGAAAAAACTATTCCAAATACAACCATCTGTGATTGATAATAATAACGGGTATTCAACTTCTCCATAGATGGTGGCTACGACGTCAGTAGGGTTGGTTAGATTCGCATAAATGTGATATGTAGAATAACCGGCCGGATAATCCGTCACCGATCCATCATCGGTGTAGATCTGTTCCACCGTAATGCTTGTCACTTGCGCACTTGCCCAAACACTGGTCAAAAGGGCAAGACTGAGTAAAAGTTTTCTCATTGGGGGGGTTGGTTTATTTTTAATTTGTGTTTTTTGCTACTTTTTACAACAACGTGCAAATATACAAGGGGTTGCCTTGCGCTTTCCACGCTTTTTTGAACATAAGAAAGGCTTCTACGTGGAAAAGTACGATTAGTTACAGAGAATGATCGATCGAATACTTTTTTGGTCCGATGAAAAAAGAAAAGGTCTCCCGTAGGAGACCTTTTTCTTTTCGAAAAATATTTCTTTTATTTCTGAATAACGAGTTTCACGTTTTTCATCATCGTACCGGAAGTTACCGTCATCTGGTAAATTCCCGATGCAGAATCAGTAAGATCTAAACTCTTTACTAGTTCACCTTGAATGTTTCCGGCGTCTTCTGAATAAATCAGACGACCGGTAGCATCGTGAACCAAAATCTGAAGGCGATTGCCATTCAATCCATTCAAATTAAGTCTGAAAAGACCGTTAGACGGATTTGGATTGGCGATTAATTCAAAACTTCCTTCTATCTCCTGAATACCAATGGTAATTTCTATTGGAGCAGACAAACACTCTTCACAACCGTTTTCGTCGGTAACACAAAGGGTATATTCTCCATCGCTCAAATCACTTAAGTCTTCATCGGTGTATGTATCACCGTTGTCATCCGTCCATAGGAAATCATAGTCACCTGTACCACCTTCGACAGTCACGTTGATGAAACCTTCATCATTTCCACCGTCACCGCCACTGCCATCAACCGTAATTGATAGTGCATCAGGTTCATTAACCGTTACAGTTCCTTCGACTTCGCAACCGTTTGCGTCAACTACCAGGTAGTCGTATGTATTAGGACCGAGATCACCGTATTCTCCGGTATCATTGGTTTGGCCATCTAAAGTGTAGGTATATGGACCCGTACCACCGTTTACCGCAATGTTCACTATTCCATTGTTTGCTCCGTTACATGAAACATCATCAACAGAATGAGTAGCTGTAAGCACTTCCGGTTCACCAATAGTGGCATTAATTTCCAACATACAACCATTGGTATCCATTACGAGAATGGTATAGTTGCCGGCAGGGAGATTATTGTAGATACATTCGGTTGACCAAGTCTCACCGCCATCGATACTACACTCGATTGGGCCGTTGTTTCCAAGATAGGTGATGATTATGCTACCATCTGCCTCACCATTGCAAGAGACACTGCCAATCGCTGCTGTAGCATTGATAGCTGCAGGTTCATTTATTGTGAAGTCAGCAGAATTGGCCATACATCCATTACCATCCATCACTTGGAAGTAATAAGAACCGGCCATCAAACCACAATAGTTTGCTGTTGAAAGACCTTCCGCCACAGAGGCATTGGTTTCGCTATCAAGAATTGCGAACATATATGGCAGGGTACCTCCATTAACACATAAGGCAGAAGCACAGCCATCATTGCCCATATTGCAAAGAACATCAGTTGTCGATATTTCGCAGAAAGCTAGTGCCTCAGGAGCATCAACTGTAAATCCGGCTGAAGTGTATGTGCAACCATTCGAATCAGTGGCTACCCAATAGTAATTGCCCGCAGCTAATTCACAGTAAGAGGCAGTGCTCAAACCATCAACAACCAAGATAGAAATATCATCATAGTAAATTGCAAAACTTACCGGACCAACACCATCAGAAGTTAACATGGCAGAAGCACATCCATCTGCAGCATCAGAACAAGATGCATCTTCAGTCATCAACATACCAAACTCCACAGCCTCAGGTTCACTAATGGTGAAATCGGCAGAACTAAAGGTGCAGAAATTTTGATCTAAAGCAAGCCAGTAATAAGTGCCGGCTGCAAGAGATGAATAAGAAGGAGAAGTAAGTATAATTGGATCTCCCTGACCGTCAAGAACAACTTGATCAGTAGTCGCATTATAAATGGAGAAACCAACGAAGCCATTACCTCCTGTCCAACAATCATCCATTGCTGAACCGTCGCTAGCTCCCGGGCAAGTTAAATCCGTAGTCATTGTCTCACAGAATACAACGGCCGGAGTATCTAAGGTAAACTCTAATGTTACAACACATGAACCATATACATCGGCAGGGTCGATGCTTAAATCATCAAAACGACTATCTCGAATAACAATGGTGTATGTTCCATTAGCCAATCCTCCAAAAGTAGTTTCCATACCAAGATTTTGGAATGGACCTCCGTTGATAGAATACAAATAGTTGCCTTGTGCACCCATCATGTGAACGTATATAGAACCATTTGATGAATAAGAACATGTCGGTTCTGTGACAGTTGACATCATTTCGTTCAACATACATGGATATAAACAAGAACCATCGTCGATGGTGTTATCCATTTGGTAGTTCAGTGCGTCCATATCCGTGCAACCAATACAGCCATAATCACAAGAATCATCGTCGAGTGTTGCACTAGGATCATAGTTACATGCTCCTGCATCTGTACAGCCATAACAAGAGAAGTCGCAAGAACCATCATCAGTGATAGCCCCAGCGTTGTAATTGCATGCGAGTGGATTGGTACAACCGGCACATCCATATGTACAACTTGCGTCTGCACAACCCGCTGTAGGGTCGTAGTTGCAGGCATTCATATCCGTACATCCCGGATAGGTACATGAGTTATCATTTTGTGTTGCAGCGGCGTCGTAGTTGCATGCTGCTGGATCTGTACAGCCTTGACATGAATAATCACACGTTCCATCATCTTGAGTGGCAGCGGCGTCATAATTACATGCAGTTGGATTGGTGCAACCGTAACAAGAAAAATCACATGATCCATCATCAACGTTTGCGTTTGGATCAAAATTGCACGCTGTTGGATTTGTACAACCGTCAACAGCAGCGGTGGTTGCGAAAAGACCTGTTTGAGTTACGTAAGGATCTCCTGCGCTATCCCATTGCGCGAATACTTGCAGGTTCAGTGAAACGGAAAGATTTCCTGCAGTGGTTACCTGGGCTATAAGCACTTGAAGATTTGCATCTGCGAAACAATTCACTTCACCGGGAAGACCGAACCAAGCTCCTCCAACATCATCGTTGAGAACAAAGGAAGTTCCGACATTAGCACCGGAGAAATTTGAAATCCATGGCTGAGCCGGACTTTCAAGTGTAAATATGGATCCTCCGGGGTCGGCAAGATTTTCGCGACCAATGGTCACAAAGGAATCGTAACAAACCTCAGCGAAAATAGCACAGAAGGCCGAATTAATAGCAGGCCCCGTAGAACCTCCCAAAGGTGTATTCCAGATATTACCTCCGGAAACCGTAAAACTCAGAGGTGCATAAATGTCACCGTAAACAGTAGAAACTACGTCGTTTGAATTGGTACAATTTGCAAAAATCCGGTAGGTTGTGTGTCCGTCAGGATAGCCCGGGATCGTGTTGTTGTCGACATAATAAGGCACAATAGTAATGTTCGTTACCTGTGCACTGAGGGTAGCAGCGGTCAGACAACAGACTAGGAATAGAAGTTTTTTTAATGGATTCATGCTTTTTTTTGTTTTCAAATAGGGATTTACAAATATCGGTCAAAATGAAGGTTCACAAAGGTGCAATTCTAAGGACTTATTCCCATCGCGTAGGGGAAAAAATCACTTCTTATCTTGGATTTCTATCAAAAAAAAACCCGCCTACCTCCGGGCAGACGGGTTTTTAGGCCACAAGGCCGCACAGGCTATCTGATTTCGATCAATCTTGTCATTGAACCACTTTCTGTCATAATAACAAATGAATAGACACCATTTGAAAGTGCAGAAATATCCATTGTTCTTGCAAATTGACCATTCACATTTCCCAAAGGAAGTGAGTAGCTAATCTGTCCCAATGAATTAATCAATCGGATTTCTACTTTCTGAGAAACCAAACTGTTCATGCTAATATTCAAAACGTTTTCTGCGGGAACAGGGAAAATTGATAGGTTTTCGATGTTATCCATTTCTAAAACGTTTATCACACAATCCACACATTCATTAAAACAAACGGTGGCAAGAACTTCAGGTTCGCCTGTGCGGACATGCACGCGATTAAATCCACCAATGCCATTGTCAATTCCACATTCAGCAATTGCACTCTCTTCGTTCGCGGTAACGTTTACATCGTCTTTCACGAACTTGTATTGGATTTGTGCAGGTCCGTCAACACTCGCTGTTGCTTCATACACCATGTCACCATCAATATCTGTCATTGTAACTGCGCCACTCTGCCATTGTGGATCAGTAAAATTACCGATCATAAACATCGCAGTCGGTTGCGGGTCCATTTCTGATGTGTTCACACGGAAGGTGATGTCAGCAGGGTCAGGATTTGAAATGCACTCTGAACCACATTGACCATAACAATACGTCACGGTGAACGCTTCAGTGCCAACTTCCAATGAGCGGTTTCCACCTACGTTACATTCTGCGGGTAACGATTCGTTGTCATTTCCAACACCCGACCAAGCATTACCATTTACAAATTTGTAATTGTAAGATCCGGGTGCAATAGCCAAAGTAAGTTCGTAAATTCCATCGGCATCACCATCTGTCATTTCACCTGCGGGATCACCGGGATTCCAACCTTGGAAACTTCCTGCAATGTGAACACCATTGGCAGAAACGGTTTCCAAACTCATGTCAACTTGAAACGTAACCAATGTTGGAGCAACGCATGGTGAACAAGCATTGAAACAATAAATTGGCAATAATGTATTTGTCTCATCAGCTACTTCCAAACGGTTGCCATTTGCTAGACCACAAGCAAAACCGGTCATGTTTTCGATAATACTGTTTTCAGTCCAGTCGTCACCATTGATAAACTTATATTCTACATCCGTTCCATTTGGAATTTCGGCAGTTACAGGATCAAATGTGAAATAACCTTCGTAGATACCGGCAGCTTTTTCGCGCAGTTCGGATCCTGCAGGATCCCAACCTTGAAACTGACCTGCTACGTGAACACCATCAGGACTGATAGCAGGTTGTGTTGACATATCCACACGGAAGCGGATAGTTTTAGTACCGGCAGGACCACATGAAGCAAAAACTACATGGTAAGTCATGTCCATACCTTCAACCCAGATTTCTCTGTTATCGTTGCCGGCAGCTTCTACCTGACATGTTGGAGGTACATCTTCGGCGGCATTGCCATCCCAAGAGTTGTTATTTACGAATTTAAATTCATAACGCTCATCAACTAAATTTAATGTGACGGAATAAATTCCATCAGCGTCGGAGTCATCCAAGGCTATCGCACCCGGATTCCAGTTTTCATAAGCGGCATTATCCGGCGTGCCATCGCCATTCGGATCATTAAAATTTCCGGCAAGGTGCACCCCGTTTGGACTTACGGTCGTGCCGTTCATATCCACTTCGAAAGTCACGTTTACCTGCGCAATCGCTGATGTGCAAAGCGCTGCAGAAAGGGCAAAGAGGTAAAATTTCTTCATTGTTTATTTGATTTTTGTGAAATTGATTTGACTTCGTGTACTTTTAACACTTTCCAAAAGTATAGGTTTTTATTCATTTGCAAATAAATATTGATTCGAAAAAATGAACCGCCTGTTAATTACGCGCTGCATCCTCAGTCTATTGGCTTTTACAATAACGTATTCATCTGTGGGTCAAACCAATTTTTCAGCTGAACCACCTTTTTGGTTCACTAACATGGTAAACAACCAGTTAGAAATTTTGTTCGCCGGAAAGGATATTCGGGAATGCGATGTAAAATTGAAGAAAGGAAAAGCCAAAATAATAGAGGTAACTAAAAGTGAATCAAATGATTACATCTTTGTTCTTTTGGAGCTGAAGAAGAAAGCCGGTCCTGGAACACTTGAATTTGAGTTCTCAAGTAAAAAGGCCACTCGATCCTTCGAATATACAATAAGACCCAAAGAGGAAATCAATAGAGGTTTGAGCCCGTCAGACTTAATCTACCTGATCATGCCCGATAGATTTTCTAATGGAGATTCTGCCAATGATTCTTTTCCCACCTTAAATGAAGGAGAGGTAAATAGAAATAATTTGATTGGTCGACATGGAGGAGACTTAAAAGGCATCCTAAATTATCTCGGTTACATCGAGGAATTGGGAGCTACAGCTCTGTGGTTAAATCCGATTCAGGAAAATAACGAACCAAAAGAATCATATCATGGATATGCCATGACGGATCTATATAAAGTTGATCCGAGGCTCGGCACAAATGATGACTACGTATTACTCTCGGAGAAACTTCATGCAAAAAAAATGAAGCTGGTAATGGACATGGTTTATAATCATTGGGGCGATAAACATCCTCTTATGTTGAATAAACCATTTCAATCGTGGGTACATCAATGGCCTGAATTTACCAGAACATCCTATCGCGCTGAGACTTTGTTAGACCCATATGCAGCCAAATCTGACAGGCTTATAATGTCTGATGCTTGGTTTGATAAACACATGCCGGATTTGAATCAAAAGGATCCTCATTTATCGAGATATTTGATTCAAAATACTCTTTGGTGGATTGAGGTCGCTTCGCTAGATGCCATAAGAATTGACACGTATGCATATCCCGATCAGGTTTTTATGAAATCATTGAATGAAGCAGTGCTTAAAGAATATCCGGATTTTACTCTTTTCGGAGAAACATGGGTTCAGGGTAGTCCCATACAAGCATGGTACACCGGTAATAATGGATTCAGTTCCGATTTTAATTCATCGCTCGGGGGTGTAACAGATTTTCAGCTTTATTACGCAATTACCGAAGGATTAAAGGAACCCTTCGGCTGGTCAAACGGGCTTGCGAAAATTCAATTAACCCTCTCGCATGATGTGCTCTATGAAGACCCTTTTCGCAATGTTACTTTTTTGGATAATCACGATTTAAGCAGGTATTTTTCTGTAATAAATGAAGATAGAGCGCTTTGGAAAATGGGTATGGGAATGCTACTTACTTTGCGCGGCACACCTTGTCTATACTACGGTACGGAGATACTCATGAAAAATTACGCTTCACCGGACGGGCTAGTGAGAAGTGATTTCCCGGGTGGCTGGCCCAACGATTCAATCAATAAATTCTCTCCAAAGGGAAGAAGCGGAATAGAAAACGAGGCATTCGGTTTTATTCAAACATTGGCTCAGTGGCGTAAAAAGAATACGTGGATTGGTGCGAGTAAACTGACGCAATTCGTACCTCAGGAAGGCGTGTATGTATACTTCAGGTCTAGCGACGATGGAAATATTATGGTTGTAGTCAATCAAAATGAAAAAGAAATGCCCGTACAACTATCTCGTTTTACCGAGATGACAGTAGATAGAGATTTGCAATTTGGAAAGGATATTTTGAGCGATACAGAATGGTCGTTGAAAGGGGTAGAGGTTTCGCCCCCAAAGAGCATTATGATTTTTGAACTTCGACCATAACCTGCGTGAGGTAGTTTCGCCACAATAAAGGAACTTCAATCGTTTTTTGCTGATGGTAATCATAACAGACAAGAACTGATTCAGCTTTTGCACAGAGTTCTTCGCCACCTTCAAGGATTCGAACGAGATTATAGTTGACCGTAAAACTTTTCGTTCCAATTCGTACCGGATACGTGCGAATAATAATAGTGTCATTTAATCGCACCGGTGAGAGATAGTCGATAGAATTTCTCCCAACAATAATACCCGAAGATTCCCAATCCCAAGGTCGCCCAAGAATGGCTCTAAAGAACGATATGCGAGCCTGTTCAAGGTAATTCAGATAAACAGCATTGTTTACATGTCCCATGGCGTCGATGTCTGAAAAACGAATTTCTTGTCTGTACTCGTGCATTGCTTACAATTGGATTTCGGTTACAAATATCTTCCCATTATCCGAGGTAAAATAACATTTGGAATTATAAATCGCAGCGCTGTACAAATTCGGGGCATCCCACAATTGATAGGAGCTCCAATTTGTTCCGTCACTGCTGAAAAATATTCTTCCTGAATTTCCACAGATAACATAAATGCCGTTGCTGTATTCTATGTCATTCAATGATATGGAAGAGAGCGATTGGTTGGAAGACGATTGGTAAGTCTCCCAGGTCTGCCCACTATCAAAAGAAGATTTTATTTGTCCTGATTGAGTGATAGCCACCAGAGTACCGGCTTCATTGTTTTCAATTCCCTTAAAAAATTCGTAATTCACTTCCGGGGCATTGATATAATCTAAACTCGAATCAAACCCGCTGAGTATTCCGTGCCCGGCCACAAAAAAGGAGCTGCCGTCAAGAGAACAGAGGTCTCGAAATTCATGTTGGTCGAATCGAAATGTCCATGAAACTCCGCTATTTGATGAGTGGTATATTATTCCTTCATTCAGATTTTCACCACCTACAAATAAAATTTCTTGATCACTTATAATTTCGAATTTTCGAATGGCCGGTCGGTCTTGTTCGTGAAAAGGCACTTGAGCTCCCAACTCTAATGCACTCCATTGAACCCCATTTGAACTAGTATGAATTTTCAGAAACTCACCACCCGACCATAAGGTGCCATTCGGTGATACGCCGAGGGAGTAGATACTATAATCGCTCAGAGAAAACACCTCTTGAAAATCCCCGTCGGAGCTTATTTCTGCCGACAATATGAATCCAACATCTGCTCTTGTTCCCCCACATGTATACATCATAGAATCAACTATGAGTAGGTCGTTTAGTCGATGAGATTTGCCTGTTTCTATTTGTATAGCATCGATAAAAGTAGAATCCGATTTGGAACACGACACAAAAAGTAAGAACAATAAAATCGGGTTAAAGACTTTACATGTTCTCATGTGTTTCCATTTCAAATTCATTTGACGTCTAAATTTTATGCTTTTCAATGAACTAATCTAACGAGTCCAAAGCTATAATAAGAAATAGCATTATGGTAAATGTGATAATCTATCTGAATAGTAGAGAAGATGCAGAGGTTTTGATCCATGAAATGCTTCAGGAAGGCTTAGCGGCTCATGCCTCTATCGACCATGAAAATGATTCATACAAAGTGGTTTCGGGTGTTGTGACAAAGGAAGTGAACGTGGTAATAACAGCCCAAACAAAATCTCTTCTTTTTTCAGAGATTGATAATTTGGTAAAAAGTAGATTGGGCGACTCGATTCCAATCTATTCATTGCCTATTACACAAGCCAACCTGTCATTTGATAGTTGGATTCGATCAAATACTCGGAAAATCTGACGATTCGAGCAGACCTAGCGAATTATATTACATGAATTCGACTGAAGAAATGTTCCTTGAAACTTCTGGAAATAGAAATTTCACTATGCGGCAATTTTATTTGCATATTCAACATATCAAGGTCTTCAATTTTATTAAGATTCACCGCTTGGTTCCGAGATACCTGCACAAATACTGTCGCAGGCAATACCTGCAGAATTTCTTTTAAAGTGATCTTGCAGGTTATTGGTTTTGGTCCCAAATGTATCGAGCAATATTTGCCATCAACTTCGATGCTTTCGATTTCTCGAATCGGAATTTTTTTTAGTTTGTGACCTACACGTGTGTAAATAAAATCTTCGCCATTTTTCCCCTTAAAATTAGGATGAATCGATTGTTCGGAATGCTCGATAGCCAAGGCTATCGTTCGTTCTAGATTTTTGCGTTCAATCGGTTTTGCTATAAAAGCAAAGGGGGAAACATCTCTTGCTTTATTAAAAACAGCTTCTTCGCTGTGTGCTGTGAGAAACAAAACCGGAACTTTTCTTATTTGATTGAGTTTATTGATGAGTTGAATGCCATCCAAGGGACCATTCAAATTAACATCTGCAATGATAATGTCAGGATGTTTTGTATTGAATACAACCATCGCATCTATTCCATTATCAACGAACCCCGCGACTTTATGGCCCATATCAGTAAGCAAAGTTTCCAAAGTAGAGCGGACGACCATGTCGTCTTCCACGACTAACACAAGAGCAGTTTTCAACATGTTAAGGAGAAGTTGTTAGGAATACGCACATGTGTAAATGTACATTCCTATTTAATACGCACTAATTCATTCATAACCTTCATTTAGCATCTTGTAATTTAAATTTAGCTCTATGTACTCTATGGCCTTTGTTTTTAACAAATGAAAAGAGAATTTCAGTCCAAAAATGGCCATAGGAATCATAGCATATATATTGTTTTTCACTTACCATTCGATCTTGAGAATCCAATTTTGGATTTGTTGAAATAGATATGTTAAAAAAGCGTTTTTAGAGGATCGTCTGAGTTTGGAAAACTAACGCTACATTTGAACCATCAACGATAATAGGAATTACGGCAATGGAAACGGCCAATCAAGCAGAGGTAGTTGTAGAAGTAGTTGAAGTAGAGGAGAAGTCTCTTTTACTCTTCAATGACGATGTAAATACGTTCGACCACGTAATTACGTCGCTTATTCAGATTTGTGGTCACGAACCCTTGCAGGCAGAGCAATGTGCAACTATCGTTCATACTAAAGGAAAGTGTTCCGTTAAAAACGGTACCTTCGAAAAGTTGGAACCGATGTGCGTTGCTCTTTTGGATAGAGGGCTCTCGGCTCAGATTCACTAAACAAAAACTGAATTACTATGAAAAAGACCTATTGGGTAATGGGTATTATATTGACCCTAACCATTGCGATTGCTTGCACAAAAATCCCAATCACCGGCCGTAAACAAGTGAATTTGCTCCCTGAGAGCGAAATGATCGGCATGAGTTTACAAGCTTACGACGAGTTTTTGGCCAGTGCAAAAGTGGTAGCTGCATCGGATTCGCGAACCCAAATGGTCAAGAGAATTGGCGATAGAATAAAAGTCTCAGTCGAAAAGTTCCTTACGGATAACAATCAATCAAAAAGAATGGCCGGATTTGAATGGGAGTTTAATCTGGTCGACGATCCTAGTGTAAACGCTTGGTGCATGCCCGGCGGTAAAGTGGTTGTATATACAGGTATCCTGCCGGTTACCGCCGATGAAGCGAGTTTGGCCGTAGTGATGGGGCACGAAATTGCTCATGCCATAGCACGACATGGCAACGAAAGAATGAGTCAAGGTATCCTTTTTCAAGCCGGCGGTGTCGCTCTGAGTGTTTTGTTGTCCGAAAAACCTCAGTTGGCTCAAGGTCTTTTTCTTCAGTCTTATGGAATTGGCGGTGAGTTAGGAATTCTGGCCTTTAGCCGACAACACGAATTGGAAGCCGATAAAATGGGCCTTATTTTTATGGCCATGGCCGGTTACAATCCTCAAGTAGCGCCCCAGTTTTGGGAAAGAATGGCTGCACAAGGCGGTGCTGCTCCTCCTGAATTACTTTCTACGCACCCGAGCGACGATACGCGCATACGTGAACTGACGGAATTTATGCCCGAAGCACTCAAGTATTACAAGCCGAACTAAAACCTTTAACGGAATTATTGTCCGCCCGCTGCTTTATTCTCCTGTCTAATTGGCGCAGGTGCTGACTTTTGTTCTGTACTATCCGTTTTGGCAGGTTCTGTGTTTAGGATGTTAAAGAGATTGAAATACCCGGAAGACAATTTGAACGATGGGCTTTTCTCCTTTTCCTTTTTAGGATCTCCGGGTCGGGTCGTCAAATCATTGCCGGCTATTGCTCCTAGTGCAAGAAAAGTAAATGTAGAAAACACAATCAATTTGTATTTCATATTCTTTTATGGATAGGGTTTAAAATTAAAAATAATCAGTGGTTCAGTAAGGTGATTTTAACTAATTTTAATAAACAGATAACGGACAAAGAGAAAATGTTGGACGCCTTGTTGGCCTCCTTGTATTTCCTTCTTGTTTGCTGGGTACTGTTTTTATTGGACGAATTTTTAGGTACTCATCTAAAACAATATGGCATGAGACCGGGTTCACCGGAGGGCCTTCGTGGTGTAATAACTATGCACTTTCTTCATGGGGATTGGAAGCACATCGGACATAATTCACTCGCTTTTTTAGTCTTAAACTCATTTTTATTCTACTTCTACAGAACCATATCCATCAAAGTATTTGCCTGGCTATTTTTCATTCCGGGATTATTTATGTGGTTTTGGGCTAGAGAGGAGAATCACATTGGAGCAAGTATGCTCATATTTGGAGAGGCTGGATTTTTATTTGTAAGCGGATTACTCCGAAAGGATTCTAAAATGCTACGAGTGGCACTTGTTGTAGCTCTTTATTATGGGTCGTTGATTTGGTACATTTTCCCCATAGATCCAACCATAAGTTGGGAGGGTCATCTTTCCGGTTTGTTGACGGGCGTAGTACTTGCTTTTGTATTTAAGAACAAGGGACCCCAAAGAACGCCTTATCAGTGGGAGCTCGATCCGGAGGAGGAGGACGCAGATCCAAATCAACTATTGGAAGAAGTAACCTTCGAGGAGGTAAAACACAAGGAACAGTCCGACCGTTCAGTCGAAATAAGATATGAATACAAGAAAAAAGATTCTTAAGGGAACCTTGAGCGATTAGCTATTAAGCATCACCGGCATCACCAACATTAGGATATCTTCAGCTTCATCTGTTTTTTCAACAGGCGTGAGGATACCGGCTCGATTGGGAGCACTCATTTCTAGATTTACACTTTCCGAGTTTAAATTGGAAAGCATATCCTGTAGGAAACGCGAATTAAACCCGATCTCCATGTCTTCGCCTGCGTATGAGCATGTAAGTCTTTCCTGGGCTTCATTGGCGTAGTCTAGATCTTCCGCCGATACATTGAGCTCAGAGCCGTTCATTTTCAAACGAACTTGGTGAGTTGTTTTATTGGCGAAAATGCTCACACGACGAATCGAGTTGAAAAGATCAAGTCTGTCGATGGTGAGTTTGTTGGGATTTTCTTTTGGAATTACGGCTTCGTAACTAGGATATTTTCCTTCGATCAGCCTGCACATCAATGAGATATCATTGAAAGTGAAAAGGGCATTGTTCTCCGTATGTTCGATTAATACTTCAATATCACTGGAACCAATTGCATTGCGAAGAAGGTTTAGAGGCTTCTTTGGAACGATAAAGGAAGCCATATCGCCACCTACATCAGTGCGGCTGTATCTTACAAGTTTATGAGCATCAGTAGCTACCAATCGGAAACTGCCTTCATAGATCTCAAAAAACACACCGCTCATTACCGGTCGCATATCGTCGTTTCCGGCTGCGAAAATGGTCTTGCTAATGGCCTTTGATAAGGAAGAACTCGAAATTTTGATCGTCTTCGGTTGCTCTACAGGAGGGGCTTTTGGGAAATCTTCTCCATTCTGACCCGTCAGTTTGTATTTACCAAAATCGCTGGCAATCTCAATTCCAAAGGTTTTTACATCGATGGTGAAGGTTAGAGGCTGTTCAGGAAGATTTTTGAGAATGTCCAAAACAATGCGGGCGGGAACCGCAACAATTCCTTCTTCTTTCGCCTCAATAGCCATGCGGGTGGTCATTGCTGTTTCCAAATCACTTGCCGAAAGAACAAGCTCTTTGTCCTTGATCTCGAAGAGGAAATTATCGAGGATAGGCAAGGTATTATTATTATTGAGAACACCGCTTAATAATTGCAGTTGTTTCAGAAGGGCTGTGCTGGTTACAATGAATTTCATCTAGACAAATTTTTCAAAATGGCTGGCAAATATATACGCTCAAATCGGGCTATCCATACCTCCAAGCGATTCTCTTGAATAAAGTTGTCAGCATCCCTTGTCTCGTTGTTTATTACCAATGAAAAATCAAGTTTAAAAAGCTCCGGTCATGTTAGTGTATCATGTACATTTAGTAATCGCTGTATCATGTATATTGCGTCCACATTCGAGATTATATGAAAAGAATTCTTCTTCTAACGGCTGTTGTCGCACTCATCGGCGCATGTAAAACTTCTACAAAAGAAAGCAGAGCTATCTCCGTTGAAAGCCATATTCGAGGATTGGCGACTCCGGTTCAACTTTTGTCGGATACTACAGAGATCAGACTTCGGGACTATTTCACCGATTTAAATGGCGTTCAAGAGGTGCGAATGGGTGCACAAAAGTTAACCTGGGATACAGTGTCCGGAATAATACGATTTTCAGAAAAAGTCTATTTGCCGATTGCCAATCTCCAGGTAACTAAGCAGGGTGTTCGTCACGATATCCCCGTATTCGCATCTTCGAAAGTACAATTCGTGTATACTTATTCTCCTCCGGGAAACCCGGACATAAAGGAAGTTGCCATTGCCGGAAATATGAACGGCTGGAATCCGGCAGCCTCAAAATGCATCAAAAACCAAAATGGAACCTGGACATACTCTTGGTGGCTGAATCCGGGAGTGTACCAATATCAAGTGGTATTGGATGGAGTTTGGCAATTGGATAAATTCAATCCCCACCAAATGCCCAACGGACAGGGAGGTTTTAATAGTACTTTTTCTGTGGGTGAACCTGATCGCAAAGCAGCCTTCATTTTCACCAAAACCACTGATAATAAAACTATTAAAGTCGGATCGGATCTTCCTTTACTTAAAACCCATGCGTATTGGAATAATCAACTCATTGAAAGTAAATGGGATGGGCAAGAATTGACCATCGAAATTCCGGATCAAGCGGATCAAGTCGACCGTTCGCACATTCGAGTATTTGCATGCGACAGCGTTTTACGTTCCAATGACTTGCTAATACCTCTTCAGAAAGGTGAAGTGATAAGTCAAGCTAATGAGGTCAATAGGTATGACTATCATAGAAATATAATGTATTTTATGATGGTAGATCGATTTGTAGATGCTCTGTCGACGAACAATTTTCCGACCCTGAACGACAGTATTTTACCTAAGGCAAATAATTATGGAGGGGATCTCTCAGGTGTTACATCAAAAATTGAAGATAGTTACCTTAAAAAATTAGGAATAAACACAATATGGATATCACCCATCACGAAAAATGCCGAAGGAGCGTGGGGTTTGTGGACAAAAGGTGTGTCATCAAAATTTTCGGCTTATCACGGATATTGGCCTACCGGTCTGAGACAAGTAGATCGTCGTTTTGGTAATTCAGATGATTTAAAAGGTTTGCTCGATGCGGCTCATCAAAAGGATATGAATGTGGTTTTGGACTTTGTGGCTCACCACGTGCACAAAGAACACCCTCTTTTTCAACAACACCCGGAGTGGGTTACTCCGCTGTATCTTCCTGACGGGACATTGAACACGGAGCGATGGGATGAACATCGCCTTACTACCTGGTTCGATATGTTTCTACCGACGTGGGATTTTGCCCGCCCGGAAGTGCGAGATGCCCTTGCGGATTCCGCGCTTTTTTGGCTTAAAGAATATGATCTGGATGGTTTTAGGCACGATGCCACTAAACATGTTCCGGAGGAATTTTGGAGAAAATTGACTTCACGCGTAAAATCCGAAATTAATCGTCCCATTTATCAAATTGGTGAAACCTACGGTAACCCTGAACTCATTGGAAGTTATGTGAATAGCGGTCAAATGGACGCTCAGTTTGACTTTAACCTCTACGATGCTGCCGTCGATGCCTTTGCCAATGAATCCAGTGGTTTCCAGAATTTGAAAAGGGTGTTGGAAGAAAGCCTGAAATATTATGGAGCTCATCATTTAATGGGAAACATCACGGGAAATCAGGACCGTGCACGTTTTGCTAGTTATGCCGATGGTTCCGTTTTATTCTCGGAGGACGCTAAACTTGCCGGCTGGACTCGAGATATTCAACATGCCAACGACAAAGGGTTTAGGAGGATGGAGGCTTTGATGGCCTTTATAATGACTGTTCCGGGAGTGCCCTGTATTTATTATGGCGATGAAATAGCGATGCCGGGTGGTAATGATCCGGACAACCGAAGAATGATGATTTTTGAGGGCTTAAGCGACAATGAGCAGAAAACCAAAGAGATAACATCCAAGTTAACTGCTTTACGAGCACAACATCTAGCTCTTTTGTTTGGTGATACTTACGTGTTAAAGGCAGATAAAAATGACCTTGTTTACCTGAGAAAGTACTTTGATGACGTGGTGGTTACATGGTTCCATAAAGGCGGTTCGATGGAATCATCGGTTGAGATACCTGGGTTCATATCGCTTCCCCAACTACATCCACAATTCGGAAATCAAGTGAGTGTAAAAGGTAATGTGCTAACAATTAGGTTTGAAGGTGAAGGTTTTGAAGTGATAACAAAGCAGTAGGCAGAAGTCTATCGCATCATGGTCACCGTGCCTTTGAACTTCCGAATGGCTCCCGTTTGCGCGTCCATTACTTCCAAAACCCAGACATAGACGTCGTTTTGTACATAATAGGAACCGTTGTCGGTATTACCTGTCCAAGCCTGATTTGGATTTGTTGAACGGAAGACCGCTGCACCCCAGCGATCAAAAACCGTGAGTTTGAAGTTTTCTTCCATGAATCCTTTACCCGTCACAAACCATACGTCGTTGATTCCGTCACCATCGGGAGTAAAACCATTGGGAGCAAAAATCACCATTTCATCGATTACCAAAACGTAGGTTGCAGCACTGTCAACGCATCCGAATTGGTTACTGGCGATCAAATAAACCAAGTATTGACCTGTCTGCTCCTCAGGGAAGGTGAAACTTGGTTCATCCTCCTCGGAATTGCCATAGGAGTCAAAACCCCAGTAATAGATACCCGCATCAATCGAATTATTGATAAAATCAAAGGTTGTGGATGGCAAAATTGCAACTTCAGGTTCATAGCTGAAGGTCGAAAGAGGGGATGGAAAAACGATGAGCGGGTTGTCGAGTGTGTCCCCGAAAAAGCATCCATCGATGGTTTCGAGAATCATAGAAGGCTGATAAGAACCCTCCAGATATTCATGAATAGTAGATGGAATATTACTTGCTTGTTCATCATCATCAAAATACCATGTCATAGCAGCTACCTGATCCGTATTTTCGGTAAGGGCTTCAAATTGAACTATCAAGGGCTCGCAAGCCAAGGTTGTGTCAATCGTAAAGGCAGCAGAAATAGTTTCGAAAGGCACCACTGTCGTACATTCTGTTACCTGATCGCCACATTGATCTGTAACAGATAGGCAGTATTCCAAGGCTTCATCAACAACAACTTCTATGGTTTCTGTGTCAAAAGTGTTTCCGTTGCCATCGATCCATTCAAAAGTATATGGTTGAACGCCTTGATCGATGCTGGTGGGGCCAAAAACAATCGTTTCGCCGGGGCATGCTTGCGGATTCACGGGCATGACAACTTCAAGTCCGGTGGGAACAGTAACTAGCACCTGGTCTTCACTGCCACAATCGGGGTGACCAACCGGATATCCGGTAAGTGTATACAAGGTTGTTCCATTCATGCTTGTAATAGTCGGAGAGGGAATGAATGCATTGTCAAGGCCCGTCGCCGGCGACCATTCCCAAACATATTGCGGGGCGCCTTCGGTACACGAAATCGTATAAGCCCAGGGATCATACCAACCGTCGGCAGCAGAAATACTTCCATCAGAAGAAAAGACAAGGGTCAGACAGCCGGTACTGTTTGTTGCGGTCCAACTTTGACCGGAAGCATCACCCGTATTCCAAGTCCCTAAAATGGGCGAGGAGGTGTCCTCCCCATCATAAACGGTAAAGTTATCTAAGAAGAACTCCATTTGCCCCGATTGGAAGGTGAAGGTCATGTATGTGACACCGTCTCCGGGATCATCCGGACAAAAGGTCCAAGTGAAATTTTCATTGTTGCCATATGAATATGTAAAACTTCCTCCGTCGCCGCCGCAACTAGGTGCAGGTATATCTTCCCAACCACCCTGAAGTTCTAGTTCAGTACAACCAAATTCGAGATCCGGACCAGCACTTACCAGAGGACTTTGAGTAATGGTAATGGCAATGGTTGTGTCGAAAACACATCCGAAACTATTTACTACCGTGTAAGTGTAATCGTAAACGCCTGTGGTAGGAGGTTGAACATTTATAATATCTGCATACAAATCAGAAGAACTTATGAAGGGCCCTGACCAATAGGAAGAGTCAGCATCAATACCAATGGTGGGTGTAAACGTGGTTACTCCGGGATATAAATAAGGATCAAAATTTATTCCCCATTCGAAAATGTAACCGTTGTCGGCTGCGATATTATCCGTTACAGTGAAAGTCCATTCTCCATTTAATGGACAACCTACTAGATCACATAGATCCCCCGCTGCTTCGTATGTTCCGGAAGGAAGTGTGCCGCCAAATCCATTCGCATTTTCGCCCCACGTTCCATTTGTAGCATCCGGTGTCCACCAATAATCATAACCAACTCCGGGAGTTGTTCCTTCGTCATCCACCGCTTCACCCAAAAATGTACCGCCTCCGCCATTGGTGGCCCATTCTACAAGGTTCACAGATGTGCCATCGGGACATTGAATAAGTAAGCCAAGATCGCCCATGTAACTATGTTCCATATTCACCAGTATGCTCAAAAGATCGTTGCAATCTTCTAAAACGGCATCTGCTTCAAAGAAATCGAATACCAAAGATGAGTTGTAGGAGAATCCGGCTCCGTCGGCCAAGTAAGTTTCTCCGGCTACAACTTGCGGAGGCAGTGCGGTCCAAGTAACGCTGATGGTTTCTCCCGCGTCCAATTGAAATTCTTCGCCGAGGCAAAATTCCGTTTCCAAATCCTGGACTCCTTCAAAAAGAGGTATGGTACTTACGAGCACTTGGAGTGGGACGACATTTAAGCTTTGGCAACCATTGTTATCCTCCACAGTGAGGGTAACTACATACTCACCGGGTTCTTCGAAAATGTGTTCAACTTGCGGTCCACTGGTCGTATCAATCGTTCCATCGTCGAAATTCCAGATATACTGTTCTAATGTAAATCCGGCTTCGGCATAGCTACCTGCGTCGGCAAATGTCACCGGACCTTCTAAACAAACAGAAACTACTTGCTCTATTCCAAGTGGACTGGGATCTAAAATTTCAGCACCCGAAGTAGGAGGGGCACATGGAGTGGTGCACGACACACTGCATTCGAAGCCGGGATTGGTTGAATTGGCGTTTCCATTATCCTGAAAAACTAACGTAAGACAGCCTGTCACATTAAAAATGGTTCCTGTTACGTCCACACCCTGAAGATCATTGCTCGTATAGCTTCCCAAGGAGGCGGCGGAAGTATTGTCTCCATCGTAAATGGTCAGATAATCGCTGTTATTCTGGTTTGGACTGGTTTGTAAGCTGAAAGCACTAAATTGCAATTGGATAACATCGCCAACATTATCCGGACAGATCGTCATCACGTAATTGGCGTCCGGATAGGCATTTCCGCCGCCTGCATCGAATAATGTTCCTTCACAAATCTGGAGATCGACATTATCCATGCAATAATTGCCGTTGACATCGCAGCCGGTTTGAGCTTTTAAAACACCGGAAATCAATAGTAACATCAGGATAACAAAGGAAATTCCCGTTGGTTTCATCAGGTTGGTCAATAACATGCGATTAAAGGTGCAAAGGAAGTAACGATTTGAGAACACACAAGTATGTTCACAGGTTGCTTTTGTTGAAAAATCGATGTAAAGTAGGAATCCAAGGAAGAATCTTAGGGGTTACTGAGCTGTCTTGCTGCAATTAGACCCTCTTCGATAGCCCTTTTGGCATTTAGTTCACCGGCCTTTAATGCCCCTCCAATAACTGTAAATGTTTGGCTGTTTTTTTCGAGATGAGGAATCAAACTATCCTCACTTTGTTGCCCCGTGCACAAAATAACTTGATCGCAGGGAATACACTCCTCTTTGCCCTCTTTGATTATGTGAACACCACTACTATCGATTTTTCTGTAATTGATTTTATTGATGTATCGAACGCCGGTTTTCTTTAATTCCATTCGATGAATCCAGGCAGTGGTTTTTCCAAGTGCCTCTCCCGGACGAGTATCGCTGCGACTCAGTATGGTAACTTCTGTAGGTTTTGACGGTTCTCCATTCGGTGTGTTCTCGGGCTTAACCCAGTTATCTATTCCCCAAAAAGAATAGAAGTTGGCATGGTGGCCTTTTAAAAACCGAGCCGTATCAACTGCAATTCCGCCTGAACCAATAATAACGATGCGGTTTCCGATGGACTTTGATCCCGAGAGAACTTCGTCGTAGGTGCAGACCATTGGATGATCAACACCTTCGATCGGTGGTTTCTTCGGGGTAACGCCGGTTGCTAAAATCCAATGATCGAAGCTGTTTTCTTGAATCGTCGTTTCTGTGACACTAAAATTATAGTGGGTATTTACATTTGTCTTCTTGAGGATGGTGGAGTAATACCTCAAGGTTTCATAAAACTCCTCTTTACCGGCTACCTTTTTTGCTAAGTTCAATTGGCCTCCCGGTTCCGGATTTTTATCAAAAAGAAAAACGTCATGACCAAGGTTTGCAGCTTCTGTTGCTGCAGAAAGGCCTGCAGGACCGGCGCCGACTACCGCAACTTTCAACTTTTGTTTGGCAGTAATTTTAGAAGGATATTTTGTTTCATTGCATGCCCTTGGATTCACAAGGCAGGTGGCAGTTTTTTGTTCAAATATCAAATCCAAACACGCTTGATTGCATGCGATGCAGGTATTGATTTCGTCGCATCGATTTTCTTTTGCTTTAATAACAAACTCCGGATCTGCTAAAAATGGACGGGCCATAGAAATCAAGTCGGCACATCCATCTGCCAAAACTTGTTCTGCTACCTGAGGAGAATTAATTCGATTGGTAGTGATGAGAGGGATATTCACTTTACCCATCAATCTTTTTGTGACTTGCGCGAAACCGGCTCTGGGAACCATCATTGCGATCGTGGGTATTCGCGCTTCGTGCCATCCAATACCTGTGTTAATTATGTTAGCTCCGGCTTTTTCAACTTCTTTGGCGAGCTGTTCGACTTCTTCCCACGAGTTTCCATCGTCGACTAAATCCAACATGCTTAAACGATAGATCAAAATAAAATCTTCGCCTACTAATTTTCGAGTAGCCCTTATTATTTCAAGGGGGAAGCGCATTTTGTTTTCAAAAGTGCCACCCCAATCGTCGGTTCGTTGATTGGTTCGATTAACTAAAAACTGATTAATAAGATAACCTTCACTACCCATAATTTCAACACCATCATAACCGGCTTCTCTTGCCAAAGCGGCAGATTCCGCGAAATCGGCAATTGTACTTCGAATTCCCTTTTCACTTAATGCCGAAGGTGTTGTCTTGGAGATAGGAGAACGGATAGCAGATGGAGCCACGGTAAAGGGATGATGTCCGTATCTGCCTGCATGAAGGATCTGCATACAAATCTTCGACTCCGTTTCGTGAACAGCCGACGTAATCAACTTGTGTTTGCGGGCTTCGCTGTGCGTCGACATTTTTGATCCAAAAGGAGCAAGCCATCCTCGGCGATTGGGTGATATACCCCCGGTTACAATTAAACCGACGCCACCTTCAGCGCGCTCACGATAGAACTGCGCTAATCGCTCTTCACCATCTTTTTTCTCTTCCAAACCGGTGTGCATGCTGCCCATGATTACGCGATTTGCAAGTTGAGTGTGCGCAACTTTTAATGGTTGAAATAGAAGGGGAAATGGGCTTGTAATCATAACACGGCTAAATTAAGAATAGATAGGAAATTCGCAGACCTATATTTGACACCACAATTCCCGGGTTCTTTGGAACGGGAGATGAATTGATCGTAAAAATATTTTCATCTAGATATGCATACATACAAGCAGATATTTGAAAACAACAAAAATTGGGTGGCTTCAAAACTTAAGGAAGACGCAGATTTTTTTGAGAAATTATCAAAAGATCAAACACCGGATTATTTGTACATAGGTTGTTCCGACAGCCGTGTTCCGGCCAATGAAATCATGGGTTTGGAAGCAGGCGAAGTTTTTGTTCACCGCAATATTGCCAATTTGGTAGTGAGTATCGATTTAAACGTAATGAGCGTTATAAATTATGCTGTACACAACCTTAAGGTGAAACACATCATTGTATGCGGACATTACAACTGTGGAGGAGTAAAGGCAGCGATGACACCGGTGGATATGGGGATTTTGAATCCTTGGCTGCGAAACATTCGAGATGTTTATCGCCTGCATGAAAAAGAATTGGATTCCTTTACAGATGTGCACGCCAAGTATAATAGGCTAATTGAATTAAATGTACTTGAACAATGCAAAAATGTATTAAAAACAGCCGTTGTTCAGAAACATTATGCCGAAAGGGGATTTCCACTTATACATGGCTGGGTCTTCGATTTGCACAACGGTTTACTTGTTGATCTCGATTTTCATTTTGAAGACAATCTGAAGGAAATTCAAAAGATTTACAAACTTGTTGATTGAGGTAAAAAAAGGATTCCTTGTTTTAGTCTCAGAGTATTTGCTTAACATTGTTGAATGGAATCTACTCACGATTTACGATTAGCCGTCTTAATTGACGCCGATAACGTTTCGTCTGTTCATGTGAAACCCATGATGGAGGAAATTGCAAAATACGGTCGACCAACCTTCAAAAGAATCTATGGCGACTGGACTAGCTCCTCCCTTACCGGATGGAAAAAAGTACTACTCGAATCTGCCATCACACCCGTGCAGCAATTTGGCTATACATCCGGGAAAAACTCAACGGATGTAGCCATGATCATTGATGCCATGGACATCTTGTACACCGGAAGGGTCGAGGGTTTTTGTATCGTTTCCAGCGACAGTGATTTTACGCGATTGGCGGTTAGATTAAAAGAAGCCGGAATGAAAATCTACGGAATGGGTGAGAAAAAAACACCGATTCCATTCATTTCTTCTTGTGATAAATTCATTTACTTAGAAATTTTAAATCCGCCAAAAATCGATGAAACGGGGGCGAAAAAACAGAAAGACAAAGGTCAAAATGCCTTAGGCAAGCTGCACTCAGAAACCGTGCGACTTATCCGCGAAAGCATTGTAGACGTTGCTGATGATGACGGCTGGGCATTTTTGGGGGATCTGGGGAATCTGATTTTAAAAAAGCAGCCTGACTTTGACCCCCGCAATTATGGATTCAGAAAATTGGTTCCTTTAGTAAAAAGTATTCCCGGAATTGAATTAGATGAACGGAAGACCGGAAATAAAAATATTACGCATGTTTTCGTTCGTACTAAATCGTAGGGTGTATGGATTTGTACATGAACGATTCCTGGAAAATTCGGCTCAAGGAAGAATTCACAAAAGACTATTTCGCAAGCCTTACGCAATTTGTTGATTCGGAATACAAATCCGGTGTATGTTTCCCACCGGAGAAAAAAATATTCTCAGCTTTTGATCATTGTCCTTTTGAAGAAGTAAAAGTGGTAATTATTGGTCAGGACCCATACCACGGACTGAATCAAGCGAATGGCCTCTGTTTTTCGGTGAATGAAGGCATTCGAATTCCCCCTTCGTTAGTGAATATATTCAAGGAAATTGAGACCGATCTCGGTATTCCACGACCGGTGTCCGGAGATTTAGGTCGTTGGTCGAAACAAGGGGTATTGCTTTTAAACGCGACTCTCACGGTCCGAGCAAATGAAGCAGGTTCGCATCAAAATAAAGGCTGGGAGCGTTTTACCGATGCGGTTATAAGTCGGCTCAATGAGGAACGTGATAATCTAGTATTTATGCTTTGGGGAAACTATGCACAGAAAAAGGGAGTAGTAATTAACCCAAACAAACACCTTGTTTTAAAAAGTGTGCATCCTTCGCCCTTGAGTGCTTACAATGGTTTTTTTGGATCGAAACATTTTTCGAAAGCCAATTCATTTCTGAAGGAAAAGGGGATTGCCACTATAAATTGGTAACATCAGAGGTTCCCTTAAGTCCCGATGGCGAACATGACAGGTCGTTTATGCAAATCCGGAACGTTTTGTTTTTTCCAGTCGCCTGCGGTGCGCGTTCGGATGTATTCTGTATTTGTAGTAAGATCTGCTGCCACACAAATGCGCGTTGTCGATTTCAAATTAGCCACCAAATCGCCCATCAAAGCATTGTTGCGATAGGGGGCATCCATGAATAATTGCGTTTGTCCCGATTGAAGCGCAAAACTTTCGAGTTGACGAATTCTTTTTATGCGGTTGTCGCTTTCCTTGGGAACATAGCCGGTAAAAGCGAAACTTTCTCCATTTAAACCGCTTGCCATTAGAGTTAATAAGATACTTGACGCTCCGATTAATGGAACGATGTGCACACCCTCCTCATGAGCAAGTTGCACCAAATCTTCTCCGGGGTCGGCGATAGCAGGACATCCGGCTTCGCTTATCAATCCTATATCCAATCCTTTTTTGAGAGGGAGTAAAAGCTTCGATGCAGTTCCTTGATCGGAATGTTCATTGAGCAGATGAAATTCGACTTCTTCAAAATCCGTTGGGTAGCCAATTCCTTTTAAAAAACGTCGAGCACTGCGGAGCTCTTCTACAACAAAAATTCGAATGTGTTCGATGCGTTGAAGGGTTGCAGAGGGCGTGCATCCTGCGTATTCACCGCCGATGGTATTTGGAATCAGAAATAATTTGCCTTTGCTCATGAGTTTTTTAACCAATTAGAAACGTGTAAACGAGCGGCTTCATCGAGCATATCGAAAACTTTGTAGAAACCATCTAGATGGCCAAACCATGGATCGGGAACCGCTTTATTGCCGAAGTCTTCGAGGAAGAGGTGCACCTTAGATCTTTGTTCATCGGTGCTTGCGAGTTTGAGGATGTCTTGATAATTCGATTGATCCATTGCATAAATCGCGTGGAATTTATCGAAGTCGCTTTTTTGAAACTGACGAGCTCTGAGATTTCCGATATCGATGCCTTGGTCTGCCATGCATTTTATAGCACGTCTGTCGGGCGTTTCACCACTGTGCTGCGCCGATGTTCCGGCAGAATCTATTTCGATGGCAAGTCCCATCTCGGATGCTCTTGCACGCAAAATTCCTTCGGCCATGGGGGAACGACAGATATTGCCCAAGCAGACCATTAAAACTCTATTCATTTTACAATCCTTTAAACCAGTCTTGAAAATAGGAGCCGATGAATGGAATTGGACGTTCTTCTTCCTGCGCAGCTGCAATAAGTCCTAACAACCACATTACGAAGACAAGAGCTGCCACAAAAAATGTAATCCATCTTACCGGAAGTAGGAGCGAGAAGAGCCAAATTCCCAAGGACTGACGGAGATGGAAGGAGCCCAATGCAGTCTTGTTTTGACCATTTAAAATTAAACTCAAAAGCCACCCGGGAATCCATAAATAGCTCAATATTGCCACGTTTCTACCGTGCTCAGATTTTTCGTTCACTTCATTTTTATTTGTGTGTAAATTTAGCCACCGAGCGGTGATTGAGGACACAATAGTTCTTTAAATACGAAAAAAAAGAGGACCGGAATTGCTGAGGAAATTTCCAGTTTTCGGTGTAGCGTGATGTATGCAAGCCGCCATAGATTTTTATAATCTTTTTGAAGTGATTTCAAGATATTTCCAAAAGGTCAATTGTAATAACTCTCCGTGATCTATCAACGTACTCCCAACCCCATAGGGGTGACATCTTATTAGGAAAAATGTGGTTCTGTGTATAATGCCACCGTGAGGGATAGCAGCGGAAAGCCCGCCATTAACAAAGCGAGAAAGAGAACGAGAGCGTCTCTCTATTTCCGAATGATTTTAGGACATATTATGGCGGCTTGGAGTGAATAGCCCGACCCCGCCACGGATGGTCTTTTGGAAACGGATGTTGAATGGCGGGGGCACGGCAGAAACAGAGTGAGAACGGAGAGTGAGAGTGGTTTTCGTTTCTTTAAAAGAATCGTTGCTCATATGGGTTTCATCTTCTTTGGACGCAAATCCCGCTTTTGGTCTTTTTCTCGTTGTTTGAATAGATACGGCAAAAACAGAGTGAGAACGGAGAGTGAGAGTGGCTTTCGTTTCGGACAAAGAATTGTGGCTCGGATTGGTTCCGTTTTCTGCGTAAGCAAATCCAGCTTATTGCGAACATCTAAAAACCTCTTTCTCATTTCGACCAAGTAGGAATTTGTAAAACAATTGAAGTGTCAAGTTTCAGAAATTAGAAAAACCTAAAGGAGTAAATACATTTGTGCATGAAGTTTCTCTTCAATTCATATTTGTTCGGAATACTATTAATTCTTTTCGGAATACTTGTGATATATCGCTTGATCAATAAAGGACAACCGCAATGGGAAAAAGAAGGTCCATTGCAACCATACTTGAATGGTTGGTTCTTTGGGTTGGGTTTGTTTGTACTTGGTTTATTAATTATTATCTTAAAAAAATGATCAATTTGTTTGTCTACAAATTGAGCAGTGCGAATTTTCGAACGTCTTCCCGCACCCGCTTTCATTCTTATTCTCACTCTGCCTATAACTTTAGAGCCTTTTCAAAGAATCCGTTCTATTTTCGCAGTCAATTTTTAAAAGCATGAATCGTTTCGTTGTTTTATTCTCCGTAGTTAGCGCTCTTTTTTTCACGTCTTGCGGCGAGTCATCGGAAAGTGCTCAGTCGGGGACATCCGGCCCTTCTCAAGTTCAGGAAAACATGGCCGGAAACTATGAAGGTAATCTGGGTTGTCCGGATTGTGTAGGTATCAAAACCATATTGGAAATCAAGGCGGATTCGACTTTTATCATTCGCGAATCAAAAATGAATCCTGGTCAAATGTCCGAACAGCTTTCGTTCACAGGTAAAGTCAACTTCATGAACGATCTAAAAATGATCGAACTTGCAGGAAGACAAGAGGCAAGTGCGCGTTGGTTTAAAACTGATGCTACAGGAAATTTGCAGGTGGTAACCCAAGATGGAACTGCCGTAGTGGACTCTTTGGGCGGAGGGAATCTCAGCCGACTTACGAAGTGGACTCAAGCAATGGGTGATGTAAACATTTACGAATATGTACAGCCTTTTTCAAAGTACCCGGCGAAGGTTTTTCACCGCATACAGAATGGAGACATTACCCTTGATCGCACATACATTGCAAATGCACCTGAACACGAAAAAGCGCTCATTGCCTACTATGCGACGGTTTATAATGCAGCATGTGAAGGAGAAGTTTGTTTGCTAAAAAATGAACTAAAAGGGGAAGCGGAAAAATTGACGGCCAAGTACTTTCAAAATGATCCCATCCTTCGACCCATGTTGGATGCCTCAGCCACCTCAACGAAAACGGACCTCGAATTGCTCATGATTTTTAGCAATCAAGGTAAAATCAGGGTTCAGTCGGCAGCGTATTCTGCAGATGGAAAATTGGTGAATACAGTGGATGAATTCAGCCTTTCCGGAGATAACCTAATAAGGATAAATACTCAGCAGTCGGATAACACGCGGAAACGAGGCGTAAGCAATATAAAAGCGCGTGAAACAGGTCCTTCTAGTCAAGCTGAACGAGATAAAATCATAGACAGCAAAAAGAAATAGGCTCCGGCGACGAACCAGAAAAAACAGTTCGTTTTCTACTGCCAGCGTTTTTTAGTGACTCTTCTCACGGTCCACATCCGTTTGTCATTCTATCTTCGCGCAAAATTCTAAGCGCATGTCAAACGGCCATTACATTGTTCCCATGCCGGTAAATGAACCGGTAAAATCGTATGCAGTAGGTTCTCCGGAGCGAACAGCTCTGCAAACCGAATACAAACGGATGTACGATCAGAAACCGATTGATGTGCCGATGTACATTGGTGCTGAAGAAATTCGTACATCTGATAAGCGAAATATTACTTCTCCTCAGGAACATGCTAAAGTGCTCGGTCAATTCAATTATGGAACGGCCGAACATGTTCAAAAAGCTATAGATGCAGCCCTTGCGGCTCGTCCTAAATGGTCGGCCCTATCGTGGGAACAACGTGCAGCCATTTTCCTCAAAGCGGCAGATTTATTGGCAGGACCATGGAGAATGCGCATGAATGCCGCGACAATGCTTGGTCAGGGTAAAAACGCATTTCAAGCCGAAATCGACAGTGCATGTGAATTGATCGACTTTTTGAGATTTAATGCGGCTTACATGCAGCAGATATACCGCGATCAACCGGGTTCGGCTCCGGGGATATGGAATCGTTCGGAATACCGTCCACTGGAAGGATTTGTTTTTGCCATCACACCATTCAATTTCACGGCTATAGCGGCCAATCTACCGGCGAGCGCGGCTATGATGGGCAATGTGGTAGTATGGAAACCTGCTGAAACGCAGATATACAGTGCAGAAGTGATAATGCAATTGTTCAAGACAGCAGGACTTCCGGATGGTGTAATTAATATGGTAACGGTAGATGGACCGACTGCCGGAGATGTAATTTTTAATCACCGCGATTTTGCGGGATTACACTTTACGGGCAGCACCGGTGTTTTCAAACAATTATGGAAAACGATTGGAACCAACATAGATAAATACAGAACCTATCCACGTATCGTAGGTGAGACAGGAGGAAAAGACTTTGTTGTAGCTCATAAGTCTGCTGATGCCGCAGAGGTTGCCACAGCCATATTGCGTGGTGCTTTTGAATACCAGGGTCAGAAATGCAGCGCTGCATCGCGTGCCTACATACCATCGAATATTTGGCCGGCCGTAAAAGAGAAGTTGATTGCCGATGCGAAATCCTTTAAAATGGGGGATCCCGGTGACTTTTCGAATTTTATAAATGCGGTAATCGACAAAAGAGCCTTCGATAAAATAAAAGGCTACATCGATTACATAAAATCACAATCGGATGCAGAAATCATCGCCGGTGGTAATTGTGATGATTCAAAAGGATATTTTATAGAACCCACCGTGGTTGTTACATCGAACCCGACTTTCCGCACTATGTGCGAAGAAATTTTCGGTCCGGTAATCACGATCTATGTTTATCCGGAGAATGAGTGGCATGAAATGCTTCATTTGGTCGACAGCACGAGCGATTATGCATTAACCGGAGCTGTTTTATCAAAAGATCGATATGCGATTGATGAGGCATTAAAGGCCTTGGAGAATGCAGCAGGAAATATCTACATAAACGACAAACCAACAGGTGCAGTTGTAGGTCAGCAGCCCTTTGGAGGCGCTAGAGGATCGGGAACCAATGACAAAGCGGGATCTTATTTGAATTTATTGCGATGGATTTCCCCAAGAACATTAAAAGAAACGTTTACACCTCCGACGGATTACAGATATCCTTTTTTAGGTTAAAAAATTTCTTAGTTCAGAGAAGGGTCTTCAGGCAGATTAGCAATGATCTGACCTTTGGTACCGAACGACTTCATTACATGTTTCCAAATGTCGTTTAGCTCGGTATTCATGATAAGGTCGTTCGCAACCTTGGTAACGAACCAACTCTTGGTTTTTAATTCTTCATTGAGTTGTTCGGGGCTCCATCCGCTGTATCCGACAAAAAAGCGCACTTGACCTTTCTTTACTTTTCCATTCATTAAAAGGTGTTTGAGTGTATTGAAGTTTCCTCCCATATAAATTCCGGGAACCACTTCAATACTCTCTTCAACTTCGGGCCCTAAGGTGTGCAAGTAGTACAAATTGCTGTTTCGTACGGGTCCGCCAATGCTGATGCGGCTATCGAAATTGGGCATGTTTTCCATGATTTGGTCCAATTCCACATCGATGTAATTATTTAAAACAAAACCAAAAGAACCCTCAGCATTATGTTCGCACAAAAAGATTACAGTACGTTTGAAGTACGGATCATTGAGGAAGGGTTCCGATAAAAGAACTAATCCTTTTACGGGCTCTATGTCATTTCCGGGTGTGAGATCAAACATGTTTCGTCTTTTTATACTTCTTTTACCACTTGAACCCAATAAAGGTTCATTGGTGTACTAAAATAACATGCCAAAGATTATTTGAATTCCCTTTAGAAAAAAATAATGAAAGTTTTTCTTATCTATTTATTCACGATTTGTTTCACCTTGAGCATATGCCATAATCTCAAGGCACAACATAAAGTATTTGTATCCAATGAGTCGTTGACCTGGGAACAGTGCATCGACAAATACTCACACTTGGATACTGAGTTTCCCGAGGCACGTCTGATGGATTTTGGTTCCACAGATATTGGAAAACCGCTGCACCTCTTTGTTATCAATAAGGACAAGGTTTTTTATCCTGAATTATTTGATCGAAATAAAGTGGTTGTTTTCATCAACAACGCAATTCACCCGGGCGAACCGGATGGAGTAGATGCCAGTGTACTTTTTTGTGACGAGTTATTAAATGGACAGTTGCCCGAGCTGAATGGATTGCTTGATCATGTTATTTTTTGTTTTATCCCGATTTATAATGTTGATGGAGCATTAAATCGCGGGAGCTTCAGTAGGGCAAATCAAAATGGTCCGGTGGAATATGGTTTTAGGGGAAATGCAAAAAATCTCGATTTGAATCGCGACTTTATCAAATGTGATTCGAAAAATGCCCAGTCTTTTTCCCAACTTTTTTCATCCATTCAGCCGCATATCTTTATCGATACGCATGTTAGCAATGGAGCCGATTACCAGCACACAATGACCCTGATTTCTACCCAAACCGATAAGTTGGGCGGACCTTTGGGTGCTTATATGCGAGAAAAAGCGATGCCTTTTCTTTTCGCCGGAATGAGAGAACGAGGACAAGACATGTGTCCTTATGTGAATACCATGGGACGTTTGCCGGAAAGTGGTCTGGTTGATTTTTTGGAGACCCCTCGTTTTGCCAGTGGGTATGCGACTTTGTTTAACAGCATTGGGTTTATTACAGAAACCCTTATGTTAAAGCCTTTTCCGGAGAGAGTCGAAAGTACATGGCAGTTTTTTCATACACTGAGTGAGTTCTGCAAAGAGAATCACGCTGAAATAATTAGACAACGTCGATTGGCAGATGCTTTTACATTGAAGCAAATACAATTTCCAATTGCTTGGCAACTTGATACGAATACGAAAGAGAAATTCATTTTTTCAGGGTATGAAGCAGAAGAATTAAAAAGTGATTTTGGTGGATCGAGAATCTTCTATAACCACGATAAACCGTTTGAAAAATCGATCCCTTATTATTCCAAATACAAGGCGGTTGCTTTTGAAAAATGTCCCTCGTTTTATGTGATTCCGCAAGCTTGGACAGATGTGTTAGAGCGACTTAAATGGAACGGAATTCGCATGACACAGCTTCAAAAAGACACAACGATTTTAGTTGAATACACGTACATAGAATCGTATGATTCTCCCGAAAGACCCTATGAAGGTCATTTTTTGCATTCAAACATTAAGACCCGAGATGAGAGCGGACCGGTTAAATTTTATGCCGGCGATTGGATGATTTCAACGAATCAAGTAGGTAAGAGATACCTGGTGGAGGTGCTTGAGCCGGAGGGAGAGGACAGCTTTTTTAGTTGGAATTTTTTCGATTCCATATTGCAACAGAAAGAGTGGTTTAGCGACTATGTTTTCGAGGAAAAAGCAGAGGAATTATTGGCCTCTGATGCAGCCCTGAAAAAACGGTTTGATGATGCCATTAAAGCGGATGAATCTTTGAAGAACAGTAGATGGAACCAACTATTTTGGGTGTATAAAAACTCACCGTATTTTGAGAAAACAGCATTTAGATATCCCGTTTTCCGGATACCTATTGACAAATAATCGTATCGTAAACGGCACCATATCCGGCCCAAACACCCAAACCGCCTATGATATTGCTTTGAATATTGTAAGGCACGGCAAAGGGGCTTCCTTGATTTGCGACTTGATCTTCAAAACTTGATAGAAAGCGGAAAACACCTCGGTCGATCACACAGCCTTTTACTGCAATGGTATCTCCTAATTTGAAAAAACCTCGTTCACCATTGTTGTCGTCTTCTTTGTTGCTGTTGGTTAATGCCCCTCTGAAGTATCCGAATTCAAAGGTCTGACCATTAAAAAATTCATCATCAAAAACACTGCCCAATGGGGCAATGTAACCGTTGTCTTTCTGTTCTCCGGCATGTTCGCTCCAGGCGGGATAACGATTGATTCTTTTGGCATACCAACGATAGGCATTTCCAATTGTATCGGGGTCCGATAAAATTCCGAAAGCAAATCCAAGACTATCCTGTGGATCGTCGCTGACGATATTGAACCACAGACTATCCAAATCCACTAATTCATTGATTTTGGTCTCGCTTGTAAGATGATGTCCCGGATAGTCGACAGTGAGGGAATATGTTTTCCCAATTTCACCCCAAAGAGCAATGTTAAATGTGGTATAAAGACAGAGATTTAAGGCCTGAATGTCTTCCGGACTAACGCCCAAAAGCTCGGAGGCTAGTTCCAATTCTTTTTCTGAGAGATCAGCGGTACAGAATAAATTAAGGGTGTCGGATACCGTTCCATTTGAAACTACTACGACTGCATCTTGAATGTAGAGGTTTTGAAGATCCTCTAAACTAGTGGGTTCAAAATAACCTTGCGACCAGGTAAGGAGAACGATGGGAGGAGTTCCGGGTTCAATTCTTCCTTCAACAACAATACTAGGAGGAACCGTAGGTAAATCCACAGTAATCTCTTTTTCGCACGATGCAATCGTAAGCATAAAGAGAAGACTGAGGTATAAAAAGGCAATTTTTCGCTGAAAAATCATGTTTTCTGTAAAAGAGTTGCAAAATTAGCTTGTTCTGTCAATCAAGATAGTCCCAACTGACGTTAAATCTGAAAGATATCCTATAACCACCGGAAGGAGCTGTTAGTTCAGCCCGTACAAGGCTTTTAAGGACTACCCTAATTAATTTATCAATTCAAATTGTTGAAAGACTGTGATAGAAGGAAGAAACATTCTCTAGAAAATTATACATTTGTCGCCCGGTTTTAATAACTAACGAGAAGAAAGACCGGAAAAACCTGCAACATTTATGATCGAAGTAAAGGAAACAGCCTCAGTTAATGATACTCAGGCTTCTGTGACCGATAGGATGTCTACGTACGACCACGAACAGGTTGTATTCTGTCAGGACAAAGCCACCGGATTACGCGCAATTATTGCTGTACACAACACTGTCTTAGGCCCGGCCGTCGGTGGAACCCGCATGTGGAGTTATGCCACCGAAGCAGATGCGCTTACGGATGTTTTGAGATTGTCGAGAGGCATGACCTACAAAAGTGCTCTGGCCGGACTCAATATTGGTGGAGGAAAAGCTGTCATTATTGGAGATTCAAGAAAAGATAAAAACGAAGCCCTTCTTCGACGTTTTGGTCGATTTGTGGATAGTTTGGGTGGCAAGTACATCACGGCCGAAGATGTTGGGATATCCGTTAAGGACATGGAATATGTCAAAATGGAAACCGAACATGTCGTGGGTTTGCCTGCGTATATGAATGGAGGAGGAGATCCGAGTCCTGTTACCGCATACGGCACCTATATGGGGATTAAAGCCAGTGTCAAACATCAAACGGGAAGTGATTCTCTTTCGGGTAAAAAAATAGTTGTTCAGGGTGTTGGTCACGTTGGTGAATACCTGGTTGAACATCTCGTAAATGACGGGGCCAAGGTATTTATTGCCGATATTTTTGAAGATCGTTTGAAATCGGTTACTGCAAAACATAAAGTTGAGGTAATTGCACCGGATGCTGTTTATAGCCACGAGATGGATATCTATTGTCCTTGTGCTTTGGGAGCAACGGTTAACGACGAAACGCTTAAGGTGTTAAAAGCCCCCATCATTTGCGGGGCAGCCAATAATCAATTAGCGAAAGAAGATGTACACGGAAAAATTCTTCTCGACAGAGGAATCCTTTATGCGCCCGATTACCTTGTAAATGCGGGCGGAATCATTAATTGTTACTGGGAAATTATTGGCTACAACAGGGAAGCAGCGCTATCCCAAGCAGAAAATATCTATCAGACAGCTCTTAATATTTTCAAAATGTCTGATGAACACAAGATACCGACCTATCTTGCGGCCAATTCTATGGCTGAGCAGCGTATTGATGCTATGGGGAAAGTTAAACTGCCATTCTAAAAATATTACGATCATCACAAACACTGTAAAGCAAGACATGCTGCTTAATCGAAGGCATATCCGAATTAAAATTCTGCAAGTATTGTTTGCATATTATTCCGAAGAAAATCCGGATGCCGCTGCATACGAGAAAACGCTGCATGGGAGTTTTGAAAAATTCAGAGATCTTTATCTCTATCTTTTTCAACTGATAACAGAAATGCAGTCGCTTGCAATCGATAAAATCGAAGCAGGTAGAAATAAAAAACTTCCCTCACCGGAAGACCTGCACCCGAACACGAAGTTTGTAACCAATGGTTTATTGCGCATTTTGGCAAATAGCAAAATCCTCGAGAAGGAATGCAAAAGCCGAAATATCTCGTGGAATGAAAATCGCGATCTGTTAAAGCAAATATTTAAAATCCTTCAAGATACCGACGACTACAAAGAGTATATGAAGTCGAAGGATCGCGGATTTGAGCACGATCGCGAATATTTATTGCGTTTTTTCAGAAGGCATCTCATCAACGTTGAATTGATGCACGATTATTTTGAAGAACTCAACATTTTTTGGATCGACGATTTGGATCTCGCCTCGAGCATGGTTTTAAAATCGCTGAAAAAAATTGAAGAAAATGACGATGAAGTTACTTTGCTTCCTTTGTGGGACACGGAAACTAAAGAAGAGTACAAATTTATGAACGACCTCTATAGGAAGTCGCTCGGGATGGGTGCGGAAAGCGAAGCCTTGATTAAGAAATATGCCGAGAATTGGGAAAGTGATCGCATTGCAACCATGGACATGATTCTCATGAAAATGGCTATTTCGGAAGCAACTATTTTCCCTGAAATCCCTCTCAAGGTTACACTGAACGAATATATAGAGATAGCCAAATTCTACAGTACACCCAAGAGTTCTGTGTTTATCAACGGGATGTTGGACAAGATTTTTGAAGTGCTGAAAGGCGAAGGAAAAATCACAAAAATCGGTCGTGGATTGATTGAATAATGAACGAATTTTGTTCGAACTTTCAAGCATTCTATGAAGCGATTACCTATATTGGAAGATGAATCAAGTACATAAGATATCATTTATAGCAATATTACTTTCGACCCTGATCGGTGCATGTTCGAATTCCGGTGAAGAAAATATTACCTCCGATATGCTTAATTACCCGGGCGATAATGGTCCCAAGCCGGTCATAAGTTTCGACTCTCTTGAGTATCATTTTGGAAGAGTTGCCATTGGACAATCAGTAGATTGGACCTATCGCTTTAAAAACACCGGAGAGGCACCACTTGTGTTGTCTCAAGTAACCGCCAGTTGTGGCTGTACAACTATCAAAGAATGGACTAAAACCCCGATTGAAGCCGGTGGAGTGGGGGAGATTGTGGTGAATTTGAATACGACCAATCTCTCCGGACAAGTTCATAAAACTATTTACGTACTTAGCAATACCTTGCCGGCTGTAAACCATCTTGAACTCTTGGGAGAAGTGGTTGGCAAAGACATAAAAGATAAATCGCAGCAAGCGGTTGAAATGGAACGAACTTATTAATATCAATACAATCAATCAGATGAACACTGTTTTTTTACAAGCTCCTGCAGCCAATCAAGGTGGCGGATGGGGAACACTTCTTTTTATGGGTGCATTTTTCCTAATTTTTTACTTCTTCATGATTCGTCCGCAAATGAAAAAAGTAAAAGAAGCTCGCAAGTTTCAGGAAAACCTGAATGTTGGAGATAAGGTGATGACCACAGGAGGTATACACGGTGAAATCATTGAGATTGGCGAACGCGACGTTATAATGAAAATTGATCAAGGGAGAATTCGTGTTGAGAAGGTTGCGATCTCCAACGATCGCACAGTTGCGGCTGTTCCGGCTAAATAATTCGATATGCGCCTTTTGTCGATTGCCTTTTTATCTGTCATCTTGGTTTCTTGCGACGAGTCGATTGTTTACAAGGATTACCAAGATTTGTCGGACAATTTGGAATGGAGAAGAGATGACGTTAAGTCTTTCTCATTTGAAATTGTGGAGAACCTGAATCCTTACGAACAGGTTCTCACTTTTCGACACGCAACAGGTTATCCATACCGAAATATTTCCTTGCGTATTACCGAAACAAGGCCAAACGGCGATGTGGTGAAACGCGATGATGTAATTTCAATTCGAGATGATCAAGGAAAGTTTGTTGGAAAGGCCGACGGCGACATCGTTGACATTACCTATGTACTCGAAGCCAATCGCAAATTCGACACGTGGGGTAAATACCAATTTAGTATTGAGCACACCATGCCCCGGGATACGGTGCATTTGGCTATGGAAGTGGGAATGATCTTAAAGAAAACGGTGAAGTAATTTCGAGAGGTTTCATCTGATTAAAGTCGAAAGATGTTCGAGGACTGTAGTTTTTAAGGTTTCGGAATCTGAAATTTCAAACCAGGTAATTTCTTCATCTCGCTTCCACCAGGTGAGTTGTCGTTTGGCGTAGTTTCGACTGTGTTGTTTGATCTGATCAATTGCTTCTTCCCGGTTAATGGTACCCTCGAAAAAAGAGAATAGTTCTTTGTATCCAACGGTGTTTAGTGAATTTAAAGATCTCTGAGCGAAAAGTGATTTTGCCTCTTCGAGCAGGCCTTCCTCTAACATTCGATCTACTCTGCGGTTAATTCTATTGTAGAGTTTTTCTCGGGAGGTGTTTAAGCCAATTTTTATGGTCTTGAAAACTCGTTCTTGCTTCACATCCTTGCGTAAGGCCGAGTATTTTTCTCCTGATACCAAACATACCTCCAAGGCTCGAATAACACGGTGGGGGTTGCTTAAGTCGGCTATTTCGCTGTACTCCGGATCAAGTTCCTGAATTTGTTTTTGGATAAATTCAAGGCCGTATTGCTGATAATACCCGATAATTTTTTTGCGTGTCTCTTTGTCGGAGGGTAATTCGTCCAGGCCATTGATAAGAGCATCTATGTAGAGCATACTGCCGCCACTGCATACTACATAGTCGTGAGTTTCGAAGAGTTCTTCTAGTTTTTCAAGTGCTCTTCGTGCAAACATTCCCGCACTAAACTCTTCTGTGATTGGCAGAAAACCTATGAAATGGTGAGGGATTGCGAAAAGTTCTGTAGGACTCGGACGAGCAACTCCAATATTCAATTCGCTATAAAACTGACGTGAGTCAGATGAAATTATCTCGGTTTGATAATGTTGTGCAAGTTTTATAGACAGGTCAGTTTTGCCAATGGCTGTAGGTCCAAGAATGACCAAAAGAGTTTTTCCCACAGCTATATTTCCGGATTAGTAATAGCTATCGTCTTCGTTGTAACTGCCTTTAAATTCATCGTCGTCGAAGAATTCGTTTTCCTCATCTTCGTCATCGGAGCCTTCATAATCATCATTTTGATCGTCGAATTCTTCGTTATCCACCTCGGTCCCGAATAAATCCATTTCCTTACTGTCTTGCGATGGTGCATCCCCAAAGACTAGGGCAACTC
>JBILMS010000142.1:0-3542 GCA_044375415.1 Flavobacteriales bacterium
ATTTAAAATAACAAAAAGGCTTTTCAACAAGGTTTGGGGTTTGGGTAGGGAACCTGTCAACCTATTTCATGAGAAGGCAATACCCCTAATCTTCCATTTGATATTTTTCATAAACTAAGGACAAGGCAATAAAAATACACACATTTCGCCTCTTCGTATAATGAGTGTTGTTATAACAAATTGACGCTTCGCAAACTCAACTTCTCCAAAAAGTCCTCCACCCAATTTTTATTCTCCGTATCCACTATGATCGTATGAAACCCAAACTTGTCTCCCTCCATTTTTACTCCGACCAAATCATCCACATGAATGTCAAATCCAAAAGCAGGAGGGTACTTCGATGTACGTCCTCTAAATTCGTTCACTTGCCTATCATGCACATCCTGATTTACGATTCTGTCCACAGGAATTCCATAAAGAAAAAACATCCATCGAATTTTAGAAACGGGACGGTATGAAGTAGTATAAATATGAATGTGATGACCTTGCCTTCTTAATTCTTTAAACAATGAGATAGTTCCTAGTCTAATCCTTTCAACACCAAATATCCGTGGCAGCCACATTCGCTTTTCTGTCTCAAATAGTCGCGAGCCAGGTATTAATGTGTCATCGAGATCGAAGGAAATGTGCATACGGAGATATCATTTTTAGTTTGAACAGAATTAGGGTAAAACCTCTTACTTTGAATATTTACCCCTTTCATAAAACACCGTCCCCACTCTTTTAATATGATCCAATAATTCATCGTTCTGAATTTGGTTCAAAAGAGACAAATCAATCTTATAGGGAAACATTAAATCGTCGAGTTCAACCTCAATTTTTTGAAGTAATGATAAGTCCAGATGAGCTCCTTCTATGACAAGGTCAATGTCGGAACCCCTCCGGAAATTGCCCTTGGCCCTTGAGCCGTAGAGCAATGCTCGATCTACTTCAGGGAACTTTTGAAAAATCTTTCGAATTCCCTCAATGGTATTTTTTTCAAGTCCGTACATTAAAAAAGAGATTCTTGTTTACCAGTTCTATATCCCTCCATTTTATCTCTGAATTGTAAAAATTCTGTCAGATACTGATTAACGATTCTCGTAAAAATATCATCTGCCGTTTCTTCATTATAGATATGTGAGGTTTTGTTGCGGCTAATTATCATATCCATCCAAACATCGCCATCAAATATCAATTCTGCAGCAAAAGCTTCTCTTGTAGCATCTTTTGATCCGAAGATATTGACGTTACCGGAATTTTCTAGAAAGTCCTTCATAACCTTCCAAGCCAACTCGTGAGTATATTCAAAACGCTGAATGAGTCCTTCTTTTATAATATCATCGAGAAATTCATCCTCATCGATATCACCATCTTCATCGATCTTAAATACATCTCTAACTTTAATAACGGCTTCTTCTAACTTGAGCAAAGCTTTGTTGTAATTACTCAAACGTTGTTCCCATCGTATATCCTGCGTGCTCATTTTTATTTTGTATAAAGTCCTCTAAGGTGATTCATTTTTAAACGTATTCTCTTCATTGCTGAATAATGATTACGGTTTGCTAAGATATGTCTATTGCATTTTTTCCTCACTTTGGACCCTCTGCTAAACCAGTACCACTAAAGCCACCATCGCCACTACCACACAAGCCAACATCAACTTCCACATCCATTTCAACCAGATGTTAAATGGAATGCCTGCGAGGGCGAGTACTCCCATCGTAACACCACTCGTGGGTATGATGAGATCGAAAAAGCCCGCGGCAAGTTGAAATGCGAGTACTGCGGATTCGCGAGTGAGACCAATGAGATCCGCTAACGGAGCCATAACGGGCATGGTAATCGCCGCCTGACCTGATCCTGAGGGGATGAAGAAGTTAATAATGCCTTGGACAATAAACATCACCTGAATGCTGAGTTCTTTCGGCATTCCGGCGATACTGTTGGAGAGGTGAAATAAAATCGTATCGATGATTTGTCCATCGCGACAAACAACAAGTACACTTCGCGAAATACAAATAACAATGGCTGCAGTTAACATGCCGGAAGCGCCATCAGTAAAATGTTTGACAAGGGTGTTGGCAGGAGTGCGCATAAGCAATGAACTTATTATTCCCATACCCAAAAAGGCTGCCCCAACCTCGATAATATCCCAGTCCCATGAACTTGCACCAATAGGGATAATCACCAACGTCGCTATGAAGATTAGAATCACTAGTAATCGAGTGTATGTGAATGGCAAGTCCTTTACCTCTTTTAGTCCTTGTGGCTCCGGGAGTCCATAAAGAAGAGATTTGGTCGGGTCTATTTCGACTCTGCGAGCATACCAGAGAACAAACCCAATCGTGATAGCGGTAAGGATCGACCATATAACAAGACGTTCTACTTCACCTGTGGGAAAAGGTAATCCCGAAATTTCGAGGGCTACTCCTACACTAAAGGGATTGTAGGCCGCTGCTGCTCCTCCTATTCCGCTCGTCACAAAAGGAATGGCAACACCTGTGATCACATCGAATCCCATGGTTCTTGCCATAGGTATAGTAAATAAGACAAAGACTAAACTTTCTTCACTCATACCAAACGTAAATCCGCAGAGAGAAAACAAAATCATCAATAAAGAAAGCATTAAAAATTTCGATTCACGTTTCTTGCGAGTCAAACGTATCAATCGCATCAAACCTGCATCAATAGCACCAGTGGCCATGACGAGAGCAAATGCACCCCCAACGAGCAATACAAAAGCGATGATTTTACCCGCATCCATAAATCCCCTAAAAGGAGCACGGAGTAAATCCCAACCGTTTTGAGGGGTTTGTTCTACAGAATGATAAGTCCCCGGCACAACTATGTCCTTGCGATCAAATTTTTCTACGCGATCAAAGGAACCTGCGGGAATAATCCATGTCAGGACGGTCATTATTACCAAAATGCTAAAAACAATGACGATTGCGTCCGGTATCTTTTTAATCATAAAGCGGCTTCAATGGGTGATTTGGTCAAAAAAGCAATCAAAAATGGCTTTTTGGGCACATTTGGCGGAAAAATAGACAAAACCGTTCAAGGTTCGGAGAAATGGGGCGGAGATTGAATTATGTATTAAAGTATTATGTATTAAGATTGATTTCGTTTCTCTGAAATGATCCGTGATCGCAAGATCCTCGTTTTTACACAAAAAAGAACTTCGGAAGAATATGAGGACGAAACGAAGAAAATGTTGCGCTTTCAGCGCGTTCGAAATCGATTACATAATATCGTTTCTATTGAATTATGCGCTTTCAGCGCGCTAAGTGAGGACGGAATTGATACGTGCGATCCGCATGGATTTCCGTCATCCGTTCACCTGCAAATGTGCGTTCTTAAAAAAAATCTTTAGTTCCTTTGAGCAAATCTTCGTGGGCTTTGTGGTAAAAGAGCCCTGCTCGCCAATCGAAGAACAATCAAGAAGGGAAAGGGAAAGGGAAAGGGCAATGGAAACGGAAAAGCTCACTCACATTCTCACTCCGGATTTCCGTCATCCGTTCACCTGCAAATGTGCCTTCTTAAAAAAAATCTTTAGTTCC
>JBILMS010000166.1:0-3517 GCA_044375415.1 Flavobacteriales bacterium
GCGATCTTGACCTTGGCCATCGACACCGCGCGCTGGCGCTCGGCCGCGTCGGTGCTGCCGTCGACCCGGGCGGCGGCCAGGATGGCCATCGAGCGCGCCTGCTCGCAGCTGATGTACATCTCGACCATCCGGTGCTGCAGCACCTGGAACGACGAGATCGCCACGCCGAACTGCTTGCGGTTCTTGGTGTACTCGAGCGTGGCGTCGATCGCGTGCTTCATCGCGCCCACCGCGTCGGCGCACAGCAGCGCGGTGGCGAAGTCGACCGCCTCCTCGATCACCGGCAGCGCCGCGCCGTCGGCACCGAGCAGCGCGTCGGCCGGCAGGCGCACGCCGCTGAAGCTGACGTCGGCAGCGCGCTGGCCGTCGACGGTGCGGCAGGCCGACAGCCGCACGCCGGCGGCCTGCGGGTCGACCACGAACAGGCTCGCGCCTGCGGCGGTGCGCGCCGACACGATCAGCCGGCTCGCCGAGGGCGCGCCGATGACCACGGTCTTGTCGCCATCGAGCACCCAGCCGCCGTCGGCGGCGCGCGCCTGCGTGGTCTGCGGGTCGAGCGCGTAGCGGCGGCCCGGTTCGAGGCCGGCGAAGGCCAGCCGCACGCTGCCGTCGGCCACGCCGCGCAGCAGCGCCTCGCGCTGCGCGGCCGAGCCGGCGCGCGCGACCATCCGCGCGCCCAGGCCGACGGTCTCGATCAGCGGCTCGACGACCAGCGCCTCGCCGCAGGCCTCCAGGGGCGCCATCAGGTCGACCGCGCCGCCGCCGAAGCCGCCATCGGCCTCGGGCAGCGCGAGCGCGGTCAGGCCCAGCTCGGCGAAGGTGGCCCAGACCGCGTCGCTGATGCCGGTGTCGGAGCGGACGATCGCCTTGCGCTTGTCGAAGTCGTAGGCGTTGGCCAGGTAGCGGCGGACCGAGTCGGCCAGCTGCTGCTGCTCTTCGGTGTAGTCGAAGTTCATGGTGTTCTCCGTGCCGCGCTCAGAGGCCCAGCGTCGCCTTGGCGATGATGTTGCGCTGGATCTCGTTGGATCCGGCGTAGATGCTCGCCTTGCGGTAGTTGAAGTAACGCGGCGCCAGGCGCGAGTGCAGCGGATCGACCTCGCCGCCGTCGACGGCGACGAAGGGCTGCGCCTCGGGGCCCACCGCCTGCATCATCAGCTCGGTGATCGCCTGCTGGACCTCGGTGCCGCGGATCTTGAGCATCGACACGTCGGCGCCCGGGGGCTGGCCGCTGCGGCGCATGCGGTCGAGAAAGCGCATCGCGGTGAGTTCCAGCGACATCAGCTCGATTTCCACCCGCGACAGGCGGTCGCGGAAGCGCGCGTCTTCGAGCAGCGGGCGGCCGTTGCGCTGCTCGCGCCCGGCGATCGCGCGCAGCGTAGCCAGTTCGCGGCGCGACGCGCCCACCCGCGCCGAGCCCATGCGCTCGTGGCCGAGCAGGTACTTGGCCACCGTCCAGCCCTTGTTCTCCTCGTGCACGAGGTTCTCGAGCGGCACCTTCACGTCCTCGAAGAACACCTCGTTCACCTCGTGGCCGCCGTCCATCAGGATCAGCGGACGCACGGTGATGCCGGGGGTCTTCATGTCGATCAGCAGGAAGCTGATGCCTTCCTGGCGCTTGGCCGCCGACGGGTCGGTGCGCACCAGGCAGAAGATCCAGTCGCCGTAGTGGCCCAGCGTGGTCCAGATCTTCTGGCCATTGACCAGGTAGTGGTCGCCCTGGCGCTCGGCGCGGGTCTTGAGCGAGGCGAGGTCGGAGCCCGAGCCCGGCTCGGAGTAGCCCTGCACCCAGAAGTCGTCGCCCTCGCGGATGCGCGGCAGGTAGCGGTTCTTCTGCGCGTCGGTGCCGAAGTGCAGCAGCACCGAGGCGCACATGCTCGGGCCGAAGCTGGGCAGCACCGGCGCGCCGGCCAGGCCGAATTCCTCGTCGAAGATGTAGCGCTGGGTGATGTCCCAGCCGGTGCCGCCCCACTCGACGGGCCAGTGCGGCACGGCCCAGCCCTTGGCGGCGAGGATCTTGTGCCAGCGCAGGAAGTCTTCCTTGCTGAGCGAGCGGTAGTTGACGACCTTGTCGCGGATGTCGGCGGGCAGGTTGGCGGCCAGCCAGCCGCGTACCTCGTCGCGGAAGGCGAGTTCGTCGGCGGAGTAGCTGAGGTCCATGATGACTTCCTCGTGATGAGCGGTCGGCGGCATGGGCCGCCGGGGCGAAAGTATCGGCGATCGGGCGCGCTCGCCGCTCAGGCCGGGGTGGGTTCCCGGAATCGGGTGCCGGGCGCCGGCGGCGGCTCGGGGCCGCCGGCAAAGCACTGGGCGCAGGCCATCCAGCGGCGCGCCGCCTCGCCGTGCACCGCGAGCCGCGTGTCGGCGATGTTGCGCACCTGCGTGACCACCTGACAGAACTCGGAGGCGCTGCCCTCGATGAGCCCGCTGTCGCTGCCCTCGTGCCAGGTCCAGATCGCGCCCGAGGGCGCGGTCAGCCGCACCTGCGGCGGCTCGGCCGGGGGCGGGGTGCCGCGCACCGAGAACGTCCAGCCGTAGGTGTTGATGCCGAGGGTCGCGATGTTGCGGATGCGGTCGGCGTCGCGGCGCTCGACGCCGAGCAGGTCGTAGACCGCCTGGCCGTGCGCCCAGGTCTCCATCAGCCGCGCGGTGATGCTCGAGCGCACGCTCATGTCGGGGCCCGACCACTTCACCCTGCGCCGCGGGTCGGCCAGCGCGAAACGCTCGGCCACGTGCCGCACGCGCGCGATCCAGGCCTCGCGCAGCGCGCGCCCGCCCAGGCCCGCGCACCAGGCGCGCTCGAAGTCGCGGATAGGAATCTTGCCGCGCTGCGGCGTCCAGCCGCCGACCAGCGCGACGAAGGCCGGCTCGTCTTCGAGGGCCAGCAGCGCCGCGTTGTTCCAGACGTGCAGATGGCGCAGCACCTCGTCGATCGTCCAGCCCTTGAAGCGTGTGGCGCGGGCGTAGTCGGCGTCGGCGAGCGGCTCGAGCAGCGCATGCAGGGCCTCGGATTCGGCACGGAAGTCGGCGGGCTGCTCGAACATGGCGGGATACACTCGTGGCAACGGAAACGACATGCGAGGAGAGTGGCGATGACCGGCATCCGCAGGATCGATCACGTGGCGATCGCGGTGCGCGACTGCGACCAGGCCACCGCCCAGTACCAGCGCCTGCTCGGTGCCCGGCACATCCGCACCGAGGTGCTGCGCGAGAAGGCCGGCATGGTGAAGGTAGCCTACATGCAGATCGGCGAGAACGTGCTGTCGCTGGTCCAGTCGCTGGAACCCGACGGCTTCATCAACCAGCACATCGACAAGCACGGCGAGGGCCTGCACCACCTCGGCCTGGAGGTCGACGACCTCGCCGCCTTCTGCGCGCGCGTCGAGGGCGAGGGCTACCGCATCCCGCTGCGCGACGAGTTCAGCAACCGCAGCGAGGTGGTGCTGCGGCCGCGCGACGCCAACGGCGTGGTGCTGCAGGTGCTGCAGTGGAAAGGCGGCAGCGGCGACACCGTCGAGCA
>JBILMS010000143.1:0-3507 GCA_044375415.1 Flavobacteriales bacterium
TACCGATTCCCATTCCCCAATCGTCATTGCCGGAGATCGATTATTGGCACATCAGCACATCAGCACATTGGCACATTCTTGACAACTATTCTTCTCAGAATTACCGATTCCCATTCCCCAATCGTCAATGCCGAAGATCGATTATTGGCACATCAGCACATTAGCACATTCTTCCCATCGATTTTGCTCAGAATTACCGATTCTAATCTTCCATTCCTTGCCCCAATTCATAATTCATAATTCAAAATTCATAATTATTCTCCTATTTTTCGGCCATAATAAAAACATATGGCATTTCCAACAGATCTCGAAATCGCACAAGCTTGTGCAATGAATCATGTAAACGTTATCGCTCAGAAATTGGGAATAGATGCGGATACAATAGAACATTATGGGAAATTCAAGGCTAAACTTCCTCTGAATCTTATTGATGAAGCTAGGATTGCCAAAAGCAAGTTGGTTTTGGTAACGGCCATTACACCTACTCCGGCAGGTGAAGGCAAAACCACTACTTCCATCGGACTTACAGAAGGACTGAATAAGATTGGGAAAAAAGCGACCGTTGTACTTCGTGAACCATCTTTAGGTCCGGTATTCGGAATTAAAGGCGGAGCAGCCGGCGGGGGATATGCTCAAGTAGTTCCTATGGAGGACATCAACCTGCACTTTACAGGCGATTTTTCGGCAATCGAAAAGGCGAATAATCTACTTGCCGCTTTAATTGACAACAACATTCAAAGCAAAACAAATTCTCTCGGAATAGATCCTCGATCGGTTTACTGGAAAAGGGTGATGGATATGAACGATCGCTCACTCCGCAAAATCACAATTGGTTTGGGAGGCACCGGAAATGGTATTCCACGTGAAGATAGTTTTAATATCACTCCGGCAAGTGAAGTAATGGCTATCCTATGCATGAGCAGAGATATTGAAGATTTAAAAAATAAACTCGGAAATATTTTTGTCGGTTTTACATTCGATAGAAAGCCGATTTACGCTAGAGATCTAAAAGCTGAAAATGCAATGGCCATTCTTTTGAAAGATGCCATTAAACCAAATTTGGTTCAAACTCTCGAGGGAAATCCGGCGATTATTCACGGAGGACCTTTTGCTAATATTGCTCAAGGTACCAATACGATTATTGCTACCAAAATGGGTCTATCTCTTTCGGATTATGTGGTAACGGAAGCCGGATTTGGTGCCGATCTCGGAGCGGAGAAGTTCATGGACATCAAATGCGGTTACGGAAATTTAAAACCGAATGTCATTGTTCTTGTTGCAACGATTCGCGCTCTGCGTCACCACGGAGGAGCCAAAAAAGAAGAATACAATACGGCGGATATTAATAAAGTGAAACAGGGTTTTGGAAACCTTGAAAAGCATATCGAGAACTGCAGAAAATTTGGAATAAATCCTGTCGTAGCGCTCAATCATTTTCCAACGGATAGTCAGGAAGAAATTGATTTCGTTATTGCTCAATGCGCTACAATGGGCTGCAAAGCCGTGCTTTCGAAAGGTTTTGCACAGGGTGGCGAAGGAATGCGTGAACTGGCAGCTGCTGTAGTAACTGAAATAGAAACAGGTGAGAACAATTTTAAACCTCTCTATGATTGGGCTTCTCCCGTTAAGACAAAAATTGAAACCATTGCTAAAGAAATCTATGGTGCAACTTCTGTTCAGTACACCAAAGAAGCTGAAAGTGGTTTGCGCATGATCGATAGACTTGGTCTTGCCGGTCTGCCCGTGTGTATGGCCAAAACGCAGAAGTCATTTAGCGACGATGAATCGAAGATTGGTCGTCCGACAAACTTTAATGTAACCGTTCGTGAATTTGAGTTTGCCGTGGGAGCTGGATTCATCATTCCCATTTTAGGTGAAATGATGCGAATGCCTGGACTACCGCCAATTCCGGCTTCCGAGGGTATGCACATCGATAAAAATGGACTTATAACCGGACTTTCATAAGAAGTAAAGCAAGAGTAAGGGTGAAATTAACCCGCACATATCGCGGACTAAAAATACACGGCAAAAAGGCTGATCAGGTAGATGATGAACTCACACTTGAGCAGCCTTTATCCGTTGTGATCAATGGAGATACTTTCACGTTGACCATGCAAACTCCGGGAAATGAAGTGGAATTGGTAAGGGGTTTATTGTTTAGTGAAGGTGTCTATAAGGATCGAAATACAACGTTTACGATTATTAAAACGGTTGTGAGTGATGATGATTTCATTTCAGAAATTTACTTAGATATTCCAACTGAAAAGCTAGACCCAAGTCAACTCAATAAACGCAGTCTCCTCTCGGTAGCGAGCTGTGGCATCTGTGGTAAAACGGAACTTACATTACCCGTCGGTAAAATCGATATGGATTCTATAAGTCTCGGAATTGATAGAATTGAAGGGATGTTTCAAATCATGTCTCAGCGCCAATCGGCTTTTATTTCTTCCGGTGGTTGTCATGCATCGAGTGCATTTTCGGGAGACTATGAGTTGCTTTCATTAATGGAAGATATAGGTCGGCATAATGCAGTTGACAAGGTGATCGGTGATTTGCTCAATCAAGGAAACCTCTCTAAAGCTCGGTTTTTACTTGTAAGCGGCAGAGTCTCGTACGAAATTGTAGTGAAATGTTTTACAGCCGGCATACCATTTCTGTTGGCGGTTTCTGCACCGTCTTCCTTAGCAGTCGATTTTGCGAAAGAACTAGGTATTACGCTTATCGGTTTCTGTCGGGAAAACCGAGCAACTGTTTATTCTAATACAGAGAGAATCTTGGGTAATCTGTAATTTTTTCAAACAAAAAACTCCCGCAGTAGCGAGAGTTCTTACTATAATTTCGTTTGAATTCCTACATCCAAGGTGGTAGCATATTGCTACTTTTCGCGTTTTGAATGGTATGGCGATACTGCTCTTCGAGGTGAGCACAATAGTCGGGAAACATTGATTTCATTCTGGAAATGCGGTGACGAATAGTGGTCAGGTTATTCATTACTGCCGAGATTTCCTCGTGTTGCTCAAGGGTCATGGTTGAATTTGGCATTGTTAGGTTGTGTTAGAAGGCAACCTATACGCAGGTCTTTCAGAAAGGTTTCAAAGTCAGGAAATTGAGAGGGCAACCACCTGTAAATGAGCAGTATAAATGGAATTTCATTCGTTGAACTTTCTCTCTTTCATATCTCACTTCACCGTGTAGAGTAACTGTGGGTAAAATGATTTTTTATTTTCAAATAATACGACTCAGATATCGTTAACGTTCCGATATTCACACCTGCAATCCTTCTTAACCATGAAACTCTACCTGAGAAATTCGAAAGTGCTTTTTGCACTGTTTCTAACTCTATTTATTTCCATTGGCCCCGGCTGCAAACGCGGGGAACGGATGAAAATTGATCCCGCCTTCGCTAAGTACATAGCGGCATTCACCGGCGGAACTATAAGCGCAGCAGGAAACATCCGAGTTTGTTTAGCGCAGGCATTCAGCAACGTGCTCGAGCTAAACACCCCT
>JBILMS010000144.1:0-3502 GCA_044375415.1 Flavobacteriales bacterium
ATGGATGGTAAGATTGTTCTCCAACCTTCATAAGATCGAGACACTAGCTATATGAGTAATTTTATGTCGATCCCCAAACCTATTAGAGACAGAGTTTCTTGGGCTATTGCATTTGCGTGGCATATTACAGTTGATAAAATCGTTAACGGAGAAATTAGAGTAAATAAGGAAGCATCTTTGCAAATGCAATATTCGTCGACTTTAAAAACTGTTCTGGATCTTATTAGATTTTCTCCAAGTGACAGAATAGAAATTGAGTTAGAAACAACTGTAAGCATTGAATGTAAGCCATACATCATTGATATTTTATTGACTTATACGGATGGTTTAATTTCTGAAAAACACTCGATAGAATTAAAGTGCTACAAGACAATTTCTTCTTCCGGTGGAAAGCGAGGTGCAAGCGATATATTTATGCATAGCGTGTATCTTGATATCTATTATTCTGAGTTGTACATGCAACACAAATTTGCAGATCACACTACATGCCTGATTTTGACGGACTACGTGAATTTTGTACACCCTAAGCATAAAAAGACTAAGAATTGGCAATATGATATTTCCCAGGGACATTCGATTAATGGAGGACATTACACCACAAGTATTGGTGGTAAAAATGTGGACTTCAACTTGACAAATGCATATAGATTTAATTGGTTACGAAATGGAAGTTATTGGACGGCGTTAGTTCAACCTATAGACGACGAGCTTCCTTTAACAGATGTTGTCTCGTCTCACTACGAAAAAGTTAAATGAACTATTTGTCGGCTTATCAATTGTAATGCGTTGGTGTGCATATAGATCTTTTATGGGTGAAAAACTGAGCAACTGGTGCACGGCAGAAAGAGTGTGGCCGCAAAATGGAACATGCGAAATGTTTGTGCATGTCTCTTGATTGCTTTTCGAAAACCCTCTATATATTTATCCATTAAAAATGGGCAGAGCGAGCAGGCTCATTTTTTGCAAACGGCCCATACAATCACCGATGATGACACAATAATTCAACATGGAAGAAATTATAAAAACTCTGATAGATTTCAGAAATGAAAGAGACTGGGAACAGTTTCATAATCCTAAAGACCTTGCATTAGCCATTAATGTTGAGGCGAGCGAGCTTTTAGAATTATTTCTCTGGAAGGATGCAAATGATGCTAATCCTGAAAAGGTAAAGGAAGAATTGGCTGATGTATTTGCCTTTGCGTTTCTTCTTGCTGAAAAATATAAATTTAATGTTAGGGAAATTGTTCTAGAAAAAATAAGAAAGAACGCTGAGAAATATCCCGTTGAGAAGGCAAAAGGAACAGCCAAAAAGTATAATGAATTATGATAGTCTACATCAATTCAACGAAAGGATTTTTAGTCGATGTTGACTCTAATAAAATTTCTGATCGAATAAAAGAAGCGTACTTTCAAAAATTAGGAAAAACAAAATTCAACGATAGCGAAGATAACTCCTGGATTAATTCTATGGAATTTATGGGTAAAGTCATCCGTAGATCAAATATAGCTGAGGACTGCGGAGTAATGATTGAGTTTGGCTTACCATCTACTTCTAAGCGAATCGATTTTGTTGTATCTGGAAAAGACGCAAGCGGAAAGAAAAAATTTATCATCATTGAATTGAAGCAATGGAAAGAAGCGCAGAGTACAACGAAGAATGACCTAGTCTTGACCAAATACTACTCAGGAAATTATTCTACACATCCTTCGTATCAAGCATCATCATATAAGGGATTTCTATCGGACTATAATGAAAATGTCTATAACAGCACTCTGGTTCCTTTTTCTTGTGCATATCTGCACAACTACCCAGAGCAAAACCCTGAACCCTTAAAAGATGTAATTTACAAAGATGTAATTTCGGATTCGCCAATATATTTTAAAGATGATTATGAAAAATTGGAATTCTTCATTAAACAGCATGTGGGATTTGGTGGTGGAAAGGAAATACTATATGAAATTGAATCAGGAAACATTAAACCTAGCAAGAAATTAATAGATCATGTAACCAGTTTATTTAAGGGTAATCAAGAATTCCATTTATTGGAAGAGCAAAAAGTTACATATGAAATGGCTTTAGACCTGGCCATAAACCGAACAAAAAAAACAGTTATCCTTATTAACGGGGGTCCTGGCACAGGCAAATCTGTTATTTCTATGAGTTTACTGGGGGGCCTTTTAAAACATAAACAAAACGTTGTTTTCGTTGCTCCCAATGCGTCCTTTAGAGAGGTGATGCTAGATAAATTGACTCAAGGAAGAGATACTTCGAGAGCTAAATATCTATTGTCTGGTTCTGGAAAATATTTTGGCGCAAATTCAGACGTATTTGATACCATAGTAGTTGACGAAGCTCATAGGCTTAAGAACGAATCCGCCTACATGTATATGGGGAAGAATCAAGTACAAGATATTATTAATGCTGCGAAGGTCAGTATCTTTTTTGTTGATGAAGACCAAATAATTAGACCAGAGGACATTGGTTCACCATTTGAAATAAAAAGAGTTTCTGAAATATACGATGCAGAATTAATGGAATTAGAGCTGAAGGCCCAATTCAGATGTTCTGGGGCGGATGGATATATTAATTGGATAAATGATGTTCTTAGAATTAAAGAAACCGCAAATTTTGATGGATGGGATAAAAAGGATTTTGAGTTCAAAATATTCGATAACCCAAACGAATTAAGGAAATTGATAAAGACAAAGTCTGATCAAGGTTATAATGCGAGAATTTTGGCAGGATACGCATGGGAATGGACACCGAAGAATAAGGGGAATTCGAATTCTCAAATAAATGACGTGAAAATTCCGGAGTTAAATTTTGAGATGCCATGGAATTCCAGGAAAGCAGGGGCAACATGGGCTATAAATCGCGAAGGGATTGACCAAGTTGGTTGTGTTCACACATCTCAAGGGCTAGAATTTGATTATGTTGGCATCATTGTAGGAAATGATTTGAAATTTGATGATAAAAAAGATGAGTTTTATACTGAATGGGATTCATACAAAGATTCGAAGGGTAAACAAGGCCTAGGAGGTGACCCAGAAAGACTCTGTAAATTGATAAGAAATATTTATCGTATACTTATGACGAGGGGCATGAAGGGTTGTTATGTGTATTTTATAGACAAGAGGACTGAAAAATATTTTATTGACAGACTTAACAAGACTTATAAGGAATAGCTGTAAAGCGGGTTTGGTAAAAGTGGCGGTTCGGTACTCCGCAAACGCATTTCTGGTATATCAAACATTGGTTATCCGTATCAAAATTTGTGGTAAAATTTGTCAACTTCGTGTAGCTGCACACCGTCAGATTGTGAAAAAACTCCCTTCCCTACTTACTTCCCCCCGTTTCCTACTCCACAATGCGAGAGAGATCAAGAGGCCAATTTTAAACCGTTAAAATTTTCATAACATGTATTCCGGCTGTACTCAATATTCCGGTAAATTGCATTTCAGGAACAGAATAACCTTCCCCCATGCCCCTAAAACCCGACAT
>JBILMS010000078.1:0-12210 GCA_044375415.1 Flavobacteriales bacterium
AGGTCTTACTGCAGGTGGTGTTTACGATGTACGTGTTCGTCCAATCTTCGCTTCCGGTGCAGGCTCATGGGGTGCTACCTCTTGCTTGTCAATCGTAGGTGTTGTTGGAATGACTGCTCAAAACGGCCCTGTAAATGAAATGGAAACTACAAAAGTTGACGTTTCAACTATGGAAGCCGGCTTATACCCAAATCCAAATACCGGTTCTATGATCAACATCAACCTCACAGGTGTAACCTCTGAAGTTGTTAATGTAGATGTTATGGATCAGACTGGTCGTATGGTATTCGCAGCTCAGTACACTGTAAATGATGGTTCAGTAAACGGTGTGATTACATTCGACCAGCAACTTGCAGGTGGTGTGTACTTCATGAAGTTTACAATGGACGGTGAAAGCCGCACAGAGAGATTCGTGGTTACTCGTTAATCCGAACAACTAAATACTTAGAAAGGGCTCCACTTGGAGCCCTTTATTTATTTTCTTATATTTACTTTTTAATTGAATTTGAAAAATCTTTTAAAATATTTTGCCGTACTACTTGGTATCCTCATTCATACCAATGCATCCGCTCAGCTCATAGATGTGATTGTAGAAAACTATGGAACATCAACCGGAACATATCCTGCGGGACATACCACCTACCGAGTTTATGCGAGACTTCAACATTCAACTGACTTCCTCGCAGCAGTTTATGGTGTTGGCGGTGTTGAAGGCGATCCGTTGCATTCTCTGATGATATGCGACAATGTATATGAAGAGGGAAGTACTACATGTTGGAATTCACCTTTTGGTGGTGTAACCGGTCCTAACATCAATCCTGCTCTCTGCGCCATTTTTGCGGAAACTTGTTATGATTCATTCATTACGATTGGAAGACAAAACTCTATTTCACCGGGTGGAGTAATTAATGTAACTACAAATCCTCCGGGACAATTCGATCTCACTTTTGGCAATAGCAATAGTACGGGATTCCCAGTTGAAATAACTGATGGAAGCTGGTCTCCAACGCTCGGAGATGTAAACGGTTATCCCAGTGGTTTCGATAACCGAGTCTTGCTCATGCAAGTAACATGTCCCACCGGTACTTTGGAATTTCAAATTAATTTGCTTGTTTTTAACGAAGGGCAAGCGGAAAACCCATTGTACTATGTTCACTACCTGCAAGATGTAACCACAACCTTCAATGGTCATCAAGAAATTAATGGCACTTTTATGGGTCTAGTTTACCCATTTCCAACTTGCTTATCTGAACCACAGGGATGCACCGACCCGGAAGCCTTGAATTTCGATCCATGGATATTTTGCGACGATGGATTATGTATTTACACATTATTCGGATGCACTTATCCCAAAGCATCCAACTATAACCCGTATTATGAATCAGACGACGGCTCCTGCGAGTTCGACGGTTGCACAGATCCCTTAGCATCCAATTACAACGAACTTGCAAATCATAATGACGGCTCTTGCGAATATGATTTTCCTTGTCCGGGAGATCTGACCGGAGATGGAACTATAGGTGTTCCGGACCTTTTAATAATAATCGGCAACTACGGAGCGAATTGTCCTTGATGTATCAAGAATAATTAAAAATCGAGATTCAACGATAGATAAAACACTCGATCTAGCAATCTTCCATCATCTACTCCCCATGCCCAGTCGGCACGCACAAAGTAACCTAGTATTCTCGAGCGCAAACCGAATCCATATCCGTAAATAAGCGGTTCGCGATTGTTGTCTACCGTAACTGTAACCGGGTTGATGGTAATTGTATTTGTGTTGAATGTATTCTCAGGTGAATAAGGGTCTTTACCGGTCCAAGATGCTCCCATATCAAAGAAACTAATGAGTTGGAAATTCTCCACAAAATCACTTTTAATGGGTTTCTTCAATAAGTATTTAAACACCGGCCAACGCACTTCGCTATTCGCAACGGCAAACGTATTTCCGTTTCGGCTGTTTACGTAAAACCCTCTAACAGGCGCAGAAAAAGATTGAAAACTGTAATTCTGATCGGTAGCTATTGGCATCGAATTGTCAATTTTCTGATTGAGCCAATTGTCGACGCCACCGAGGAAATGCACAAGTTTGTAAGCTCCAAAACTCGACGAACCTGCAAGCCTAAATGCCGCTATCAACTCGCGATGGATCCTCTCGTAGTGACGGAAATCAAATCCAAAAACATTCAAGTCCGTCTTCTCGTCATACCTATCGGGCTGCTGATACCTTTCAAACCAAAACTTGTACCGCGTACCATTGTACAAATTCAATCCCCTGGTTATGGTATTGTCATATACATATTCCAATTTCAATCCCACATTGTACTCATTGTAATTGGGCGATGCCAAACTCGGAGGATCCACTGAAAGAGCTACAAAGCGGTCGTTTCGGGCAATTGCAGAAATTCGCAAACTGGCTAACTCATTAAATGGATACCTCACTTGGTATTGGAATGAATGCGTGAAAAAGCGGAAACGATAACTGCCAAATTCCATCATTTGACTTTGGCGCTGGAACATAAGTCTCTTGTCTTTTCTGCCAGACAAATTTTCGAAACTCAGGCCATAATCGTTATTGGACAAAGTACCCGAAAGCCTAAATCCTCCTACAATTTTATAATCTTCAAATAAATCGCTCACACCAATTTTTATCAAACCCGATAGGCCCGGTGTGATGGATGTAGGGCCGGAATAATTCTGATAAAAGGAATTGGTGAAACTGTTGTCTACTTGAGTTAAAATGTAATCGGTAGCAAAATTTAAGCGATATGTTTTTGAACGCGGAAACTCAAATGGCTTTTTTGTCGTGTCTTGAGCAATACTTGTTGTATCAACGATTACCTCTTCCAAGCGGATAGATTCCTTTTCATATTGATAATTTTTCCGTTCATCTTCAAACACGTAGTTATTGATATCCACTTCCTTCTCTCCCAGTGAATCTGTTACAAAGTAGATTCTTTCGTCTAGAGGAGCGTCGCCGTCTACGGAATTAGATGCATCATCTCCCTTTGGATATCCGTTGTCCATGGTTTTATCCAAGGCAAGTTTATGTTTCGAAAAAAGATATTTCCCATCGCGCTCAAATACCAACGTGTACTTTCCTTGTTTCTCCTGCACATCATAATCCAAGGGACTTCTCCCGAAAGATGAAAGCCTGTCGGTTACGGTAAAAAATCGGTAGTGTATCGTTGTATCAATTCTACTTATAGAACTATCGATGGAGCACAAGTAACGATCGGAATGGCCCTTGGCTGAAGCTAAAAACGTATAATGCCTGGCAGAATAACCTGAAGCCTGATATTCATGAACGTCGGGAGTAGTGGTAATTTGCTCGAGGGGGGCAAATCGGTTTTCCAAATTGAAAACAAAAATGTCGTGGTTCTTTGGGTAAATTCCGATTGGAACTTCTTTTCTTAATGTGTCATCCGGACGATTTGAAGAGAATATTATCGCCTCTGATTCTCGAATGAACTTCGGATTGAGATCATCGTAAATGTCATTTGTCAACTGCTCATGATTATTACCGATTACTTGATAGAGATACAAATCGGTTTGACCACGGTTCACTCCGCTGAAAATCATCTTTTGACCATCATCGCTGTAACTCATGTCGATTATCTTCTCCAGAAGAAAAATCTGCTTAATGGTCTTTTCCTTTTCCTCCACATTATAACTTCCTAAAAATGTCTCCGACTTACTTTCAAAAGCAAAGGAGATTAAACGAGAGGAGGGATGCCAAGCTAAAACAGGAAATGTGTAATCAGTTATTCGCTCCAATCGAAATTCTTTCTTAAAAATTCTTTTCGTTTTTCCTGTGGCCCACTCGTGCAGCCATATCTTGTACTGTCCCATTTCATTGGTAACCCAAGACACGTATTTACCGTCAGGACTTTCCGAAAACTGGCTGTAAACGTATTTTGATTTATGTTTTACGGGTAACTCTCCTAGTTGACGCGAACGTTTTTTCCATGCAGCAACCGACTGCTTGTCGTTGCTTTCCGGGGTTGGTTCGAAACCGGGAATCTTTTCGTTTCGTATATTTTTCTGCTTGTAATAATCTATAAAATCATGAGTTACACTTTCCATCGAAAGTCCTAAGACAAATAAAAATCCGCTTTCCACATTGCGACTTATACGCGCCATGTAGAGTATGTTGGGAATAACACTAGGGCCATAGACCTCACTGATGTAATTCCAAAATGCTTGTCCTGCAAGGACGGCATCGTCTCCATACACTCGATTCAACGATTTGAATTTCGGAGAGGAGACCATGTCGCGAATTGCAGCTTCTTTATCGGCGTTCCAACCTTGAGCCGCGTAGGAAATAATACCTTCCTCAAACCAACGAGGCATGCTAAGTAAGGTGTTGCTCTTCAGTACATCCTTCCAATCGCCACCATACATCATTTGAGAAAATATAACACGCGAAATATTTTCTCTTATCTGTCCTTCCAATCTTCCATGATCCGTTTCATAGTAAACAAACATTTTGTTGCCCATGATTCGGGCGGTTCCACCAATATTGAATTGATCGTCGTTGCGAATACCGATGTTGCTCTGACGAAATTCACCATGATTTAGATAAGAAAGAATTTGAATTTTTTCATCCAATGAATAATCGAAAAAAGATTCGAGTTCCTGAAGATTTGTCTCTGAAGCAAGAAGGGTATACTTCGCTAAGTTTTCACCTCCGACATAAAAATAAACTTCAAAATGTTCTGAGGGTAGATAAAACCAATCGTACTCCTTGTATTGAACTCTGTTTTTTCCAAACTCCAAGTTGGAACCTTGATAAAACTGCGCAAACAGAGAGCCGGACCCAAAGAGTCCGACCACAAAGCTTAGTATCAGAAAAAGCAGTCGATTCATAGAACGAATAAAAGTAACACATTTTGTCCGTTTTTTGTTTCCTTCGGCAACGCAAAAGCACATTCTTTTAGGGATTCCTAACAAATCTAAGCCCCAGTCCCTGAAGTATCTTCGCCACATTAGCAAACCTATATGAGCAGAATACAAGTATTTACGTTTAATCCCTTCCAGGAAAACACCTACATAATCTGGGATTTTTCCCGTCAATGTGTAATTATCGATCCCGGAATGTTCGATAGATCAGAAAGGGAGATTTTGTCCGGTTTTATAAAGGAAAATGATCTCACACCTGTGAAGCTGCTCAATACACATTGCCACATCGATCATGTTTTAGGCAACGACTATGTATTTCGCACTTGGGGCTTAAAACCTGAGTTCCATCGCCTCGATATCCCAACCCTGGAGCGCGGAATACAGTCCTCCGCGATGTACGGAATTCCCTATGACCCTAGTCCGGAAGCGGGGCGTTTCATAGAGGAGGGAGAAGACATTACTTTTGGTCAAACCATCCTGCATACCCTCTTCTTACCGGGACATGCCCCCGGACATATCGCATTTTACTGTGAAGCCGATTCCTATCTGATAGCGGGTGATGTGCTTTTCAACGGCAGTGTGGGTCGAGTAGATTTCCCCGGATGTAGTGCTTCTGACTTAGTTGAATCCATTCAGAAGAAGGTGTACTTGCTTCCCGGTGACACGATTGTTTATTCCGGACACGGAGAGCCAACCACAGTGGGACGAGAAAAAATCAGTAATTCTTTTGTGCGAGAAAATGATCAGAATCTAGTTTGATCAGGAATCTTTATTCGACTTTTTCAGGGTAAAGGAGAATGTGGAACCTACTCCTACCGTACTTCGAACACTGATCGTTTGACCGTGGCTTTCAACTATGTGCTTGCAGATTGCTAACCCAAGACCGGAGCCACCTTCATGCCTACTTCTACTTTTATCAACTCGATAAAAACGCTCGAAAATTCGTGGTAAATGTTCTTGACCTATACCCAACCCATCATCAGTAATTTCAACCAAGACATCGTCGTCCATATCGAAAAAATCGGCTTTAACCTTTCCGTTTTCCCGACCATAATGAATGGCATTGGTAATTAAATTCACCAGTACTTGCTCTATTTTAAGAAAGTCAGCGTCAACGTTTATAATTTCATTAGCGTTTTTGCCCAATAAAAGCTGGATATTCCGCTGTGAGGCCTTTTCTTCCATTAATTCCATCACGGTTCGAACCAATTGAACAATGTCGAATTTTTTAATCGATAAAGGCAACTGGTCACTTTCAATTCTGGTAATTAAGTCCAGATCTTTTACAAGAGAAGAAAGTCTATCAATGTTATTGGAAGCCTTTTGAAGAAAATTGCGCACCAACGCGGGGTCATTCACTTCGCCATCCAATAAGGTTTCGACATACCCTTGAATACTAAAAATTGGGGTCTTCAGTTCGTGAGCAAGGTTTCCAATGAACTCTTTTCTATATGTATCAGTGGCTTTCACTTTGCGCAGTTCTAATACTCTGCTTTCAGCCCATTGAGCTATTTCCATCTCAGCTTCTTCGAGATTGATATTCCCTTTATCGGGGGAACCCTTTAGACTTTGAATCGTCTTATACAAAACGCGCAATTTGTGCGAAATGTGCTTCTTAATTTGAGTGTTTATAACTAGGTAGGACAATGGAAATACTATCAAAGTAACGATAGGAATTATCCACCAAAAGGAAAAGCTGACGAACCCAAAAATCAAAACTTGAATCAACGCAACAACTCCGGAAATAACCAGAGCACCATTAATCGCTACGCTACGTGGCGTTTCATTAGACATCAATGCTCGAATTTGTACCCAACACCTTTTACGGTTTTAAAGTACTTGTCGCCTAGTTTTTCTCTGAGCTTTCGGATGTGAACGTCTATTGTTCTATCTCCTACAACGACCTCATTTCCCCAAACACTCGAAAGTATGTTTTCTCTAGTGAAAACACGACCGGGTTGTGAAGCAAGTAGTGAAAGCAATTCAAATTCTTTTTTTGGAAGATTTATAGAAGTGCCATTTAAGTAAACAAGGTATTTATCCTTGTCGATCAACAAACCTGTCAACGGAATGTCGCTCTCGGGGTGCAATCCCGCGTTATTTCTCCTCAACAACGCTTTTACACGTGATACCAATACCCGAGGTTTGATGGGTTTTGGTATATAATCGTCGGCACCTGCGTCAAATCCTGCAATTTGACTGTAGTCTTCGTTACGAGCAGTTAAAAAAGCGATTATTACATTGTTAAGTTGTCCGATTTCCCTTAATTGTCGACATGTTTCCATACCATCCATACCGGGCATCATTACGTCGAGTAGTATTAAGTCGGGGATTACCGCCTTAGCTTTTTCGATCGCCTGAATACCGTTAGAAGCTGTATGGATTTCAAATCCTTCCTTCTCTAAGTTGTATCCAACCAATTCCAAAATGTCTTGTTCGTCGTCAACAAGAAGGATCTTCTGTCGCGTCATGAAAAGGTATGATTCTTCAATATTTGATGCCACGAAACTAGATGGGTATTATTAAGACCATGTTACGCCAAAATTATGGTAGTTCGCTATTGTGAACACCTATTCTCGACGAGAAGATTGGCAATCTGTTGACGAATTATCAACCACTGCGAATTTGATGACTCAAGTGCAAGGACTCGTGCAAATGCCCTAGCCGAAAGATAAACACGGACCTTTCGCCCTAAAGAAGGCCATGTTTTGAGGTAAAAAAAAGTGAGAAACGGAAGAATCGGCAATAACCACATGGAAATATCGTAGAAAATTAATAATGGCATCACCATCAAAAAAGCGGAGGTCCAGATCGCGGGTGCAACTAAAATTTTAATGCTCGAGGTGAAATATACATCCTTAATTAAAGCCTTGACGATTTTACCTACGAGCCATTTAAAGGGCATGGCGATGAAATGAAGCGGTAGAAACAATGCGTACAAAATATAAATCCCAAGTCTCGACTTGCCATTTTTCATCTCTTCCAGAGTGCCTCTAAGGTATTGAAATTCATGCCCTTTCTGAAAATGTATCCACTGATCGGCCACATTTTTCCATTTACTTTCATCCGTCACTTTTACAGGAGAAAAAAGTGTATGATGAAGACTGCTAAAAGCCGAATCTTGGCTTCGGACTATGCCGCTTCTCTCATCTTCCAAATCTGCTAAAATGTCTTCTAAAACAGCGAATGATTCCGACATCTCAGGCGAATTCATTTCAATCATTTCTCTCGAAAGTACTTCCCGAGATAACGTGACGAACTCTTGCAAAGCCACATTTTCAGTCGGGTTTCTTCCTCTGAAATGACTGATGTCAATCGGCTTTCCAATGCTTACCGCTAAATCATACCCGGAATAAAATGAGTTTTCATAATCCACACCCACCGGAACGAGAAAAATTTTCTTGTCCGGAATTTCATTCAGTGCCGACAACGCTATTCTGGCCAGACCCTTTTTTAACGATTTAAGATATTTACCTCCATGATGTGTGCCCTCGGGAAAAAGCCCGACAACCGCGCCTAATCTGAGTCTTCGCGTACATTCCAAAAATGTGGGGTCATTTGCCGTTCTCAAATCAGCGCGGTCGTGAGCTCGGTAAACGGGCATCATATTTAGATTGCGAAGCAATGCATTGGCCAATGGATTTCGAAAAACATCAGCTCTTGTTAACCAATGAATTTGTCGTTTTATTAAAACACACGACACCACCGGATCCATTAAGGCATTTTGGTGATTGGATATAATAATTACCGCTCCGTCTTCAGGTAGGTTTTCGGTGCCAAAAACTCGAATTTTACGGTAATACAACGAAAGAAGAAACCTCACAGGAAACTTCAGAATGGCATATAATATGGAATCAGTATTCCGCAGATGCTTTTACTCTATCGCTTGAAATACATCATGACCACCATCGAGCAAATACTTGTTGCGAGTGAATAGAGCAATATCTGACTGAACCATCTCTTCCACCAATTGCTCAAACGGAGTGGTGTGCGACCAACCCAATTCGTTTTTAGCCTTGCTTGGGTCGCCAATAAGTAGATCTACTTCCGTTGGTCTGAAATAACGGGGATCTATTTCAACCAAAACCCTTCCCGTTTGGTCGAGGCCTTTTTCGTCAACTCCATTGCCTTGCCAGGTCAATTCAATTCCCGCCTGACGAAAAGCTAGTTCGCAAAATTTTCGAACAGTGTGTGTTTTACCCGTTGCCAAAACAAAATCGTCGGGTTTATCGTGTTGCATCATTAAATACATGCCATACACATAGTCCTTTGCATGTCCCCAATCGCGTTGTGCATCAAGATTTCCAAGAAATAATTTCTCTTGAAAACCAAGAGATATTTTTGCAACGGCACGTGTTATTTTTCTTGAAACAAAAGTTTCTCCGCGCAAGGGGCTTTCGTGATTAAACAAAATGCCATTGCACGCATAAATCCCATACGCCTCGCGATAATTTTTTGTAATCCAGTAGGCATAAAGTTTTGCAACTCCATACGGGCTGCGCGGATAAAATGGCGTGTTTTCGTTTTGAGGTACTTCTTGTACTAATCCATATAACTCGGAAGTAGAAGCCTGATAAAATTTTGTCTTTTCCGTAAGTCCTAAAATGCGAATTGCTTCGAGCAAACGAAGAGCCCCAATAGCATCGGCATTAGCTGTGTATTCCGGTGTTTCAAAGGAAACCTGCACATGACTTTGTGCTGCTAGATTGTAAATTTCATCGGGAGAAGTTTCTTGTACCAAACGAATTAGATTGGTAGAATCCGTTAGATCTCCATAATGCAAAAACATCTTTACACCCTTCTCATGCTGATCTTGATAGAGGTGATCTATTCGCCCTGTATTAAAAAGCGAACTTCTTCTTTTAACACCATGTACTTCGTATCCTTTACTCAGAAGCAATTCGGCCAAATATGCGCCGTCTTGACCAGTTATTCCCGTAATAAGTGCCTTCTTCTTCATTTGTCAAACCTAGTGGAAAAAAGCGAGATCAAGCAGTTTTATCCGTATTCTCAGATTCAAACTGGAGCTCGTTTAATCGTTTGTATAAACCATTGGAAGCTATCAATTCGCTGTGAGTACCCTGCTCGCGCACCCTACCTCCTTCGAGTACAAGAATTTTATCTGCATTGCGGATCGTTGAAAGCCTATGCGCAATTACAATGGACGTCCGATTTTTCATGAGCATGTCGAGGGCATCCTGCACCTGGCGTTCGCTTTCCGAATCTAACGAACTGGTTGCTTCATCTAAAATGAGTATGGTAGGATTTCGCAATACAGCTCGGGCAATAGCTATACGCTGACGTTGACCACCGCTGAGCTGGATACCGCGTTCACCCACTAGTGTCTCGAAACCCTGAGGAAACGACTCTATAAAATCAAGGGCATTCGCCTTCCGAGCAGCCTCCCGAATGTCTTCAAACGAAGAATTCGGTCGACCGTACGCAATATTGTCTTTTATGCTTCCACCAAATAAAATCACTTCCTGTGGAACAAAAGCCATTTGGCTTCGAAGATCTGTTAGACGATAGGAGGACGCACTTTTTCCATCAAAAAATAAATCTCCTTCTTGTGGAGAATAAAAGCGCTGAATCAAAGCCGCAATAGTAGATTTTCCCGACCCGGATGTACCCACCAAAGCCACTTGTTTGCCGGCTTCAACATAAAAGGATACATCCTTCAGCACCTGAATATCGGAACGAGAAGGATAATGAAACTCCACATTTTTGAACTCAAGTTCGCCTTTTAGAATCTGAGTGTCATCCCTATGGGTGAGATCAACTTCTTCCGTTTTATAACTCAGAATTTCCATCACGTTTTCTATCACTCCAATGCTTCGTTGCAATGTTCCCATTTGTGCGGCCAGACCACCGATAGAACCTGCCACCAGACCTGTAAGCATGATAAACATTTCGAGTACGCTATCACCCAATTCACCCTTCGATTTTAGGTGCGCACCCACGCCGATCACGAGTCCTAATGCACCAAATAAAAAGATGATAATAAACGTGCCGAACATGCCGCGCCACACAGCACTTTTCATCGCAATGTTCCGAATTTGGAGCACACTCTTATCGAAACGAGTGCTTTCAAAACCTTCATTGGCAAAACTTTTCACGTTTACAATTCCTGTAAGCGTCTCAGAAACGATAATGTTTGACTCCGCTACTTTGTCTTGCGTTTGTTTGCCAAGTTTGCGTATAAATTTCCCGAACCACACCATGATTATGATGATCACGGGAAGTGTCACAAACATAACAACCGTTAGTGTTTTTGAAAATGAAATTAGGTATCCGGTTGCTACAACGATAATTATAATCTGGCGAATAAACTCCGCCATAGTCATATTCAATGTTTCTTGAATAGTAGTGATATCGCTTGAAATACGACTACTCAGATCCCCTACCCTGCGCTCATTAAAAAACTGCATGGGCATGCGAATAATCGTGCTGAAAGTATCGTTCCTCAGCGACTTCATGGCATTTTCCGTGACATACGAGAAAATGTAAATTCTAAAAAATGAGAAGATACCTTGGATGATAAGAAGCACTACTAAGGTTGTAAGAACTTTACCTGCCACATCTCCTCCATGAAGTGATCGGAAAGTGTCGGCAATCATAGCTGTCATCTTTCCTCCGGGCATTACCGTTGATACGGATGGAGCGATAAGCATACCCAAAAGAGCCGTAATAACAATGACGAGCAGTCCGGAAATGATCAGCAATAACATGCCGATGCTGTACAAAAACCAATGGGGTTTGAGGTATGCAAAAACGCCCAGCGCTTTGCTCAATGACTTCTTATCGACTTTGCGCTTTACCTTACCTTCCTCTGCTTCCACCATATAGGGATTGAATAAGGCGCAAAAATACTGTAACGAAGCGCCGAGTGAACGGTGAAAATACCACTACGGATGCACTATTACAAATTGGTGACAAGCGGCTATTACTCGTCGAAAACCGTTAATTCAGGGGTAATGAATACTACTTTAATTTGGCCTTTCTGATTTTCCTAAAAATCTTGTCTAATTCGTAGGCTTTATCATCTGTATAGGCCAAATCGGGCACAAGACGGCTCTCTTCTTTATCATAATCTACCACTACAAAGGGTTCGTTGAGTAGGGAAAAATCGGCCCCTTCGATTGGTTTGAACAAACCCATATCCATTCTAAGGTCGTTTCCTCCTTTCCTCGAAGGCAGTTCGCGCGTATCTACTTTTACAATTTTATTGACTAGAGACTGACCACCATAGCGGATCTCATATACAAATCCAATCGGAAGATTAAACTCGTATACACCAGATTTGTCGGT
>JBILMS010000079.1:0-12208 GCA_044375415.1 Flavobacteriales bacterium
AGGTGGGAAATTTAGAATATTTGGATATTATTGTTAACCTTTTGCGTTAATACTATTTATATTTGCAGTGGAAATAAGATACAGGAGTCGCAAACTAGAAAGGCAATTGACGGACCCAAAAGAGATGGTAAAGTCATTTGGTCAGATGGCTCGTAAAGTGAATCAAAGGCTCAAAGATCTATCCGATGCTGAGAGTTTGGCAATTATGAGAACCATTTCCGCTTCAAGATGTCATGAATTAACAGGTAAACGCAAAGGCGAATTGGCAGTAGATGTTTCCAATAGCTACCGGTTGATTTTTAAACCCAATCACGACCCCATACCCCGGAAGATTGACGGTGGCTTAGATTGGGAGAAGGTTACAAAAATTGAACTGATCGAAATAGAAGACTACCATTAATAGAATCACCATGAGAACGACACTTGATATAGCAAAGTCCTTACTCTCCCCACCCGGGGATACTATTCAGGAACATATAGATTTTATGGGTATGAGCCAGGCTGAACTTGCCGAAAGAATGGGAAGACCGAAGGAAAAAATCAACGACATCATCAAAGGAAGAGAGCCCATCAGCACTGCTACGGCCTTTCAATTGGAGAAAGTACTTGGAATACCGGCCGGTTTTTGGCTGAACAGAGAAAAGACATACCGCACCGAACTATACGAATTGCAACACCAAGAAGAACTTGCAAAAGAAAAGGATTGGTTAGCCGCCTTTCCTGTAAATGAGATGAGGAAATTGGGTTGGTTGCCCGACACAAAGGAAAAACATTCGTTGGTCGACAGTCTACTTAAATTCTTTAGTGTTGCATCTGCCGAAGAATGGCAACGCATATACGTTGATGAAGAAGTATCGGTGGCGTTCAGAGTTTCTTTAGCCCATACGCAAAGTCCTCATTCTATTTCCGCATGGTTGCGAAAAGGCGAATTGCAAGCCAAAGAAATTGAATTGGCAGAATTTGATAAAAGGAAATTCAAAGATGCCTTAGGCAAAATCAAAGAACTTGCTTTTCAGATGCCGAAAGATTTTTCAAAACAACTACAAATAATTTGTGCCAATTGCGGTGTAGCAGTCGTGTTCACCAAAAATTTGCCGAAAGCGCCCATTAGCGGAGCGACCCGATGGTTTCATAATAGGCCCATCATTCAACTCTCGGGTAGATTCAAAACCAACGATCATTTTTGGTTTACATTTTTTCATGAAGCAGCTCACATCATTTTACACGGTAAAAAGGATATTTTCCTCGAGAATGTGGAGGGTACAGAGATGGACAAAGAGAAGGAAGAAGAAGCTGACTTCTTTGCCTCAAGAACATTGATTGATGATAAAGATTGGAGGGAAATATCGCAAGATTTGCCCTTGACACTCTTACAAATACAAAGCATCGCGAAGGTCTTAAGAATTCATCCCGGTATTATTGTAGGTCGTCTTCAACATGAGGACAGGGTGTCAAAAGCATTTGGCAATGTTTTAAAAACCAAACTTGAACTCTTTGCTTAAGGGCGCAAAAACTGCGTGCCAGGCGAATCTTTTGCTTTTATAGGTTTCGGTAAATCACAGATACGGTAGAACTAGCGAAACTCAAAGAGTATTTCAAACCGGACGGCATAATTGCTCCAATCAATACTCCAATCCTCCCTTCTTAAATTACGTGAATCATGTTATGGATTGACAGAATCCCGTAAAATCTGCTGCGGGGATCTTCCGCAATTTTGAAATTCGCTAAAAACATAGTAAACAAAAAGCATGAAAAACGAAGAAACAGTAGATGTGTTAAACAAGCTCATCACTATCAATAATGATAGAATAGAGGGTTACGACACAGCTGCTAAAGAAACTGAAGAACAAGATTTGAAAACCTTATTTGCACAGTTCACTGCTACCAGTAGACAGTGCAATGCGGAATTAATCAATGAAGTCGTTAAACTGGGAGGCACACCTTCCGAAGGCACGAGGACAACCGGAAAATTCTTTCGCGTGTGGATGGATGTGAAATCTGCATTGACCGGTAAAGACCGTAAAGCCATACTCAACTCATGCGAATACGGCGAAGATGTTGCAAAAGACACGTATGAGAAGACATTGGAAAATGATTCCGAAGAGTTGACTTCCGAACAAAAAACCATGATAAAGGCACAACATACTTTGTCGAAAGCGGATCACGATAAAGTGAAAACCATGCTCGAAGCTTGGGAGACGGCTTAATTCGTTGTTCGTTTTATGATACAGCATTTGCCGGATTTGCCACCAAACATAGTTGGCTTCAAAGCCACGGGAGAAATCACGGAAAATGATTTCATCGACACCGTCATGCCGAAAGTACAAGCACTAATTGATAAGACAGGTAAACTGAATTATTTATTAGTGCTTGACACTTCGCTGAAAAACTTCACCTTGGGTTCATGGATCAAAGATGCCACCATGGGCATCAAACATCTAACCAAATGGAATCGGGCAGCCATCGTTTCTGATGTGGATGGTATCCGCACATTTACCAACTTCTTTAGTTACCTCATGCCCGGAGAATTTAAAGGATTTGAACACAAAGATCTGGACCAAGCGATAGACTGGGTTTGCAGAAAAAATTACGATTTAAAATCAATATGCCACACATAGCCATCTTATCATCGAGCGTTCGAAGAGATCGAAAAAGTCATAGCGTAGCCTTATACTTTCATTCGTATTTACAAGAACATAATTTTGCCACTACCGAAATAGTGGATCTGAAAGAATATAACTTTCCTATTTTCGAAGACAGGCTGAAAACCATGCAAAATCCTACTGAGCAAGTTCGTGATTTTGCAGATAAAATCCGGTCCGCCGATGGAATTATCATTGTCACTCCCGAATACAACGGCAGCATTCCGGCGAGTTTAAAAAACGCTGTAGACTTGTTGTACGATGAGTGGCACGGCAAACCCATATCTATAAGCACGGTATCGAACGGTATCTTTGGTGGTTCGCAAGCCTTAATTGCATTGCAATTTGTGCTTTGGAAAATAGGGGCGTGGACCGTTACACATATGTTTCCTGTTCCCAATGTGACGGAACATTTTGATGAACATGGCAAAGCACTCAAGCAAGCGGAAACAGATAAAAGGGCGGATGAGTTTTTAGTTGAATTATTGAAGAGTATAGAAGCAAACAAACTGGCGGTCACTTCTTAAAAAGGATATCGTAAACATTTGCGTAATTCCATCTATTTACTTTCGGTAAAAAACGTCGGTATCTGAATGAAGCCTATATTCGCCAATGTCGGTGTGGGCACGTCAAAATATGTTCTTTCAGCCCGCCGCGAAACAACTATCATTTTCTGACTATGGAATCATCATCTAAACTATCATCAACCTGGAAATTTATCATTGCCATTCTTCTTTGCGAAGCAGTTGGAATTTCAAGTGGATTGTTGGCGAGTGCTAGCAAGAACAGTTGGTTCGACACACTGCAAAAACCCGCTTGGAATCCCCCGGCTTATTTATTTGGTCCGGTGTGGACAACACTTTATTTTCTCATGGGTATTTCGTTGGCTCTTATTTGGACGAACAAAGCCCCTGAAATAGATAAACGAAAAGCATATACTTTATTTGCCCTCCAACTTTTTCTGAATTTCTGGTGGAGCATTTTATTCTTCAATTTCCACTCGCCGGCTCTGGCTCTGGTGGATATTATTTTAATGGTTATCACGATCATTCTCACCATCGTTAGTTTCTCTTTTTTCTCAAGGACCGCTTCATGGCTTCTCGTGCCATACATCGCTTGGGTATCATTCGCTACGCTTTTAAACTTTACCATTTGGAACTTGAACCGGTGACCCTTGGAAGTCAATAGGAGAGCATAAAATAAATCGGCCAAACAGAAATACATAACCAACAAATAACTCGGATATGAAGACAACGATTCAATCAAATCAATATGCCGATAGGCTTTTATTTCTTGGAGTACTTTTATTTTTATTCGGACTGCTCATTGGCTTGTTTATTCCATTAATGACTAATCCGCGAATGGGTCTTTCCGCACATTTGGAAGGCACCTTGAATGGGATGTTTTTGGCAATACTTGGACTTATATGGAGCAAAATTGTAGTAAAGGACAAGTGGTTAACTTTTACCTTTTGGTTGACTCTGTACGGCTCCTTTGCCAATTTTGTGGCAGTGACCATTGCTGCCGCAACAGGGGCAGGTAAAATGATGCCCCTTGCCGGCGGAAAAGAGGGCACAACGACTATGGAGGCTGTGATTTCCTTTTTGCTCATATCGCTCTCGCTAGCCATGGTGGCAGTCTGTATCATTGTGCTAACGGGTCTTTATAGATACATTAAAAGTCATCGGGAGTAGAATGCCAAAACAGTTCGGAGTTCGGAGAAACAGAAACAGGGCACACGCAAAACGTTTTGTACACATCGATAGGACTATTCTCCGAATAGGTCCTTCGCATCGCGCTTGTTGCGCGAGCGAAGGATGACGGTTTGGCGGTAAAAAATAGATGGGGGGTGGAATGGGGCCGCGCAGCGGCCCCATTCCACCCCCACCACACAAAACGCGCACGTCACCCTGAGTGAATCGACCCGAGGCACGAGGGTCGATGAATCGAAGGGCAATAACAGTTCGGAGTTCGGAGAAACGGAAACAGGGTACACGCAAAACGTTTTGGACGCATCGTCAAGACTGTTACCTGAATAGGTTCTCTTGCATTGAGAGGCAATCCGTTTTTCCCATCAAAAATGAACACAAGGAAAAACATCTTGTTCTCGAGGAGTAGAAGAGATGTACAATTCAATTCCGCGATGCAAATAAATAAGGGACAACTAGAAGAACGGGAGCAACGATATCGAACGGCATTTGTAAATTCATTGGCCGGATTTCGTCAAGCAGTATTAGTTGGCACGAAGTCTTCAGAGGGCCATACAAATCTGGCGATATTTAATTCGCTCATTCACTTAGGTTCAAATCCGGCATTATTTGGATTGATAAATCGGCCCGACAGTGTGCAGCGCGACACATTGCAAAACATCGTGGAAACGGGAGAATACACGCTTAATTTTATCCGAGCTTCGGCATATAAAAAAGCTCATCAAACCTCGGCCCGCTATGAAAAGGGTATTTCTGAGTTTGAAAAAGTGGGTTTCACACCGATGTATCATTCCGTTTGCAAGGCCCCATTTGTAGAAGAGGCCGTAGTGAAAATAGCCATGAAATTTGAGGAGAGTATTCCCATCGCCATCAATGGAACCATACTCATTGTGGGTAGCATTGTGCAGGTGGACCTCAGTGATGAAATCGTCGGCGCCGATGGATTTGTAAATTTGACTGCCGCCGAAGTCTTAATCAGTCAAGGGCTTGATGCCTATTTTGTTTCAAGCTCCGTTGGCCGTTTGCCTTACGCAAAACCATAAGTACAAATACAAGCAGATATCGAAACACTATTTTTGTAGAAATGAAAATAGGAATAATAGGAGCCGGATTATCGGGACTCACCTGCGCGTGGTATTTGAAGAAAGCCGGCATTACCGACATTACCATTTTTGAATCTACGGAAAGAGCAGGTGGAAAATTGAAAACAGATTGTGCAGATGGTTTTCAATTCGATAGGGGTTTTCAAGTTTTACTGCCGGCCTATCCCGAAACGAAAAAAGTCTTGGATTATGAGAAGCTGCAATTACAACCTTTTCACAAGGGATCTTTAATTTTCAAAGGCGATAAAAAAATTCCCTTTTATGATCCTGAGAATGGATTCTCAGCTTTGCTAAAAACTGTCGTGAGTGGTCCGGGCAACTTACTAGACAAGGTACGTTTATTGAGATTGAAATGGACTCTCGACCGCTTGAGTGTGGAAGATATTTTTGGGAGTAGTAAAAGGATTAATTCGTTGACGTATTTAAGAGAGTTGGGTTTTAGCGAAAGAATGATAGAGGATTTTTGGATTCCCTTTTACCAAGGGGTCTTTTTAGAAAATGCATTAGAAACGGATAGCAGGATGCTCCGGTTTACTTTTAAAATGTTTGCAGAAGCGGGTGCTGCCGTTCCGAAAGAGGGCATGGAAGCAATTCCCAAGCAGTTGGTCGATTTTATCGGAGAAGAAAAGATCCGTCTCAATACAAATGTGCTGCACTATGATAGAAGTTCTATCACCACCCGGGATGGAAAAAAAGAATCATTTGACAAAGTGGTATTGGCATGCAACATAGATAAAAATGTAAAATACCACTCTGTAACGAACATCTATTTTGAAACAGAAAAAATTCCGATAGACACGAAACACGTCATACTCAACGCAAACCCAAATCGAGTGGTGAACAACGTAGTTCTGATTAGTCATGTTGCCCCCAACTATTCTCGGAATGGAAAGCAACTTATATCCGTCTCCGCGAATGGAATTTTTACGGATACGGAGGTTTTCTTGAGGGATTTAAAAACTATGTTTGGTTCTGAAGTGGGTAGTTGGAAACTTGTACAATCGTGCATCATAGAGAAGGCCTTACCGGTGACCAATTTTGAAGAGCCCTACAAGTCAAGTTCTTCGGACGGTGTTTTTTATTGCGGTGACCATCTGTTGCAAGGATCGATAAACGGCGCGATGGAAAGTGGCAGAAGAACAGCCGAGGAAATATTGAAGGCAGTGTAAAGAAAAAAACAAGCGCGTATCTTTATGCCTGCAAAATGAACACAGGTAAAGGCAATTTTTTTACGAATATTTTACGGAAAGCGAAAGCGAGCTTTTTAAAAGTGTATAATGCCAGAGGAAGTGTTCACGAAATAGCATTGGGAGCGGCAATTGGAGCATTTTGGGGTGTGTTTCCGACATTTGGTTTAAGCACGGTTTTATCCTTGCTTTTGTATAAAATCTTTCGTTTTAATTTGGTAGCGGCCATTTCCGGAGCATTCATTTCTAATCCGATAACAAGCCCTTTTCTATTGATGATGAGTTACAAAGTGGGCACATACTTCATAAAGACAGATGTTCAATTTGATTATGACAATTGGTACGAAAACCTACCGCATATCGGATATGTTCTGCTCATAGGTTCTGTTGTAGTGAGTTTATGTTCCGGTCTACTTGTTTATTTTATTACGAAATATGCGATTGAAAGGAGACGAAAATTGGAGGCGCTGAATTCGAAATAAATCAGCTCGCTTGGATCATCCACGAGCCGAAAATCCTCCATCGGCCGCATCTAAACAAATTACCACGTCGATTGTATTAAGGAGGGAATTTACATTTTCAGATACGTAGTATAGAAAATTTTACTGTGTAAGTTAGTTCTAAGAGATGCCTTCAGCCTTAATAATCGGGTCCGGTATTGCCGGTATTGCAACAGCCTTGCGCTTGAGGGCCGCCGGAATCGACGTGACCGTATTTGAGGCGAACGAATATCCGGGCGGAAAACTTCACGCTTTCGATCGAGGCGGTTATCGTTTTGATGCAGGTCCCTCCTTATTCACCATGCCGGAGCTGGTTACAGAGCTTTTTGATCTTTTCGGTGAGAAATCTGATGATTTTTTTCAGTATGACCGCAAAGGCTCTGTGTGCAACTATTTTTGGGAAGATGGCATGCGATTTACGGTTAACTCCGACAGAGAGGTTTTTGCCAAAGATGCCGCAGCAACGTTTAACATTGAGGTTTCATCTTTACTGGCCTATCTGAAAAAGAGTCAAAAGAAATTCGAACTTACATCTCCCATTTTTCTTGAAAAATCGTTACACAAAGTTGGAACTTATCTTTCCAAGGATACGCTAAAGGCTTTAGCTCACATGTCGGACATGGGCATCGGTAAAACCCTTCATGCAGTAAATGAAGAGGTCATTAAAGAGCCTCATTTGGTGCAATTGTTTAACCGATACGCCACCTACAACGGCTCTTCGCCTTATCGCACCCCCGGTATTATGAGTATGATTCCTCATCTCGAACTGCACCTAGGCACCTATTTCCCGAGGGGTGGCATGCATAAGATCACTACTAGTCTGTATGAACTGGCATTGAGGCATGGGGTCGTGTTTCGGTTTGGTAAAAAAATTGAGAGTATACTCGTAAAGAACCAAAAGGCTATAGGCATACAACATGAAGAAAAGCAATATTTTGCTGATGTCGTTGTGTCTAATATGGATATTTATTCGACCTACAAAAAACTCTTACCGACACTACCACACCCCGAGCGCACGTTGAAACAGGAACGTTCAAGTTCGGCGGTAATTTTTTATTGGGGTATTCGTGGACAATTCCCCTCGCTTGATCTGCATAATATTTTTTTTAGTGATGATTATCGAGAGGAGTTCGCTCATCTGTTCGACCACAAAACCATTTTTAGCGACCCTACCGTTTACGTCAACATTACAAGCAAAGAAACCCCGAGTGATGCACCTGAAGGTTGTGAAAATTGGTTTGTGATGATCAACGCTCCCGGGGATTATGGTCAAGATTGGGAGGCCACGGTAAGGCAAGCTCGTCGCGATATCTTGAGTAAATTAAATCGCCTGATGGGCATTGACTTGTCATTGTGTATCGAGTTGGAAGAAATTCTCACGCCTCCCATGATTGAGGAGCGGACAAGCAGTTACCGTGGAGCATTGTACGGTGCAGCCGGTAATTCCAAGTTTGCTGCGTTCCTGAGACACCCCAATTTTACGAGCAAGATCAAGCAACTTTACTTCTGTGGAGGATCTGTACATCCGGGTGGGGGCATTCCGTTGAGCCTTCTTTCTGCGAAGATTACGTCAGGATTAATCATGTCTGATTCATGAATACACACCTATCGTCTCAGTTGTCAATCGGCAAAACGCAAATCTCTATCGGTTTACTTTGGCTAGTTACTCTATCGGGCACCATAGGTATCTGGCTTGGAGAAGGCACTTGGTTTTTGCCGAAGACACCATTCAATTTATTACTTGGAGCTCTCATCCTTTGCTGGAATTTTCCTATTAAAAATGGATGGAGAAGTATCACTATTTGGACACTTGTTTATATTTTAGGAATGAGTGCAGAAATGGTGGGAGTGAACACGGGAATACTTTTCGGGAATTATCATTATGGCGAAAATCTCGGAGTAAAATGGTTTGGCGTGCCATTGATAATTGGCATCAATTGGATTGTATTGACTTTTCTCACCGCATCTATTTGTAAGCGGTATATTCGAAATAAATGGCTCGCACCAATTTGTGGAGCAGTATTAATGGTCTTGCTCGATTTTTTTATGGAACCTATAGCACCGGTATTTGATTTTTGGCATTGGGATGCAGGTTATGCGCCGTTAAAGAACTTTGTGGATTGGTTCATGGTCTCATTTATCATGCAATTGCTCGTCAAGAATGACTTACCGAGTGGAAAAAATCCGTTGATATTGCATCACTTTGCTGCCCAAGCCCTATTTTTCTCTTTTTTTTATGTCATCTACCAGTTTTGATATCGTAATTATAGGAGCCGGCGCAGCCGGTCTTCATCTCGCATTGTGCATGCGAAATGAAGAATATTTCAGGAACAAACGAATTCTCATTCTTGAAAAATCAGCGAAGGATCAGAATGACCGCACCTATTGCTTTTGGGAAAAGGGCGAAGGCCTATGGGACAAATTGCTTCGACAAAGTTGGTTACATGGTGATTTTTATTCTCAGGAAAAATCGATTCCCCTTACCCTTTCGCCTTATCGCTACAAGATGCTCCATGCATTGGATTTTTATTCGTTTGCAAAGGCAGAGATTGCTGCGTCTCCCATGTTTCATTGGCAAAACGAAGATGTACTGGAAGTCGAAAACGGTGAACCTATCCGTATCATAGGTAAACAGGGAATCTACACTGCCGAATATGTTTTTGACAGTCGCATCCCGGAAGATTTTTCGAAAGGAAGTGACAAGTACACACGTCTCTTGCAGCATTTCAAAGGATGGGTAATTCGCACGCCGGAAGATCGATTCGATCCTGAGCGTTTTGCGATGATGGACTTTCGACTTCTTTGGCCCGAATCGACGAGTTTCACATACGTATTGCCATTGAGCAAACGCGAGGCATTGATCGAGTTCACCTTGTTTTCGCCTAGCTTATTGAACGATAGCGACTACGACCTCATGTTGCAACGTTATGTAAGCGACATATTAAAACTTCAGGAATTTGAAATCGTGCAACGGGAACAAGGCGTAATTCCCATGAGTGATTTTCCATTTGAAAAATACTCTCAAGGTAAACATATCCGAATAGGTACGGCAGGGGGTTGGGTAAAACCATCGACCGGATATTCATTCAAAAATTGCGAACGAAATTCGAGAAAAATTGTTGAGAACTTAAAGCGAGGCAGACCTGCTAATAAGGGACTAATTCCGAGAAAATTCCGCTTTTACGATTCCTTATTTATCGATGTATTAAACGGACAAAACGAATTGGGTCCGGAACTCTTCGAAACGTTGTACAGCAAACGTCCTGTGCAGGAAATTTTCGCTTTTCTCGACGATCAGAGTAGCCTCAAGGAAGACCTTAGTATCTTGGTTGTCTTTCCTTGGAAACCCTTTCTTCATTCCTTAGTCAAACGTTTGACACGCTAATGGAAGAAGTGATCTTTTGTCCGGCTTGCAACTCTGTTCATCACAGAACATTCGTGCAAACCTCAGCCATGATGCACTCTCATTCTCATGAAAAATATAATTTTGATCGGTGTGAAGATTGTGGGTTGGTTTTTCTTAATCCTCGCGTATCAAAAACGGAATTAGATCAATTTTACAGTGCCGCCTATCTGCCTTATCGCTTGGAGGAAGCATGGGGCAAATATGCCTCCTTTGTAAAACAGGACCAAAGAAACATAGATAAAGCAAGAGTTAAGAGGTTGAAGCAATATCACACCTTGACAACCCATAGTCGAATACTCGATGTGGGCTGCGGTAAACCGACTTTTTTGGCCGCTGTACGCAACGACACACCCGCTAAGCTCATAGGTATTGATTTTACGGATGAGGGCTGGAAAAACGAAGCCCAAGAGTACCGAGGTATTGATTTGAGGGTGGGTGAAGTAGTCGACTTGAGGGGAGAACCGCCGGTGGATGTTATTACCATGTGGCATTATTTGGAGCATGATTACGAACCCCAAGCACATCTCCGACAATTGCTTGATATATCAAGTTCACAAACCACACTCATCGCAGAGGTCCCTAATTTTGAAAGTTATACTCGTCGGAAATTTGGGAAACATTGGGCCGGTTATCACACCCCTCGTCACACGGCTCTGTATTCCCCAAGCAACATCGAGGTTCTCATGAAAAATAGTGGTTGGAAAGTGGAACAAGTATTAACCTACGGCACTCTAGATCCATACACCCTTCATTGGATGAGTCGCATGGAACAACAGAGCATTAATTGGAGTGATTCCATGGAACAAAGATTTATAGGGTATGTAGCGGGAATGGTTCTGAACGCCCCGATCTACAAGCTACAAAAATTGTTTTCAATGGGCTTTATGACGGTAGTAGCAAGGCCTGCATAATTAGACTTCATTTTTTAAATAGGGAGATAAAATGTCTACACCTCCCCACGTACCCAACGATTTGTATGGTTGAAATCTGACGAACATCTCCTCTTTGTACCAATCTATCTGTCGAGTTTTTTGAATAGCCACTTGGTGTTCAGGGCTTTTATAGGCATAGTTTTTCAGCGCCTCCATATTTTCCCAAAGACTAAAGGTGGCCATTTGAACTAAAGGAGCTTCACCAATTCCTTTGGTATAGATCAGTCCTTCGCAACCATCTTGAATAGGACGCTGGGAAGTGGGGACATATCGCCAAAATTTTATGAGTTTGCTCGTTCGTATTGTCGCTCGGGTTATTACCGCAAATAGCGGATTATCGGCATCTAAATCGGGCGAAGGAGAGAAGGGATTTCCTCCGGACCAAAGACCTTTTACTTGACGTGTTTTCAAAAAAACAGTCCACTGTTCTATAGAGTGATTTTTGTATTGAGTGTAGACATCAGCATGCGTTAAGAAATGATTAGCCGATTGCTCATTTTCCCAAACACCTAGCATAGCGTACACACTCCAATCGGGGAGAGGGCTGAAGCCAAGTTCTCGGCCACTTCCCAGTAGTTTATAAAAAAGTAAACCCGGGGTTCCGGCGATCTGGGCATGGGCAAACTGCATTTGGCTAAAGGCCCATACTTTTTGGGAAAGAGAAGAAAAGCGAAAAAAAGTGAGTGTAGTAATCGAACTCATAGTTTCATTTTTCAGTATTGTTTAGCA
>JBILMS010000158.1:0-3419 GCA_044375415.1 Flavobacteriales bacterium
GGTCTATCTGTGGTGCCTGTGCTTTTGGTGTGTCTACTGATGAACTCCTTACGGGTGGTGCCGTGTTAGTTTGACCGTATATAAGGTGAGGGGATAGTCCAGCATCTTTAAATCTTTGCATCTGTGCTGCAGGTGAATTATACTGGTTCTGTCTGTTCCAGTCTGCCAGTGCATCTGTACGTTGCATATCATACATCTGTAAAGCAGTTTTTTTGTTTTGCTGATTAGTAAATATTTGCGCTGCGGAGGATACCCCCTGCGCAATTAATGGTAGAAATGCTGCAAATGGTGTTGGCATAATTTTAATTTTTTACGCTCGATTTCGTTATCGTTCCGCTATCCAGCGCTTAGTTTTTTAATGATGTTTTTTTATTTGTGTTTGTGTATGTTGACATTTTTGGGCGTTTCTAAACACAGGATGAACGGCAGCGCCTTGATACTTCCAATTTTCGCGGAGTATGTCCTCCGCTGCGCTCCGTCCTGATCCGCTCAAATTGTTCGTATTGGTCACTGCCTTGTGGTTCATTTTTTCCTCTGTTTATCTGTTCGCCCTATAAAGATAATACTTTATTATGTCATTCCGCACTAATATATCAAGGGATTAGTGCGTATCTGCCGCGCTTCGCTTGTCTTCTGTTACATCAGTAACGGCTTCGCCTGTTACTTCTGTAACAGGTTTTTTAGCTTTCTTATTAAGTTTTTCCTTAATTTGAATAAGTTCTTGCTTTGCTTGTTCTGCAAATGCTTGTCGTTCTGATATATCCAATGTTCGTACATCTGGCATAACATCGTCGATATCTGGTTCGCTTTCAAATACGGGGATATTTGTCGGTACAGGTAGACCCCGAGCATGTCGGTCTAGAGTTTCCCTCATATTCATTGTCTGATCTGGTATTGTTTCTGAGGGCATTGTAAATGTCCTGTACTTTTTTTCAAAAGTGTCTCTGTTAATGTAGTTTTTGATTTTCATAAAATTTTACTTTTTGATTGATTAATGTTTAGCTTTCTGTTTCCATTAAAATACTGTTCTTCTTTTACTTTCTGGTACTCGTCTCCGTACTGAATAATTTGCTTTTCCTTTTCCAAATCTGCTTTTTGTTTCCAATAAAAAGCAGATTGTTCTTTTAATTCTTTGGAATAGATTTTTTCTTTGTAATAACGTGGCATAGGTGCTTTTTTTCCATCTGGTAAAGGAATGTATATGCGTTCATTAGGCTTTGCTAAATGCCACTTCATCATATTTTCCTTTAGGTATGATAGTCCTATACCTTTGGACATTAAAGCAAATTCGGGCACTCTGTCATCGTTCTGATGTAATGGTATTCGCTTTGCTTTACTAATGTATTTTAAAGTATAACCTACTGAAGCAGGAGTTAATGTTCCGTAATGAATTTCTCCGAGCTTTCTGAATTTTGCATTTTTTTTATCGATACAATCTGACCAAGATTTTTCTATATACTCGATATTAGCGTTGAATAAAATAAGGTGGTAATGTGGTCTTAATGTTTTCCCGCCATATTCGCCAACTGCGTAGTATGATATAGATTTTGGATCTTCTTTTTGCCATTGCCTTAGTCGTTTTATAAAGTTCTGCACGTGTTTTTTTTCCAACGTCATATAACCCTTTTTAGTTATTGGTACATAACGGGTATCGTAAGTTAATGTTACGAAAATGCCGTTGCCGACATCCTCGTAATGATTCATTAACCTTACTGACCAATGGCCTGTCCTTCTCATTTTACAATTATAACATTTTCCGCAAGGTACTTTGTGACCCCCGTCGTCTTCTTTTAATGTAAAAGGGTTCATACATATGGTGCTCAAAATTGGGGATTTCCGAATTTTGGCATGGGACGTAATGCAGATACTTTATTGAACACGTGACAATAAAGATAATCTGTTTCGTCCTGGACGGCGAATATGCGTTCAGCGTCCTCTGGTGTACACTCAATAAATTCCTGACTTAGCGTCGGTAAATTGTTAAAGATTCTTCCAAGATGCCAGAAATCCAATGTGGTTTTAAAATCACCGGCAACACGTGAAGGGTTATATTTATACTCTGCGTAACGTGGTACATATCCAAAGGTATCTTCGTTATTAGCGGTATATGCAAAAATTTCTTTTGCTTTTACTTCCTGTTCTCCTATATGAGCAAATGAAGGCCAGAAGTAATCAAGCGGGTCTGCTTTTAAATAATGCTTTGGAATACCTTGTTGATAAGCAGTTTTTGGCATAACTGACATTATTCCTATAATATAACCGTGTTCCTCACAGAAATAATTGCCGTAATTTCCAGAAGTTACTGAAATACCATGTCCTGCCATATTGCCCTGTGGTAGTTCTCCATCTATGCCTGTGGTATTTAATACCTCCGAAATGATAACAGGTGACTTTACCCCCGTAATGTATTCGGGACGTTGTAGACGCTTGTCGCTTGACTTAACTCCGAAATGTGAAAGGATATTTTCTATATAACGTGTTCCGCCTCTGGCATTCTTTTCAAGCCATTCTTGTAGTCTGAATGCTCTGCGAAGTTCATTGATAGTTGTTGAACCTACTACATAATTCCCGTTAGGATCAATTACTGCGTCGTCATTAGCGCCCGGTCCGGCGACTAATTTTGCTTGCATCACTCCTGCTGCATCAGTAGTTAAATCACCGGCTACAGCTAAACTTCCGTCTGTTTTATCCCTTACTAACATATCGTTGTAAGGTGCATCAATAAGTTCTACTTCGCCAAGTGGAATGTCTACGGCTGCTCCTTTCTGTGCCCATGGCAAACAAGATGTAAAATAATCGTGTTCCCACGCTCTGTTTCTTATGTTGCATAATTCCCTGATTCTTGCCCAGCCTGTATATATGTTTCCGTCTGTAAGCTTATAGTTGATTTCAGGGCATAAATTTTGGTCTCTGTAAAATTCGTTGTACACGCATTGATAAGCTGCAAAAGGTAATGCTGATACGTTTACTACAGGAGAGTTATTAGGTGGCTTTGGTAGACCTAAATAGTCTGCTAGTTTATAAGCGTTGTTTGATAAGTTGGGATCTTTTACATCATCTTCAAAGAAAGAAGAAGGTACGAATGGTGCTACCAATCCAGATGCAGGGTTAGTAATAAATTCTTCCCAATTTGACCATAATATCCTGTTTGGTACAAAGAAATAGTGCATTGTAACGTCCATTCTATGCATAACGGGTGACACTAATGGTGCAAATCTTATAAGGCTTTCGCAAGATAGTTTGAACTGGTCGCCTGGTATACATTCCTGTACCATAATAGGAGTAAGTTGCCCCATTTTTGACGTCAGCTTTACGTCATGTGACAAATCAAATGTGTTCTTTTTTGGCTTTGTCAATTTGATTGAATTAAACAAATTTTGTTTCATTATTTTTGTTTTTAGTGATTAATTTTTGGGGGA
>JBILMS010000004.1:0-93130 GCA_044375415.1 Flavobacteriales bacterium
TTGGGTTTTGGCGTTGTATTGACACATCAACATGATGGAATTGTAAGAGGAACTTCTGCACTTGTATGTTTAGGAAATCTCGACCAACTAAATTTAATTGAAACCGATGCGGCGGCACATTATTCGCTGAGTAAAGGAAGCAGCACGCAATCATACCCGAGTTCTCTCATGGGTTCTATTGCTCTACTCCGACAAACATACTGCGATGCAACGTGGTATAAAAATGGAGGCGATGAGTCAGAACGAAACATTTCATTGGAATCATTTAATGACATCCAAAATTTACCCCAATTCATTGAAGCGGGTGATAAGTGGAATGACTTTCGTGTAGATAAAGTAGGTGATGAATTTGGCGTGCAATACATAATTCGCGGAGGAGGAAACGAATACCAGCGACTGCAAGACATCAAAAAGACAGGAGCCTCATTTATTATTCCTTTGAGTTTTCCGGAGGCTTATGATGTCAGTGATCCCTTTTTAACGCGACTCGTGAGCACAGAAGAAATGATGCATTGGGAACAAGCGCCCTACAATCCCTACGCACTCAAAACAGCCGGAGTGAATTTTGCTTTTACACTTAGCGGACTAGTTGATAAGTCAACTTTCTTCAAATCCCTTCAGAAAATTTCAGCATCCGGATTATTGCATGAAGATGTCTTAAAGGCTTTGACATACACGCCTGCAAGCCTTATTCGAAAGGACAATGAGATAGGTGCCTTGAAAAAAGGTATGTGGGCGAATTTCATTTTGACATCAGATTTGATAACTAAAGATGGAACGAAAATCTATGAAAACTGGGTGCAAGGAGAAAGATATGTAATCGAGAATTTCGTGAAACCGGATCTCAGCGGATCTTATATTTTAAGTGTTGGAACGACATCTTATCCTTTTGAGGTGAGCGGTTCAGCAGGAAAAAACAGCGCTGAAATTTTGATCATTGGCCCTTCCATAAAAGATTCCGTGGAAGTAATTGATACGACTCATGTGAAAGTAAACATGAATATTACGGAGCGTTTTGTAACCTTGAATTTTAATCCGGATGATAAAAATTACTCCGGACAACTTAGGCTAACTGGAACCATAGCCAAAGGTGAAAGTAATTGGCAAGGTACCGGACAAAAGCCGGGAGGTGATTGGGTAAGCTGGACCATTAGTAGAACGAAGGAGAAAGAAAAAAAGGATTCTGCGAAAATGGATACTACAGCAACCGAGGTGAAGTTGCCTGAAGTTATTTATCCATTTATTGCATATGGTCGAAAGGAATATCCAAAACAAGAAACGGTTTTAATACAAAATGCAACTGTATGGACGAGCGGTCCGGATGGAAAAATAGAGAATGGTCAAGTTCTGATAAGCGGAGGAAAGGTAATTGCCGTTGGGCAAAACGTGAACGTAAAGGGATATGAAAGCGCTAGAATAATTGATGCACAAGGAAAGCACATTTCACCCGGTATCATTGATGAGCATAGCCACATAGCATTGGCGAGCGTAAACGAAGGTTCACAATCGAGTAGTGCCGAAGTTCAGGAAAGATCGGTTGTGTGGCCCGAGGACATCGATATCTATCGTCAACTTTCGGGCGGAGTTACCGCTTCACAATTGTTGCACGGATCTGCAAATCCAATTGGTGGTCAAAGTGCAATCATCAAACTTCGATGGGGAGCCAATGCCGATGAGATGTTGGTAGAGGATGCGGTTCCTTTTATAAAATTTGCCTTGGGTGAAAACGTAACCCTCGCAAATTGGTCCTCGACGGGTGACGATCGGTTCCCTCTTTCACGTATGGGGGTAGAGCAATTGTATTACGATCATTTTATTCGCGCTCGCGAGTATGGAGAAGCTTGGAAGGCATACAAGGCGGGATCAAAGAAAAAGGATAGTAAACTGAAAATGCCAAGAAGGGATCTCGAAATGGAAACACTGTGGCAGATACTTCAAAAGGAAAGATTCATAACCTGTCACAGTTATATTCAGAGTGAAATAAACATGCTAATGCACGTAGCAGATAGCATGGGTTTCACATTAAACACCTTCACACATATTTTGGAAGGATACAAGGTTGCCGATAAAATGAAGGCTCATGGAGCAGGTGCTTCATCTTTCAGCGATTGGTGGGCGTACAAATACGAAGTAAAAGATGCCATTCCTCACAACGGAGCTTTGTTATGGGAGCAAGGGGTAACCGTGGCCTTCAATAGCGATGATGCAGAAATGGCCCGCAGATTAAATCAAGAAGCAGGTAAAGCAGTGAAATACGGCGGTGTTCCGGAGGAAGAAGCTTTAAAGTTTGTTACTTTGAACCCCGCTAAACTCTTGCACCTTGATCATAGAATGGGATCTATCGAGCCCGGAAAAGATGCCGACCTTGTTGTCTGGAGTGATCATCCTTTAAGCATCTACGCGAAGGCAGAACAGACTTTTGTTGATGGTCGTCTAATGTTCGATGTCAAAGAGGATGAACAAATGAGAACGTATATTCAATCAGAAAGAGATAGACTGATTCAAAAAATGATGGGTGCAAAAAAGGATGGCGAGAAGACGCAAACTCCTACACATAAACATCGCACCCATTTTCACTGCGATACCATGGACAATACGGGATTTTATTCAGTAGGACGTTAATTCAAAGAAATATGAACAAGTCAACATACATGATGTATCAACTATTTTGTTTGATGCTTTTGATTTCTGTAAATGTAAAAGTGATCGCTCAGCAAGTTCCTGCCCCCGCAGCTAAGCAAAGCCAGTCGACTTTGATAATGAATGGTCGGGCGCATTTAGGAAATGGGACCATGATTGAAAACAGCGCAATAGCTTTTGTCGATGGGAAATTCACCTTGGTTGCAGATGCTACGGTTATTCGATTAGATATGACGGCCTACGACACTATTGTTGATGCTTCAGGGAAAGATATTTATCCCGGATTTATCGCTCCAAATTCTACCTTGGGATTACTTGAGATAGACATGGTTCGTCAGACAAATGATTTGGAAGAGACGGGCACTTTTAGACCGTCTATGAGATCAATTATTTCGTACAATACCGAATCGGAGATCATTCCAACCGTTCGTTCGAACGGAGTTCTGATGGGTCAAATTACCCCAAGAGGGGGTGTTATAAGTGGTACTTCTTCTGTTGTGCAATTTGACGCATGGAATTGGGAAGACGCTGTTATCCGAATGGACGATGGGGTGCACGTAAATTGGCCGACTGTGTTTCATAGAAATTACGACAAGGGCGCTATTCGCATAGAAAAGGTAAAGACGTATGAGCAACAACTTCGGGAAATTCAATCATTTTTTACCGAGGCGAAAGCATACTGCAATCAGCAGAAAATTGGTTTGACCGAAGTCCGTTTTGAGGCTTTAAGAGCCATTTTTGATGGAAAGTCAACTCTTTACGTGCACGCTGATGATGTAAAGCAAATTACGGAAGCCCTCCGATTTAAGAGTGAATTTCAAATTGCCAACATGGTCATAGTGGGAGGATACGATGCAGTGCTTTGTTCGGCTGCACTTGTTAGTAATAATGTTCCGGTTATGTTGCAAAGAATTCACGAACTACCCCGTTACAATGAAGATGATGTGGATCTGCCCTACAAATTACCGGCTCAATTGTTTAAGCTAGGGGTTACTTTTTGTTTTGAAAACTCAGGGGGTATGGAAAGAATGGGTTCGCGGAATATTCCTTTTTATGCCGGAACAGCCGTGGCTTATGGACTTCCTTATGAAGAAGCCGTCAAGTCTTTAAGCCTCAACACAGCTAAAATATTGGGTGTAGATAGTTTCTGCGGATCTATTGAAGTAGGTAAGGACGCAAGTCTTTTTATTTCAGAGGGAGATGCGCTCGATATGATGACCAATAACGTATTGATGGCATGGATTCAAGGACGAAAGATTGATATATCAAACAAACAAACTCGACTATACGAGAAATGGAAGACTAAGTACAGCAAATAAAATTTCTTCTTAGTATCCCAGACTTTTTCGAACTCTGCTCAATGTGTTTTGAGCCGTTACACGTGCTTTACCGGCCCCTGCCAATAGGCGTTCTTCCAATTCACCGGGATGACTCATGTAGTGATTATAAATCTTACGTTCTTTAGAGTAGGTAGAAACAATGGTTTCGAAGAGATCTTTTTTAGCATGTCCCCAACCGTAACCCCCTGACTCAAGTTTTGATTTCAGTTCGGCGGAAGCCTCTGCGGAAGCAATCAGTTTGAATAGTTTGTACACTACACTATTCTCGGCGTCTTTGGGTTCCTCTAAAGGTGTTGCATCGGTAATAATTTTCTTATTAATCACATCCTTCAATTCTTTTTCAGAGAGAAAAATATTAATGAAGTTGTTGTAACTCTTGCTCATTTTTTGTCCATCTGTCCCCGGAACGTACATGGTACTTTCATCCAATTGTACATTGGGAATAACGAACGTATCGCCCATTTGACGATTGAAAGTTTCTGCAATATCGCGGGTTATTTCAAGGTGTTGCACTTGGTCTTTTCCCACAGGAACGATGTCTGCATCATACAAAATTATATCTGCGGCCATCAAAACGGGATAAACAAAAAGTCCTACGTTTACATCGCTTAATCGATCCGATTTATCCTTAAAACTATGGGCATTGGCCAACATAGGATAAGGTGTAAAACAACCCAAATACCACGTGAGTTCAGTTACTTCAGGCACATCACTCTGACGATAAAATGTGTTTTTTTCGGTATCGAGTCCAAAGGCTAACCATGTGGCGGCTACGGCACGGGTATTAAATTCCATTATCTCTCGGTCTTTTACCTGGGTGAGAGAGTGGAAGTTTGCAATGAACATAAATGCTTCATTACCCGCCAAATTGCTAGATTCGATGGCAGGTTTAATGGCACCTAGGATGTTTCCAAGGTGAGGAATATTTGTACTTTGAATACCTGTAAGAATGCGCGCCATAAAAATGTAGATTCAGGTTGCAAAGAACGAACGGATTTTAGGAAATCCAAAACATCGTCCTTTTCACTGAGTTTTTGTTAGCTTCGCCGACCTGATAGATCGTGAAATACCTGCTAGCACCCATATTTCTGCTGTATAAGCTTTGGATCGGCTTTGTCTTTTGGATGAGTCTGCTGCTCTTGTACCCTGTATTTTGGGTGCTATTATCGAGGAAGGAGTGGTTTCACGCTGCGTTTTCTGTGAAGCGCTTTTGGTCTTGGATACTCCGCACTCTCATGTTTTGCCCTGTGAGTAAAGAATTAAAGGCAAATCTACCCGAACCGCCCTACATCATAGCTTCGAACCATAGTTCGTATCTCGACACCGTTTTTATGTATGCCATTTTTGGCGATTATTTTTTGTTTATAGGCAAGGGTGAATTGCTCAAATGGCCATTGTTTCGTCTGTTTTTTCAAACCATGGACATTCCCGTAAAAAGGGAAAATAATAAGCAAGCGTGGCAATCTTTACAAAAGGCGTATGAGGCAATTGATAGGGGCGATTGCATTGCTATTTATCCCGAAGGTACTATTCCACGTTCAACACCCCGCATGAAAGCCTTTAAAAATGGGGCCTTCAGAATGTCTATCGATAAGCAGGTACCCATTGTTCCGGTTACTTGGGTCCAGAACTATAAAATCATGAATGATCCGGGTAAACTTTTTAGTCCATCTTTACCTCGATTGGTCAAAGTGGTAATTCATGAAGCCATTGTCCCGCCTGTAAAATTTACAGAAGAGGATTTGGTAAATTTGCGTGCAAACGTTTTTGATAAAATTCAAAGTGCTCTGCCTAATGAATTTCACAGAAAGTTGGGAGATAGGGAGGAGTAAATAGAGAAAAGGAATTTTTTGATTTTGATTATTCGAATTAGACTATACAAATTGTAATAAATGCGAAGGCTTTCAATACTTATACCGGCTTACAATGAAGGGCCTTCGGTCAGGAAAATTCTGGATCGTGTAGCAAAGGTTGTTTTACCAAACGAAATTTTAAAGGAGTTGGTAATTGTCAATGATGCCTCTACCGACGATACGTGGGATGTTTTGAAGGCGTACAAAAATGAACATCCTGAATTGGAGATTACTCTATTTTCTCAACCGGTAAATAAAGGCAAAGGAGCTGCTATCCATAAGGCGATTGATCTTGCCACCGGAGATTTTGTTATCATTCAAGATGCCGATTTGGAATATGATCCGGAAGATTATTTATTGCTTCTAAAACCAATTCTCCGGGGAGAAGCGGATGTTGTTTATGGTTCGAGATTTATGGGTGGAGAACCGCATCGCATCCTATTCTTCTGGCATTCGATTGGAAATAAAGTACTCACGTTTTGGTCTAATGCCTTGACCAATCTGAACCTAAGTGATATGGAAACATGTTATAAAATGGTTCGCGCAGATATCATAAAGTCGTTGCTCTTGAAAGAAAGGAGATTTGGTTTTGAACCGGAACTTACTGCCAAACTATCGCGCATTCCGGACATTCGAATTTATGAAGTAGGGATATCATACTACGGTCGAACGTACGCTCAAGGAAAAAAAATCGGATGGAAGGATGGGTTTCGAGCGATATGGTGTATTTTTAAATATAATGTTTGGAATAGAAAGCACTTGAAATGATAAAATCATTCTACAGTAACTTCTCTGTAATATTAGTCTTCGTTGCGATTATCGTTTTATCTTCTCGTTATTCTTCAGCAGTAATTACTTGGGATTCTGCAGGGTACTATTATTATCTACCGGCCTTGTTTATTCATGACGATATTACCGGACAAGACGTGAGTTGGATGGAAGAAGCACGAGTGAAGTATGATTTTAGCGGCTCTCTTTATCAATTACACAAGGTAAAAGATCAGGATAATTTTCTTCCGCAGTATTCATGTGGAATGGCAATTATGTATGCCCCGGCTTTTTTTTCCGGTCACCTCATTGCCGGATGGATCGGAGTCGATCAAGATGGTTTTTCTAAGCCTTATCAGTGGGCAATGTATCTATGGTCATTGCTTATCGTTTTTGCCGGCCTCTTGGTTCTCAGAAAATTATTGTTACTGATTTTTGATGAAACAACTGCTGCTTGGACTATTTTACTCATAGGTTTTGCAACGAATTATTTGATTCAAACCGCGGGTGGAATTGCCACGGCACATACTTATATCTTTTTGTTATACGCCATAATTCTTTTATCGACCGTACAGTGGGTGAACAGTGCAAGGAATTTGTGGCTTTACATTTTGGCAGCTTCAATAGCTTTGGCTTGTTTGAGCCGTCCATCTGAAATGGTTGCCATTCTTATACCCTTGTTTTATGGAATGGGTCATACCGAAATCTGGAAAAAGAAGTGGCAACTTATTTTTAAATTAAAGCAGTTATTTGTTTCAATAGCTATTGCACTAGCTGTAGTAGCACCGCAGTTTATTTTTTGGAAGCTGACAACCGGACATTGGTTTTATATGAGTTACAGTAATCCCGGGGAAGGATTTGATTTTGGTTCACCGAATACACTGAATTTCTTGTTCTCTTATCGAAAGGGTTGGTTTGTCTACACTCCACTTATGTTGATTGCCTTTTTTGGACTAATAAATATCTGGAGAAATTATAAGTCTTGGTTTTGGCCGATATTTCTCTTTTCACTGGCAAATATTTATTTTCTTTCTTCATGGTCTGGGTGGTGGTACGCTCAATGTTTTAGTCAACGGTCTATGGTGCAATCTCTTCCCATAATGGCCTTGGCACTCGGCCCTTTACTGGTTGGCATTCGTTCTTTTAAATGGAGAAAACCCTTGATTGCTTTGATCGCTTTGGCGTCGATTCTTACTCTTTCTTTTTCGTGGCAATATGACCGTGGAATGCTAAGTCAAGATAGAATGACTAAAGAATATTTTTGGCAAATGATAGGGAAGTTGAAGATGGATCCTGCTTTGGATAGCCTATTGTTAGTCGAAAGATCTTTTACGGGGGAAATGACCTTTTCGGATAGTGCGGATTACATGTTGACGTACAATCTTTTTCAGCCCAATGAACAAATTAAATTCGAGGACACCTTGTTCATAGATTCCATTTCCAATGTTGTCTTACGTTTGGATAATTCAAAACAATTTTCAAAAGCCTTTAAACGTAAATTTTCTGAATGGACATCAAAGGACCATTTTTGGATGCAAGTAGAAGCAGATGTTTTTGTACCGGATTCTGTTGATCAGGGAGAACTTAGGATCGTGTGTTGCGCCGAACATCATGATCAACTCTATGCCTACTTCACAAGATCATTGACAGATATGAAATCGCAAAGCGGAAGTTGGAAATCGCTTCGTATGGACTATCTCTCCCCTGAAGTTAGAATTCCGGAAGATGAGATAAAGACATATCTATGGTGGAGGGGTGAAGGCGCCGTGTACGTCAGAAATATCTCGGTAAAAATTTGGGAGAAAAAGTAGTGGTCTCCCCTCTACAGAAAGTGCCAAGTAGCCTTGAGTCCCACTTATAAAATCCAACCGTTAGCACTGACAACACCATCGGAAAGCCTCACCCCTAGGCCCTCTCCAGAGGAGAGGGGGACGTTCACGTTGGGTGAAATCATGCGTTTTCAAAAGATCACGGTTTTCAAAAGCGTGAATTTTTCAGTTTGCAGAATCGGTCCCCTCTCCTCTGGAGAGGGCGGAGGGTGAGGCTTTCGGAGAAGATTGGTCTCCAAATACCAGAAAATGCATATGGTTCATTTTCAATCCAAATCCACATCTTGTCATTGGAAGCAAGCTCACAAAGTGAGTGCGTCGAAGGGTTGACTGCTCGTGTTGTGAATGGAAGTTCGTCGATGGGATCCTCGTACCTTTTATTAAATAGAGTTTCAGAGGCACATTTTTGTTAGAGTTGATCTTTTTTCACTAAAAATTTGGGTAACAAAAAAGGGACTGCCTTTTGAGACAGTCCCTTTTTTCTAATTGATGTTTATCTTAACAATACTCCTCAAATGCAAGTTTCAAATTTTCGGCAATCATGTCGGCTGTGCGACCTTCGATGTGATGACGTTCGATCATGTGAACCAGTTTGCCATCTTTAAACAAACCAATACTTGGCGATGATGGCGGATATGGCAACATGTACTTGCGCGCGCGATCAACGGCTTCGCGATCTACACCGGCAAAGGTTGTAGTGAGTTTAGAAGGAAGTTTAGAGGAAGTCTTCACTGCATGACGAACACCGGGACGCATGCTACCTGCTGCACATCCGCATACAGAGTTAATAACTACTACTACGGTTCCTTCGCTGTTTACAGCTTCATCTATTTGTTCGGGCGTGGTGAGTTGAGCAAATCCTTCGCGGGTAAGCTCGTCACGCATGGGGGATACTAATTCTGGAGGATACATGGCAATTAGAAATTATGAATTATAAATTATGAGTTATAAATTATGAGTTATGAATGATGGGTTATGGGTTATAGGTGAAGGGTTGTCTTGAGCGATGAGACCCGAGGTACGAGGGACGAAGAGTCGAAGGCGTCCTCCTGAGCTTGTCGTGTCCTTGAGCTTGTCGAAAGGGGAGCGTCCTCTTGAGCTCGTCGAATGCGTCCTCCTGAGCTTCTCGAAGGATGGTTTTTAACCGAGCGGAGCCGAGGTTGATGAGCTTAAAGAACGATTCGGTCCCCGAGCGAAGCCGAGGGGCGATCGGTCCTAGAGCTTGTAGGAAGGGGAAGGATATGTGAATCGTTTTATTCACACTTTCCATTTTCCATTTTCCATTCTGCATTTTCCATTTTATCACCTCTTCGCAAGTGTGGTATCGATTAACGAACGAATCACTGTTCCGCTAGACGGTCTTGGAGCATCAGCGCTAACGATTTTACCGTCGGCATCAATGAGTATGAATCTAGGAATGCTGTTTACGATAAAATGTTTTGAAATTGTAAGATCGAAATTTTCACTCTGATGTACTTGAAGTCCTCCTAAATTTTCTTTTACAATAAATGCTTTCCAAGCTTCAATGTCTTTGTCTGTAGAGATACTCACGAACTCAATGTCTTTACCGTGGTATGCTGCTTCAAGTTCTTTGAGCATTGGAATTTCACGTTTGCATGGACCACACCATGTTGCCCAAACATCGATGTAAAGCGCTTTTCCTTTCAAATCAGCGAATCGAATATTTTTTCCTGAAGCATCATAACACTCAATCTCAGGACAAGAACTTCCTGGTTGAATAGAAGCATAATTCGACCAGATTTTCATGACACGTGATTTCATCAATTCATTGGTACAATTCTGTTCGAATGTGGACATGAATTTTGAAATATCTCTGGTACCCGTTTCGCGCATTGCTTCAACAGCCAATTCTTTAATCATGTAGTTTTTTACTTCCTCATTTTTAAGAAGTCGAAGTGCCTCTGCCATTTGACGCTCGTAATACTCAGGGTAATCTTCAGGGCCATCGAAAACCATTGCAAATCCTGCTATTCCACTGATGTAGTTGCGCACATATAGTTGGTAATAGTCGCTGTACAACATCTTGATATTGTCGATGGGCAAACGCGTGAGAGATGCATCAAAAGCAGGACGTTCTGATTTCAGGGAATCGGCAGAATAGTTTGGAGATGATTTTTTGTAGTTGGTAAGCTCCGATAGAGCGAGGTATCTCATGGCTTCCACATGATAATCGCGGAAGTTTGCCTCGAGGTTGTTGTCTGTACAATATTTTTCTACAAAGGCGATGCGAAGGACAAGCACACTGTCTTCTACTGCTAGCGCACGAGCAGGACTTACAGGGTTAAGAACCTTAGGGTGAACATTGCGGGAATACCTTGTTTCGTTTTTAGAAATCTCGGTAAAAAGTGTACTGTAAACAGCACTTTTCCCTCCATAAACAGGAGGATTGGCAGGTTTATCCGCGTACATTTCAATATAGGCCTCATCACCGGGAAGTACATACATCTTCACCATTCCTTTGCCAACAATCACCTTGCATTCTTCGGGTTGTGTCAGCATTATATTAACGGCAAAACCACCGTTGGCATCCACAAAAAGTGTATCGAGATTGTCGCGATGACGCAACATGTAATACTCTTTGTCTGCATTTATTACTTTTCCGGTAATGCGTGTTTTTACACCCTTGCCTTGAGCAAAGACGCCGCTAATTCCCGTCAGAATTGCAAGAAGTAAGAGAATAGATTTTTTCATGTTTTACTGTTTTATAAGCTCATTGGGAACTTATGATTTTATTACGGATATCTTTAATTCGTTGAGTTGCTCTTTGGCAATTTCGGAAGGTGCATCAATCATCACATCTCTTCCGCTATTGTTTTTCGGAAAAGCAATGAAATCGCGAATACCTTCAGATCCGCCAAAAAGCGAACAGAGACGGTCGAAACCAAAAGCTATGCCACCATGGGGTGGAGCACCGTATTCGAACGCATTTAACAAAAAGCCAAATTGGGCCTGCGCTTCTTCAGGGCTAAATCCTAGAAGTGAAAACATGCGCGATTGAACGTCACGGTCATGAATTCGGATAGAACCGCCACCGACTTCAACACCATTTATTACAAAGTCATAAGCGTTGGCATTAACCGCTCCCGGATCGGTATCGAGCAGGGTAATCTGCTCCGGTTTGGGAGAGGTAAAAGGGTGGTGCATGGCATGCCAGCGACTCGTTTCTTCACTCCATTCGAGGAGAGGGAAATCGAGAACCCACAGGGGAGCAAACACTTCCGGATTCCGGAATCCTAAACGTTGACCCATCAGAAGACGGAGTTCATTCATCTGTTTGCGAGTGCTGTTTACGTCGCCACTCAAAATCAACAAGAGGTCGCCTTTCGAAGCACCCATTTTCTCGGAAATCACTTTCCAATTTTCTTGCGAATAGAATTTATCTACCGACGATTTGAAAGTTCCATCTTCGTTACACATACAATAGACCAAGCCTTTAGCTCCGATTTGCGGACGTTTCATCCATTCGGTCAACTCATCTACTTGTTTGCGTGTGTAGTTCGAACATCCGGGAGCAACTATACCAATCACACAAGCAGCAGTATCAAAAACATTGAAGTTTTTGCCCTGCATTTCTTCGGTGATATATTGAAACTCCATACCAAAACGAATGTCCGGCTTGTCGCTTCCATATTTGAGCATTGCTTCACTATAAAGCATGCGTGGAACACTCGGGATATCTATGTTTTTTACCGTTTTGAAAAGATGGCGTACCATGCTTTCAAAAGTGTTTAAAATGTCTTCTTGTTCAACAAAAGCCATTTCACAGTCGATCTGCGTAAACTCGGGTTGACGATCGGCTCTGAGGTCTTCATCGCGAAAACAGCGAACAATCTGGTAATAGCGGTCGTAACCGGCCACCATTAGAATTTGCTTAAAAGTCTGTGGGGATTGTGGTAAAGCGTAAAATTGACCCGGATTCATGCGGCTCGGCACCACAAAGTCGCGAGCCCCTTCCGGAGTTGATTTAATCAAATAGGGTGTTTCGATTTCCAAAAACCCAAGGCTGTCGAGAAATTTCCTCGATTCAATGCCCATTTTGTGACGAAGTGTGAGGTTGTCCCTTAGCGGATTTCTGCGCAAATCGAGAAAACGCCATTGCATTCGCAAATCGTCGCCTCCATCGCTCTCATCTTCGATGGTAAAAGGAGGTGTTTTGCTGCTATTAAGTACGGTCAATGCTTCTACCTGAATTTCAATTTCGCCGGTAGGCATGTGATTGTTTTTAGAATGGCGCTCAACCACTTTTCCGCTGGCTTTGATTACGAATTCACGACCCAGTTTTCTGGCCTGAAGACATAGGTCTGCCAAGGTTTCCATGTTAAAGGCGAGTTGGGTAATTCCGTAGCGATCACGAAGATCTACAAAGGTCATCCCGCCTAAATCGCGCGAGCGCTGAACCCATCCGCTGAGTATTACTGTTTTTCCGATATCTGAGATGCGGAGTTCGCCGCATGTATGACTTCTGTGCATATTGATTTTTTGAGAGGTGCAAAGGTACGAAATTAGTCGGCAGTTGGCAGTCGGCAGTCGGCAGTCTGGCGGAACGTTAAGTGAAATGAAATTTTTACAGTTTTTTATCGTTTACCACCCAAACCAGCAAGCCATGAACCAGCTTAGAATTTCCATTTCCGCTACTTTTTTGGCAATCTGCTCTCTGCTGCATGCTCAAATCGATATTCGGAATCAGGATCTGAAAAAACCGGAACTACATCTGCTTTATGTGGGAATGAGTCAGACACTTGAGGTAATTGGTGTTCCGGGTGTGATTAATCTCAAAAGCCAGAGTTTGTCTTTTGGGACCACTTCAAACGCAAATACTTTTGAAGTCATTCCACCGAAACCTTGCACAGATACCATTTCGATATTTTCAAATGGAAAGTTGGTTGACAAGGTCGCAATGACTATCAAACGCATTCCCGACATAAAAATGCTGTTGTCCGGAGTCCTGAAGAAGTCTGCGACCGTTGAAACCATTATTGCTCAGCCCAAGCTCACCATTTATTGGGATGGTTGTCAGTTGAAAAAACCGTTTACCATTTCCAAGTTTGAATTAAGTATCGAAAAATCGGGAGCGATAAAAACATGGGACTACGTCAATGGCTGTGATCTTACTTCCGAACAAATTGCATATATCAAAGACCTTCACAAAGGGAATTCCATTTTTGTTAAGGCAAATGTCAGAACCGTTGATGGTACAGAAAGGAAAATGACATGTCAGGTGGAGATATTGTAGGTAGGAATTTAGTGGTGAAATTCTCACATTCCCTTCTCGTTATCAAAATCCTTAAACTTTATCATTCCAAAATCTTCAGGATTGTGAATAAGAGTTTCATTTGTTTTTTCTTCTTGGGTGACGTTGTAAGATATCCCACTATCGTCGGTAAGTAACCACGTTTTAAATTCTCTAACAAAACTGAAAGTAATGGCGCGACTCCATCGCCAATTGCTTCCTCCATAATGCGAAACTGTAAACGATCCGTTTTCGATTATTACATCTTCGTATGGGTCTCCGAAAACTCCACCACACGCGTAACACAATACAACATTGTCATTCCGTTCCACTAATTCGAATGTTCCATCTGCTTTGCCTAAGAATATTTCCAGTGGACGTTTCGATTCTCCTTCGCTTACTTCATTCGGCGATTTGTAAATCATAATTTTATCTGTGATTCGATCCATGTTCAAATCGCCCATCGCTGAATCGAGAACCAATAACGCAGAAGCTTTCATCGGTTTTCCGGATGATCGGTTTGTTTGTGCTGCTACTTCCTTTTTTGGCGAACAACAAGTGACTATTATGACTAATAATGAAAGTACTACAAATAGTTTCATGAATAAGGTTCTGCTTTTTGTATCATTTCTTTTTGAAGGCTAAACCTTCTTTTTTCAGAGCTGCTTTGAGTTTGGGAATACCGGATGGTCCCATGCCATGGAGCGCTAATACTTGCCCCTCTGTTAAAGTGGAAAGTTTTTTCAACGTTTTGATTCCGGCATTTTCGAGTGCTCGACGTGCAGGGGCTCCGAGCACTGTTGCAAAACCTTCTTTGGGTTTTTTGAGGGCTTCACATTGCGGACATGTCGGACAATCGCTGGTTTTATAAAACACATGTCCTTGCTTACATGTACGTTTCGATTTTTCTTTGAACTTAGTTGTATTCTCGATGATACGTTGTTTCACAAACCATTCAATTAGATCATAAGGCATAGGTTTGTCTAAGGGAAATTGTATAGAACCCTTGCCTGTTTTGTAAGGCTCAATGGCCTTCAAGAGTGCTTTATCTTCTTTGGGCAGCGAGTAAAATCCGATGTGTTTTGCATAAGCCCCAAAGTGAACCAAATTGCCATAAAGGTCAAATGTGGGAACTCCGTAATTCATTTTCTCCTTCGCCTCCGGAGCAATTTTTTGAATCGTCTTCCGGATTTTTTGAAGAATCGTTTGTACTTGTTTAGGGTAAGAAGCGATGTAGAGATCAATGGTTTGTGCAGCCATCGTGAAAACGTTTACTTATTTTATTTTTTCAATAAAACTTTTACGGCCTCCTCTAATTGTTGATCGCGTCCTTTCACCACCAATGTCGGATCAAGTGCAATTTTCACATCGGGTTCGAGCTGTTTGTTTTCCAAATAATCTCCTTCAGTATCTACCATACCTACTTGTGGAATTCCGAAAACAACTCCATTCTGCAGACCCTCCCACCAAACTGCTGTGCCTGTTCCTGCAACCGGCATTCCGACCAGTTTTCCGATACCTAAAGCTCTGTATGTATAAGGGAACATATGCGCATCGGAGTAATTGAATTCATTCATTACTACAACAGAGGGCTTGGTCCATTTAAACTGAGATTCTTGTCCAAGATTCTGTCCTCGCGGCATAAATGTGATGTACGTTTTACCTGATAAAAAAGTAGCTAGATCGTCGTGAAGCCAGCCACCGCCATTGTATCGAGTGTCTACCACGAGGCCTTCTTTACCGGCATTTTTGCCTAAGGCCTCTTCATATACTGTTCTGAAACTTTGGTCATCCATGCCGCGCACGTGCACATAACCGAGTTTACCTCCGGAGATACTATCTACAATGTGACGACAATTTTCAACCCAACGTTTGTAGCGGAGTTCATTCTCTTGTCCCATCCCCATTGGTTTTACTACCTCGTCCCAACGTTCGTTTTTACTCGGGTCAAAAAAGGAAATGAGCGTATTCACACCGGCTTTGCGATTGAGAAATCGGTAGTGGCTTATTTGCGGTGTGATAACATTGCCATCAATTTTTTCGATGATCACTCCGGGTTTCACTTTCGTTCCATTTTTGAAGACCGGATTTTTATCTATTACTTCAACAACCTTTAATCCATTGCCATTAAATGTTTCATCGAAAAATAATCCCAGACTGGCAGTTTGATCGCCATTAGGATTAAAGTTATTGTAAAATGCTCCGGTATGCGAGGCATTTAATTCACCTAACATCTCACTCATCATATCCGCGAAGTCGTAATTGTTATTCGCATCGGCAAGCAACTTTGCATATTCGGTTTTATAAAAATCCCAGCGAACATTGTGCAAGTCTTTCACATAAAATTTCTCGCGAACTTGACGCCAGATGTGCTCAAACAGATATGCTCTTTCAGCATTTTCATTTAAGATCATTTCACCTTTAATGGCAACAGGTTTGCTTTCGCCTTTTTCGATATCTACTTTGGTAATTTGTCCATCGGCTATCACGAATAAATTTTTACCTTCTTTATCTGCAACCAATCCACCGCCGCCTTGACCGAGTTTTGTCAATATTTTGGTTTCTTTCGTTCTGAGATTTGTTTGCCATAAGTCGTAGCCTTTTTCAAATTTGGTCAAGTAAAAAAGCTTGGAACCATCTTTTGAAACATAAGCTGCACTGAGGTCGGAGGAGTGAATGGTCAATCTCTTTTTGCGATCTTCCAGGTTTGTAAAATCGATGACAACCGGTTTTATTTCTTCCTTTTTCTTATCTTTTTCTTCAACGTCTTTTTTGTCAGAGTCCTTTGATTTATCACCTTTTTTCTTCTCATCTTTTTTGGCTTCTGCTTCGTCTTTTTTCTTTTTTTCTTCCTCTTCTTTTTTCTTTTTCGCTTCGCTGAATAAAGTGAATTCTTCTTCGGTCATGTTCGATTCATCCCAAGCTTCTTGTGTGAAGTATTGAGCATAAACGTCGGTTTCTGATCCCCAGCTTGCATGATTTTTCATACCATCACGGCCACTATAGTAGATGTACATTTTTCCATCCATCATCCAATCAGGACCATAAGCACCGTAGCCCGTTTCACTTAAATTCTTTATGGTTCCTTTTCCATCGGAGGATATAAGTCCAATTTGTTCAATCCATTGTTGACCGGGTAAATAATTTAGCAAAAACCATTTTCCATCCGGCGACCAATCGTAGTACTGATCACCATCGGAATAAGAGTAACTCGATGTAACAGGCATGATTTCTCTTACTGCTTTGCTTGCGAGATTTATCACTTTAAGAGAAGTACGTTGTTCTAAAAATGCAATCTCTTTTCCATCGGGCGAATAACTGGGTTGAAAGGTTTCTTCAGGTGTATTTACGATGACTTCTTCCTTGATTAAAGTAGCCAAAAAGAAAAACTCTTCCTCTTTGCGTTCAATGGTCGATTGATAGATATTCCAAGAACCATTTCGTTCGCCTGCATAAACAATGGACCTTCCATCCGGACTAAATTCAATGCTCCTCTCTTGTTCGGGAGTATTTGTTATTCTTCGTGTGGTGCCCTCAGCGACCGATGCAACGAAGACTTCGCCTCTTGATACAAATGCTATTTCTTTACCATTTGGTGAGACAGCTAAATCTTCTGCGCCTTTCACCGGAATGTTTTTCTCATTGGCGTATCGACTGTCACTTGCTATTTGAATAGTTACTTTTTGTGACTGACCACCCTCACGAATAGTATAAAGTTCGCCGTGAAAACTGTAACAAATCGTTCCATTTTCGCTGCACGATATGTGTCGCACGGGATGATCCGTATGAGTGGTAATTTGCTTAATAGCTTTTGAGTTTAGATCTAGGCTAAAAATGTTCAATGTGCCATTTTGCTCACTTACAAAATAGATGGCCTGATCACCGGCAGCAAATACAGGGTTTAAGTCTTCACCATTAAAAGTAGATAACATGGTATGTGCTTGTTTGCTGAAATCGTAAATCCAAACATCTCTAGTGACAGACGATGTGTGGTGTTTGCGGTATTCGTCTTCGTATCCTTTTTGATCTTGATATATCAACTGATCGCCTTTTTGATTAAAACGAGCCCAAAGAGCAGGGGTGGTTAAAAGTTGACGATCGGCACCACCTGTAACGGGAACAGTATAGAGTTCGGGAAGTGCTCCGGTTGGTCCCAATTGCGAACTCGCTTTGTCCAATCGACTGGCAGTGAAGAGAACATTTTTTCCATCGGGTGTAAAATCAGAAGGCAAGTCTTGCGATGAATGATAGGTTAATCGCAAAGCGGTTCCACCCTTTGCATTCACCAAAAACACATCCATATTTCCATGGCGATCACTTGCAAATGCAATTGATTTGCCATCGGGCGACCAAACGGGCATATAATCATAGGCGTCGGCTAGTGTAATAGGAATAGCCATACCTCCCGCAGAAGGCACTACATAGATATCGCCTTGATATGAGAAAGCAATTGTATTTCCATCCGGAGAAATGGCCGAATAGCGCATCCAGTGGGGATTGTTTTGAGCAAGGGTAGTTAAGCTCAAGATTGAGAAGAAAAGAAGTGATAAGAGTTTCATGTAGGAAATTTGATTGGGCTAAGCTAATGGGATTGCACGGTAAAATGGAAAATTGAAAATGAAAAATGGAAAATTGGGGTTCACACAAGACTGAGAAGATCTGAAAAATGTGCTGATGTGCCAATGGCAGATCTCCGACAAAAGATAAATAGAAAATGGAAGTTCAAATAAACTAATCATTCCCTCGCGCACCATTGCTTAACCTTCGCGAGACCATTGCGATACTAGAAAGGGAAAGTTTAATTTGATTGAAACGTTTCAAAATTCACCCCCTCCTTTCGGCAAGCTCAAGGACACGACGAGCTCAGGGGGACGACCCAACATCCACCCTTCGACAAGCTCAGGGGGACGACCCAACATCCATCACGCATCATCCATCATCCATCACCCATCATCCAAAACCCTTCGAAGAACGAATGTCAATCGAAACAGCAATCCCCATTCATAATTCCTCATTCATAATTTATAATTGATTATAGGATTCCAAGAATAACTTTCCATAATTAGGTCCTAATCCCTTCAATTCCTTATATTTGTGTTTCACGTTTTTCTAATCCAAAACCAACCAACATGAAAAGAATTTTACTCGTTTTTTCAGCTATTCTGATGTTGGGAAGCGTTTCTGTGAAGGCTCAATTGCCAAACGGAAGTTTCGCTCCTGATTTTACAGCTACCGACATTAATGGCGTTGAACACCATTTGTATGATTACCTCGCACAGGGTTATACTGTTGTTATAGATGTGAGCGCTACTTGGTGCGGACCATGTTGGTCTTATCACACGGGAGCCTACAATGGTACCGATGGAGAGGGTGCTCTTCACGTTCTTCACAACGAACATGGAGTTGCCAATGGCGGAAACGTTATTGTAATCATGATCGAAGGTGATGGTAACACAAATACCGATTGCTTATATGGTGCGACTGATTGCAATAGCTCTACACAGGGCGATTGGGTTACAAATACACCATACCCAATCATCGACAATGCTGATATTGCAAACGCATATCAAATTGCTTATTTCCCTACTATTTACACCATCTGTCCAACAGGTATCGTAACGGAGACTAGTCAAATTACTGCTGCTGATCACTATGCTTTTATCGAAGCAAGTACTTGTCAGAGCGTATACACTAACGATGGTATGTTGTTGAACTACTCCGGTACTGAAGGTACTTGTGATGATGCCGAAATCATCGTGGATCTGGTGAACATCGGTTCTGCTCCGCTTACATCAGCCAACATCGTGGTTACTGGCGTTACTCCAATGATTGATTACGATTGGACAGGTAACCTCGGTCAATTTGAAATGACTACTCTCAATCTTGGAACCTCAACTGTTGTGGATGGAGCTGATGTTATAATTACCATCACCGATGTCGACGATAATATTTTGAATAATGCTGTTATGCCAAATATTGGAGCAACTATTTCTACTACGCATATACATATCGATATGTTGACAGACGTTTATCCTGGCGATTACATCTGGACTATTTATGATGACAATGGAAACGATGTTGCTACAGGTGGTCCATACGGTGAATTCGATGTACAGTCGGATCCGGTGTTGGTTAGCGAAGATGTGTATCTTCCTGCTACCGGTTGTTACAACTTCGTTTTGGTGGATCAATTCGGAGATGGATTGTACGTGGATAGTTACGTCAATGTTTATGGCGTAACAAGTGGTGGTGTAGCCATGGATAACATTTTGGAAATTGGCACTGAAGGTTTGGCTTTTGCTGAAATCACCGGTGCTGCTAAAGTAAACGAAGCAGTTAGTGTCATTGAAAACGAAATGGTTTCTGTACTTAATGCTTACCCAAATCCAACAGCCGATTTTTTGAATATCGAATATTCTGTAGTTGAATCAGGTGCCGTAAAACTTGAAGTGATCAATCTTCTTGGCGAAACCGTAATGGTTCAAAACCTAGGTACTCGCTCAACAGGTGCTAATGTAGATCGTTTGGATATGTCGGCTTTGAATGCCGGTGTGTACATGATCAACCTTGTATCTAACGGAAACACTTCTTCTTTCAGAGTGACTGTTCAGTAAGAGAACACGTTTTAATACGCATAAAAAAACCGTCTTCGAAAGGAGGCGGTTTTTTTTTGAATTATGAGTTATGAATTATGAATTATGAATTATGAATGGGGGTTTACGTTCATGGAAGAGATTTTACTTGTGAAGTCGGATTCATAAGTCCCACGTATAAAATCCAACTGTGAGTGTTGACGAAACCGTCGGAAAGCCTCACCCCATGTGAGTTCGGGGTTCGGAGAAAGAGAAACAGGATACACACGATCCGGTTTGTGCACGGGTTCAAGGGAGAAAGAGAAACAGGGTACACACGTTATGTCACGGGTTCAAGATTGGTCTCCGAATAGGTCCTGCGCAGCGCGCATGCTGCGCGCACGCAGGATGACGGCATGGCTTTTAAAAAATGAGGGGGAGGAAAGGCGCCGCGCAGCGGCGCCTTTCCTCCCCCTACACACAAAACGAGCAAGTCACCCTGAGTGAATCGACCCGAGGTACGAGGGTCGATGAATCGAAGGGCTCTCCCTCGGGTTTATGTGAGGCCATCGAAGCAGAAGGCAATCAAAAACGTGAAAATGTACACTTCTCATTTTCAATCTAAATCCACAACTTGTCATTGGCAGCGATGAATCCTGAGGGACGAGGGATGAATAGTCGAATGATGAATGGGGAAACGAGAAAATTCAAAATTCAAAATGGAAGATGAAAAATGGAATTGCGTTGGATTAGTTGTTCAAATTCCGCATGAGGTGGTGCCCTCTTTAAAGTGAGATTATTACGCTTTAGTATTTCAGAGTAGTTGAACCCGACGACTAAACTCCGGGTATAGCGATAGAACGCGTGAGCTTACCATAGCCCCATTCATCATTCATCATTCATCATTTATAATTGACCAAATAGAAGCGAACTCCATTTAGCAGAAACGAACTATTCATGGAACGCAAAGCCCCATTCATAATTCATCATTCATCATTCATAATTATCTCAAAGAGTGCCTCTCGACTCTTGCTCTCTTTCAATCGCTTCAAAAAGTGCTTTGAAATTTCCTTTTCCAAAACTCTTCGCTCCTTTGCGCTGAATGATTTCGAAAAACATGGTGGGACGATCAAGAACAGGTTTGGTGAAGATCTGCAGAAGGTATCCTTCATCATCGCGATCTATCAAAATACCGAGATCGCGAAGGGGGGCAAGGTCTTCATCAATTTTCCCCACGCGGTCTAAAACCGTTTCGTAGTAGGTAGCCGGAACTGTCAAAAATTCTACACCACGTGCATTGAGTGCAGTCACAGTTTCAATGATATTATCGGTAGCTACAGCGATGTGTTGAACGCCGGCTCCGTTGTAAAAATCAATATACTCTTCGATCTGTGATTTTTTTCTTCCTTCTGCAGGTTCGTTGATTGGGAATTTGATGCGACCATTTCCGTTCGACATCACCTTACTCATGAGTGCAGTGTATTCAGTAGAAATATCTTTATCGTCGAAAGAAACAAGTTGTGCAAAGCCCATTACTTTGCCATAAAACTCAACCCATTTGTTCATTTCATTCCATCCCACATTGCCCACCATGTGATCTACAAATTTTAATCCGATAGAAGTGGGTTTGTAGGCCGGATTCCAAGGGCGATAACCGGGCATAAATGTTCCGCGGTATTCTCCACGTTCGATGAAGTAGTGTAGCGTTTCTCCGTAAGTATGAATAGCAGAAATTACCACTTTGCCGTTTTCATCTACATGGGTAGTTGGCTCCATGTATGAGTCTCCACCTCGTTTGGTCGTTTCTTCCCAGCTTTTTGTGGCATCATCAACCCATAAAGCAATCACTTTTACTCCATCGCCATGTTTGTTGATGTGCTCATTTATTTCTCCACCTGCACCTAATGGCGAGGTAAGTACCAAACGGATTCTATCTTGTTCTAATACATAAGATACACGATCGCGCATACCGGTCTCTAAACCCGCATAGGCGAGAGGCTGAAATCCCCATGCACTCATGTAGTAATGCGCGGCTTGTTTGGCGTTGCCTACATATAGTTCAACATAGTCTGTACCGAGCAAAGGCAGAAAATCTTCTGCGGTTGGAACTACTTTTTCAAGTTGTAGGGACGTGGTATCGGTACTCATAATGTGACGGGTTTTGAGGGTGCAAAGGTAGGGAAAAGTTGCCCTTCGACTCGCGCTCTTCGAGCTCTCGCTCAGGGTGACGGGCCGGTTGTGTTGAGAAAGGGCATACAGGGCCGCGCAGCGGCCCTGTATGCCCCCCCATACATACACGCGGAGCCCGTCACCCTGAGTGAGTATTACGACGAAGGAGTAATGCGAGTCGAAGGGCAGCGCGAACGTCATTGGAAACGCACGTTGGGAAAGGGCAGTCGATGTAATTGTGAATTATGAGTTATGAATGATGAATTATGAATGGACGTTTATCTGAGACGTTTCTGCATCCAACTGTGTGCACCGTTCGCTTGCGAAATTCTTTCTTTGAGAATTTTCTTTTGTGTCCCTTTGCGCAAATTCTTTGTCTCTTTGTGGTAGAAAAGTCCTACACCTCAATCGAAGACCAATCGGAAAGAGATAGGTGGGGTATACGTCTTCGATATTGCTAGCTCGGACTAGCGACGAGTTCAGATAATTTGTAGTTTTGCACAAAACCCCATCCATGCCCATATACCATCAACTCGGCACGATTCCTCATAAACGTCATACGGTATTTGAAAAAGCTTCCGGAGGCATTCACTACGAACAACTTTTTGGAACAGAAGGATTTCACGGTATGTCCTCCTTGCTTTATCATGTTCATCGTCCGACCATGATCAAAAGCATTGGTACACCTATCGATGTGAGCCCTGTTGCAGCAATGAATAAGAACATTACTCCGCTCATGTTGCAAGGTTGGAATGTGCCCGCACAAGATGATTTTTTGAAGAGCCGTGTTCACATGCTCTTTAACAATGATCTGAACATCACGCTAGCAGCTCCTCGCAAAAGTATGACCGATTATTTCTACAAAAATGCGGATGCCGATGAATTGATTTTTGTACACAAAGGCAGTGGTACGCTCCGCACTTTTTTAGGAAATATTAAATTTGGATATGGCGATTATTTGGTGGTACCGCGAGGTATGATTTACCAGATCAATTTTGATACGGAAGACAATCGTTTATTTATAGTCGAGTCTTTTTCACCCATACTCACTCCCAAGCGTTATCGGAACGATTTCGGACAATTGCTCGAACATTCTCCTTTTTGTGAAAGGGATATGCGTCGCCCGACAGATCTCGAAACACACGACGAATTAGGTGAATTCACCATTCGCATACGAAAGGAAAACGTGTTTCACGATGTAGTGTATGCATCACATCCTTTTGATGTGGTCGGTTGGGATGGATACAATTATCCGTATGCGTTTTCTATTCACGACTTCGAACCGATCACCGGACGTGTGCATCAACCGCCACCCGTGCATCAGACTTTTGAAGCACACAACTATGTAGTATGCTCTTTCTGTCCGAGATTATATGATTATCATCCCAAATCAATACCTGCTCCATATAACCATAGCAACATCGACAGCGATGAAGTTCTGTATTATGTCGATGGAGATTTTATGAGTCGCAATCATGTCGACAAAGGATTTATCTCGCTTCATCCGGGCGGAATTCCGCACGGACCACATCCGGGTGCATATGAAAGAAGCATTGGTCAGAAAGAAACCGGAGAACTCGCCGTAATGGTCGACACCTTCAAACCGTTAAAAGTCACTCAAGCGGCGTTGGATATAGAGGATGGGGGGTATAAGACGAGCTGGTTGTAGAATTATAAATTATGAATGGTGAATTATGAATGCGTCCTCCTGAGCTTGTCGTATCCCTGAGTTTGCCGATGGGGGATGAATGCGTCCTCCTAGGTGACGAAAAATGAGGAGTCGAAGGATGAATGGGTCTTCGCGTTCCCTGCATTCATAATTTATAATTCATCATTCCTAATTACTCCCCGAGTTTGGGCGGTTCTATATCATCCGGTATAATGAACGCTCCGGGATAATTGCGTTTAATGTCTTTGAGGGCTGTCATGGCCTCCACAATGTTTCGAAAATCTCCCACGCGCACGGCATAATCCGGTGCATTTTGAATTTGATAAGATGGGAAGAGAATTCCTGATTTTTGATATTTCGCCCGCTCATCACGGCATTGAGCATAACTACCGAGAAATACTTGGACGCGGTATCCTTTAAGTTTTGATTTTCTGTGTTTGTGTTCTAGGGAATCAATTTTTGAATCAGCTTGAATAACAATCAAACCTTCTCCTTTAATGACAGTGTCGTTGTTGCTTTTAGTTTTTCCAGCACCATTGCCCGGACCTGCGATTTGAACATCCTCAGTCGAACTGTCCGGATTCGTAGTTTTCATTTTACCAAAGAGGTCTTTCAGTTTGGGATTTACAGAAGCAGTGTCTTTTTGCGCCGAAAGACTTTGACTTCCCATAATCATGAAAGCAAAAAGGAAGGTGTAAAGAAGATTTTTCAATGTGGTAGATTGGGTATGCAAATCTAGGATAGCTTTTGAAGTCGTTACCGGAGAGAAAGAAGATTTTGACTATTTAGTTGTCAGGATCCCAATTCAAGGATTATTCCAAGTCTGAGCCTTCAACCCTCGAAACGATTTTTTTTACTCACAAAGTCCTTGTGGAAATCATTTTTTTTTCATCGAACATTCGCGAAACGCGGAGCCTAGACGGATATGCGACCTTGAGATACCTTAGCTATGTCACTGACATTTAGCATAGACCGTATTTTTTGACGGTCTCGTGACATTTGAATAGGGGTCAGGTTGGACCAAAGTCATTATTTAGAATCTTTTTAAATTACAAATAACACGATTACTCAAAAGATGTTAAAGTCTACCGTGATTTAAATTTGCCGGCGATCCAAAATTAGGATTGCTTAAAATTCCTGTAATGAAGCGGCTTTCAGCAAGTTTACAACCAAAAAATCTTCTGGCGCTTTTCCTTGTTCTCTCAATTTCCCTATCCTCTCTGGCAAACATTTTCGAGGGTGGAAATGCGGATAACGGCAAAGCCTTGTTCAAGAGCAACTGCGCCAGCTGTCACTCTATCGATGGTAGCATCGTAGCAGCACCGAGCCTTAAAGGTATAGATTCCCGTTGGAAGGAGGGTGATGCTTTGCTAGTAAAATGGATTCAAAATCCTACGGCGGCAATAGCCACGGGCAATCCCTATATCGCTTCCCTACTTGCACAGTACAAGGCAAGTTTTGGTGTGATGAATGCACAGGCAGTGAGCGAAACAGAGATTAAAGACATCATGGCTTATGTGAAAGCCGGTGATGTGCTTCCCCCTGGAGGAACGACTGCTGTAGTAGACAACAAATGTGTTCCCTTCACAGAAGAGGAACTAGCCGGTGAGAAGAGTTCTGATAACGACAGTTTTATTTGGTTTGTAATTGTTGCTTTGATCCTTGGGATTATAGCTGTTTCAGCAACCAATATCAACAAGGCTCTTCGCAACGCGATCAAAGAAAACCAGGGCCAGGAAGTAGAAGGCGAAACATCTTATTTGGCTACTGCTAAAGCATGGATGTGGAAACACAAAGTTTTCGTTTCATTTATCGGTCTTTTCATTTTCTGTTACATTGTAGTAGTAGGATACAAAGCCGGAATGGATGTAGGTGTGTATGAGAAATATCAACCGGAACAACCGATCGCTTTCTCTCATGCTATTCACGCTTGTCAAAACGAAGTTGACTGTCAATACTGCCACAGTTCGGCAGCAAAATCTAAACACGCAGGTATTCCCTCGGTCGATGTTTGCATGAATTGTCACAAGGCAATTAAGAAGGGGGCTATATCCGGAACTACTGAAATTGCTAAGATTTACGCAGCAATCGGATTTGATCCGGCAACTTCAACGTATATAGAGAATTATGAGCAGAAGCCTATCGAATGGGTGAAAGTTCACAACCTACCTGATCACGTGTACTTCCCTCACGAAACACACGTGGCTATAGCGGGTATCGATTGCAAACAGTGCCACGGCCCTGTTCAGCGTTACACTACCGGTCGTTTGGCTAGTATCGATGAAATTAACGCACAAAGCCTATCTGATGTGCCAGGTTTGATCAAACTTACCAAGCAAACACTTACAATGGGCTGGTGTATTGAATGTCACGGTGCAGCTAAAATTGATGTGACCTCAGACAAGGCCAATGCTTATTACCAAGAGATGCACGAGCGTTATAAGAAATCAGATTTAGGTCTGGATAAGCTCCGCGAAATTCTGGAAGACGGCGCCGTAACCGTAAAGGAAATGGGCGGCTGGGAATGTGGAAAATGTCATTACTAAGAATTGTAGAACCCGACCTCGAACCATACCATGGGAATGAATAAGAAATATTGGACCGGATTGGAGGAGTTAGACAACACTCCGGCATTTCAGGAAGCGGTAACTACCGAATTCAAAAAGGATCAGTCAGTGGATGAGTTCCTCTCGGACTCTAAACTTTCGGATACGAATACCGGTCGAAGAGACTTCCTCAAGTTTATGGGATTTTCGCTAACAGCTGCAACATTGGCTGCCTGCGAAACTCCTATTGTGAAATCTATTCCGTATGTGATCAAACCTGAAGAGATCACTCCGGGTGTTGCAAATTTTTATGCAACAACGTATTATGACGGAAATGACTACGGTAACCTTTTGGTGAAAACCCGCGAAGGTCGCCCTATTCACATTAAAGGTAACAAAACTCAAGGCCTCGGAAACGGTGCTCTAAATAGCAGAATCAACGCTTCGGTAGTTGGTTTGTATGATACCGCTCGTCTTCAGGGTCCGATGATCGGTGAAAACAACGTTACTTGGGAACAATTGGATACCGAACTGGGTGGTAAACTCGCTTCAGCTTCTTCGATTAGAATTGTTTCAGGTACTGTTATCAGCCCAAGCACAAAACGGGCAGTAGCTGAATTCACAGCGAAGTATGGAATGGATAAAGTGAAGCACGTTCAATACGATGCTTTCTCATACAGTGGTATTACATCAGCTAACCAACAAACTTTTGGAAAAGCAGTAGTACCGGCTTACGATTTTAGCAAAGCAAAAGTAATTGTGAGTTTAGATGCCGATTTCCTAGGTACTTGGCTCACTTCAAACTTCTATATTCCACAGTACGCCGAACGTCGCAAACCGGAAGGTGCTTGGATGAACAAACATTTCCAAGTTGAAAGTCGTATGTCGCTCACCGGTTCAAATGCCGATGACCGCTATCCGGTTAAACCCTCGGAAATTGGTAAAGTAGCTGCCGCTCTTTATGGCGCAGTAACCGGAAACGGAAGTTCAAGTTTTGATGGTGTGGATGTAGCCGCAATGGCAAAAGCCCTCAAGTCAAACACAGGTTCTTCGCTTGTAGTTTCAGGAAGCAATGACCCAAATGTTCAACTTATCGTAATTGCCATTAACAAATCGTTGGGCAATTACGGAAGTACCATTGATATGGATAATCCATTGAATCTTTATCAAGGTAACGACGCAGCTATGGCCGGCTTAGTGACCGAGATGAACAATGGTGGAGTAGGTGCACTGATCGTTTATGGTTGCAATCCTTCTTACGATTGGTCAAATGCCGATGCTTTCAATACAGGTTTAGCTAAAGTTGGCGTTACTGTTTCTTTGAATCTTTATGCAGATGAAACAGGAAGCAAGTGTTCATATAAAGCTCCTGATCATCACTACCTCGAATCATGGAACGACCTTAGCCCGGTGGCCGGTCGTGTGGACTTGGTTCAACCAACGATTAATAAGCTTTTCAATACACGTCAAGCAGGCGAAAGTTTCTTGAAGTGGGCAGGAAATGCTACTCCATATTACAACTACGTTCGCGAAACTCATGGTTATGGCTTTACTGCCGCAACCATGAATGCAAGCACTTCTTGGAATGAAGCCGTACAACGTGGAACATTTGCCGGTGTTTCGGCCGGTTCTGCAATGATGGCTACTATGGTAGCGGATAGTTCATATACCGGTACCACTGAGAATGCTGCAGATTTGGCCGCACAGAGCGGAATTGCAGTTCCGATGGCAGTAACATCATCCGGTATGGATGTTGGTGCGGCAATTAGCGCTGTAAACTCAATTGCTGGCGGTGAATGGGAATTGGTTACTTATCAAAAAGTAACGATGGGTACAGGTAATCACGCCAATAACCCATTCTTACAAGAGACTCCGGATCCAATCACCAAAGTTACCTGGGACAACTATGTTACCATGTCGCCGGCCGATGTGAAAGAAAAAGGTTGGAACATGCACCTTGGAATGCAGGAACCTGCAACCATGGTAGAAGTGAGTGCCAATGGAAAAACGCTAACCCTACCTGTTTTCCCTGCACCCGGTCAGAAGAAAGGTACGATTGGAATCGCCGTTGGTTATGGTCGTGGTGCCAATGCCGAAAACATTGGTAAGGCCGCTTATCAGACAGGTGAGAAGGGAAATCATATTGTTGCTGATGGAGATAAACCAACTCCAATAGGTAAAAATGCTTTTGGAATGAGCACTGTTTCCAATGGATGCAATGTGCAAGCAGTATACAATGTAACTGTAGCTCAAGTGGATGGTATTTACCATCTAGCTACTACTCAAACACAGAATACTGTGATGGGTCGTGATTCGGTAGTTAAAGAAACCGTAATCGCGGAATACTTAAAAGAAAAAGGAAAGAAAAAAGGTGAGGCCAGCTATAACAAGATGCCTTCACTCGTGGTGCATAAGGATGTAAACGGCGACGGTAAGACAAATGCACAGGACAAAGTTCACGTGCGTGAAGCGGACCTTTGGAAGGCGCATCCTGTAGAAGTAATCGGCCACCGTTGGGGTCTTACTATTGATTTGAACTCTTGTATCGGTTGTGGAACTTGCGTAACAGCTTGTCATACCGAAAACAACGTTCCTGTTGTAGGTAAAGATGAAGTGGTGAGACATCGCGATATGCACTGGTTGCGTATCGACCGTTATTTTACTTCCGATTATGCAACCGTAGAAGAAACTTCTGAGAAGAAGGAACTCGGAACGATCGCTGCTTATGGCGACATGGAGAATGCATCGGATAATCCAAGAGCTGTTCACATGCCAATGATGTGTCAGCACTGTAACCACGCTCCTTGCGAAACAGTTTGTCCGGTGGCTGCTACTACACACAGCAACGAAGGCTTGAACAATATGGCATACAACCGCTGTATTGGAACTCGTTACTGCGCAAACAACTGTCCATATAAAGTTCGTCGTTTCAACTGGTTTAACTACGTTAGCAATCCTAAGTTCAACGTTGTAAATCCGGCTCAAGATGATTCTCTTCGTATGGTTCTTAACCCTGATGTTACTGTTCGTACACGTGGGGTAATGGAAAAATGCAGCATGTGTCAACAGCGTATTCAGTCAGGTAAAAACGAAGCCAAGAAAAAGGGTACCCCTGTGAAAGATGGAGCATTTACCACAGCCTGTGCCGAAGCTTGTCCAACCAATGCAATTGTGTTTGGTGATTTGAACGACAATGCGACCCAGAATTATAAGCGCTCTGTAGATGTTCGCTCATACCACGCTTTGGAAGAAGTAGGTATTCAGCCGAATATTTTCTACATGACCAAAGTGAGAAATATCGAATCATCTGAAGCATAACAGCATTAATTTCTGAAGATGTTTAAAGAATCCAACATACGCCAGCCGCTCATTTTAGGTCACAAGACCTACCATGATATCACCAACGATATTTGTGGACCTATTGAAGGACCGGCTCCAAAGCCATGGAAAATTGCCATGGTGGTTGCAACGATTATAGCCCTCTATGGTGTGGGATGTATCACCTACCTCGTAAGCACCGGAACCGGTACTTGGGGATTGAACAAAACAGTGGGATGGGCATGGGACATTACCAACTTCGTTTGGTGGGTCGGTATCGGTCACGCCGGTACGCTTATCTCTGCCGTACTTCTGTTGTTCCGTCAGCGCTGGAGAATGGCGATCAACCGTTCGGCCGAAGCGATGACCATCTTCGCGGTAATGATGGCAGCGGTATTCCCGATTTTCCACATGGGACGTGTATGGAACGGGTACTGGACATTGCCTTTACCAAATACATTGGGAACTTTATGGCCTAACTTCAACTCGGCGTTGATGTGGGACGTTTTTGCGATATCAACCTATTTCTCGGTTTCATTGGTATTCTGGTACATTGGTCTGATCCCCGACTTTGCCACTATTCGCGACAGAATGGTGAAGAAGGGATGGAAGAAATTCTACAGTGTATTGAGCTTCGGTTGGTCGGGTCGTGCGAAAAACTGGACACGTTTCGAAGAGGTATCTCTCGTACTTGCCGGTATCGCAACTCCACTTGTATTCTCCGTTCACTCTATCGTATCCATGGACTTTGCTACCTCGGTAATTCCGGGTTGGCATACAACGATCTTCCCTCCATACTTCGTGAGTGGTGCGATCTTCTCCGGATTTGCGATGGTATTGACACTTCTATTGATCATGCGTAAAACCATGAGACTAGAAGCATACATTCACGTTAAACACGTGGAATACATGAACATCGTAATCATTGTTACGGGTTCTATTGTGGGTGTGGCTTACCTCACGGAGTTATTTATGTCATGGTATAGTGGTGTTGAATACGAATCATATGCATTCATCAATCGTTTCTCCGGTCCATTGGCTTGGTCTTATTGGGCAATGATGACATGTAACGTAATCTCTCCACAGCTTTTCTGGTTCAAGAAGTTGCGTACAAATCTCTCTTTCACATTTGTGATGTCTATTATCGTAAACATCGGTATGTGGTTCGAGCGTTTTGTAATTATCGTTACTTCTATTCACAGAGACTATGTGCCTTCATCATGGGGAGAATTTCACCCATCAAGCATCGACATCGGAATGTTCATCGGAACAATAGGTATATTCTTCACACTCTTCTTGCTGTTCGCAAGGTACTTCCCTGTGTTGGCTTTGAACGAGTTGAAAACCATCCTGAAAATGTCAGGTGAAAGTTATAAGAACAAGAATTCGCATTAATTACGATAAGAAGAAATAGCGTAAGACATGGCAAACAAAGTATTCCACGCAATGTATGACGACGAAGAGAAGTTGCTCGACGCAGCTCGCTCTGCTAAAGGTCATGGAATAAGCGTTAAAGAAGTATTCTCTCCATTCCCTATTCACGGGTTGGACCCAATTATTGGAGTAAAACGTACGCGTTTGGCGATTACAGCATTTATGTACGGGACTACCGGCACCCTTCTTTCGATTTTTGGAACATGGTATTTCATGATCCACGATTGGCAGATGAATATCGGTGGTAAACCAAGTGACACATGGATTGAAAACTTCCCGGCTTTTGTTCCCATTATGTTCGAGTTTAGCGTTCTCTGCGCTGCGCACGGTATGGTAATCACTTATTTGATCAGAAATAAAACATTGCCCGGTATGCCAGCAAGTAATCCTGATCCAAGAACAACAGACGACAAATTTGTGATGGAAATTACAGTGGATGACAATCACGGTCGTTCGGCTGACGATATCGAAAAAATGCTTAGAGCTACGAACGTGTATGAATTGAGCATTAAAGAATACTGAGATGAAGATGCGCAACACAACCTTATTTTTTGCAGTAGTTGCTACGGGAATGATGTTTCAATCCTGCACTACTGATAAGAACGCACCCGGCGTGGAGTACATGCCCGACATGTACCGCTCACCGGCAGTGGAAGCATATATCGATTACGGAAATAACCAGAACATGGACCGCATCGATCGTCGAAAAGACAGTTCGTGGGTTCGTCTTTCGATGTCACCACCTGCCGGAGCAATCGCTTACGGTGGAGAGCTTCCGTACTTCCTCAATAATACGCCTGAAGATTATGAACGTTCTGCACTAGAAGTTCATAGCCCACTTACAAGCACTATGGCCAACATAGAAGCAGGTAAAGCTATTTACACCAAAATGTGCAAGCACTGTCATGGTGATGCAGGAAAAGGAGATGGTAAAATTTCTCAGAATGGTCATATCAATGGTATTCCGGATTATACGACTAAGTTGAAGGATCTAACAGAGGGAAAAATGTACCACACGATCACCTACGGTAAAGGTTTGATGGGCCGTCACGCCGGACTTCTCAATCAAAAGGAAAGGTGGGAGGTAATAGAATGGGTGAAATGCCTTCAGAAGGGTATAACATCACCTACCTACGACGGCACAGGAAAAGATGCTAAACTGATTATTCCTGCCGCTGCAGCAGTTGCTGCACCTGCGGATACCACAGCCAAAAAAGGATAGCACAAGCAAAATATAGTATTAACTGCGAAGGAAATATACATGGCAACAGAGAATAAACTCAAATTCGAATTCGGCGGTAAGGTTAAAACCTGGTCTCTTGCATTGACTATAATTGGTCTTGCTCTAGGTGCCGTTGGTTTCGCAACCGACCATTCGGATCATCAACAGTATTCGTGGTCGATCCTGCTGATATGTGCATTTTTCTTCTTTGCCATTTCGGTTGGAGCCCTCTTCTTTTACACCCTGCAGTACGCGGCAGAAGTTGCATGGTCGTCTCAGATTAAGCGCGTTTTTGAAGCCATGTACGGAAACATTTTTGTTTTCATATTAATAATTGGTGGTGTATTGTTGGCGGGGCAACTCGATGTACATCACTTGTGGCATTGGATGGATAGCAGCGTTTATGCACCGTACGTAGTAGAATCAACGGGCGAATTGACACACGATGGAACGTTGGCGGGTGCGGTGGCAAACCCGGATTACGACAAAATTATTGCGGACAAATACGCGTACTTGAATCCTTATTTTTTCTGGGGTAGATATATCGCTTACTTCCTAGTATTTGTAGGTTTTGCTCGGTATTTCCGCAGAATGTCGTTGAAAGAAGATGAAGTGGGTGGTTTAGATATTCATTACACTACCTATAGAAGATCGGCGGTATTCTTGGTGTTCTTCGCCGTATTTTCTTCGATGATTTCTTGGGATTGGTTGATGAGTATAGACGTACACTGGTTCTCTACTATGTATGGATGGTATATCTTCTCAGGCATGTGGGTTACCACGATGATTTTTGCAACCTTATTAATCGTGTATTTGAAAAACAAAGGATATTTCCCTAAACTGAACAATTCACATATACATGATTTAGGTAAATGGGTATTTGCAGTTTCGATGCTCTGGAGTTACCTATGGTTTTGCCAATACATGCTCATTTGGTACTCAAACATCCCTGAAGAAGTAACCTACTTCCAGGAGCGGTACGAGCACTTTATGTATCCAATGGTAATTACATTTTTAGTGAACTTTGCCGTGCCATTTTATGTTCTTATCGCACGTGATGCAAAGAGAAATACAAAGTACTTAGTGAGAGTGGGTGTCATTATATTTTTTGGTCATGCTGCAGACTTGTATGTTGCTGTTGTACCCGGAACTACACATGGACACGCTCATTTTACCGGTTGGTTTGAAGTTGGATTGTTCCTTGGCTTCCTTGGATTATTTACATACCTAACGCTTAATGCACTCAGCAAAGAGAGATTGGTTCCTGTGAATCACCCATTCCTGAAGGAAAGTGAACAACACCAGATATAATTAAGAAGAAACGAGGAAGTAGATAACAAACTTGAAGTAATAAGATGAAACTTCTGATATTGCTAGTCATTGTGTTGGGTGTCATTGCGATTGCTCAACTGACGAAGGTGTACGAACTTACGCGTTCGCTGCGTAAAACGCGGGAGGAAGAGATTTCTCACGCCGATAATAAGATGAACGCAACACTCATGTTAGTGTGGATGGTTGTGTTCTTCTTTTTCACCATTTTCCTGTATGTTCGCTATGGCGATTACTTGCCGGAGTCGGCTTCTGCTCACGGAGTTGAGGTGGATAAACTGATGAGCCTGAATCTGTGGATGGTCACAGTAATGTTTTTCATCGTTAACGGTGTACTATTTTACGTAGCCGGCAAATACTATTATCGCAAGGATCGTAAAGCTAGATTTTTTGTCCACGACAATCGACTTGAAATGATTTGGACTATGGTACCGGGGGTTACAATGGCCTTCATCATTGTTTATGGCTTGATTACTTGGAACAATATGACCGGTCCTGCCGGTGCGGATGCTGTCCAAATCGAAATTTATTCAAGGCAATTTGACTGGGCGGCTCGTTATCCCGGTGCAGACAAAACCTTTGGTTCAGCAAATGTGAATCTTATATCAGGAACCAATGCAATGGGTATGGTATCCGAGGAATCAATTAGCGCGGAAATACATGCAATCGACTCGATGATCAATAGCATAGAATCAACCTTGAAGGCTAATTCGGAGTTACCTACAATGCCGGAAAGTGCAGTTGAAGTAATGAAGGATCAACTCTATCGACACAAGCGTCATAAGCAGAGAATTCTTGATTTAAAAGAATTTGATATGCAAGGTGTGAGTGGATGGAAAGCCGGTTCAGATGATAAAATTGTGAAAGGTGAATTCCACATGCCGAAAGGAAAGGAAGTAGAGTTTATCTTCAAATCTCAAGACGTTATTCACTCTGCGTTTATGCCACACTTTAGAGCGCAGATGAATACTGTGCCCGGTGTACCAACACGTTTCAAGATGACTCCAACTATTTCTACAAACGAAATGAGAGTGAAATTGAACGATCCGGAGTTCAACTATGTTTTATACTGTAATAAAGTATGTGGAGTAACTCACTTCAATATGCAGATTACGGTTGTAGTTGATGAACCGGCGGAATATGAGGCTTGGTTGACGAAACAAAAGACTTTTGGTGGTGCGGCAACTGTAGCTCCGGCAGCAGAACCGGCACCTGCAACAAGCCCAGCAGACACATCGAATACCGGTGCTGCACAGGCAACCGCTCTAAACAATTAAAGGATAATAAAAGGAAATAACAATGGGAGAACACGTGGAGCATAATCACGATCATGGTCATGGTCACGATCACGGCCATCACCACCACAAGGAAAGCTGGATTTCAAAGTATGTTTTTTCGCAGGATCATAAAATGATCTCTAGACAGTTCCTTATTACCGCCATCTTCATGGGGGTTGTTGCTGTACTTCTTTCAGTCCTCTTCCGAATGCAACTCGGTTGGCCTGGTCAGAAGTTTGAGTTTTTGAATATGATGCTAGGGGACCGTTGGGCGAAAGACGGTATTCTCGATCGAAACGCATACTTGGCTCTTGTTACTATTCACGGTACAATCATGGTCTTTTTTGTGTTGACCGGTGGATTGTCGGGAACTTTTGCCAACTTGTTGATACCGCTGCAGATTGGAGCACGCGATATGGCCTCAGGTTTTTTGAATATGTTATCGTATTGGTTTTTCTTCCTGTCGAGCGTATTAATGGTTGGTTCACTCTTCCTAGAGAGCGGTGCCGCTTCAGGAGGTTGGACAATTTACCCACCGCTGTCCGCATTACCACAAGCAATCCCCGGATCCGGTGCCGGAATGACGGTATGGCTCATTTCTATGGTCTTGTTCATTGCATCATCACTTTTGGCAGGTTTGAATTACATCGTTACAATCATAAACCTGCGTACCAAAGGAATGTCGATGACCCGTTTGCCATTGACTATTTGGGCATTGCTAGTAACAGCAATTCTCGGGGTGCTTTCTTTCCCGGTATTGGTCTCTTGCGCTGTGCTTTTAGTAATGGACAGAAGTTTTGGTACTGCATTTTATCTCTCAGACATATATGTTTCATCAAACAATTCTTTGGATCCAAATGCAGCTGTCGGAGCTCTTGAAGCAACGGGTGGTTCGCCTCTTTTGTTCCAACACTTGTTCTGGTTCCTTGGTCACCCTGAGGTATACATCGTACTGCTTCCTGCCTTGGGTATCAGCTCCGAAGTAATTGCAACGAATTCGCGTAAGCCAATCTTCGGTTACAAAGCGATGGTGGGTTCAATACTTGCAATCGGATTCCTTTCTTTCATAGTTTGGGGTCACCACATGTACGTAACGGGGATGAATCCTTTCCTTGGGTCGGTATTCGTATTTACAACACTTCTGATTGCAATCCCGTCTGCGGTTAAAGCGTTCAATTATATCACCACATTGTGGCAGGGAAATATTCGATTCACCCCGGCTATGTTGTATTCAATTGGATTGGTTTCAACATTCGTTACAGGGGGTCTAACCGGTATCATATTGGCCGACTCAGCTCTTGATGTGCCCGTACACGATACTTATTTCGTCGTCGCGCACTTTCACATTGTAATGGGTATGTCCGCGATCTTCGGAATGTTTGCCGGTATTTATCATTGGTTCCCAAAAATGTTTGGACGTATGATGAATACCAAGTTGGGTTATGCTCACTTTTGGCTCACTTTGGTCTGTGGATTCGGAGTGTTTTTCCCAATGCACTTCATCGGATTGGCAGGTACACCGCGTCGTTATTATGAAACCAGTTATATCGAGATGCTCGATTGGGTGGCAGATTTGAACCCTATTATTTCTGTATTTGCTATTGTAGGTAGTGTTGCTCAAATTCTATTCTTGTTCAATTTCTTCTACAGTGTATTTTATGGTCAACGTGCCTCGCAAAACCCATGGGAGTCGAACACGCTCGAGTGGACTACGCCTGTTGAACATATCCACGGAAACTGGCCCGGTGCAATTCCTGAAGTTCACCGTTGGGCTTATGATTACAGTAATCCTGAACATGAAGCGGACTTTGTGCCTCAAAACGTGCCTCTAAAGCCTGGAGAGCACGTGCACTAGTCTATCTAAATAGATATTCATCAAGTCCGTATTTTTATCCCCTAAGGAAAAAAATGCGGACTTCTTGTTTTTGGACATTTCTGATTTTTCTGTGTATCCGGTTCGGAGCACAAGCACAGCCTGTTAATCTAGCTGATTCGCTGAGAAATGTCTTTAAAGAGAAGGCAAAGTTCACGGCAAAACTCGATTCCCGAAATTCATTTATCACCGGTAAAAGCGCTCAGATTCGAGGCGTAAAAGCAGGAATCTCGTTTGGTAATCGATTTATGATGGGTATTGGGTACAATTGGTTGGGCACTGAAATAAACGAAACCATTGAAACGATTCATGGAACGAAACTTGCCGAAATTCGTTTTGCCTACGTAGCTCCTTTCATCGAATATGTGTTTTACAAAAAAAATAATTGGCAAGCCGACATCCCTGTGCAAATTGGATTTGGAAGAAGTTTGTATCAATACGAACACTTCGGAGCCAAACAAATTACCGCTCGCGATAATGTGGTCCTTTACGAGCCCTCGATGATTGTAGAATACCAAGTCCTTGGACTTTTCGGATTTGGTGGAGGAATAGGTTATCGCCTTATGCTTAAAGGCAATCGTGAACTAGAACAACAATTTACTTCACCGATGTATGTAATTCGGTTTCGGGTTTTGTTTGATGGGGTGAGGAAGATGATCAAAGAAGGCTAAAGTCAAACTCGGTTTTAAGCCGTGTTTTGAGGACGGTTAAACCCGGTTTTACTTCACAACAACAACTACGGGCTTGAGTTTTTTTTCGGCCAAGAAGAAAGTACCCTTCGACGTGCGAACTCCTTGCATCATACCTCTCGCAAAAAGAACGTCCTCCGGTAGATTGGAATTGATCAATTCCACTTTTTTGGTTTCTCCCTGCAAACATGTTGTTCTTATAGTGGCACCTCCGTTGAAATCGGAAAGTTTGAATTCAGTTGTTTTATTAGCCATTATTTTGGAAACCATCTCATTATTTCCGTTTGAGTAGATTTCAATCGAATTTCCATTTTGAATTCCATTACCTAATACGGTATAATAAGCATGGATAACGTTTGCGCTTGTTAATTCAGTGGTTACATTTAATTGAGGATCTACCTGTATGTACCAAATTGCAGCTGATCCGTATAAAAAGGAAACATAGCCGCTCTTAAGTGTGCTTGGGTCATGTATGGAACTTCCGTAGACTGTGCAGTCGATCGCATACTTAGAAACGTCTACAGTATGAAGATTTGCACTGATGCTCTGATCTTTCGAAGATATTTTTACTACTGAGAATTCATTGACCACTGCTTTCAAACCGTTTTTGTGTCCGGCCATGATGGCAATGAAATTATTTGAATCATCCGATACAATGGAAGCTTCATTTCTACTCGCCATGTTTGACATTTTGAATCGAGCGAGGTTCGATGATACTATTTTGTCACTTGCATTCGAATAGTGGACGATCGAAAAAGACTGGGCTCCATCCATGCTCACTTTTGATTCGAAAGTGGATGCAACGAAGGCAAAGTCTCCATTGTTGGCGATGGCTGGAGTCAAAACTTCTGTGAGTTTGTTGAGGTCGTGTCCTATTACTGATTGGAGTTCTAATCGTGAATTAAATACAGCACTCTCCGTACCGGTGGAGAGCAGGAATAAATTCCCATCGGGTGATTTCGCAGATTTGTAAAGTGCGAAACCATCATTCATTTTATTCTGCGGATCCGTACTCCAAATTTCTTTTATCTCACCGATCGTACCGTCTTCATTCAGAGTTCCTGCATAGTATTTGATTTTTTTTGACTTTTTATCTTCAAAGACGGAAACTAACCACAAGCTTCCATCATTACTTGAGAGCAATTCGAAATTGGTGTGTTTTGCCCTACTTGTTGTCAAATCAAAATTTAAAATGCTTGAGTTCTGTCCATCGTAAATGGCGGCAGAAATTTTCCCGGCTTCAGTGGGAGTGGAGATAAGCCATACAGAACCACTTAGAGAAGGAAACATATTGTTGGCTCCTCCTTTGATAACTATGGGCTCGCTTGCTTGCATGACAAGCTGGGCATGTAATCCGGTAAATAGGAAAAATGAGAAAAAGAGGATAGTTGCGATTTTCATAAAGGCTTTGTTTATACAAATATGAGAAAGAGGTTTTTATTTTACAAATATCACCGGCTTTTCAAGGAAAAGAACCCCTCACCCCACCTTCATCCGCTCCACCACCCGCGCCACTGCCGGACACATCAGCGAATTGCGGTAGGTGAGGTCCATAATCTGATGCATGTTTTTGCGATCGGTGTGAGGGTATTCGCGACAGGCTAAAGAAATCTATTTAGATTATTCTACTATCACTTTCCTACAAATTACCTTTCCGTTTTCCAACCTTACCTTCAATAAATATACACCGGGTTTCATTTTTTTAATGTCTACAACCGATTGAAATGAACTCGATTTTTCAGAAATTATCATCCTGCCCGAGATGTCCAGGATATCGATTTGGTGTATCTTTTCATCGCACGAAAGAGTAATATGGTTTGATGATGGATTTGGGTAGATTTCAAGGGTTGAATCTTCGAATTCTTGAATGCTATTTGGGCAGTTTATCCACTCTACATCACCACATGCATCCGTTTTAACAAGCCAATGCGCTTGAAGTATTTGGCTTTCATCTTCAGGGTCGATTAACTTTTCTATTTCACCCGACAAAATGTATCCTCCATCCGGACAATTTTCTAGGTCCACCAATCCTTGTTCTGTACATAAGGGTTGTTCGGGCAGTGGGTCAGGAATGAGTTTCTGCCACAGAACGTTCCCATTGTAATCCAGTTTTACCAGAGAGTTGCGCACTTCATCCGTTTCGTCGTCTCTTGAAAGATGTATTATTGCTAAATTGCCGTCGCTTGTCTGTATCATGCCATTGAAACTGCACATACATTCGTAATCAACATAGTCGAGCAAAAATGGGACATCCCACTCTACTAACATATCTGTATAATTGTATAGCGCGGCATGTGGTTCTTGAACGTTAAACGATGTTTCTAATGAGTAGTGATAAAGTACAACTGCTTCATTATTGTTGATGATGACAAGTTCAGGAGACCCATCAGGGAAAAGAGGATCTCCGAAATATTGAATATCGAATACAACTCCAAGTGTTGTGGTCTTCATTACAAAGCAACTATTACTAGCTTCGCTTGCGTTGGTGTAACCCCACAAAAGAAGATCTCCTTGTGGAGTTTGGGCCATATCTTGAACAGAGTAATATGTATCATTAAAAACAAGAGTAGTGTCAAATAGAATTGTTCCATTCAGGTCTATTTCGGTGAGACGTAAACCAGTGCTATCCAATCCGGTGTCAAATGCATCACTGTCGTATTGCCAGTGAGAAGCTAGCATAATATTTCCGTTAAGCAGTTCCTCGGCAGCAGATGCAAATCCCCAAGTGGTGTCAGGAATCATCCATTCATCCAATCGGCGAGTCCATAAAGTGTCGAACTGAGAATTGCAGCGTATCCAGGCTGGCCTATAATGCGTAGGAAAGCCAGTTGTGGTGCTCAAAAAATACGTTCCATCCGAGAGCAATAAGGATTGCGAATAGCCAAAGCCGTCGAAGTTAAATGGAATGGTTGTAAGAATTTCGGTTTGAATGTCTCCGGTATTGTTTACTAATCGCCCAGCTATGCCGTGGTCAATAAAGTTACTGCTGTATGCTGAACCGAAGGCCATGTGGTTGCTTCCGATTGGGAGTACATTATAAAATCCCTGACTAGAGTATACTCCAGATTCAAAATATGCATTATTAAAGTACTGGGCATTTCCGATATAAGCACAACGAAGAATTAGGTATAGAAATATTATGTACTTCATAGTTTTATAAATGGAAGGAAATGTATTGCTGTTTCCATGGAATTGTGCAAGCGAAGAACGTAGTAACCAGGAGAAAGATCATCCAATTGAATCGTTGATAGGCCATTCGGATTTGGAGCTAAACATTTAACTATTCTACCAAAAGTATCGACTACTTGTAACGAAGAGATATGTTCTTTTACAGCAGAGTAGTCAGTTATCAGAAGGTTATCAGCTGGGTTTGGAAATATTGTCGGTGCATTTTTGGAAGATTCTTGAGCTGAGTTTATATTTCTAAAATCAACATCATCTTCTTGAATGTTCAAATTGGGTTCGTAATAATTATTTCCATAGCTCGAAAGTATGCTTTTAGCTTTTATGGAGGTATATCCATTTGGGCTGTTGACCATTGAATGGAGCTCAGATAATTGTACTTGTGTTAAGATAGGCTCTTCCATTTCGTTGAGTGTATTTTCTAGAATATTTAATTGGACTAAAGAATGCAAGTCCAGGACAACTTCATTCTGGTATTTGTGTTCCAATGACAAGACCTCAATGCTTGTATTTGCCCCTGAGTAGTCCTTCTTTCGAAGTTGAAGGAAAATCCGAAGCCACAAATCATCAACAAAGGGAGATTGATCAAGTAGTTGGATTGATTCTTCCATATTGCTATTTTGAAAATTGGAAGAAATGAGTGCAAGTGTTTCTCGAAAGCGTTGTTGAGCAATAACATCCATTTCTTCTTCCAATTGCTCCTTATAGCTGACCCAATACAAGCCTTCATTGACTAAATCTCTCTGCCATTGCTCGAGTGGAATTAATCGACTGTCAAGCCGCTCATTCACTCTTTCAGATTTAGCAGCGGTAGGGTTGTTTTGTAAAATTATTGTAAGAAGAATAGCGGGGAAATCGTATTCTCTATTTATAGCTTCAATCATAACCTCTTCACTTAAAGTTGGTGACTTCTCCATAAGTTCGTAATAAAGTTCCAACGCATCATTGAATTGAGTAGTTACAATTTCATTCGTAAGTGATGTTGTGTTTCCGCCATCGACCAACTGGATCCATTCTGCATATAAAGACCCGTAGTGAGTTGAGAGGAAATTTCGTTGTATTTCTGAATCACTTGCATTGATTAAGGAATATTCTTCTAAACACTGATTAAACCGATTCTCGTTTACTTCATTGGTGATGAAACCAACCAGTTCATTTATTCCATTCAAATTAAGGTCGTTATCGTGATAATAGTAGTGATGATCAGTGTTTATGTCAACATGCTTATGAAGATCGTCAAATGAATTACTATGAGTACTATTTACGAAGCTATTACCAGCGCTGAAATAAGGATTTGATTCTGTAATATTGTACGTTCCTCTTTGTCTTCTTCTTGTGCCTTTATAAAGTGGATTTAAAAGCGGGTCTCCGCTTAGGTCTATTCGAACATCTCGCTGGTTGTTTATAAAAGTGTTACATTCATAGTGAAGACCTTTTACAGTGCCGCTGCCGCGATTTGTATCACGCATCCATATTCCCCTTATGAAATTGGAAATAGTGTTATCGTATATGTAATTGTCTGGCAATTCACCGGTATTTATACAAACAATTCCATTGCGCCAAACACCACTAGTGTTAGCTCCTTTGTTCAGTGTGTTCCCTGCAATGCCCAGTTGAAGGGCTAAACCTTCAACACTTATTCCGTACAACCCGTAATTGCTGCTGGAGCCTTCAGGGTAGTCTGGAAAAATGGACGGCTGCGGATTCATGGTATTCTCGATAATAAATATCTCAGGGTAATCCAAAATCGTAATGTCCCTGTAGTTGTAAAAGTCAGTTTTAGAAATAACTATGGATGGATCTAGTGTGTAGCCACTCAACTGCCCATTGATAAATATGCCATAGGTAAAGCCTCGAATTATTCCTGTGCAACTATTTTCATTAGCAGTTGCACAGGGTGCGTTCAACAAAGGCATTTCACAACCATTCCATATAAATTGAGATTGAGTGGAGTGTATGCCATACATGATATAATCATTCATCATTCCATTGTTGAAGTTTTCAATTTGACAATTGTTGAATAAAACATTTCCGATAGCGGATAGTTGGATTCTCCTTATAATGCTGCCTTCTGCGGGAAGAGGACCGGGGTAATTCTCGTTATGGAAATTACAATCTCTGAATATTCCTCCTAGTGATAATAAGTTACAAGATATGTTTGGACTATAATTAGTGAGATATAAGTCTCGCTGATTGTCGGTGAAAGTGCAGTAGGAACTTTCAATTCTGCCTCCTGCTGTGCTTGACATAGGAAATCCGTTTACGGAAGATTTATGATTTCGAATGGCACTTTTTGCATGCGTAAAGATACATCCTTCTGCATTTAGCCAACCTCTTATCGATCCGGAATTGGATGCGCGCACCTCAATACCTTTCCAGAGTACGGAACATTGCCCATCGAACTTACTGTCTTTGGCAACTAGTTTTCCTCCCGCTTCTACATATATTTTTTTGTCCGAAGACATCAACACTTCAAGACCATATATTTCCAAGTTGGCACCAGGGGCTATTCTCAAGTCACCTTCAATCACAACATTGCCATCCGGATAATCCAAAATGTTCCAAATTTCATTACCTGAAATGGTGAAAGTTGAACCCAAAATGTCCGTTGTATAATTTTCATTTTCTATTTCGAAATCACTCTCAAATTCACAACCGGACTCATTATACGTTATGTCTGCTGTATATAATCCGGCACATAAATTAGAAACTTCCTGCGTAGTCAGTCCATCTATTCCGGGTCCTTCCCAGTACAAAGAAAACGGCTCAGGACTTAGGAGTAATATAGAACCATTGCAGAGCGGATCGCTACAGTTTGTTTGGCTTATGATGGATTCAAGTGCAGGTGATGAACAGGTAATGTCGACTTGAGTAGTAATAATGATGGGGAAATCACCACTCATTGAAAGGCTGAGCGAAACATTATATAGACCTGCTGTTTCAACACAGTACGTATGCGTAGGATCATTTTCAATAATTGTTGGCGTACCATCCCCAAAAGTCCATTCTTGCGTCCAAGATTGATAGCATTCCGGAACAGTGAAAGAATACGAATTACAAGTATTTTGAATGGCTATGATGCTTGGTGGTGAAGGAGATATAGCGAAACCATCCATAAAATCAGGTGAAGAAGAAGAAGCGTTGTCCATCCATTCAAATGGTGAGTATGTATGAAGGAACGGTTCATAGTTGATCTCACTGAATTCCGGAGAATCTGGATTATGGACTACCGAAACGTAATTTTGTTCGTCGCGAAATATATAAATTCGTTGCGTCGCTGTGGGTTCGGGGCCTCGTCGTATTTCGAGTCTCAATTGATCTCCAACAGCCCATACTTCATTCGTTGATAAATCATAACGAAAAAGTTTGCTCAGAACCCCGGAAGAGTTGAAATAGATGTATTCTCCTAATGGGCTGAGTTCAAATTGAGAAATATTGATTACAAGTGGAAAATTATTCTGAAAAACGTAGCCGTATGCACTCTCGAAATTATATGCGAGAGGCAGTGTGTACGTTGAGCTATAGGTGATGATTCCAGTTAGATTATTAAAAGAGTAGAAATAGAAACCATTAGAATTGGGGTTGAACCAAAGGATTTGATCGTTATACATTCTCATGTATCCTGGTGATATGTTGTCTGAAATTATTGACGAAGTAGGTTGCAGGTTTCCATCCCATTCGGATGATGAGAAGTCGGCATTCGTTAAGCCGTTGCTCGTAACTAGATAAGTTAGAAAATGCGAAGGACCAGTAGCGATCAGCCAGTAATCTATGCCATTGCAATGAGGGACATGAAATATTCTTTTTATGGGCCCAAAACCACTCGTGTTCAACTGAGCTAATGGAGCTGCATAACCAATTCCTCCATTGGCATTTAGGTCTATGTCTGAATAGAAGAGGTTTCCATTTGAAGGATTTATTACAAACATTCTATATAAACCTTCATTATTTGGTATGGGAATGCTGGCAATATAGCCTGGCGGATAAGATGGTATTTCATTCTCCTCTATCGGTAAATTTTCACTTAAGCTAAATGGTAGTAGATTGCCATCCGTATTGATTTCTTGGCCTAAAGCATTCCAGACATTCGTGCCGTTCGAATAAAAGAGAAGGTCGCCTGTTAATGGATCGTTTTGAGTAATTGTAACACCACTTGTTGCCATCGTGTATGGATCATATGCTAGGTCTGACATAACAGGAATTCCGGATGAGAAATTTAATCCGGCCCAATTTCCAAATAGCCAATTGGCTTGTGAGTTCGCGATTCCGGAGCATTCGGTTATATAGACATTAGTTGACCAACTGCTAGTGTTGTTGTCTAAATCGGCCACTGTAAGCACAACCTCATAATTACCGGAGGCTGCAAATTCATGTGTCACAAAAGGTGATAAGGATGTTTCTATAGTTCCATCTCCAAAATTCCATTCCCACGAAGCGGCAATTGAATTCATACCGTCAAGAGCATTAAAGGTAATTGGTTCATTGGTGCATTGATAAGATGAACTTGTATTGAACCAAGATGATAGGTACTCCCCAAAACACCCGGAATCTCCGGCTACTCCGGTAGAAATGAGATTCTCCATGCTAACTAGGTTAGTGCGGTAGTCTTCGATATAAAGCTGCATTCTGCTGGTCTGAAGGGAGGTGAAGGTTTTTAGACATTCATCTTCGGAGGTGTATGACATGAAATTTTCAAAGTAGTCGTATGCATCCGTCTGATTCGCATCTGCAAATTGCATGAAAGGGGGAATGGCAAACTGAGAATAGTCAACATTTTCAACACATGAATTACTTAAGTCAGACGAAGAGCAGAACATAAAATTCACGCTAGGTGACATAGGGGGTGTATCACATACGAAATCTCCATTTGCTTCACAATAATTGGAATTGAGAGCATCATCGCTTGATCCTTCGCAATCTGTTTCTGTGCCGAAAGTTTGAAACGTATGGTACAATCGTAAGTAATGTCCAATTTCATGACATAGTATATTTCCTTCAGCATAAACGGGATACATATTTTGAGAGCCGAAGTTTTCAGAGCCAACTGCAGGGTGAATTATAACGACACCATCCAAGTCCGTAAGGGAATTACCTTGTTCGTCTGCTAATGGTAGAGGGGAGTATCCAACTGCCGAATTGCTGAAGGAATCTGTGATTGAATTGACAATATAAATATTCAAGTAATTGGCGAAAGGAAATTGTCCGAAAGAGTTTCCGCAGAGACTCATTAAACTCTCTTCGTGTTCCACAGAGATTACATGCTGGTAATAAGCGTAGGCGTAGCGCATAACCCCTGGTTCCCCCAAAACTGACCATTGAACTGTGCTTGGGTATGTATTTTGCGCTAAACAAAATCGAATTTCGGTATCTACACCACCGTTTCCACCACTAAACATGAAATTAAGTTGCTCCATTTGATCCAAAATACGCTCATAAGAGAGATTTGCTCCATTTCATATTTCCTCTCCGTTATGTATAACGTGAAATACTACGGGAATATGATAATTTTCGTCGGGCATGCTCTGCCGTGTCTCGCCAATATATCCGGAGGAATGCCATTCTTTGGAAATCCGACTTAATTCGGATTCGAATGACATAAGGGTTTCTTTATTTCCTAGAAAATCTATTGTTTGATGAACGCAATTTCCATGTCCGCATGGAATGTTCTGAGCTAACGAAAAGTTACAGATACTAAGAAAACTGATTAGGCTTAGGATGTGATTTTTCATGGAAAGAATAATTCAGTAAGAAAGACATTATTAAGCAATATAGTTAATGGTAAATATATTGAAAATCAACCAATCGTTTATAAAATATCAATCATTTTCACCCAACCGGTTAACTCCGCATCGGCAAGACAGAATTCACACTTCCCTCACCCCACCTTCATCCGCTCCACCACCCGCGCCACTGCCGGACACATCAGCGAATTGCGATAGGTGAGGTCCATGATCTGATGCATGTTTTTGCGATCGGTGTGAGGGTATTCGCGACAGGCCTTTGGACGGTCCTCGTATATGCTGCAATAATTATCGGAACCTAAAAAAGGGCATGGGGCAAAGTTTAAAACCCAGTCGCCATCTTCATCCACATGCAAATATTTCTCTGTGAAATGGGAGGGTCGCATTCCGAGATGACTGCTAATTCGATCGATGTCCACATTGCGAAAGATTGGACTTGTTGTACGACAACAATTCGCACACTTCAGACAATCAATTTCTTCAAAGGCCTTTTCGTGCTCTTCGTGAAATTGCTGATCCAGATTTTTCGGCGGGTTTTTTCCCCAACGCAACATGAGCTTTTTATTCTCCTTGCGATTACTGTTGGCTTGATGGAGATATTCCCGGTATCGGTCTTCCATGTCGATTAATGAGGGTCGCTAAAGGCCGGATTATTGATGAAAGTTGTATCCGTCAGACATTTTAAAAATGCAATCAAGTCTGCTTTCGACTGTTCCGATAAATCCAAACCTCCTACAGTATATTTCATAAATGGATCTATCGTAGCGGAAGGCTGTCCACCGCTGTTGTAATGGTTGATTACCTCTTCAAGGGTGTTGAATCTTCCATCGTGCATGTATGGTGCGGTAAGTTCAACATTGCGCAAAGTGGGTGTTTTAAACTTACCCATATCTAATTCATTGCCTGTTATTCCGCCTACTCCCAAATCGCTAAATACAGCATCCAATCCATTGTTGTGGAAGAGATAGTCGGTCATTTGCATCGCTCCATGGCCATGACAATGGAAACAATCGGCACCATTCTGACCTCCTTGTACTTCTTCCGGACTGCCTCCTTCGGCCAGAAAAAGATTAAAGCCATTTTCTTCGGAGGGAGTAAACTCATATTGACCAATGCGCTGTTTATCAAACTTCGAATTTGCGCTGATCATCGTGCGAAGAAAAGATGCCATGGCTTTTGCAGCTTTGTCCTGCGTAATATCGGTAGAACCAAAAGCAGCCTGAAACATAGGTGGATAAAGAGGATCAGCCTGCAACTCCGATAAAGCATTAGCCCAACTTTCGTTCATCTCTATGGGATTTATTACGGGATCTATCACCTGAGATTCTAAGGTGATAGCTCTTCCATCCCAGAAGTAGTTGTATGCCCATCCGAGGTTAATAAGAGCCATGCTTTGACGATTGCCAACAGCACCGGTTATTCCGGTGCTAAATTGATTGTTGTCAGAAAAGGAATATTGAGCCATATGACACGAACCACAAGACATCGTATTGTCGCCGCTTAGCTTTTTTTCCCAAAACAAAAAACGGCCAAGTTCAACCTTCTCAACTGTCAAAGGATTGTCGGCCGGTATATCCATCGGGGGAAAAAAAGGTGGGATGACCAAATTGTAAGGTGTTCCAATGGGAGTGAATCCGTTGCCACCGCCATTGTTACCATCCTCGTCATCATCATCGGGATTGCACGCCAAAACGAATGTCGCCAAGGCGGCAATAATCCACAAAGTGCGATATGGCAAACATTTTTTCATCTTAGTCCAAAGGTAATAAATCTTTGTTCTGCACGAAGTTCCAATCGGTCAGTGTCTTCATAAAAGCGATGATATCCGTCACTTGTTCATCGGTCAGATTGAGCGGTCGAATTCTTCGGTCTTTCGAAGAATGCGTTTTTCCGCCTTCATTGTAATGTTTCATCACGTCCTCGAGGCTATTCATGCTACCATCATGCATGTAGGGTGCGGTGAGTTCAATATTGCGCAAAGTCGGTGTTTTAAATTTCCCTGAATCTGCGGGCAGATAGGTATCTCGCTCTTTACCGGGGTCCTTATAGTGTTCGTACAATCCGATATTGTAAAACCCGAAGTCGGTAAAGAGATACCCGCTATGACAAACGGCACAGGCTGTTTTTTCAGAGAAAAAGAGCTTTCTTCCTCGTTCTTCAGATTCGGTTAGAGGAAATGCTTTTGCATCCAGGAGGTATCTGTCATACCGCGAATCGCCGCTGATAAAAGATCGCTCGAAACAGGCCAATGCACGGGTGATCACATATGGATCGGGATCTCTGCCGTATGCAAGACGACTTAATTGAACGATCGTTTCATCTGATTTGAGTTTATCCGCTAAGGCAAGAACATTGATTCCCATTTCAACGGTATCGTGAATAGGGGAGAGGGATTGAACTTCGAGCGTTGGTACTCCTCCTTCCATCATAAAGTATGGATACCATGCCAGATTGGCCAAGGTGGGCGAGTTGCGTCGACCCATCGCTCCATTCGTTCCGGGACTTACGGTTCTACCATCGGTAAAAGCACTGGACAAAACGTGACATGATCCGCAGGATAAATTGTTGTTTTTCGAAAGACGTTTGTCGTAAAACAATCTTCTGCCTAATTCCAATCGAGCTGCTGTAGGTAGATTGTCCGCAGGTATTGAAGGAGTTTCGAAGCCACGTGGAATTTTATAACGGACTACCTTGTCGCTAGTGGTCGGGTTTTCGTGGCATGCGAAAACAAAAAACAAAATTACTGCGAGAAAGGCCCATTGCCTCATTCGATGCGAATCGCGTCGTTGAAGTTATTCATAAATCGGGAAGCCAACTCCACATTGCCGCTGGTGTGGGTAATGTAATCTGTGGCAATGTCGATCTGATCTCCTTCGCCCATCATAATTTTTTCTACATCAATAATGACATGGATAACTTTCGTGGCGCCCGGTTCAATTTTGAAGTTGAAATTTTCTCCATCCTTGTGCTGACGAAACATGGGGTCGTCTCCAACGTGGAAGGCAAATGGGTGAAGTATTTCAGCACCCTCCGTACCGGTAGTATCAGCTTTACCTTCGAACATGGTGAAGATGTAACCGGTATTCCAATGCCAGAACATGCCTTGTGAACCTTGAACACTTAACGGATGGCTATTGGGATAGGTAGTCGGATCAACATCCTTATTGTACTCTTTCGGAATTCCCAGATTGAAAGTTAAACCTTTGTAGTCTTTGCTGTCGAGTTCAATGCTGTAGCCGGCGCCCTCGCTGAAATTTACCAATGCAAAGTCTTTCACAGGTATTTCTGTTCCATCAGGTGTAATGACATTGAGCATACTGAAGTAGCTCATGAATTTGTCGACACGTATTCGATTGCCCATGTCGTCGTTGTACACGCTTCCAATTTGAAAAGGCTCTCCTTTGAACTCTGCTGAGAAAACAACTTGCAAAGTTCCTGTTCCGTCTTTATCGTGTTCGCACGAACTTGCGAAGACAAGAAGAGACAAAAGGAGCAGAGATGAATAAATTCTTTTCGTTGACATGAATTTTCAATTTTTGAAGAACGTTTCCGTCATACAACACAAAGTTACGAAAATGTGCGCCGACGAGGGGTGATATTCCACAGTTTATACCTTTTGCAAGCCTTTTCCCCTACTTGTCATAAGTTATGATTCCGTGACTTAATGTCGAACCGGAATGCGGACCTTTGCCCAAATATTGATTCATGGCCTATTTAGATACTACACACGACGTTTATAAGGAAGCTGCACTGAAGCCGGATGTTGGCTTGTGCTGCACAACTACCCCGATTTGGCGGATGCCGGATCTTCATGTTCCTAAGATCATGCAGGAGATGAATTATGGTTGTGGAAGCACGGTAAATGCCCGCGATTTGGTTGGAAACCCATCAATCCTCTACGTTGGTGTGGGTGGTGGAATGGAACTCTTACAGTTTTCTTATTTCAGTAGGAAGAAAGGCGCTGTAATAGGGGTAGATGTGGTAGATGAAATGCTAGTTGCCTGTGCCGACAATTTGTTGGTAGCTCAAAAGGAAAATTGGTGGTTTAAAACAGAATATGTTGAACTGCGCAAGGGAAGTGCATTGGCTTTGCCGGTGAATGATGCGAGCATTGATATTGCTGCACAAAATTGTCTTTTTAATATTTTCAAGCAAGATGATCTGAAAAAGGCATTAGAAGAAATGTACCGTGTCTTGAAGCCAAACGGGCGTTTAATTCTATCCGATCCTATTTGTGATCAGGAAATGCCGGAGTCTTTGCTCAACGATGAAAAACTGCGTGCCCTTTGTTTAAGCGGTGCGATACCATTGAAAGCATACATAGATCTTTTAACTGCAACTGGTTTTGGAACCATTGAAATACGTGCGAGACGGCCATATCGCGTATTAGCACCCGGTCATTATGATACAACACAAAATCTATTTATAGAAAGCGTTGAGGTTTGTGCAATTAAAGATCCGATGCCTGCCGACGGTCCATGTGTATTTACCGGTAAGTCGGCCATTTATTTCGGAAAGGAAGAATTTCTCGACGATAAAAACGGACATATCATGATGTACAATCAACCACTTTCTATTTGCGATAAAACAGCAGCGGCATTGGCATCTCTCAACCGCGATGATATCATGATTACTGATTCGACTTACTTCTATGACGGCGGAGGATGCTGTTAGACAGTTCGGGGTTCGGAGTTCCCAGAAACAGGTAGTTCGCGTTTCTCTGAGGCCTAATGAGCAGTTTGTAGTTCTGAGAAACAGGAATTCGGAACGCAAAGGTTCGCAATGTACACGCAAAGGTTCGCTATGTTTTTAATGCTATTGCTCGCAAGCGAACTAAAGTTGCGCCTTGACTGTTTTGCATTTCAGAATTCTCAATAAAATTGTACTTCGTCCCTTTGCACAAATCTCCGGGGCCTTTGTGGTAAAAAACCAAATGCTCTCCTTGGAAAGGGCAAGGGAAAGGGAAAGGGGAGAATTGCGTTTATCTGAAACGGACTTCCACCAGCTTTGTGCGCTCCGTTCGCTTGCGAACGACACCTTAAGAAATCTCCTTTAGTTCTTTGTGTAATTCTTTGAGGCCTTTGTGGTAAAAAGACCTGCACAACAATCAGAGAAGAAAGGGAAAGGGGGGCTATACGTTTGAGATGGAGAACAGTCTACCCCTTCAACGCTTCTGCACCGGCTACGATCTCCAGAATTTCTCCGGTGATGGCTGCCTGCCGGGCTTTGTTGTATGTGAGCTTGAGACCTTTTACCAGATCGCTGGCATTGTCAGTGGCTTTGTGCATCGCTGTCATACGAGCGCCATGTTCTGCAGCTTGACTGTCCAAAATTGCTTTGAACAATTGAACTTTTAATGAGCGAGGAATTAACTCTTCTACAATCTGTTCCTTTTCAGGTTCGAAAATGTAGTCGGTTTTTGCTTTGCTATCGGTTGTGCTTACAGGCTTAACAATAGGTAAGTACTGCTCATTGCGAATGATCTGTACTGCTGCATTTTTGAATTGATTGTAGACCACATGCACGCGATCCCATTGTCCGGAGGCAAACTGTGACATCAATTCAGTTGATATACTCGACACGTTGGCAAATGTTGGAGCGTCGAAAATGGTATACGGAGTATCACTAAAACCGGCAGTAGTGTGATAAGGAGTCTTCTTATAAATGTCGAACGCCTTTTTACCAAGCGAAAGAATTTTGACATTCACATTTTCGTACTGACGAAGAAGTGTTCTTACTTCTTTTATAATGTTGTTGTTAAAACCTCCACAAAGCCCGCGATTACTGGTAATTGCAACTATCAGTACATTTTTCACTTCGCGAGTTTTGCTATATGTACCCTCATTACCATCGAGTGATGAGGATACATTGCTGAGAATTTCCTGCAACTTTATCGCATAAGGCCTCATACGAGTAACAGCGTCTTGAGCTCTCTTCAATTTGGCAGCACTTACCATTTTCATGGCAGAGGTAATCTGCATGGTGCTGTTTACCGAAGTAATTCTGACGCGTATCTCCTTTAAGTTGGCCATTGCTCTATGCTATGCTTTTTTTATGCGTAACGTGATGAAAGATCTTTTGCTACTTTTTCTAGCACATCGGTGATAGAATCGTTGATCACACCGTTGCGAAGATTATCAAGTACATCTTTGTGGCTGTTTTCAAGTAGAGCAAAGAAATCTTCTTCAAATGCTTTTACTTTATCTACCGGTACGTTGCGGAGTAAACCTTTAGTACCACAGTAGATGATAGCGACTTGCTTTTCTACAGATACAGGTTTGTTCTGACCTTGCTTAAGAATCTCAACGTTGCGACGACCTTTGTCTAGAACGAATTTAGTAGCTTCATCGAGGTCGGAACCGAACTTCGAAAACGCTTCCAATTCGCGGAACTGGGCTTGATCGAGTTTCAATGTACCTGCTACTTTTTTCATCGACTTGATCTGTGCAGATCCACCCACGCGGCTTACACTGATACCTACGTTAATCGCAGGACGCACACCGGCGTTGAAAAGGTTGGTCTCAAGGAAGATCTGACCATCCGTAATCGAAATTACGTTGGTTGGGATATATGCTGATACGTCACCTGCTTGTGTTTCGATGATCGGCAATGCGGTCAAAGATCCACCACCTTTTACCAACTTCTTAAGAGAAGCAGGAAGGTCGTTCATGTTTTCGGCAACGGATTGAGTTTCGTTCACTTTTGCTGCACGCTCCAGTAGACGGCTGTGCAAGTAGAATACGTCACCCGGATAAGCTTCACGTCCGGGTGGGCGACGAAGTAGTAGAGACACCTCACGGTATGCAACGGCTTGTTTCGACAAGTCATCATATACGATCAATGCTGCACGACCTGTGTCGCGGAAAAATTCTCCAATTGCACATCCCGAGAACGGAGAGTAGAATTGAAGTGCTGCCGGATCAGAAGCAGTAGCGGCTACAACTACCGTGTAGGCCATGGCTCCGTTATCTTCGAGTGTTTTTACAATCGATGCAACAGTCGAACCTTTCTGTCCGATCGCTACATAGATACAATATACAGGTTTACCTGCGTCGTAAAATTCTTTTTGGTTGATGATGGTGTCGATAGCTACGGTAGTTTTACCGGTCTGACGGTCGCCGATGATCAACTCACGCTGACCACGACCAATCGGAATCATAGCATCAATCGCCTTGATACCTGTCTGAAGCGGTTCTTTAACCGGCTGACGGTAGATTACCCCGGGAGCCTTACGCTCAAGTGGCATTTCGTATGTTTCGCCGGTGATAGGACCTTTACCATCGATAGGTTCTCCCAATGCGTTTACAACGCGACCGAGCATTCCTTCACCTACTTTAATAGATGCGATAGTACCGAGACGTTTTACTACTGAACCTTCTTTAAGTTCACCGCTAGGACCGAGCAATACGGCACCCACGTTGTCTTCTTCGAGGTTAAGTGCGATTCCGCGAACGCCCGATTCAAATTCGATCAGCTCTCCGTACTGAACATTGTTCATTCCGTAGATGCGGGCAATTCCGTCACCCACTTGGAGTACGGTACCCACTTCTTTGATTTCTGCTTCGCTTTTGAAACCGGCGAGCTGCTCGCGCAGGATCGCTGAAATTTCTGCAGGTTTAACTTCTGCCATGGTATCTTTTATTTCTATTTGTTAGTGGATTCCTTTTCTGAAATCCAAATATCAACGTTTCACACTACCGGTTAATACTCCGGTACATATGGGTTCTCAGAGAATTCTCTTCTGAGTTTGGTAATCTTTTCGGCTACCGAAGCATCCATCTGACGATCGGCCACATTCAATATGAATCCACCGATGATTTCAGGATCTATTTTTTCGACAAGCTCCACATTACCTCCGGCCATCTTCAAAGCGTGAGCCTGAATTTGTGCACGGGTAGTTGCATCGAGTGGTTGTGCTGAAACAACACTACCCTCTGTAATGTTCCGTAAAGCTTTGAATTGATGAACGAACGATGTGGACATTTCTCCCAAAAGACTTTCACGTCCTTTAGTGGTAAGAAGTCTAATAAAAGCCATCGAGGTTTTACTAACACTACTTCCAAAAATGGCCTCAAGAACTTTCACCTTCTTGTCTTTCTTTACAACAGGATTGTGAAGAAAGAGTTGAAATTCACGGCTGCCGTCAATGGCCCTTTGCACGATTTGCATATCCGCAAAAGCAGCATCCTGCTCTTGAGGAGTATTGCACAAATCGAGCAACGACTTGGCGTAACGGGATGATATGCGTATTCCGCTCATGGTTCTATTAGTTAGAACTCATTTCTGAGATCAACTTACTGTTCAGTGCTTTTTGCTTTTCTGCATCTGTCAACTTATCTTTAACCAACGTCTCAGCAATGTCGATAGACAATGTAGCTACGTAGTTTTTAAGTTCGACCATCGCTGCTTTTTTGCGGTTTTCAATCTCCGCACGGGCAGATGTCATGATGCGGTCGGCATCTTCTTGTGCTTTTTCGCGAGCTTCGGAAATGATGTTATCCTTCACTTGCTTTGCTTCGAGGAGAATAGTATCGCGCTCATCGCGGGCCTGACGAAGAAGGTCTTCGTTGCCGGCTTTGAGGTTGGCTATTTCTTTGCGAACACGCTCTGCTTCGTTCAGGGCATTTTCGATGCTCTGAGTACGCTCTTCCAGCGATTTCACAATAGGCCCCCAAGCGAACTTCTTCAAAATGAAGAGCACAATCAGGAAAGAAACAGTAGCCCAGAAAACGGTACCGTATTCTACTTTTAATAAACCTTCCATGTGGTGGTTATGTGTTATTAATTCTTGTCCGGGTTCAATCTACCGATCCCGGCGAAGGCAGGCTATTAGGCCAGAGCTACCAGAAGGCAAATGATAACCGCAAACAGAGCTACCCCTTCTACGAGAGCTGCTGCAACGATCATGTTTGCGCGGAGGTCACCGATGCTTTCAGGCTGACGGGCCATAGCGTCGAGAGCGTGGCTACCAATGAGACCTACTCCGATTCCTGCTCCGATTGCTGCAAGACCGGCACCGATACCAGCCAAACCGGCTGCTGATGCTTCCAAAAGAACTGTCAATAATTCCATCTGATTTATTGGTTTAAAAAGTGTACTTAATTAATGATGATCTTCTTCATGGTGGTGTTCCTGCGTAGCATCGCCGAAATACAACGATGCGAGCAATACAAATACATATGCCTGAAGGAACGCTACCAGAATTTCAATGAAAAACATAAACACGATGAAGAGCGATGCACCCACTCCAATGCCATATCCGGCGGCCGGATTGCTAGCTCCGAAGAGGAACACAAGACTCACCAAAGCGAGAATTACGATGTGACCGGCGGTGATGTTCGCAGTCAAACGAATCATCAATACTGCAGGTTTAATGAAGATACTGGCGATTTCAATCGGAACCAGAATCAACTTTACGAAGAAAGGAACTCCCGGAGGCCAGAAAATGTGACCCCAGTAGTGGGCATTTCCGTTGATCGTAGTCACAACGAAAACCAAAGCAGCTAAGACCAAAGTGATGCTCATGGTGCCGGTAATGTTGAACCCTCCGATAAAAGGAATTAATCCGAGAATGTTACAAGCCCAGATAAAAAAGAACAAAGTCAAAATGAGTGGAAGGAATTTCGCACCGCGCTTTTTACCCATAGACGGTATAACTACCTGATCACGGATAAAAAGAATAAGTGTCTCCATCAAGTTTTGCATTCCCTTGGGTGCACCGCCGTTTTTGTACTTGCGGGCAACGCTAGTGAAAATCAAAACGAGTATGAATAAAATAAAGAGCATTCCGAAAACCGATTTGGTAATCGAAAAGTCGATGAGAGTTCCATGAGAAGCAGCGGTAGTGTCAACAGGATGAGTTTGCTCCACATGAACAATTTCCTGATGTGTGGTATCCGCGATTGCATGTTCAGCATGATGATCCGCAGCCACATCCGAAGCAAATTTGATTGTCTCGTGATCGTTTACATAGGTGTAACCCGTCTTAGGACTGGTATAGGGTACAAAATGATGGTGTTCGTCCCAAAAATTGCTCGACATAAAGATGTCTAAACCTTTGTCTGTATAGAGAATAACAGGAAGCGGAATGCTAGTGTGACCAATTAAGTGAATTGAGTGAGCATCCTGAATGTGCTCCATAATCATGTCGCCGGGCTTAAACTTGCCTTCCTCACCACCCGAAGCGAATAATCCGGCGGGAATAAAGGCGAAGAATATGGCCACTAAAAACCCCTTGAAAACCTTATTAGATGCGGGATTGGCGATAATTTTCATGGTCTTGACCTGCTTGAAATGCGGTGCAAAAGTAGTCATACCTATTCCTTTTTCAAGAATCAAATTCAAATAATTCTCCAAGGAGTTATGAATTATGAATGATGAATTATGAATGGGGTCAAGAAAACCGCATTGTTTGGAGGAAATCCAAGGGAATTATTGGTTGAATTGGGGTGGAATTGGTTAAAGTTGAAAAGAGGAATATAGTGAAAATGGGGGAGATTTCCGAATAAAATCGAGTTTAATGATTGATAAACAGATAAATGATTATTTAAACGGAGTTTTTTGTGCAGTTGGGCTCTTCGCCATTCAAAAGTTCGAAATGCTCTAGTTGCTCCTGTCTAATTCGAAAAGGTAACTTCTAGTATTTTAAACTCCACCCTGCGATTCTTTTGATGTTCCTCCTCGGTTTTGGCTCCGACAATAAGGGGTTGACTATCGCTATACCCTTTTGCCCTAAGCCGAGTTTCGGGAATGCCCTTTGCTATCAATTGCAACTCGATGATCTTTGCTCTTGTTTGAGTCAAGCGCATAGAGTATTCATCCATCATGCGCTCATCGCAATGAACTCCCACTTCAATTTTAAGACGGGGATGTGAAGCGAGGAAATAAAAGATGCTGTCGAGGATTGGATTCGATTCTTTTTGGAGGTTGGAACTATTGTATTCAAATAGCAGATCGTAGGTAATGAATTTATCACCGACGTTGAAGACGGTATCCTTAAGTGAGAATGTTTGGCAAGAAGCCGAACAAAGGTTCAAGACAAAAGCAGGTATGAGAAAAAGTGATTTCAATGCGACTTTTTATTCAACGTTCGAGATTTCATTAGACATCTGCTACTTCTCATTTCGCAGTCCTAACTTAAAGTACATATTCATCAATCCCAAAACAAATCCACTCACAATACCGGTTACCAGTGATCTCATGAGTAGTTTCAGCAAAGCGTCCCGATCCGAAAAATCAACTTCAAATAGACCGTAAACAAGAGTACCAACGAAAAGGCCGGCGGATAAGGCCAAAAAGGCTACTTTGAAGTGAGAGGGTTTGGACATGAAACGGACTTAAAGGAGATTAATTTTTAATAATTTCTGCAAGATACGATCCGTTTGCATCTTTGAAGATGTGGAGTTGTAGCGTGGTGTCTCCTTCCTGAAATTCTCGCTTTATTTTCATCAAGTATTTGTCTTGTTCTTTTTCGATAGATAAAATTTCATCATCTGCCTGGTCATCCGATTTTAATTCGAGATAGGGGTAGGGGTCGGAGTAATTTTCGTTTTGAACCATTTTCACCAGTTGGCCATCATAGGGGGCATTTTCTGAGAATAGTGCAGGAGTTCGAACGCTGCAAAAAGTGAGTCCATCCTCATCGGTTGTGCCAATAGCGAAATGATGAGTGGTTACCAACGAGATGTTTTTACCGTCAATGGTAAGAAACTTGTTTTTCAAATCTTTTCCGGATTCATAGAGAAATCGGCCGTCGACATAACCCTCGAATTCATCGTTTCCAATTTTTACATACTTAAAGCGATCACATGGTTCACCACTAGAGGGGGGTAAATGATATTCATTGCTCACTTTCGTGACACGCACCCAGTGTTCATTGAACCGGGAAATGTCCATGATCTCCGTGAAGTTTGAGTCGAGTAGTTTAATGTCTTTTCCAAGTAGGATAGCATGACCATCAACTCCGTAAAAGGTAATGGGTTTCTTCAGTCCGCTGATGGCATTTTGATCAGTAGAAATGGTATTATCTACCGGTGTTGTTGAAACGGAAGATTCGCAGGATATGAAAAATATTAAAAGAAGATAGGGAAGGAACGCAGATGGGTGGCGCATGTGCTCTTTAAATAGGATTATTTTTTTTATATCTAATCAATTGCAAATTCCCTACTTCCCCAACGTTCATTTCAAGCGAATCTATCCACTGATCATCCATGAAACCCTCATTTCTGATGACCGTTACTTTGTTGCTGTGGATCTTTACCAATGGACAATTCCAGGAATCTGTTCCAATATAACTATACAAATCGACCCCGGTAATTTCTAATGAATCGGTTTTATGCCATTCATTATCAAAAACGACAACGTTCAAGGATGGTGTTTTGAAAATCTCCTTTTCATTGGCACTACTTACTCGACTAAATAGAACTAGATAATTATCGTTCAAGGTCACCAGACCGATATGTTTTATTTCTCCACTGTCTACGTTGTAAGGATTGTGGTAATCCGGCATACGAGTAGAGTCACACAAATTAATTTTCAAGCCCGCTGAGAGCAGTGGTGCTGAACTGTACCACTTCTTTGGGGAAACGTTGCTGACTATATTATCATTTGAGACGTCATTGCATCCTGTTGCGAGAACTAATATCCATAGAAAGAATAGCAGTTTCACAAGAGAAGTATTCATGTTAAATGGGCTGGTCAGTTCTTTGAAGGTTCATTCACCCTCACATCCCTACTCACCTGAGACGTCAGCAATGCCGTAAACACCGCATAGACGAAAAACAGAGTCAGTGCAAACTCCACGCGGTTGGGTTGTTTCAAGACAACATACACCGTAACAGCGATGGCCGAAGTGAAGAGTTTAACGATGATACTGCCCATTACTGCCGTAACAAATCGTTGCGGATTTTTTGCAGTAGAAGAGACAATGTTGCGGTAGAGCAAGAGAGTAATTAGCGCGTACACGATTACCACAATATACATGACCTGCGGGATCACCACTTTTTGGGTGTAGTTGACGGCAAAAACACATCCACCCAAAGCAAATGTCAGGATGAGTAATTTGACTAAAAAGGATTTGAAATTTTTCAACGTGAAAGGTCTTTTATTACAAGGTAGAGTGCCGCACCAACACCTAAAAGTGAACATAAAATGGTAAATCCATGAAAGGAATTGGGGACCCACTGATCTAATTTCAAGCCTCCCCAAATACCAAGAAAAATCGTAGCTCCCATTTGGAATGCCATGGATGAAAAACGCAAAAAGCTATTATAGCGCTGCTGCACTTTCTTTTTCGAAAGCTTTTGAATCGTCTTTTTTCATCTCTTTCACTTTAGCGCCCATGTTGCACGCTCCCGTGAAATTTGCTCCGGGTTCGATCGTGAGTTTATCGGTGAAAATATCGCCTTCCACCTTCGCGGAATTTTTTAAGGATAGGAGTTGCTGAACCATCACCTTTCCCTTCACCCATCCTTCGATCTCAGCATTCTGACAATGAATGTTGCCTTCGATGCGACCGGCAGGACCTATTACCAAACGCCCCTTGGTATTCAAGTTGCCGGTAAAAGTTCCGTCGATGCGGATATTGCTTTCGCATTTGATTTCACCTTCAATGGTCGTTCCTTCAACGATTCGGTTGATGGCCATGTCGGGTCCGTTTTCAGTGCCGCGAACAGCTTGTTTTTTGTTGTTGATCATAGGGGAAGGTATTAATAATTCTGCTCGTAAAACTCAAGATACAAGTCAAGACTTTTTGTCTTAAACAACGTGATGTAGTTGCTCTTCGAGATTACAAATATTTTGTTCTTGGGGTCAACCAGCGCTTTCAATTTCTCATCATCTACACTATTCAACGTTCCGATGTATTCTTGTGCATCAGGAATTTTTGTAAATGATTTTACCAAAACAATATGACTCGTTTTATCAATCAAATTGTTAGTCACTTTTAATCCATTTGAATTGTAATACTGAGAATTAAAATCAGAGATGGCAGCTTTCGTTTTGTTTATATCGGTGCCCTGAACCGGTAGGACCACAGCAACGTATTGTTCTGATCCCTCATCAATCTTAAATGGATTTTCAACTTCCGGTTTTACTTCGTTTCCTTCGCCGTTTCCTTCATCAACTTTCGGTTCTTCAGTGAGATCTTGCTTTCCGCCATTAATAGCAGCGAGTAATTCTTCGGCGCGTTTTGCTTCATCGCTGCCCGGACATTTTAGAACCAATTCATTTAACTCGCGCTGGTAATTTTCTTTGATAGAAAAAGGTGCGTCGGTATATCCGGTGCAAATCGCGCGCAATAATCTGTACTTGCAAATCAAGTGATTTTCGGGTTGCTCATTTATGACGCGAGTACTTTGCTCGATCACATAAGCATAGTTTCTTTCGGCATAAGATCTATAGATGGGTTCATAAACCGCACGTTCTTCGGCGTCTTTCAAATCTTTATAATCGAGGTATTCCGGATTATCAATCAGACGCGCCCATTCGCTGCCGGGGTATCTATCCTTGATCATATCACCCCAAAACTTCGAGGAACACTGAGAACAAAATGGACTCGGCGAGTATCCGGCCGTCTGCTCTTTGCCCAACCATGTTCTAAAAAGCTGGTACATAGCTGTAGGGTGGAAGTCGCTTTCATCCATATTGGTTATAAGCTGTTCCCAAGAGTTGATCGCATTATCGTCGTCGTCGAGTTTTTCCTTATAAATAACGCCGGCGTTGTAATAGGCCTCTGCTACCGACGCACTCGCATCTTCCATTTTAAATGGATCATCACAAGGTAGATTAGCCATCAACTCTTCTTCGGATGGAACCTTGTATTTGTCATCATCTCCGTTTTCAGTGACCACCGTTCCTGGATCACCGGTTTCCTGTTCTCCGTCTCCAAATGAAGAGGCAAGTTTTGAACTCAGTCGCCAATTATCCTTCAGCGGACGGTCTCCCCAATAGTCGATAAAATTTTCTTTTCCTTTTACACGCAATGAACTATTGTAGACCCAATAGTTGTCTACAATTCCCGGCTGACCCGACTCGGCGGCTTCTTGGGCCGCCAGTTCATCTGCCAAGCGCTGCTCTTCCATTTCTTTCTCAAGCTGCTTATGCGCTTCTTTAATCTTCTTAGTCAATTGCTCCGGTGAAAGTGCGCACAGTTGCAAAAGGCTATCCTGAAGATCGATGGTATTCAGGTAACCGATAAGTTCTGTCAAACTTTCGGCACGTGCTTTAATTTCTTTATAACGGACATGGTCTTCAGAGATATTGCTAAACGTACTGTCGTAATATGCCTGTGCAGATTCGTATTGTCTTTCGTCGAAGTACAAATCTGCCAACATCAAAAAGGATTTCATCTTTTGCTTTTTGTTGTCGGTGTTAACTTCAAGGGATTTTTCAAGGTATTCGACGGCTAGTTCCCGATTTTGCTCCTTTAATTCCAGATTGGCAAGCGCGTAATAAATCTGATCTTGGTAGGTGAGGTTTTTCTCATCCTTCAGCATCTTAAAAAGTTCTTTTCTAATTTCAGCGCTATTGCCTTCTTTTCTACAAAAGGCAGTTGCACGGTTGATCTTAGAATAAAATTCTAATTCATAAGGAGGACGACTTTTTTCTACTGCTTTATAGTAGGTCTGCGATTCAGAACATTTATTTAACTCCTGGTATATCTGCGCAAGAATGAAAATTGGACGTGCGCGATCTCTCTTCTTTTCAATGTGTTTTAAAGCACTTTCAATTTTTTCGGCGGCTTGCTCAAGTTTTCCTTGATGTATCAAGTTGTCGGCATACACAAGATAGTAGTCTGCTTTTAATGCAGGATCCATGTCCTTGTCTATGTCAACACGATTGAGTGCTTGATTGGCGTCGGAGTATTCTTTCTGTGCAATAAAAGTTCTAGCTAACCAAGTATTGGCCTTTAAGGTAATCGACTTATCGTCGTATTTCCGATTTACATATTGAAAGAGTTCGACTGCTTTGAGGTAGTTACGCTTGTAGAAGTAGGCTTCCCCAATTTTGAGATAATTGTCGTCTATCCACTTATTGATTTTAGGTCGCTTCGACGGTTTGGGTTGCGCGGGATTCATGTTGTGCTTGTCGATTACCTTCGAGCACTTCTCAATGGCCTTTTCCATCTCGGGGTAAGAACCTTTTGCACTTTCTTCTGTTCCGTAAATGAACAGAGGAAGAATCTTATCGTAGTCCTCTACATGCGCTTCCTTTAACTTGGCAACTCCCTTCTTAACACTCTCATTTGCATTGAAGTATCCATTAAAGTATGCCGTAGTGTTGTGGTAAGATCGATATACGAAACCATCTCTCTTGGTAGTACATGCAACAGCAAGGGCTGTAACAGCTAAAAAAAGTGCGTATCTGTGGACTGTCGTGAGTTTTGACACAATTTATGGTTTTGGGACCAGGAATAACAGTAAAGGGACAAAAATATTTCATTTTTCTTTGCTTTTCTTTGGTCCCGTCAATAAGAGATATGTCAGCAAAAGAAAATACCAAGAGAAAAGTACTCCTTAGGAAGCTGAAAAGCCGATTCAGACTAACAATTCTGAACGAAACCACCTTTGAAGAAAAGTTCTCATATTCTCTCACTCCCATGAACGTAATCGTCATGTTCGGTGGACTTTTGTTCGTTTTTGGGGCTTTGATCTATTTTTTGGTGGCTTTTACTCCCTTAAAAAAGTATGTAATTCCCGATTATACGGACTATACGTACCGCGAAGAAGCTCGATTAAGTCGTATAAAAGTCGATTCGCTATTGACGTTGGCAGAGGCGAATACGAAATACCTGGAACACGTAAAGATCATTTTGTCCGGTGGAACGATAGAAACCAGCGATTCTGTGCCTACGGATATAAAGCAGGGCGACTTAAATCAAGGTTTGAGTGAGGTGGAAATAGCTATGCGTGAAAAGGTCGCTGAGGAAGACCGGTACAATTTGGAAATAGAAAAGGAAGAAAGAGCAAGCGCACTCGGTTACCTGCTCTATAAGCCGGTAAACGGCACGGTTTCAAGTCATTTCGACCCGAAGCAAGGGCACTTTGGAGTGGACCTGGTGGCCCCGAAGGATGACCCTGTGCGCGCGGTCCTTGACGGCACAGTCATTTCGGCTGTATTTACTGCCGACAATGGCAACGTGATTCAGATTCAGCACACCAACAACATGGTATCGGTGTATAAGCACAATTCGGCCCTTATGAAAAAGCAGGGAGATCCTGTAAAAGCAGGGGAAAGCATAGCTTTCATTGGCAATTCCGGCGAAAACTCGGACGGCCCACACCTCCACTTCGAGCTATGGATCAACGGAATACCCGTGAACCCCCTCGACTTTATTGCCCTGCAATAAGGCGTACATCGACCCCTCGTGGGTCGATCCCCCTCGCCTCCGCAGGCCGCATCAATAACCCCTCGTGGGTCGATCCCCCTCGCCTCCGCAGGCCGCATCAATAACCCCTCGTGGGTCGATCCCACCTCGCCTCCGCATGGCTGCATCAATAACCCCTCGTGGGTCGATTCCACCTCACCTCCGCATGGCCAATGCGCATAACGAGTTCGAGAAACAGTTGGAGTTCGAGAACCTTCAGCCCAAGATACATCGAACTTTTAACCCTGATCTTTAGGAGTTTGAGTTCGAGAGTGAGTATCGAGATGTTTCTTTTTACAAAAACATTCAGACTGATTTCCTTGCACCAACCCGGGTCTAGTTTTCCACCAAAATATCAAAATCTGTAAGCGCTACGAATTCTTCGATGCGTTGATTGATCTCGTCTTTGGTCAACTCGAACAAACGATCCGGACCGAATTTTTCGCACGTGAAAGAAGCCATTGCCGAACCTACGATTACAGCTCGTTTCATGTTTTCGAAAGAAATATTCTGCGTTTGGGCGAGCATTCCGATGAAACCACCTGCGAAAGTGTCGCCTGCTCCTGTTGGATCTACTACTTCTTCAAGAGGAAGGGCAGGGGCGAAAAAGATGTTTTTATCGTCGAATAGAAGCGCACCGTGTTCACCTTTTTTGATGATGAGGTAACGTGGGCCCATGGTTAGAATCTTTCGAGCTGCTTTTACCAGCGAGTATTCTCCGGCTAGTTGACGTGCTTCCTCATCGTTGATAGTGAGGACATCTACTTTGGCAATTACCTTAAGCAATTCGGCCATGGATGTATTCATCCAAAAGTTCATGGTATCCATCACCACGAGTTTCGGACGTTCTTCAATCTGTTCGATCACCCGCATTTGTACAGATGGAGCCAGGTTGCCGAGCATTAGGAAATCACAGTTTTTGTATGTTTCGGGCACCACCGGATCAAAACCGGCAAGCACATTTAGGTCTGTAACAAGTGTATCGCGCGAGTTCAAATCGTAGTGATAACGTCCCGACCAGTAAAAAGATTTTTCACCCGCTTTGGTCTGCAAACCGGCTTGATCTATACCTCGTTTGCCCATTTCGGAGAGTACATCTGTCGGAAAATCGTCGCCGATTACCGATATCAGACCACATTCATTTACGAAGTGCGATGCAGCCAAAGTGATATATGTGGCGGCTCCTCCGATTACTTTTTCTCTTTTGGCAAAAGGGGTTTCAATAGAATCAAAAGCCACGGTGCCGACTGCTACAAGTTTCATAGTAAAAAATTAGGGGGCAAAGATAGGTTTGCTAATGAACTTCAAATAGAAATAAAAAAGGGTTGCAGTTTCCTGCAACCCTTAGCGCGTCTGCGCTCCCCAGCCTGGACTCGAACCAGGGACCCCATGATTAACAGTCATGTGCTCTAACCAGCTGAGCTACTGAGGAATTTTCGGTCGGGTTTCGGTGTGAAGAACCGATCGAAAACCTTCTATCGCTTTAGCCATCCCGCATTTGCGAGACTAGAACACCAGTGTTTCCACGGGATTTCTCAAAAGGGGTGCAATATTACAGATTGTAGCCCAATTGACAAGGGGCTTAGACGTTTTTTTTGGGGTAAAGCGACTTTTTTTCTCCAAATCACTTACGATCATTTGAAAACCAACGGTCTAGCGTACAATAAAAATGTAGCCGCTCTGCTCTCCGAGTAGTTCTACATCCAAAATGTAGTAGTATGTACCGCCCGGAAGATCCCCTCCGTCCCAATTATTCTTGTAATTCTCTCGGTCTAAAACCAAATTTCCCCAACGATTCCATACCATCAAATGATTACTCGGAAAAAAATCGAGGTTCGGGAATTCTAAAACATCATTCAATCCATCCAAATTTGGTGTGAAAATATTTGGCGCAGAAATAGCTCCGGCAACTACCATAACGTCTTTACATACTTCTGCAACACAATCGTTAGCCGTTGTAATTTCAAGACATACTTCATGAATATTTAAATCTCCAAATGCATAATTCGTCTGGCTACCGAATTGTGGCATGAGTCCATCTGCCGTCCATTGCCAGCTTATAATGGGATCTACAGAAGAATTTCCGATAGAAGAAAATGTTGCAGAAGCTCCTTGAATAACCGGATTAGGGTTAAAGTTAAAATCGGCACTTGGCGCTGGAAACACATCCACTTCAAACGTGAGTGTGTCTGATGAACAGCCATTCCAGTAAACAAACGCATCGTAATTGTATGTGTCCACCTCATTACTGTTGTTGGCAATATCAAGTGGAATTGGTCCCTGACCATTTGTGCCATTTCCGAACCAATAAATTTCATCTACCGGAGCACACGATTCAAAATCCAAAGTCTCGCCCGATTCGCTGCACACTTCAACCGGAGATGGATCTTCAATGCTCGGTGCTGCTTTAATATTTAATACCTCCGTGGGCATTCCTATAATGGGGTTATTGCACGCGTCAACAATCAATGGAGGTAGAACGTCCATCGAAAAGGGTTCAGGGCAGTATTGTGGACAACCGGGCCATTCGAGAAGTAAATCAACTACCGTATTGCCCAGATCGCAAGGTGCAGGTTCGCCAATCACAACCGTTCCATCCATCCATGGGTGTGATAAAGTGTAGGGTGGTACTCCATATTTAATACGTGCTTTTCCTTCAAACTCACATGTATTCGAACAAATAGGATCGCTGTTCACGGTCCATTGAGGACCATAACTTTCTACGGTATGACCTTCGATGTAGGCTGTAAAAGGCCATTGGGTAAAAGGCGTGTAATAAATATATGTTTGATTGCAATCATCTCCGGGAGTATATCGCCCTAAGTGCATGGTGAGATAAAAACTCGTGTCGACACAGAGTGGATTAAAACAACACAAAAGTGGATTTCGAAGATCGAATGCCTCTAGATACGCCGTTCCTGGTAAGTCTCCATTAGGTGGTTGCACTTCAAAAGTTTGCGAAGTATCGCAACTTGTGCTGAATTTCATAGAGCCATCCGCCATGATAGCCGTGGTAAATGGATCGGCATAAAAACTTGCCGTAACAAAAAAATCAGTTACAGTAATCAAACCCGGAATGGTGACCAAAATACTGTCGGTGTGATATTCGGGGATGAAACACGATGGCATATTCAAGTCGCCCCATGCTGCAGTAGGTCCGGTAACGAGTGGATCTATTTCTACCGGATACGTGGCGTTATTCAAGTAATCTGAGGAGATTTTAGTTTCCAAATAGAAGACATCGCGGGCTGCGTTATAAATTCGATATCCGGCTCTCTCCATATTTCTCGATCCATCGACACACCATGTACCTACGATGTAAGAAATAATCGCACCTTTTGAATCGACTACTTTTAAATTCCCATACCACCAGCCGTCTTCCTCATAACCGTGCTCTTTGTCTCTTTCAATATGGGCATCAGACGGGACCAGAACTTCCTCAGTCCAACTGAAATAGTTTTTAGTTATAACGGGAGCTTCTTTCAATTTGAAATAAGTCTTCATGGTATTCACACCGAATTCGTAGAACTTGTCTACACCCGGAATAATATCGATCTCAATAAAGTTTCGTTCGTTTATCTGCTTGATCTTCGATTTTGGCGACTGTCCATTCATAAAATTTGTTTTGAACTCTACAGCTTTTTCGGGATCGGTATACGCGGTTTTGTAGCTACCATCGGCCAATAAAGCTATTGGATATTCTTGTGCGTCTGCTATAAAAACGCCTTTAGAATGTTCATTTGCAGAAGGGTTAATACTTTGCCATTTTTGATTTTCAGCGTTTTGATAATGAATGGGAGAATGTGAAAACTCTAAACGGACATCCCCTTTATCATTGATCCATTTGGCAGAAAATCTTGTACGCTCATCAATAGATTCAGTCCATTTCCCATCGTCTTCCTGAAAACCACGCCTTTCTTCAGAGGCAACAACAAGAGGACAAGTAAAAGGATTTTGACCTTGAAGAGATGATATATCAAGCATCAGAATGACAAAAACGGCGAGCAGTGATTTCATGTAGACCATCTACATTTGATTTTAGTGAAGGAATGATTCAAATGTAGGGGAAAATTGTTTGGTCTCGATTCAAATATTTGATCAAAAAGGATTTAATTGGTACAAATAAGATCCATTAATGAAATCGATCGAATGAAAACTGTGATTGTCGTTATAGAACAACTATAACATGACCACTCGTAGGTGGCTTGCCTTTTTTTGCGGGTTGGAAATTCATCTAGCCCTTTTTTAAATATACTGATTCAATAAACCCCTAAACCTATCCCTCCCGCATAGCCTTGCCAATAGTCGCCTAAGGACAAGCACTCCCAAACACCGAGACCAATAGGAGCAGATCTGTTACATTCACCGACCCATTGCCGTCCATATCCGTGTTGCCACATGAGGACGTGCATCCAAAGTTGGAAAAGAAGATGAGCAAATCGGCGATGTTGATGTATCCACTATTGTCGAAGTCGCCAACGCATGTAGTGGATTCAAGGATGATCGGTTGTTGAAATCCGATGGTGGCTTTTCGCGTTGTGCCGGAATAGGTGGCTCCAAAAACCTGTCCTATGGTAAAGCTTATCTTTTGTGTGCCGGCTGTGGCCTGTGCTCCTCCCGAAGCCAACACTTGCGGAGAACCGGTTTGAGCCTTTGCTGCATTGACAAGGAATACAGCAAAGACTATCACCAGCGTTTTGGTTAAGTACTTCATTATTTCTTGCCCTCCAGAATAAGTGTTTTCAAAACTTCTAATTCCGCTTTGAGAGCCGCAATCTCCGATTCTTGCGCTTCCACTTTCTGATTTAACTCTTGTACCGCTGCAATACTTAACACTCCAAAGTCGGAATAACTCAAAGTCTTCATCCCATCTTTTTCATATACCAATTCCGGGAAAACGTCTTCTACTTCTTGTGCGATGAATCCAACTGATTTTGCATCACCTGCTCTGTTGTCCATATAGTGATATGAGGCAGGACGTAGCAATTTCACTTTTTCGAGTACAGTGCCGTTGAAGTATGTGACATTTTTTTTCATAGACCGATCAGATACTTGAACCCAGGCACCACTTTGATCATTCACATAGGCTTTTAATACACCGTTGTAATACACATCGTAATCTGAACCGGAACCAAATCCGTGCGACCAATTATTGTTGATATTGGAAGGATCGGTGACACGGAATCCACCACCGGCCGATACTAAGGCATCCTGTCCAACCGTAAGATCGCTACCCGGAGAAGTTGTATTGATTCCGAGATTTCCATCTTTGGTTAATCGCATTTTTTCACTTATAGTTACAGAACTATTCGCGGTAACAATAGGGGCCGCACTAACACCGAAAATCATTCCGCCATTCGATTGGTCGCCGCTTATGTAGGATGCATAACCGGAGTTGCCCATTGATTTGTAACCTGAATTATAATAGGTATTAAATCCTATGGCCGGCCAATCCGTAATTAAACTTACTCCGGCACTAGTGGTCGGTGAACTTCTGAAAATTGCTGTGGTTGCACCCACTGCTCCCATTACTTCGAAAGTGGAATAGGTGGGCGATAATGTGCCAATACCTACACCGCCATTTGCTGCTATACAAAGTTGCTCGGCATTTTGACCTGATCCAATGTTGATATAGCCGTTTTCGAAATTATTGATATTCACCGCACCGGCTGCCAACGACATAAATAAACCATCCACACCTGTTTGGCCGCTTATGCTGTTTGTAAGGCGCAAGGAAGCACTACTAGCTGTACTGTGGGCATGCAATTGTGCATTCGGATTGCTTGTATTTAAGCCAATCTGACCATTCGGCTTTAAAACTATTTGTTGTTCTGAAGAATTCGTGCCTATGTTCATGTCTGAGTTCTCGCGATTTATGAAATAGGCCTCTCCATTGTTAAGGTACATTTTTATTCCATCATCAACGCCTGATCCGGTATTCGGATCAGTGATTTGGAATATAGGCACACCAGTTGGGGTTGAGAGATGTAGATGAGCGGATGGAAATTGAGCACCTACACCCACGAAACCATTGGGACTCATATAGATCTGAGGTGAATTATTTGTTCCAAGTGTAAATGATGATGACGCTGTGTTTAGTATAGAAAAATCATTGTCATTGAGGAGCATGCTCACACCACCGTTTAATCCGCTGTTATTATTGGTCATTCGTATTTGTGAAATCTCAAAGTTGTTTCCGTGAACATGCAAGTTCGCTCCGGGTGAAGATGTACCTATACCCAGTCTACCGGTTGATGTAAGTTTTAAATAGTTGTTTAAGTTCCCGTCATTTCCGCGAACTGATACTTGAAACGCACCACCTTCAGGGTCATCGTTATCAAAGAGACCTGAGATTTGAGCTAGATGTGAACTTCCTCCATTGTTTGATTTGGCGTAAAATGAAAGACCGCTTCCAAACCCGGATGTAGGGATTCCTGTGCTGTGAGAGGCTAATGCCGCAACTTGTTGTATTGCATTAGTACTCGATGATTCGAAGTTTACCGAAAGCAGACCTGCAGGTGTATGTGCCTGATTTGCTAAATTCGTTATGGCAACTCGCGTATTGTAGGATGCACTATTGGTCATCACACCTGTATTCGATTGGAACCAAAAAGGTGCTGTATTGATCCACTGACCTCCTGAATAGGTCAGAACCTGGTTGTTTTGTGGATTCGTAATAGTGGCGTCTGTAAGGGCATTCAGACCCATTGTTACCGCGCCCGCAGTAGTCGCAAAGTCTGATTCAAAAGAATGTTTCGATCCTTCTGAAAAGAAACTGTAGGGTACAGATTGTAAATCGAAGTTGCCTAAAAAGAAATTTCCCCCGCTATTTAGATGTACATCCATGGTGATGGGAAATTCTGTCCAGTCCATCGAATCGAAAGTATTTGAAGTATAAGGTCCAATAGGATTGCCATGACCTAAAACAACATTTACCAAACCGAATTCGTCGGTATTGATAGCGTGATTTTCACTGTACAATACTGAATTATTTACAGCACTTTTGAAAGTGATGGTAAGTATAATGGCCGAGTTGGCAATGGGATCACCATTTTGATCGCGCACAATCATTTGATAGTTGATACCCGGTGAAGAGTTGTCAAATACGGTCTGCGAACGAAGACTACTTGTGATTGTTGCTAGGAGCAACGACAAACAAAAAACTAATTGTTTCATGGGTACATTCTTTTGATGGGACAAATGTCCTGCGATCAAAAAATGTACACATCCCTCGTAAGGGTGATATTTAAATGGAGCATTTCAAGGTGGAGATATTGATGTTGAATTCGAATGGTTCGTAGAGTCGAAGGCTTCAACAGATGAAGAAAAGAAGAGTGAACTGAAGAAGTATGCTATACTATATTGTCCTTGATCGCCTTGAATACCGCCTCCTTTCCACTATTCACATGTAGCTTGGAATAGATGTTCTTAAGATGCGATTTTACGGTTTCGAGAGAAACAAAGCGCTCGGCTGCAATCGACTTATTAGAATGACCTTTTACCAATAATTCCAAGACTTCTTTTTCGCTTTTGGTAAGGTCATAGTGACTTGCTTTTTTTTCTTGCTTTTGAAAGGAAAGAATTACTCGACGAGCGATGCTGGGCGACATAGGAGAACCTCCCTGCAAGACTTCATTTAATGCTTCAATAAAATCGTCGGGGTCGGTTTTTTTAAGTAAGTAGCCGCTCGCTCCGGCACGCAAGCACATAAATAGTTTTTCGTCGTCTTCAAAGACTGTATGCATGATTACTTGAACAAGAGGGCTTGTCTCTTTGATTAGTCGAACACCTTCAATGCCTGACATGCCGGGCATGTCGATATCCATAATCACAATGTCGGGATGGTGTAAATTCACTTGCTCAACGGAATCCATGCAATGCGAATAGTCGCCACTTACTTCAAAGCCATCAGCTTGATCAATAAGCAATACTAGATTTGAACGCAGGCGTTCATTGTCTTCGAATATGAGTACTTTTTTGTTCAAAGCGGCTACAAAGTAACGAGTTTATTCCGGTGGGTTTTATCCCTCAAATGTGGGATATTTATCGTGAAATATTCACAGGTGCAGCGAAAGTTTTATTTCACATCCGTCACCCGGCGATGAATTGACCTGCAAAGAACCCTTCATGGCTTCAGCTCTTTTTTTCATATTGGAAAGTCCATTTCTGTCGGAATTTTTAGTTGTGTTGAATCCTCGACCGTTGTCTTTTACCTGCAAGTTCAATTGATTATCGGTAAAAGTCAAGTCGACTTCAACATGGTCTGCTCCCGAGTGTTTTCCAATGTTGTTGATTGTTTCCTTAAAGATGAGATAAATATCCCTGCGATATTCTAGTTTCAACTTAATAGAATCAACATGTTCCGGAAATTGAATGTGATATGAAATCCCCGATCTATCCAATAATTCGGTGGCATATCGCCTCATACGAGCCAACATTTTTTCGAGCGAATCGTTCTTTGGATTCACATTCCAAACTATATCGTCGAGTGCTTGCTGTGCATCCCGAAGTTGCTGCCTAAGATTCATGATCAACGCGGTCTGCGATGGATCTTCCGATTTTCGCTGAAGTACCGACGAGGTGATATTGGCAGAACTAAGCGTCGCACCAATGTCATCATGTAAATCGCGAGATATGTTATTGCGGATATCCTGAAGTTTGAGTACTTGACGAATGCGATAAGTGTATATAAAATAGATTATTCCGAGTAGAACAATACCGAGAAGGATTTTGAATAATAAGGTCTGGTACCATGCCGGTGATATGGTGATCTTTAAACGAGCAATGTTATCTGACTCGAGGCCGAAGGAGTCTTTGCTTTTCACCTGAAGAAAATACTCTCCGGGCTCAAGATTTACGAGTGCAATTCTATTTTGATTCCCAATTTCTACCCAGTCTTTACTAAGCCCCTCGAGTTGATAGCTGTATTTGTTTCCCGACGGATCTCCATAGCTCAAACAAGAAATAATAAATTCCAAATCGTTTTGCTCGTGGTCGAAGGTTATGTCATCCGTAAAGTTATAGATCCATTCTGAGTTCGCGGATTTCAACGCCGAAATACGCACTTCATAGCTTGTTTGGAGTGGTTTTATGATCTGCTCGGTTTTCACAGAGGTGATACCATTAAACATTGCAAGAAGCAAATTGTGATCGCGCGTACACCGAAGGGCCGGGTTTTCGGCTAGACTTAATTCTGATAGATTTTCAATTCTACTCGTCTTGAAATGATCACTTCCTTTCTCCATAACGGATAACCCTCCTTCTGTGAGGACCCATACATTTCCCAAGTCATCTACAGAAACATCGTAGGTTCGCTGGTGAAGTAGTCCATCCTTAAGTTCATATTTTTTTCGAGAGCCGGTTGCTAAATCGATTCTACCTAATCCAACCCATGATGAAACCCATAGGTAGTTGTGTTCAGAATCATAGGTTGTTTTAAAAATGAATCCGTCTAAGTAATTGTCGCTTTCACCGGTAGATTTATATTCTTCACGTATTGTTCCGGTATGGTCAATACACTGAAGAAAGTTGCCTTGATCGACAATAAGTTTGTTTTCTCCACATTCTTCCAGATGAATTCCCCTACCTGAGAGTTGGGGGTATTCCACTAATTTTTTCGATATAAAGTCATAGCTGAAAGTGCCAAGCATGTTGGTAGAGAAGAAAACAGAATGAGTGTTTATTCGACTCAAAGAAGTAGCCCTTGTGGAAGATTCCGTAATACCTAATTCTGCTTCTTTAGAAAAGACGGTAGCGGATATAGGTTCGTAGGTCCCTTTGTTTATGTGGTAAATGCTGAGCCCGTTGTATCCGGCGATCAAAAGTGTATCTGTGGACCAGTGAAGTATTTCGTTTACGTAAAGCAAATTAGAGAGTGTGGGTTCGATTGCGCTTTTTAGTTCACCTGTGATCGTATTGTAAGTGCCGATTCCACCTCCATTGGAGCCATACCAAACAAGATGATTGTTGTCGTAGTCAATGTCGGGTTCCAAACACGTTAGAGATTTTCGCACTTCTTCTTCTAGCTCTTTAGTGAGTTTACTCGTTAGATAAGATTGATTGCGTACGTCGTATTTCGCAAGTCCGTTGGAAGTACCAATCCAAAGTATGGAGTTTGTTGCCTTTAGACTGCGAGCATTATTATTGCGCAAACTTTTTGGATTGTCCTTGTCATGACTAAAATGGGTGAATTCATGAGTCTCCCGATCGAATAGTACCAAGCCCTTATCGTATGTGGCAAGCCAAAGTTCAGAGTCACCACCATCGAGATTCGATTCCTCTATGCTTCTGATCATATTGCTTAAAATGTTCTTACTGTCCAGTGGTCCGTTGTAACAGTAATTGGTAAAAGCTCCGGAAGTTTTATCGAGAAGGTAAATGCCTCGATTATATGTCCCGAGCCAGATTCGACCTGTAGAGTCCACTTTAACGCAACGAATAATATTTGGCCAATTGATGCTATCCGATTCGAGTGGCAGCCGATAATTGCGAACTGCATTTGTTGCAGAATGCACTATGAAGGTGTTGTCTTCTTCGGTAACTAATATTAAATCGCCCTCCAAGTCACAGGTCATTTGATTGACTTGTGAAGTTTTTAGATCCGCAATGCGGTCTCGTTTAATGATGTTTCCATCAGCGCCAATTTCTAATTTGTAGATTACACTTTCCTGCGACGCATAAATGTTACCGCCGGAATCAAAGCACATGGCAAAAAAGGAGAAAGGTTCACCGTTTTCTTTTTCCATGAATTTGATTTCGAGACTCCGGGTATCCACATAACCCAGGTGAGGGTAATTGATGAACCAAATGCGACCTTGTTGGTCTTCCATCAAATTGCTGCATTCGTATGCGCGCAAACCTTTTTCGTTTTCTCCCCGGTAGTTGAAGTTGATGAATTCAGTGCCATCGTACCGACTCAGACCATTTTTGGTTCCGAACCACATGTAACCTCTGCTGTCCTCAAGAATACTATATATCCAATTGTTAGGTAGTCCGTCTTTCGATGAAATGTGATCGAAATTGATGTGCGAGGGTTGAGCTTTCGACGTTTGGCTCGCGGAGATAAGGACTATAAGCACATAGACAAACGAAGGGACAAAGAAAGAACAAGAGCGAATCTTAGCCCCAAGTATTGTATTGGAATTCTCAATCGCATACACCGCCATAGGCGCCAAAGAAAATCAAAACATCCGATACTTTTACTTTTTGGTCCTGATCCAAATCTCCATCCAGACATATTCCGGTTAATCCATAGTTGGCATTAAGCAAAAGGAGGTCAGAAACATTAATTTCTTGGTTGTAGTCGAAATCGCCGAAGCAAGGAAGGAACTCATCAGCGTGTTGCACTCCGGTGCTAATACTTAGACATTCGTTTTCGTAATAAGAGAAACCGGAAAATTCTCCCAATGTAACAGATAGCGAAAAGTCAGTCTGTTCAAAATGATCACCGCCTGAACTTATAGAAGTACGGCTGACTTGCTGGGAATATGAGCCAATGCTCAACATAGCTAGAGATATTACCAAGAGCACTCTCATTCTTCCACTATGTTAAATACCAAAACGGATATCGTAGCATGACCGGTAAAGGTCGAATTCCATGTATTGCTGTATAACATTTCAAAAACGTGATTGCCGCCTCCAATCCAATAGGGGAATTCAAATTTGTGACTCGAATTATTGACATAGAAGAGATTATCGTCGAAAATTAATTTGAGATCAGCAGAAATCTGGTAATCTCGAAGAGCTCCATTAGTAGTTTCTCTTGAGAGCAAAACAGATTCGACTTTCCACGTTTGACCATATTCTACAAAGATGTTTAAGGTTGAAATAATATTGTTGACAGAGGTAGTGCCTACCATATCTAACTGAAGAGTCTCAACATATTCTAGGTTTTTTTGTGAGTAGCCAAATGCATAGAATACCAGTAAAATCAGTGTTATGAGTAGTTTATTCATTGTAGGCTTTTTAAGACTAAGGAGTGATATTGAAAACAAGTGCGGTTACTGTGGCATAACCCATGTATTGTCCGGCTGTCCATGTAGAGTCGCTCCAAAAAGTAAAAGTATATGTCCCTGCCGGCAGCCACATGGGAAACGCAAAGGTGTTTTGGCCATCGTAACGTTGAAGTATCATGTCATTCAAAAGTATCGTTAGGGCGGAACTGAAGCCATAGGATGTTGCAGAACTCGGTGTGTATTTATAGCTTGAATTTGCGGTTTCTATTTTCCACGTTTGTCCTTCGGGAATAATGAATGTTTGAGTGCTTACGATGCCATCAATGGACAAAGGTCCTTGCAGTTGTATAAGTTTCGTTTCGGAGTACTCGAGATTTGTTCCTTGTGCTGAAGTGCTGTAGTAAAAAAGGAACACGGCGCTGAGTGTAATTAGTGATTTCATAGAAGAAATTGATACGTTATTAGAATCCGTCTGAAGTGAAAACGAGAGTTTTCGAGTTTGAGCCGGTTCCTGCTCCTCCAATGGCTTCCGGATTAATCCAAACAAAATTCCCATTGCTATCTACGCTTAAAACTTGACCTGGCATAGCTCCTGAAGGCAGTCCATTTCCGGCATGTAAAGCATAAGGTACAGATAAGAATTGCATTATCCCGGTACTCACATAACCGGTTCCGAAGTCTACACTTTGCTCCAAAAACTTATCTCCACTTCCCCAACTTATATCGGAAAACACACCACTTAAAATGGAGCCTTGTCCGACATTAAGTCCAAAGGAACCAAATGGATTGGTGGTTACACTATGACTTTCTTCGTAGATAACCGTCCCATTAAAGGCACCATCGTGAATGGTAATTTTTACGTTGAAAGTACTGTCCGACAATAAATCGCCGTTGTTGGTACGAATGATGCCCTGATACTTGATGGCTTGCGGAACTTGTGCTCTTACTCCGAAAAAGGCAAAGCACATGAATAGCGAGAAAAAAAGAGCTTTCATAAAGTTTTGGTTAGGGTAGCGAAAGTACGGGATTTTCATGAAATGTCGTTTTACACCTGTTCCTTTCAGGATATTTTGAAATAGTTAGTTTGCAGAATGTCCAATAACTATACTTTTAGTATAAAAAATGAAAAGAATATAAACTGGCACAAGAGTTTAGTTTATATTTGTTGTAATAATTATACTATGAGTATAGAAATGGCATCTAAAATAAACAAACTTTTGTCCATGATACCGCAAGGAACGATAGTTCAATCCTCATGGCTAATTGAGCAAGGTTATAGTGCTAGTCTACAGCAGCGATATCGAAAGAATAATTGGCTGAAATCTGTTGGTAAAGGCGCTATGATTAGAGCGGGTGATAAGGTGAGTTACGAAGGCGCAATTTATGCCCTTCAAAAACAAGACAAAACATCGATTCATCCCGGCGGAAAAACAGCTTTGACTTTACTTGGCAATTCTCATTTTTTACCAATGGGAGAAGAGGGTATTGTGCTTTTTGGTGATAGTACAGAAAAATTGCCAAGTTGGTTTTCCAAGTTTGATTGGGGACGTGGCATGGATTATCATTCAACTTCTTTTTTGCCTAAGTTTCTAGGGTTAACGGAAATATCATTCGGGAATTTTTCTATACAAGTTTCAGACCCCATACGCGCAGCAATGGAATGCATTTATTTAGCTCGGCAGGAAGCGGAATTTATCGAGTGCTTTGATCTAATTCAGGGTCTCAATAATCTTAGGCCTGGTAAGGTGGAAGAAACCCTTGAGAATTGTGAATCAATAAAAGTGAAACGTTTATTTTTATACTTGTCCGATAGAGCAGGACATGAATGGTTTAAACATCTTAGGTTGGAAAAGGTCGATTTAGGAAAAGGGAAACGTAGTCTTGTTGACAACGGAACCTATATAGCAAAATATCAGATAACAGTTCCGAAAGAATTGAGTTATGCATGAAAAGTATAAGGCTCAAGTTTCCTTGTTACTCAGGATACTTCCGGAAATTTCTAAAGAGGATTGTTTCGCATTGCATGGAGGAACAGCGATCAATTTATTTGTTCGCGACATGCCACGTCTATCGGTAGATATCGATTTGACATACCTGCCATTTGAGGATCGAAATGTCTCATTACAGAACATCAATGAGGCTCTTGAAAGAATTAAAGTTCGCATTGAATCCGTACTTCACAATTGCAAGGTGACACATGCTGAAGAGATATTCAAACTTCTCATTTCTCATAATGGATCCGGTGTAAAGGTTGAAGTGACACCGGTGGCAAGAGGAGCTTTTGGCCAAATTCAAAGTTTAGAATTGCGGACTACAGTCCAAGAAGAATTCAATGCTTATTGTAGAGTCAATGTTGTTTCAAACGCTCAATTATACGGAGGAAAGATTTGCGCTGCATTGGATCGACAGCACCCGCGCGACCTATTTGATATTAAGTACCTTTTCGAAAGTGAATCTTTCAATGGTGAAATTAAGAATGGTTTCTTGTTAGCATTACTTGGAGGTGTTAGACCGCCACATGAAATTTTGAATCCTATACTGAAGGATCTTCAAGCAGTATTTGAAAGTCAGTTTTCAGGGATGACAAATACAGACTTTAGCTATCTAGAGTTTGAAGAAACTCGTAAAGAACTTTTGAGAAGAGTTAATGAGAGTTTAGAGAGTAAGGACAAAGATTTCATATTGAGTTTTGCCAATGGAGCACCTGATTGGAGTATTCACGATTTTCAACTGTTTCCTGCTGTTCAATGGAAGTTACAGAATATTCTATCGCTTAAAGACAAAGATCCTTTGAAGCACCAAGATCAGCTCAATAAATTGAAATCACTTTTCAAATTAGAAATAGAGTGATCACCCAAAAACCTTCCCAAACAACTCATCCACCCGTCCAACTTTGACGACTCTAATTCCTTTGGGAGCATCTGTGAGACCTTTATTATAACTCGATAAATAGATTTCTTCAAATCCGAGTTTCGCTGCTTCAGCTATACGCTGATCTATACGTGCAACTGGACGAATTTCTCCGCTCAAACCAACTTCTCCGGTAAAACAAACATGGGTAGGGATGGCGATGTCTTCTCCGGAGGATAAGATGGCAGTAATGACAGCAAGATCCATCGCCGGATCATCCACTCGAATACCACCTGCTACATTCAAAAAAACATCCTTCATGGCTAGTTTAAATCCACATCTTTTTTCTAAAACTGCCAACAACATATTGAGGCGACGTATGTCGAATCCGGTAGTGCTTCGTTGTGGAGTGCCATACACCGCAGTGCTTACCAAAGACTGAATTTCTAATAACATGGGACGCATTCCTTCGAGCGTTGCAGCAATGGCAATGCCACTCATGTGCTCACCTCTGTTGTCCATGAGCACTTGCGAAGGATTATCTACCGGTTGTAATCCACTTCCGGCCATTTCATATATGCCAAGTTCATTGGTAGAACCAAAGCGATTTTTCGACGTCCTGAGCAATCTATAAACGTGATGACGATCTCCTTCGAATTGCAATACGGTATCTACCATGTGCTCCAAAAGTTTCGGACCGGCTAAAGTTCCTTCTTTCGTGATGTGACCAATAATAAAAACTACGGTTCCCGTTTCTTTCGCATAGCGCAAAAGTCTGCCCGCTGATTCACGCACCTGCGCTACGCTTCCCGGTGATGATTCTATATCGGGATTAAATAATGTCTGAATACTATCTACGATCAATACATCGGGCTCGAGATCTTTTGCTTGGTTGAGGATGTGTTCTACGTGTGTTTCCATCAACACAAAACACTTAGGATTTTGAAGATCGAGTCGATCAATGCGAAGTTTTATTTGCTCTTCACTTTCTTCCCCACTCACATAGAGTGTCTTTAAATCTTTCTGTTGAAGCGCAAATTGCAACATCAAGGTACTCTTTCCAATTCCGGGTTCACCTCCAAACAACACTACGCTTCCGAATACCAGACCACCGCCTAACACACGATCGAACTCTTGATCGACCAAGCGCATGCGCGGACGGTTTTCTGCTTCCAAAGCATCAGAGGGACGTGCTTTACTCCCACGGGAAACAGCAGTTAGGTGTTTGGATTTGCCGTCACTTTTTACAACCAATTCTTCTACGAACGTGTTCCAAGATCCGCAACCCGGACATTTACCAACCCATTTGGCACTTTCGTGACCGCACTGCTGACAGAAATATGCTGATTTTGTTTTAGACATTACTGTTAGAAAGAAAGCTACGAAGTTAGTTCAAGCCTTTCGGTCGAATTCAAGTTTGTTGGTAACTAGATCGCATAGCTTTTCACACAAAAAAAACCCCTCGGTATAAGCGAGGGGCTTTCAAGATTATATGGAAACATTCTCTTAGTCTCTGATAATGGTAAGGTAACCTTTGCGTTCTGTTTCTGTTCCAAAAGGCAATAGCAAAACGTAGTAGTAAGTACCCTCCTCGATGTCGCCCGGTCTCCAATCGTTTTGATAGTCTTCACTGGTGAAAACCTCTCCACCCCATCTGTTATATACAAATAGCTTTGTGTTGTCGTAATTCTCTAAACCTACGATTTCAAATGTGGCGTTCAAAGAATCATTACCGGGGGTAAATACGTTTGGTATCAAAATGAAACATGGATCCGGTATGAACTGGAAAGTAGCTGACTCAGAGTTACAAGAACCGATGGCAGTACCTATAACGGTAACGATAGATCCAAGGCAGTCGGCTGGAATACCTGCACTTCCGAAGTTAATGGTGCTTCCTGTACCCAAACTCAAACCTTCACAGTCTGAAGTCCAGTTGTAGCTGTTTGCATTTTCGGCACCCATCGTAAGTGGAATTTCCTGACCGGGACAAACGATTTGTAAATCGCCAATTGTGGGATTGATACTTACGAAATCACCAAATTGGATATTCGTTACATCAGTCAAGGATTCACAGTCTAAAGGATCTGTAACGGTAACAGTGTACGAACCGGATGAATTCACATTGATACACTCTGCACTACCACCTGCGCTCCAAGAAATAGTGTAGCCGGCAGGAATGTCTTGAATACATAATTCAAGTTCATCTTCATCGCACTCTAGGTGATCTGCTCCAAAGTTGATGTTCGGTTGAATCGGAAGTGAAATGGTTATATCAGCTTCTGCTTCGTGAACGAAACATTCGTTTTCAACTTCAACGCTATAAGTTCCGGATTGATTTACCGTCACTTCGGCATCTTCGTCATTGGAACTTGTGATACTAGGTGAAGGACCATCCCAGCTGTACGTCAAAAAATCATTGTCACTAGAAACCGGGTCGAGTTCTGTTCCGCTGCCATCGGCACAAATAATACCATCTTCCAATACAACGGTAAAATCTGAGTAGTACTCGATTTCCATCGCATCTGATGCTTCTCCGCACTCATTTTCAAGTGTCAGAGTGATCGTAGCCGTGTTGTTTCCGGTATAAGGCCCAAGTACTGCACATTCATCGTCTTCATCTACTCCTGGTCCTGACCAGTCGTAAACACCGGTACCAGCGGGATCATATACTTCATCATCATCCGCACAAACGGTCTCTTCTTCTCCGGGACAGAATAAAGCCTGATCTAAAGAGAGATTGCTTATGGCAACTTCCGGAGTATCGGTGTAAATCAATTCGTAGCATTCGTCTGTATTACAAGCAGGGTCGTTGAAACAAAGTGTATATACATCGTAGCCACATGGTGTGAATTGAGTATCGTAACTTGTGCTGCTGCTCAAAGTCCAGCAATCGGTACCATTAGCTGTTTCAACCGACCAAGAGCCCATAAGCGGTTGAGCTTCGCAAGCCGAAAACCCTTCCCAGATAATGGTGCCTGGTTCTAGAGGTTCTGAATCAGGATTTAATTCCTGACCAAATATCATAGGGTCTCCTTGGTTGTCGCAGTTGAAGATTTGGGCATAGAAGTCTTCAACAGATTCACTATTACAGACAAATTCAACAGTAATGTAATCCCCAAAAATAATCGGCACGTCAGTTATAGTAAGAGCATCTGTTGTTGTGCATATATAAACATTGGTGGTTCCTAAGTCTTCATTTGTAACGGTAACCTCTAAATAGCAACCATCCCAACCGTTTCCTTGTGGATCGGGATTTACACAATATACTTTCAACACACCTTCTCCGGGAGCACTGTATCCACCGGCAAATGTTACCGGAGAAAAGTCGCCTCCACAATATGGCCCTGCGTTTTCGAGATTGGCCTCATCAATGAAGTTCTGAGTAACCACAACAACCGGAATGTTTTGACCTTGACAGCCGGTATCGTCAGTTACGGTAACCAAATAGTGTCCTTCGAAATTGGCTCCAACAGTAACACACTGCTGGTCTGCTGCTCCGATTACCTCACCGTCAAATCCGGGGTATACCGACCATTCATAGCTTACATATTCCTCTACTGTGCAAATAGTAGTCGTTTCACCGGGACAAATAGGGTTATTTGCTATAGTGAGAGCCGGAATAAAATAAGGCTGCTCATCTATAAAGAACTCATACGTCGTACTGCAACCCGATAAGAAACCGGTAACAATGTGTGTACCCCCACCGGTTATGTGACAGCATATTTCGTCGCATCCCTGAGGTTCCCACTGATAACTATCAAATCCTTCGGATGCACATAAATCCGTTTCGCCACCTGCGCAAAAGGCAATTACTCCCTCTACTGTAATCTCGGGAAGTGTAATATCCTGAACGAGGAAAATGTAGGTGAGAGTGGTTGAACCCGCCGGAGTTCCATTATCCGTTGCAATAACTGTTACTGTGTTAACACCAAGATTGTTGGGTCCGGCTGTAAATGTTCCTCCGAAGTTGGCAACGTTTCCATTTTGTGTGGACGCTATCAACCCCTGACCTACTGTTTCGTATGTAAGTGAAGTAGACTGATTACTTTCAGGACTTAAAAAACCTGTGTTGAACGTGTAGACATCTCCTTGACACAAATAAATCGTGTCGCAGGGTAATGCGGCCGTTGAAATAGGCGGAATGTTGGCAGAAAAATCACATACGCTGAACTCGAAAGTTTTGTTGTCGAGCCAATTTACGCCATCTACCTGACTGTTATTTTGACCGTAAGGGCCATTATAATCATCTGTGCACTCGCCAAAACGCCCAAACTGGATGTGTTCATTACCGGAGCTCTTGTCGGCTCCAACAGTCGCCGGTGTTGGACCGCTGCAACCACCGGAACCTCCAATGTCACCATGACACCAATCCATGTTGCCATAGCAATATTGCACATTCGCTCCTTCATTGAGAACCTCACTTCCATCGGGAGTGATAATTACCTGAAAAGAATTGGTTTTATCGCCGTGGTTGCTGAAATATCCAACATCCATGTAATTCACATATAAGGCATCATCTTCCACTTTAAAATAGACCATACCGGTTTGGCGATAATCGGCATCTGCCCAAAAAGCAGCCAAGTGGTTGTGTTCAGTATCTGATGTTATGGGCGTCGGAAATTCTGAAGGTGTCCAGTCATAGTAACCACCGCCAAACACTACTGTTCCTTTGGTGGTTAAGTACACAGAACTGTACGTAGTGCCATAAAAGCAAAAGTCAAAACCAAGGTCAATTGGTCCATACCAACAGTCTACTCCTTGTCCGGCCCCACCACCACAGTTGATCCAATCATTGACATCATTCGGATCGATCATCGTATAGGTGAAATCGGGATCTATCCAACAATCACAATCGCCACCGGTAACCTTCACAGAATTACTCCCCGTTGCGTATGATTTTTTGTCTTTGTGATCCATGTAGATAGCGCTGATTCGCGCTTGATCGTACCTTGAATCTTGACGAAATGAGTCCCAATCCTCACGAGACATGTAGAGAAGACGGTTGTAATTGTACAATTCGTCCTCAGTAAGATTCGGTGAATACTTCCAAATGTTTTCCGGTGAGTACTCGGTCGCCATTTGTTGAGCAAATGAACCGAATGCGGCGAGCATCAAAACAATAGCCAGTAAATTCTTTCTCATTTTCAAAATGTAGTAATTGTTTGGTTTGGTATTTAAGGCTTTGATTTAGGTCTTTTTAAGGCTGACAAATATACTAGAGGTACTTAGCGTTCCAAGCGAATGAATCCCGTCTTATCAAGGAGTTTCTTACCACATAAATCTGTCGCACTGAATTGGTAAAAATACTGACCGGCCGGATAGTCCTGACCAAAAGCACCTTTACCGTTCCACTTTGCCTCGTCATTCAAACCCTCGAAAACTTGTATTCCACTTGATTTATCAATGATTAACAAGCGAATAGGAATAATGTTCCGAGAGTCGATCATCGGGTCAAAAACTTTGCTGTAATTATCGCCATTTGGAGTGAATAGGTCATATTCAATGTTCACTTCCGCTCTTGCACACACACAAATCGTTTTTTCATTGAATTCTGTGAATCCTGAGTCGGGTGATTTCTCAATTTCTAAGCGAATATGATGCTCTCCGGACCTTATAAAATCATGGGAAACGCTCAAATCTTCATAAATCGTTTCGCCGTGATTAATTACCCATCGATAACCGCTAGCCTTTGTGTACACCGGGATGAGCATTTTGGTAAGTCCCATATCATTCGGTCCAACAACACTAAACTCTGTCGTAAAGGCTTCATTATTGGAGTCCTGAACAGGATTGTCGGGAGTAAACGGTTTTGTATCACCCAGAGGAATATTCGGTGGTGTAGTTTCCGGATTGGTGTTTTTAGGTTGGAAAGGATAGGAGGGAGGAGTGGTCAAAGGTTCCTTCGAAGACTCTTGAATAATGCCTTCTATTTTTTCATTTTCTACAATTTCATTTTCTGCCGAACTTAGATTTTGCTCTTCGGAATTGGAAGAATTTGAATCCGGGATACTTTCCTCGATCGGATCGGCTATAATTTGATTTTGTTCAACTACGGCTACTTGGGGACTTTCAATGGGTTCATTTGAAACAAGTTGATACACAATAATACCACCCACGGCCACAATGCCTGCAATAGCCGCCACAAGTTTCATTGTTCCAAGTTTAGAAATAAAACTTCCTCCGGCCACTCCGGATCCCGAAGCCGTTCCCGATATACCGGATTGAATGCTATTCCATAAAGCCGGATCTACAGCACTTTCATGCCCCGATAGCTTTTGTTGAAACAGTTCTCTGATCTGATCGTCCTGCATCTTCATATACTCTTCTCCAATAAAGCCATCGATTTTCGCATCCAATCTTTGGCCTTAAAAAATTGTGTTTTTGATGTATTCTCGGATATGCCAAGCATTTCCGCAATTTCTTTGTGGCTATAGCCCTCGATGGCAAATAGGTTGAAGACTGTTTTATAGCCCGTGGGCATTTTCTGAACAAGTCCAAACAGTTCGTCGGCATTCATGGCGCCGAGTACAGTCATTTCTTCGCTGTCAAGGTTTACAACACTGTCCACATTCACTGAGTTCTTCCATTTAGAGTCTTTTCGAAGTTGATTTAAAGCGGTATTGACCATGATTGTTCTGATCCACCCGCCTAGAGCTCCACTGCCGCTCCATTGCTCCATCTTTTCAAAAACTTTTATAAATCCCTCCTGCATAATGTCTTCCGCCTCATCTCTGCTGTTGGCGTAGCGCATACAAACACTCATCATCTTACCGGCATACAGCTTGTAAAGCCGGTACTGTGCTTCGCGACTACCCTTCAAACACTCATCTGCTAACTCTTGGTCGGTCATTGTGCATTTCAGTATGGGTGATGAAGTTCAACTCTTAAAAGTTGTATGAAGATAAAAAAAATCATTGAATGAACTTATCGAAGAAGGCTGACATGACCCTTATAGATCTTTTCCTCGCCGGTAGATAACTCTTTAACCTCTAAACGCCAGATATAAATGTCATTTTGAACAAAGTAATCGCTGCCGTCGTATCCGCCTTCCCAGACTTCATTAGGTGTAGTACTCGTAAAAACCCGGTTGCCCCAGCGGTCATATATCACAAATCTGTATTCATTGGGGTCAATGCCTTTCACAACCGGGAAAAAGTAATCGTTGGTCCCATCGCCATCGGGTGTGAAAGCATTTGGCACGTAAACCAATAAAACGCTTTCAATAAATAAGTCAATACAAATACTGTCTTCACATCCAAATTCGTTTTCAACTTTGAGACAAACAATAAAGCTCTGAAGATCTTCGGGAGGGAAATTGAACATTGGATCCGGAAGACCCGCTACGCCCATTCCTCCAAAATTCCAATCCCATGAAACGGCATCCAAAGAAAGATCGAAGAATTGAACTTCGGATTCAAGGGTGTTTACGGGTAGTGGCTCCCATGTAAAAGAGGCTTCGGGATATCCATGTATCGATATGGAGAAATCAACGGTATCTGTATCCGAACAACCATCCGGAGACACAACAGTGAGGGTTGGGAAATATTCACCGGGAAAAGCATAGGTGTATTCGAAATCACTGCATACGGCCAAGACATTTCCGTCGCCTAAATCGTATTCGCAATTCCCGATCATGTCGGGATCTGTAAGGTTGAAAAACTCAATAGTGGTGGGATAACATCCGTCATATACGTTCACATCGATGATGGCTTCCGGAGTTTCATATACCATGACATAAACCGAATCATATCCCGGTGGTGTACATCCATCCGTACCCACAGCAACATACAATGTATTTACAATCGGACACTCGGTTGTATTGTAAGTTTCCGCTATTTCGACAGGACCATTTCCATCATCTGCAGTCCAGACAATATCGATCGCTCCGGTACCTCCTCCTGCCCCTGCTGTAAGTTCCACACATAAACCGTCACATACATAAACGGTGTCCGAAGGTCCGGCGCCAACTAAAATAGCGGTATTAAAATAAGTGCTCATCGCTAGAGTGTCTGATGTACACCCCAAACCGTCAGTGGCTACAACGTATAACGCAGTGTCTTGAGAAATTAGAAAGTCAACCGGATTTCCTGTGGAAACCAAACAACCGGGTAATGCTTCTTCACAGTTATACCAGTTGTATGTAAAACCGCTTCCATTACCACCATTTGCATTTGCTTCGAATGTCACTAAATCGTTATAACAAACTAATAGATTCGAGAAGGTTGTACTCATCGTAATTTCTAGCGAAGAAGCCACAAAACTTACCACTGTATCTGAAATGCAACCATCGGTGTCTGTCATTTCAATCGAGTATTCTCCGGCATTCAAATCGTCGAATATTCCTGTGGTGTTGGTCAACGAAACATCAATAAGAGTATAATCAACACCAAGTGCATCAATCACTTGAATTTGCCCGGTATTAGCTCCAAAACAGGAAGAAGGTATAATATTTACGTCATCAATAAAACTTTCATTTAATTCAATTAATTCTATCGAACCAACGGTATCACAGCCAAAAGAATCGGTGATGGAGTAATCATATATTCCCGGACATAGCGAGTCAATTGCAAATCCGATTTGTGTAGAATTCGTCCAATCTATTTCATAAGGTTCGAACCCTCCCTCCGCTAAAAGCTCAATACTTCCAATGCATGTTCCATAACACACATTTGGATTAAACGTTTCTGTAATGGTTAATTCGTCGGCAACAAGAATGAATACGGAATCGGAGGCCTCACAGAAGAAATCATCGTAACCAATTACATAAAACCATACATCATATGAGGGAGATACAGATGGATTGGCTGAATCGAGAAGACTATTGAAGAATCCATTATCGGTCCATAAATAGGAGGTTCCACCGGTAGCATTTAAGTTAGTGGAAGCTCCAAAGCATAGACTATCATTTGCACCGGCATCTATAGTTGGTATAGGTTGAATTGTTGCAGAAATATCATCACTTAAACTGCACTGCTGATTAAATGCTGTTAGTGTGTATAGGAGAATAGATGGATCCACACCGGTATTGATAACATTGAAAGTAGGTTGTGCGAGCGTGCTATCATTAAGACCTACAGAAGTATTCCACGTATATGTATAAAGTGGATTTAAAGGTGTGCCGAGTATAACGTCTTCCCCTGAGCATGCAAGAACATCGGGGCCCGCACTCATAATCGGTAAGGCTATTTCTAAAATTGTCACCTCATTTAGCGCAAGATTCTCAATACATCCATTGGCGTCTTCCACTTGTGTGATCACATAATTTCCGGGTGTGTTTATGTTGGTTGTGAAAGGACTTGAAAGTATGTTCCAATCGGGCTGAATAATTCCGTCAATAGCATATTCCGCCGTCCATGGCGGGGAGCCTGTAAGTTCGACGATTAAATCCAAATTTGCTCCTTCGCAAAACGAGGTATCGGCAAATGTAAAATCTGCGGAAGGAGTGTCATTTACGGTGAGCGTTACCTCGGCAGAGTTGTCAATACCCAAACATCCATTGTCATCAGTAATTCCTGTCAAAACATAGGAGCCGGAATCGTTAGCCAAATACAAATAAGGGGAAACAAGAACTGTAATGGGGTCATTGGTAACTACACCTGCACTGGTATTTTGAACAGTGAAGTTCCAAGGAGCGGTACCGGTTAAAGTTATTTCAAATTCATAGGGCACTAGTTCGCAAGTAATGCCGTCACCATCAAAAGTAGCTGTAGGCAATGGATTGATTACCACGATTTGCGAGCCGGCAGTTGATCCGCCGCAGCCGTTTGTCATAACACTTGTCAAACTGTAGGTTCCTGATACGTCGACAGCCAGAACGAACGGACTTGAATTTATATCAATGGCGGGTTGATCTAAACCGTCAATTGCAAAGACAATATCCCAAGGGGGTGTGCCTGTTAAATCGAATTGAATGTCCACTGTTCCTCCCACACAAACAGAGCCACCGCCTGAGAGAGTTGCTGAAGGTATTTCATAGAACACGATGGGTTGTCCTTCTGAAAATGAAACAAAAGGTGCGCTTGTATCTACACAATCTCCCGAACCATCATCATCACCTACAACAGCGGAAACATAATAGACCTGACCATACACAATGATACCTGCACCCGGAGAATATCCAAAAATCAATGGATTATCTGCATCGTTAAAATCACTGTCATTGCAATCTGTTGCGAAAATTGTTCCGATCGCACTCGTTGGTGAATCGTGTAAGATGAACATCAATTGATCGTCGAAGTCAAATATACCATCGTTGTTATAGGTAGTGGCAGCAATATCGTTGCCGCATATTACTAGGGTATCAGCTGACATAGTTCCGCTGTAGGTTACAACAGGACAATTGTACGGCGCCATAACAATATTTATCGGAGAGCAATTGTACTGATCGCTGAAAGTCCAACTTGCCCCGGCAGAGCTACTCACAAAGCCACTTGTATAGATTGAACCATTGAAAACACCCGCACCTGCACCAACGGCAACTGCATTGTACGTCGTAGGATCCCCTCCTGTAAATTCAAATAAAACTTGATAGTTCTGCGCATTCGGTGTGCATACGGTATCTGTTACAACAACGCTCAGAGGAGGGTTGATAAACACATCTACCGATTGATTAATGTTGGTCACACAATCTCCAGGGTTGTTGGCATATTCGATGGATACAACTTCGTATGTCGTATTTTCTAACGGACTTATGTTGTAGAGATAGGGGTCACTCAGGTTACTCAGCGTGATTGAAGAACTTCCTTGCGAATCAGTTATATTCATTTGAACATTGTACAATCCCGCAGCACCTATAAGATCAATGATTAAGTTCGTTGAACTGCCGTCACAAATAGTAATGTCTCCGGTAAATGTCGCAGAGGGCACGGGTTCTACGATTACCTGTTGACAAGAAGAAATGTTCTGAGCACAGTTAACGCCTTGGTCTGTTACAGAAGTCAAACAGTATTCTGCAGTGGCAAGAGGAGACACATTGAGAACAAAGGGTGAAGCAGCAACATTCAGATCGACTTGGGCAACGCTATTGATAGAATATGAAACTACCCAAGGACCGGTACCGGTGAGATCAATTTGCAGATCGATATTCTCACCCACACATATTTCATCACCACCGCTAAGAATAGCTGATGGCAAATCGTTTACTACAAGATTTACAGTGTTGCTTAAAACACTTGTACAAAGCGGTGCGGTCGTGTGCTCAACCGACGTGATTGTGTAATCTGTATCTGTAATCGGAGAAACATTTATGGTTGCACCATCGGCAATTCCGTTGGCAGTTCCTCCGGGGGTGTATTGCACATTATACACACCCGGTTCGTTGATATCGAATTCCAATGTTGTTTGATCTCCCTCGCAAATAGGGTTCACCGCTAAAAAAGTAGCTTCTACGATCGGCCGCACCGTAACAGTAACCGAGCTAGGAACTATATAAGTGCAAGGCGGGATATTGGCATCCTGAATCGATGTGAGAGTGTAAACAGTAGTGGTAGCAGGAGTTAACTGAAGAATGTCTCCATCTGAAGCCACAAAACTTCCTAAGGGAGTCATGGTCAAATTGAATGGTCCAACTCCTGTAAGATCGAAAAGAATGTCGGCACTTTCCCCTTCGCAAATTGTGATGTTACCGGAAATACTTCCTGAAGGAGCAGGTGTAGTGTCTACTACAACAGTCGAGTCCACCTGACATCCGGGTATATTCAGATCTGAGATAGTTACCGAGTAATTCCCTGAATCAAGTCCTGTCTGATCTTGCGAATTCGCGGGAGCAACATTCCACGTGTAAGAATAGAATCCGGAACCGGCATTCACCGTGACGTCAATGGCACCATCATTTTGAGCACACGTCTCGTCGGTAATTGACACATCAATATCCGATAATGAAACGATGATACTAAGAGTATCTCGATAGTTGCATATGAGTGGCGCACCCACTCCGATGATTTCGATAATGGTATTTTGTTCGGGAGTAAGCGTTTGGTTACCGCACGAAACACATGAGAATTCGGGATCCGAATCGCCGCTCACCACATTCCAATTGTATTGGTTTGCGCCGGTCGCCGTAACCGCGTACGAGTCTCCAATACAGATTAAGGCATTGGCTGCCGATACCACAATGTTGGGTTGGATGGTAAGCGTAATAAAGAGCTGATCATATCCGGGAAGAATACATGCATCATCTGTTGCTTCGACCTCAATTACATAGGTCCCAATCATACTTGCGTCCGTTGTCAGACAGAATTCACCAACGGCTGGATTGGTGCCTGTTTGGGTGAAGGTACCGGACGGAAAAATTCCGGTGAAATCTGTGGACATTGTTATGTTCCGTATGTTATTTGAATTTGTCGCTTCAACGGAAAAGCAGAAAGTCTCACCGGCACACACATTTATTTCGGTTCCACTGACCAACTCCACTGTTGGATCAGCGGCTATAATGCCGGGTGCAGTAAAATCGGTAGTTGTAATTAGACAGATGCGCACGATAAATGCCATGCTTTCGTAGTAGCTACCGACCAAGTTTCCAAGCGCATCGTACATGTCAATCTGAATCCCAACGGAATAGCTACCAAATTGCAAGGGAGCTGTAAATGTGATTTCACCTGTGGCAGAAATGGCAATTCCCGGAATCGGGACGGCACCCGAGTAGCCGGCTTCATAAGGAGCGGATACCCCACCGGTTGTGAGGACATTGGTGAGACTATAGTCCAAGGTATAACCACTCGGATTGTCGACGGAGATTTGCCAATTCACAAGATCCCCTTGACAGAAATACGGAACCCCTAATGATGAAACGGAAACACTTGATTCACAACCCATGGAAGGATCGATGGTTGCTTTAAAGAAAGCGTTGGGGAGAGAACCGGTATCTATGTTCACAAAGTAATTCCAATCGCCACCCGACCATTGAAGATTCCAAACACAGGAAGGGTTCAGAGTAACTATTTCATAATAAGTTAGGAGTTGGGTGCCCGGTATAAATCCGCCATTACACGAACTATTCACCAATTCAGTAGGACAGAGGTCCGAAATTTCCGCAACGGACTGAAGATCTAAATCGACAGAAAATGGTATGGAGGCACAACCACTCGGAAAAAAGAAAACGGTTTCATCAACAGGAGGAGGCGTGGAACCAAAACAGTCTTTATACAATTGGAAAGTAATGCCATACTGATTTCCACCCAGACATTCCCAGGATAGACTCCCTCCAAGCACGTGATTAGAGAGCAACCTTTCGGATGTCACAAATGCGGAGAGAAATAAAAAAATACGCAACAAATTCATGCGCTCCTCGGTGCTTGACGTGCTGCTCAACTATTGTTATCTAACAGCATAGGGTTCTGTAGTGGTCAACGGTTACAAATATCGTGAATTTGCTTTGTATTCCCAAATGGAATGACCTGAAATCATTGATTCATCGGCTTTTTATGAGATAGTTTTGTGATAATAGCCCGATTAATAGTTCAATGTCATAGAAATATCACGTTTGAGTTAATCGTGCAAATAGGCTAGAAACCAATATTGATAGAGGTTCTGCGCTCGTTGAGGCCAAATATAGCACGCCCAAATTTCCATTGAATTGAACCGCAATAAGCCTTCCCACTTTTTCCGGAATGTTAAAGCAATGTTGTTTCGGTGGTCGAGGGTATGGACTTATTCTGAATTGACTAGCTTTGCGCCCTAATTATCTAATAGGCCATGAAAAAATTTCTACTCGTTTCCTTCTCTACAGTGCTCACGTTGTTGTCTCAAGCACAAAATTGTAGTGATGTATTTATTTCAGAAATTGTTGAAGGATGGAGCAACAACAAGGCAGTTGAATTGTACAACCCAACACCTAATCCAATTGATCTGGACGAATATGGTTTAGTTCGTTTTGCAAACGGAAGCACATCATATGGTGCCATCTCTTACTTGATAGATATCACAATTAATCCTTATGAGGCTTTAGTTATCGCTCTCGATAAACAGGACCCTAAAGGAGAAGGATTGGAAGCTCCACTCTGGGACGAATTGTTGGAAGCAACTGACTATTTCCTGAATCCAAATTACGATGAAGGTATTTGGCCAATGTATTTCAACGGGAACGATGCCGTTGCCCTCATTAAGGATGGTGGTGAAACCCTGGTAGATCTGTTTGGCAAAATTGGAGAGGGAGCAGAATTTGGCGGATGGGGACCTTATGGAGTAGATGATGAAGGCAATCAGTTGTACATGTCGCAAGACCACACGCTTCAACGCAAGGATGAAGTACAACAAGGAGT